>JBMNRV010000001.1:0-120000 GCA_050944835.1 Kiritimatiellia bacterium
AACTTGATTTGCAACAATTCATGCGTTGCCCCTTCCATGGACGCCTATGGCGTCAACAATACGGTGGATGATCCGCAATTTGTCGCATTTACACCTGACATGGATGCCGGCGCCTGGAATTTCAATTTGCGCTCTGGCTCGCCCTGCGTCAATACCGGCGCCAATCAGCTCGATTGGATGTTGGATGTTCCCGACCTTGCCGGCAGAAGGCGGATAGACCGGTTCAGCGGTCTGGTTGACATGGGCTGCTATGAACATGTGCCGCAGGGAATGATTTTTAATTTGCGGTGATCCGCTGACAAGCGAGGGGAAGAGCCACTGATGCACACGGATGGAATTGAACCGCCAAGAACGCCAAGGAGGTGGAAGAGATTAGCCACAAAGAGGCACAAGAAGGCACAAAGTGATAGGAGAAAGTAAACCGCAGATGGACGCAGATGGCGGAAGGGGGGGCACACTGGCGGTGCGAGCCACACTGGCGGTGCGAGCCGCACTCCCTGCCGTCCCTTCCGTCCCTGCTGTCCCTTCCACTCCGCGATGCTTGGCGTCTTGGCGGTTCAAATCTTCTTTTGATTAGCCGATATTTCAACCTTGTCAGAAGATGGAGTTGTTATGAGCCAAAATAAAAAAATTATTATCAATGGCGGGTTCAGATTTGATGTGCGTAAGGGAACTTGGTCGCTGGCGTCAGGCGGGAAGCAGGCCGCTGTTATGCAAAATGCCGGCTGCCGGCTACAGGTGAACGGACGTGCTTATGCGCTGTCAGACGCGGATGAGTTGGAAGCTGTCACGCGGGGTATGATCAAGGAAGCCCATGGCCGATGTTGGCGTCTGGAGGTTACTGCCGTCTATCGCCGGCCAGGCTTTACTTGGCGGTTGTGTTTTGATGTTCCGGAACAAGGGGTGTATGTCCGCATCAGTTCGGAGATTCATAACGATTCCGCGTCTGCGCTGACTCTTGGAGATTGCGATCTGATGCTGGTTGAGAGCGCCGCCGGTGGGGTGTTACGGCTGGGGCCGCATCCGGAACAGCAAAGAATTTTCGCGTTCAATGGCGGATTGGTAACGCAGCGGGTCAAGCGAATCGCCACCGATGGCGGCAATCACAAAACATTTTATCTCCAACATATTTATAATCCGACCACGCAAAACACATTTTTTGCCGGGTTCACGAGTTATGACCGGATGCGTACGCCGTGTCAATGCCGGTTCGATGCCCGTAAAAAAACCATTGATTGTATTGCCGGCTGCCAGTTTCAGGATTTTTCCCTGCCGCCCGGCGCCGCGGCGCCGTCTGAGACGTTGAGCGTGGAGTTAGCGGATGACCCTTACGCCGTACTGACGCGTTGGGCCGATGCCGTGGCCCGGCAATACCAGCCGCGTATCTGGAGCAAACCGCCTCCGGTGGGTTGGATTGGCGGGGCATGGGTAGATCCGAGCACGGAAATTCCGGAGGTTCATATTGATAAAAACGTGCGTGCCATCCGCGAGCGGCTGGCTGGATTTGGTGTGGATTATCTCTGGATCAGCATCAGAAATCTGAAGGACGGCCTGCCCGGCAACTGGCTGGAACCTAACGCGGAGAATTTTCCGAACGGGTTCCACAAAACGTTGAATAAAATCATTCGTGCCGGCATCCGTCCGGGACTCTGGACAGGGCTGTTTTATATTAACGAAGCCGCCAAGTCGGCGTTTGAGGAAAACTACGATAACCTTTACCGCGATCACCAAACCGGGAAGCCCATTCCAGGCGGCCGCTGGCTTTGGGCATACAAGGCAAAGGATGGAGCAGAGCCGCTAAATTATGTGCTCGATTGCAGCCATCCGCGCAGTCTGCAATATCTGAAGAAAATTTATACGGCCTACCGCAAGTGGGGGATTCGCTATTATATGCTCGACTTCCTTGATAACGGCCCAGTCAAGGACGAGTTCAAGCATGTGGATTACCATGACCAGAGCATGATTCGCGGGCCTGGCATTCCTCGCCGGGGCATGTTGACGGCACGCCGGGCGGCGCGCGCTGACACGCATCTTCTGACGGCGTCCGGCTCGACGCTGGCGTTGACTACCGGCACAGTGGATACTATGCGTATCGGTCTGGATTATGGTGAAGGCCGTGGTTTGCAGCCTCGGTTTCCGTCATATCCCGGCAAGTATGTGATCAATGGTTCTTATGGTTCGGCTGGATCGCCGCAGGATAATTGCCTCCAGAATACGGCGGCGTATTTCTTCACCCACCGCAAGTTGTTCTTGAATGGGCAGAACATGCTTACCGTGGATTTCCCCATCCCGCGCAATGAGGCGGAGTTTTCCACTACACTCTTCGGTATGACCGGTAGCCCGATCATGCTCGGCGATCAATTGGACCGTATTTCGCCGGAGCGGCTGGAGATGATCAAAAAAGTGTTGCCGCGTCCGTCGGATTGGCCCTTCCCGGCGGATTTGTTCCAGCGGGTCTATCCGGAAGATTATGCGCGCGTCTTGGTGGCGCCGGTGCAAACTGCTTGGGGCGCTTGGTCGGTGGTGGCGGTGTTCAATCTGGATGAACGGGCGGCAGTTACTGACATCACCATGAAGTCATTGCGTCTGCCCAGTGACCGGGAATATCGGGTCTGGGACTTCTGGAATGTGCGATATTGCGGCTGCGTCAAAGAAAAATTCAGTGTGGAAGTACCGGCGAAATCCTGTCGGCTATTGCGGTTGATGCCGGTGAGCGCGCATCCGGCGGTGTTAAGCACTGACATGCATGTCCGGCAAGGCCAGTTGGATTTGCGTGATGTGGAGTGGGACAAGCGCCAACAGGTTTTGCGCGGTGTAGCCGTCCGGTCGAAAGGTTCGCGTGGCAACGTTTATATTGCCGCGCCGGCCGGCTGGAAGCCGGTGGATTATAGCGGCATTTTCGTGGCTAAGGATGCGCGCGACGGCACGCTGGTTATCCGCCGTCCGTTGGATTTCCGGCGCGGTCGGGTGGCATGGTCTGTGCCATTTGCAACGTTGAATGCTGAGGAAAAACACTGGCAGCGCGAGCATGCGAAAAAGCGTGGTGAAAGTGCAAATGTGCCATGTCGGACGGTGATCTGACGGTTTGGATAAAATCACCAGGATGAATTAACGCTAATTATTACGGATACTTTGCCCGGCCGCGGCGTGCGCTCCTACGTATTCGATAAAATTGACGCGGACGGCGCTGTGCGCATAGAAACGCAAATCAAGGCGCTTGGCGATGCCGGAACGATAGAGCCGGGTTACAGTAACGAAGGCCGGGTCGGTATAAAAAACATCCTGCCTAATCCCAGTTTCGAAGATGAAACTATTTCTGGTTGGCCGGATTATTACATACCCGCCTGCAGGGCTACCGGCTGGCGGCAGCGGATCGGGACGCCCGATGCGCCGGTAGGGTTGTCCACCAACCAGCCTTATCACGGGGAAAATGCCTGTTCATCGCTCGAACGTTCGGTAATATCTATTGGAATATCGGGCCGCAATTGCCGGCGGCAGCGCTTATTTCCAAAACGGTGATCCGGAGCATACCAACGAGACATTGATTGTCCAGGGCTCGGTACGTGTCTATCCCAACTGGCTTCCGGGCGAGAACCGGGAGCTGCATCCGAGCCTGCCAACCCATACATGGATGGTGCGCCAAGCCGGCCTGGTCAACCAGTTGACATTGGGAGTGCGCGATGAGCCCAAGGTTCGCGCCGCCTTGATGCTCGCCAAACATCCGCGCGGCCCGGCCCGGCTGACAATCGGCGGTTTTTCCGGCGCTTCTTCGAAAAATATCGGCGGACAGTTGCTGGTTTACAACAGCACGATCGCTCCGGTTGGGGATGATCCGCTTGAGACCGTCAATATGGGTGGACTGGATCGCCTGGAAATGATTAATGCTACAGTGCGGAATGTTCGCGGGGAGTGAGAGCGGTGTCTTACCAGAGGCCTGTTCCAAAATTGCCGGTTTGAAAAATACGGTGTAGCGATTAACGGCTCCTATCAAGACAAGGTAAACGCGGTGTCCTCCATTGATTGCGGTACGGCGGTCCCTGTTGCCCGCGATGGCGTTTTGTATGATTGCGTCTTTTCCGGCAACCGCCGGAACTGGTCATTGAATCATAACGGCCGACTGGTGGCGATAGATTGTGAAATTGATGCTTATGACAAAAGCGCCTATTCCGGCGCATCCAGCGCCTTTTTTATTTCTAAGCGCCATGTCATTGTCCAGGTGCTGGATCGTGACGGTAAACCTTTCAAAGATGCCGTGGTGCAGGTTCAATTGCTCGGAGTGGAAAGAGCGGGCGCTCCGGAGTTTGACAATTTGCAGGCCGTTACCGGGGTGGATGGACGCACGCCGGGCCGGGAAGCCAAGGGGTGTTATGGAATGACAGTATTAACAAGTCATAAAATATTCAATTATTCTCATAAGTGTTGCGGAACATGCTAACGGCTTACTCCCGCACCAGGCAGGCCAGACATTCGAAATGCATGGTGCGGGGGAACATATCGAAGATTTGCAGCGACTCCAATTGGTAGCCGGAGGGGATTAGTTGCGCCAGATCACGCGCCAATGTGTCAGCGGCACAGGAGCTGTAAATCACTCTGGAAGGCCGCAACTCCTTCAACGTGGCAATGACATTGCGTTCCAAGCCGGTTCGCGGCGGGTCGAGCATAATCAGTGGATCGGCGCTTAGGTGGGCCTGCGCCAGCCGGCGCAAGCCAGCGGCGGCATCCAGCCTTTCGAAATGCGCCTTGGCGGCCTGCGTCCTGGCGGCCTGCGCCCTGGCGGCCTGCGCCCTGGTGGCCTGCGCCCTGGTGGCCTGCGCCTTACTGGAGAGATTGCGCGCATTATGCCGGGCCGCACGGATAGCAACGCCGTCATTATCCACTCCCGCTACTTCCGCTACACCGACTGCCGCTGCGGCTAATGCAAACAGGCCAACGCCGCAATAAACATCCCAGAAGATTGCCGGCTGCCAGGCTTTAATCTTGGCTTGTACCGCCGTGGTCAGCAGGTTGGCGACGGCGGGATTGACTTGGAAGAAGCTGCCGCGAGGCACGCGGAGTTCCCCGAGAACTGTATCTTCGCGCAGCCAGGGCGCGTGTGGATCAGGTGTGCCGAACCAGTCTTGAGCGCCATCCTTGTCAGTACAGCGGATGGTGAGGGTTCGTTGTTCATTGTCCTGGTACGAAATGCCATCCGTGCGTAATTCCGACAGTCTGGCGTTGATGCGCGGGTCGGCCAGCGGACAAGCTGGTACATCCAGGATGGTTTGGTTGTCGTGTGCGAAGTAGCCTAGCTTGCCGGGCGCGGTATGCAATACGATTTTATTGCGGTATCCCAGAGGTTGCGGCGCCGGTTGCGACGGAAGAAGCTTAAACTGATCCAGATGCGCTATGCGCTGCATCAACGATTTGAGTTGCATCTCCTTGGCGCGCAACTCCTCGTCATAGTTCAGGTGTTGGTAGCAGCAGCCGGGGCAGATGCCGGCTAAAGGGCAGGCGGGCGATACTCGCGCTGGTGAGGCTTGCAGGATTTCCATCAATTCCGCCTCGGCGAATTTGGCGTGTAATTTGACAATCCGCGCCTGTACCCGTTCGCCAACGGCTGTATCCGGCACAAAAACCACCCGTCCGTCATGGCGGGCCACACCCCGTCCGCCATATGCCAGATCGGTTATTTCCAATTCAATTTGTTCATCAAGCTGCATTGTGATTCAGTTCCGGTTTTTTATTTTATATGGAATACTGTTGTAAGCAATTTGTTTATAAAAACATCGGCAGTAGCCCGGGTGAATCGCGGCGCAATTGTCCGCTGTGCAGCAGGACATCTAGTTCTGCCAGCAGGCGAGGCTTATCCTTTGGCAGCCGGGCTTCCAATGGGACGACGTTCGAAGTGTGATTGGCGCGCAGGACGGTGTGGGTTAATTCCAAGTCGGCCACCATCTCCCGTAACTCGGCCACACAATCATATTCACTTAAGAGCCCGAAAGATCCGTCTTGGGCGCGCTGCCACAGGGGAGTGCCAGGCACGGGTATGATCCTTAAAAAAGACAGTAATCTAGGTTGCATGGCATTGAGCGCCTGGGCGGATAGTTGGGCATGCCGCTTGGAGCCTGCAGGCCCACCCAGTCCCAAGAGTACCATGACCGAGATACGCAGGCCGGCTTGGGCGGCGCGTTGTCCGGCGCGGATCATTAAAGCGGCTGTTTCGCCCTTGTGCATTTGCTTGAGAATTTCCTCATCACCGCTTTCCAGTCCCAAATAGAGTGTGTGCAATTTCAGCGTGCGCAAAGCCGAGAGTTCGGCATCGGTTTTAGTGTCAATGGCGCTGCCGGTGGCATAGGTGTTGACCCGTGCCAAAGCTGGCAGGTGTGCGGCCAAACAGCGCAGGATAGCCGAAAAACTGCCGAAATCCCGGCGCAAGGCATCGCCATCGGCCAGGAATACCCGGTGGGCGTCCGGCCAGTCGCGGGCTTCAGCGGTGATCATTGCCTCAATTTCCGGCAAAGGCCGTTGCCGGTAGCGCATCCCGCGGTACATGCCGCAGAAGTCGCAAGCGTTGTAAGGGCAGCCCTCGTCCACCTGCAGGATCAGGCTATCGGCTTCCGCCGGCGGACGGAATTGCGGGTTGTTGGGCGTGTGTTTCATCAAGTTCCCTTAAAGAAGACAACGGCATTCAACCTATATTCCTTTTTCCATAGCAGGTTGTGAGCAGGGTTTATGAGTGCATTAAAATGCATAAAGGCCACCCGCATGCAAGCATAAAACATGATAATTGGCAATCAAGGGATGGGGACTTGACAGTGGATTCTTGACAACAGTGGTAATAATGATTACAAGAATATCATATGCTTTATTGAAGATGAGATGACTACGAAAACTGCGTCGAGGGCGGTGCAACTTCCGTAACTCCTCAACCGTAACGCTGTACTGGTTCGGTAGATGAAAAGGAAAATTTACTACACCGATTGCGGAATGCTACAAGACGTCATGGCGGCTGAACCGGTGGATGCCACGCTCAGCAAAGCCTTGTTTGTTCTGAATAACATCTGGAGCACAGACTCCTTCATGGGGATCGAGATGGACCACCGCTTCATTCTTCAAATTTCGCCCGTTTCGCGTCTAGACTACTTCTACGCCGAAATTCTGGACACGCAGACTAGACAGATCACTTGGACCATTGTTTCCCTGCCCAAGGCTGAAAGGATGATACAATGCGTCTATAGTTCTGAACCGATTCTTAATGATCCAGTTCTTAAAAAAAGCCGCTGGAGATCAGCGAAGGTATGAAAGCCGAATGCTTCAAGCCTAATGTCAAGGGCGTCCTGCTCTATTTTGCCGTTATGCTAGTCGGGCTGAATTTCATGCCCTCGCCAACGCTCACATACTCGCTCGATGGAACACAGTCAATCTCTTGGCATTGGTTGCTAGTTGCAGCAACTGCCACTGTCGCACTGCTCTTATATCCGCTTTGTATGTGGTTGGGTACACAGATGTCTCGTCAAGGAGTTGGCAAATTGCTGACTGGCCCCCTCATGATCATTCCACAGGGACTGGTCGTCGCCATCGCAGTCGGCATCTTTATCTATGAACCTCCGGAAATACACGGGCATCTTGAACGGCACATCTTCCTGCAAGGCAATACAGACTTGGGTGGCGGCTGCCTGTTTGCTGGGACTGTCGCATTGTATGTCGTTTTTGGGTTCACATCAGCGTGGTACTTGGTATTGTCTCTTAGAGATACAGACAACCGCAGTTTTTGGCGGATAGTCATACGCTCATTGTGGCTTCTGAAGTTCCATATTCTTGCGTTCCTGATCGGTGGGACAGCAAATTTTGGCTATGACGCTCATGTGTCACCCAACGACTTTCGAAATATCTTTCTATTCGCCGGGATGATCTACCTTCTCAGCATCCTGTTTATCTCGGCGCTTCATATGACTCAACTTGGCACGCGAATCAAGATTGCCTTGGCGCCCTTGTTCACCGTCCTTTGGCTGATTGTTGGATCCGATGGGAACACTGCGCGGGCAGGGCAGCTAGTGCAGGCCGGACAAGACCCCCAGCCGATCACACGCAGCAGCCGACATGCGATCATGTTGTCATGGCACCATCTTTGTGATTCGCTCTTGGGGGATATTGGAGAGAATGGTTTGCATGATTAAACAAATATTGGTATTCCATAGATAATATGCAGAAATTTGCGGTGAACATTATAAAATCGGGGCCAGCAGATGGCAGAAGTTTTCCAACAGCCGTTGTGAGGTCGAACGGGCGCGCCAACGGGTCAGGTTGATTTCTTCGGAGGCTGCTAAATCCTCCAGAATCACGCGCTTGAGCTGGTTGGTAAAGCCGGCGTCAAACACCAGCAGGTTGGTTTCGTAATTCAGGCGCAAACTGCGCATGTCGAGATTGGCGCTGCCGACCATGGCGGCCTGATCGTCCACAATCAGCGCCTTGGCGTGCATGAATGGCGGGTGGCGCCGGAAAATTCGGACGCCGGACGCCAATAATTCTTCATAAAAAGCCTTGCCGGCTAACCCGGCGTAAAAATGATTGTTGCGCATCGGCACTAGCAAGCGTACATCCACACCGCGCATGGCAGCCGAGCGGAAAGCGTGCAGGATGGCATCGTTCGGCACAAAGTAAGGTGTGACGGCGAAAACCTGACGCCGCGCAACGGAGAGGCATTCGAAAAAGATATTAGCGACGGCTTCATATTCTTCCGGCGTCGGGCCGCTGCTGACCAATCGAATCAGGCATTTTCCGGCCGGGGCCAAATTCGGAAAATGATCTTCGTGGAGCAGTTGTTCCGGGTCTTCATCAGTCATAAAGTACCAATCGCGCACAAACGAGTATTGTAGTTCCTGGATAATCGGGCCGGACAGCCGGAAGTGATAATCGCGAATCGCTGCCCGGTCTTTGCGCGTAATGTTTTCCTCGTGCAGATTAATGCCGCCAGTGAAGGCTTCCCGTCCGTCTACGACCATAATTTTGCGGTGATTGCGCAGGTTGAAAAAGAATTGGCGCTTGAAGGCATTGACTTGCGTCCAAGCGGCAATCTGCATGTTGGGCACATTGCGATATTTATGGAACAAGCGGTGCATGACGGCTTTGGTTGATCCGAACCGGTCGTACAACACGCGCACGGCCACGCCGGAAGCGGCACGCTCAGCCAGAAGATCCAGAAATTCCCGCCCGACGGCATCGTTGCCGATGATGAAAGTTTGAAAATGGATGTGATGCTGGGCGCGTTCAATCGCCGCGCGCATTTGTGGATAGGCTTGGTCTCCATCCACCAGCGTCTCGATGGCATTGCCGCCCAGCAACGGGTAATCGTACAGGATGGCATTGGCCACGTTATTCAATTTTCGCGCAACAGGTTCTGTCAGTTCTGGCGCCAATGATCGGTGGACGGCCTGCCAATATGCCATGGGCAAGGCGGCGTCTTCGCGCGCCTGACGTGCGGCGCGCAGGTTGGAATCCGCTAGGTGTTTGTGCCATCCTTTGCGTTCCGTACGATTGACACCGAAGATGATAAACAAGATTGGGCCGATGATTGGGAAAGCCCAGGCCAGAAACATCCAGAGTATGGCAGCTGTTGGCTCGCGGCGGCTTTTCAAGCAGTGAAAGGCTACCATCAGGAAAATCGCCAGATGCAGCAGGAATTCCAGGGCCAGCCATGCCGGCCATGGTAGTTGCGCTAATAATTCCAGAAGTTTTCCAATATGCATGGTGCGATTTCAGGCGCCGGTCACCGCAGGCTTGGTTTTACTTGTTTGGCATGTTAGCATAGTTCGCATATGGATAGAAGTAAAATACATGTGCTCTGTGCTTTGAATCCGGCGGCCGGCGGCGGGCTGGCGCTGCGGCGATGGCCGGGTATTGCCGAAACTATGCAGGCATACGGAATGACTTGGCATTTGTTGGCTAAGCGTGAAAAATCGGTAGGGCAGCAGGTAGCGGAACGCCTGCGCCAGGATGACGCCGCCCGGTTTTCCGTAGTCATGGGGATTGGCGGTGACGGTACCCATTCGTCAATCATAAATGCCATGATGCAATTGAAGGAGAGCGGTTGCCGAACGCCACTGCCGCCTTATGCGATTGTTCCGTTAGGCACTGGCAATGATATTGCCAAATCCTTCAATATTAAGGTGCGAGAGGCGTTTTTTGCCAACGATATCCGCCGGGCGGTGGCGGCGGCACGCTACGGCGCTGACTACGCTCTGGATTTGGGGCGGGTAGGCGATGTTTATATGGTGGATGCTTTGACCATCGGTTTGGATTCGACAGTGTTGCGCGAACATAACCGCTATAAAGAAGAATTTGAAGAAATCCCGCTGTTGCGGCGGGTCGTGCGAGGCAATCTGCTTTACGCCTGGTGCGCATTTGTCCGATTGGCGCGCCATCATCCGTTGCAGGCGGAAATTGAGGTGGACGGTCTCCCTTGGTATAGCGGCCCACTGCTGAATCTGGTGGTCAATAACACACGTGTTTACGGTGGCGAATTTGTGTTGAGTCCGGATGCTTATGCCAATGACGGATTGCTGGATCTGGCGCTGTTTGCAGGCCATACGGATTACCTGACAAAATACCTGTTGTCGTTTCGCAATAATCCCCGTAAAATATTGGAAATGGCCGACCGCCTCCGCCATTGTGCCGCTGGTATTCAGGGGCGCCGGTTTAAAATTCGACTCTCCAGGCCGGAGTCGGCGCAATACGATGGAGAGGAATTGCCCGCCGCTGCCGATTTTGATGTGCAGGTCGTACCGCGGGCGATATGGCTGAAATTGCCGGCCGAGCCGGCTTGAAAAGAAGGAGCATATATGCCGCCGCAGTTTGTAATGACATTATCCGGTGTTGGACGCGCGTTTCAAGGGCGGCCGGTGCTGGAAGATATCAATCTGGCTTTTTATTATGGCGCTAAAATCGGTGTTGTCGGCGAAAACGGCTCGGGCAAGAGTACGTTGCTGCGTATCATGGCGGGACTGGATGACGGCTTTGTGGGTGAGGCTCGCTTGGCTAAGGGGATGCGCGTGCGATTAGTGCCGCAAGAGCCGCGCTTGGACACGACTAAGGATGTGCGTGGGAATCTGGAAGAGGCGGTCAAGCCGGTCAAGCAACTATTGGAGCGTTATGATGAGGTAACGGAAAAGCTGGGTGAATCACTGCCGGATGATGAGCAGGAAAAACTAATGAATGAGATGGCGGATTTGCAGGAGCAGATTGAGGCATTAGACGCCTGGGAGTTGGATCGCCATCTTGACGCCGCCTCCGACGCTTTGTTGTTGCCGCCGCCCGATGCCGATGTCTCTACTTTGTCCGGTGGCGAACGTCGGCGAGTGGCGCTCTGTCAAGCGCTGCTGGAACGGCCGGATATCCTGTTGCTTGACGAGCCGACCAACCATTTGGATGCCGAAACGGTGGAATGGTTGGAACAGGCGTTGCGCGAGTATCCCGGCACGGTCATTATCGTTACGCATGACCGGTATTTTCTCGACCGGATCACCAAGTGGATTCTGGAGTTGGAAAACGGCCGCGGCTTGCCGTTTGAGGGAAATTATTCAGCTTGGTTGCAGCAAAAGGCGGAGCGACTACGGGTACAGGAGAAACATGAAAGCTTGCGGCAAAAAATTCTGACTCGCGAATTGGACTGGATCAGGAAAGCCGCCGGCGGCCGACAGTATAACCGCGCACGGATTGAACGCTACGAAGAATTGGCCGGGCAGCAGTTTCAGGCGCGGCAGGACGATTTGCTGATTCAAATTCCTCCTGGCCCTAAATTAGGCGAGCGTGTGCTGGAGTTTGAAGATGTCTGTAAAGGATATCGCGAAGTGCCATTGCTGCAAAACTGCTCTTTTTCGTTGCCTCGCGGCGCTGTGGTTGGAGTGGTGGGCCCAAACGGCGCCGGCAAGACTACGCTCTTCCGCATGATCATAGGGCAAGAAAAGCCGGATGCAGGGCAAATCAAGTTGGGCTCGTCAGTCATGCTTTCATATGTGGACCAGCACCGGGACGCGTTGGATGCCGACAACACCATTTTTGAGGAAATTACTGGCGGTAGCGATGTCCTGCAGTTGGACGGTCAACAAATAAACTCCCGTGCCTACGTGGCGCGATTCAATTTTCGGGGCGCACAGCAACAGAAGAAAGTCGGGGCGTTGTCCGGAGGCGAGCGTAATCGTGTGCATCTGGCAAAGCTTTTGAAAACCGGCGGCAATCTGCTTTTACTGGATGAGCCGACCAACGACTTGGACGTGGCGACCTTGCGTGTGCTGGAGGAGGCTCTGTTGGCGTTTCCAGCCTGTGCAATGGTGATTTCGCACGATCGGTTTTTCCTGAACCGTATCTGTACACATCTGCTGGTTTTTGAAGGCGAAGGGCAGGTGCGCTGGTTTGAAGGCAATTTCGATGAGTACGAGGCCATGATGACTGAACGCGAAGGCCGGGACCGGTTTTTACGACGTCGCGCCCGCTACCGTAGGATTCCGTTGGTCGGACAATGAATCTGATCAACTGTTAGATATAGATTTAATTATGCCCACGCCGCTTTGCCTTGCCGTTTCCATCTGGCCCATTGGAACGGAAAGTATAGAATGGGGACAGCCGGAACACTTCTTTTCAATACACGTGCCGCCGGCTCCGCATGTAACATCACTTTTGTCGGTGTCTGATCAAAATCTGTCCGCGGCGTTCTTTAGTAATTCCTTTGGCATCGAGCGTGACGGCGCCGTTCACCATCACCAGTCGAATGCCACGGGCAAATTGGTGCGGATGGTGAAAGTCGGCTGGATCATCTAACTCTTTTGGATCGAAAACAGTGATGTCAGCTAGATATCCGGGCGCTAGTCGCCCGCGTCCCATCAGACGGAAATGTTGCGCTGGCAGCGAGGTCATTTTGCGCACGGCTTCCGGTAGCGCCACGGTGCGTCCGGCAAGCGCTGCTTTCAAGAATTTTGGAAATGTGCCGTAAGAGCGTGGATGATAGTGGTTTTCGCCCAGCGGGCCTGTGGGCGCGCGAAGGGATGCATCCGAGCCCAGCATGACGTATGGTTCGGCCAGAATGCGCCACATGTTTTCCTCGCTCATGCCGGTAAAGAATGCTCCCGTTGTCAGCCGGTCGTTTTCAATCAAACGCAGGGCGGCCTCGACCGGGTCGGCGCCTATGACTGTGGCGATTTCCGGCAGTGGCCGACCACGAAAGTCGGGATTAGCAGTGGCGGCGACGATGATATGTCCCCAATCGGAAGAGGGACGTTCGGCGTGGAGCTCGTCCAGTATACGCTGGCGCTCGCTGGGCGTCTGCAGACGTTGCATGATAGCTTCGCGTCCGCCGCCAACCGCCCAAGCGGGCAAAATTATATCCAGATCCGTGTGTGAGGCTATGTAAGGATAGCGGTCGGCGGCGATTTCCAAGCCTTCGGCACGTGCGGCGCGCAGTTTATCCAACGCCGCATCCAACAGATGCCAGTACTTTTTCCCGGAGGTTTTCAAGTGTGAAATTTGCATGCGCACGCCGGTGCGCCGGGCAAGCGCGATATTTTCGTCCAGCGACTCCAGCAAGTGTTCGCCTTCACTGCGCATATGTGTGGTATAAATGGCGTCATGAGCGGCGAGTGTCTGCGCTAAGGCCTCCACTTCGTCGTTTTCGGCGAAACGGCCGGGCGCGTAAACCAAACCGGTACTCATGCCGGCGGCGCCGGCCTGTAAACACTCGCGCAGTAAAGCGCACATTTCTTGAATCTCCGCCGGGGTGGCGGGGCGCGGGGCGTTGCCTATGACCCACTGGCGCAGTTTACCGTGGCCGACCAGCGGGACGATATTGACGGCCAGACGTGATTGTTCCAAGCGGTTAAGATATTCAGCGAATGTTTGCCAGCGGCCTAACGGGTAGGTCATAGCAGACCAATCAGGTGAAAGATATTCCCATTGTTTGATGGGCGCTGCCGAGCCGCCGCAATTGCCGGTGATCTCGGTAGTGACTCCCTGATAGATTTTGCTGGGTGCGGTCGGTTCAATCAGGATAAATGCGTCGGAATGTGAGTGGGCATCAATGAATCCCGGGCAGACGTATTGTCCATCGGCGTCAAATGTCCGGGTGGCTGGGGCGTCTATTGTTTCACTGATAGCGGTGATGCGGTCATTAGCGATTCCGATGTCAGCTCGGCGGGGCGGGTGCCCATCGCCGTCAATAATTGTGCCATTGATGATTTTCCAGTCCAGCATAAGGCTTGATTTTTTCACTTTTCCTTCCAATACCATTAAGTGTGCAGATGCCAGCTGCTATAATAGCAGGCTGAATGATTAAATCAAATATTTCTTCAGGCGCCTAAAACTGCGACAGTTGGCAAGTTTGTCGCAGATTGCTTTTTTCTGACGATTAGTCGTTCGTGTGCATTAGCCCCAACGGGGCGTTACATACCCAGCCTAGGGCAACGCCCTGGGTTCCCCCAACGGGGGTATGTCATGCCCTTTCAGGGCGCCGCCAGACCACGAATTTAACCCGCTCGGCCTGATCTTTATGGAATGACAGAATTTTTTGGGGAAGTCCACTAATGGCGGTGTTGATAAAAATTAATCACTACTGTATGATTGAATCCAAAATACCCAGGAGGAGAAGAAACATGCAAAACTTCAAGTTATATAATGGTTTTGAGTTGCCACCGATAGGCTACGGCACATATAAAAGTCCTGACGGCCCTGTATGTGCAAATGGAGTCAAGCACGCTATAAAAACCGGCTATAAGTTAATAGATACTGCGTATTTTTATGCAAATGAAGTCAGTGTGAAAAGGGGAATAGATGCCAGCAATGTATGCCCTGATGACATTTTAATTACTACGAAGTTGTGGAACGATTATCACGGATATGATAATGCGCTGAAGTTTTTTGACGTCTCTGCAAAAAACCTCGGACGGGAAGTTGTGGATTTATATCTTATTCACTGGCCGATTCCATATAAGCATCGTGGTGATTGGAAAACAGTTCTTCCCGAAACTTGGAGCGCATTTGAAAAGCTATACAAGGATGGGCGTGTCCGTGCTATCGGGGTATGTAATTGTTTGCCGCATCATCTTGATGTTATTGCAGACAAAGCTGAGTTTTTACCTATGGTAAACCAAATCGAATTTCATATAGGTTTTACTCAGGATGAGACCGTTAAGTATTGCAAGGAAAACAATATCATACTTGAAGCATGGGCTCCAATTGCCAAAGCCGAAGCTTTGGATATTGACGAAGTTCTACAGGCAGCGAAAAATCACGGCAAGACCGCTGCACAGGTTTATATCAGATACTGTATTCAAAAAGGCCTGATTCCGTTGCCAAAATCGGTTGCTCCGCCGCGGATAGAGGAAAATTTTGATGTTTTTGATTTTGAGTTGACCAATGCGGAAATGTCGGTCTTGGACAAAATTACAGTTGTAGGCAAGTTTGGAAGCGATCCCGATAATCTGAAGTTTTAATTTATAACAAAAGACATGAGTTTTAGACGGATATGCCTGAAAATGAAAAGCGCTTTTCTGCATTAGTCCCAACGGGGTATGTCACGCCCTCCCAGACCTCTTTGGTCAATGTCCGGATTTTTTTGGGAAAGTCCCATGCTTGCCATCGGTTGGCTTTACAATAAAGGTGTTCCGCCTTTTTCGCGGAATTCAGTAGGGGTCATACCTAACTCTTGCCGAAACACCCGGCTGAAATGTGCCGCCGAATAAAACCCGAGCCGGGTGGATATTTCTTTGATAGAGCAATTTGAAGCACGCATCATCTCGCCCGCCGCTGAAAGTTTTTGGCGCAGCAAATATTCGTGGGGAGATTGTCCGGTCTGTGCGCGAAAGACCCGGGTCAAGTGTTCGCGGCTGACGTCAAGCGCCTGCGCCAGTTCCGCAACATTCATGCCGTCGGAGAGATGTTGATCCATCAGATTCATGGCGCGCTGTGTCAGACGCACAGCAGGGGCTTTGGTTTCGGATTGCTCGTGTTCTGAAAGCAGCGATGCCAACAAATGCGCAAACAGCGAAAGGCTTTCGGTTTGGGTGATATCGCGTTTTCCGACAGGACGTGGCGGCGCGCCTTGTTCTTCGCAAAATGAGGATGAAAACAAATCCGGCTCGGGTTGCCGTATTTCCATGCCCATGTTGAGGAGACGTCGGATGACAGGGGCGCGAGGCGACAATCGAAACACGGGCGGATAGCGGGCGAGAATTGCCTGAACCGCTGTGAAGGCCATGTCGCCGATAAAACACACATACAAAAATCGCCATGGCGTGCGTTGTCCCGCCGGGAAATAGTAGGCGACTGAGGGATCACGTGTTTCGCAGAGAAAGCCGTGGCCGGCGGTCATTCTGTATTCGCTGGATTTACAACGAAAAACGCCTTCGCCGGAAAGCGTGTATTTGAAAAGGCAATGATTGCGGTCCCGGCGTGTCTTGCCGCTCCAATGATAGGCGGCATTAGTTTGTGTCTCAACCGCCACGGATATTCCCTGGGGAAATCCCGGCAAGACGTTGAGATTGCGTAATCCTATCCGCCAATCACTGGCGTCCAGATCCTCTTTCATATCACAAATAGTCAAGCAATATCACTTTATCGTCATAGACAAATTTGAAACATGGAATATATTAAAACCATACATTTTGTTAGGCAAACATATTTTGCCTAAACGTAACTACGGTTGGAAAGCGCATTAAACAACCCTCAACAGGAGGAATGGTCATGGCGGCAAAAGTGGCGTTTATCGGAGCGGGCAGTTTCGGGTTCACTCGCAGTGTGGTCAAAGATCTCTTGTCCTATCCGTCGTTGTCTGATTCCGAAGTTGCGCTGATGGATATTAATGCGGACCGGCTTGAAATGGCGCGGCAATGCTGTATGAAAATTGTCGAAGTCGGTGGATACAAAGCGCGCATTAAAACTTATACTGACCGGCGGGCGGCCTTGGCGGATGCCGATGCTGTGATCATTACCATTCTGTGTGGCGGCACTGATGTGTGGCAGCATGATATACTGATCCCCAAGAAATATGGCGTGGACATCTGCGTGGGCGACACCCGCGGCCCCAGTGGCATTTTCCGCGCACTGCGCACGATCCCGACGATGCTTGATATCTGCAAGGATATCAGCCGTTTGTGCCCCGGCGCGATTGTGCTTAACTACACTAATCCCATGGCTATGTTGTGCCATGCCATGCAAACGCGTTACCCGGAACTGCATATTTCAGGACTATGCCACAGCGTTCAGGGCACGGCCATGATGTTGGCCGGGTGGCTCGGCAAACGCCCGGAGGACATTGATTATCAATGCGCCGGGATTAATCATATGGGGTGGTATCTTAAACTTGAAAGCAACGGCAAGGATTTATATCCGGCGCTCCGCCGTAAAATAACTACGGATCGTGAAATATATAATAAAGAACATGTGCGGAATGAAATGTTTCTGGCGCTGGACTATTATCCGACCGAATCCAGCGGACATCATTCCGAATATAACCCTTGGTTCCGCAAGCGCCCGGACTTGATAGAGAAATACTGCACTTCCGGCACTAATTGGAACCCAGGCGCGTATGCCTATATCCTCAACTCATACAAAAACCGCAACCGGACATGGCGGCGAGATTTGAAAAAATGGCTTAACAATCCCGATTGGCGCGACGCGACGAAGACGCCGACTATGTTGAAACGCGGCCTTGAATACGCTTCCGGGATCATCAACGCTTGGACCGGAGGCGAAGTCTTCCGCTTCAACGGCAACGTTCCCAATACCGGGATTATCCCTAATCTGCCGGACGGCGCATGTGTGGAAGTCCCGGTCATAGCAGTGCGCCGTAGTCTGCAAACCATCCATGTTGGGCCGCTGCCTAAATCGGTGCTTTCACTCACAGCATTAAGCGCCAACAATGAGATGATGGCAGTGGAGGGCGCGTTAAATGGCGATAAACGGCCGGTATTTCACGCCATTGCCAATGACCCGCTGACTGCGGCAGTGCTTTCACTGGCCGAAATTAAGAAGATGACCGACGAAATGTTTGCCAAAAATCGGCGGTGGCTCCCGCATTTTAAAGCCTGATTCTTGAATTATTGCCTGGTTGAGCGTAACAGCATATCACTCAATCTATTCGGCAAAAAGGTCTTTAGGCCCAAACGGGCCAGACGCTCAAGATTTGTTGGCGCGCAGCAGATGGGCGGTAATATTTTCGGCAATTTGCGCCATGCCGGCGTTGTTGGGGTGGACTTTGTCGTAGAACAGGTCTTCCCGGTCCTCCAGCAGTTCCGTGCCTTCAATCACTGTCACCTGCGGCAAACCGGCGGCGGCCTGTCGCAATGCCTGACGGTAATCTTCCAAGTGGAGGTTGAGCTTGTTGGGTTCAGTGCGTCCAACCCACGGCACCGGGGTCAACAGATAAATCGCGGCTTGCGGCCGTTGCAGAAGACCTTCCAATAGTTTGCGTGTTTCGGTCTGCACTTCATTCAATGGGCGATCATTGTTGAAATCGTTGACGCCAAAAGCGACTGTGGCGACATCCCAAGGTAAATCCAGCGCCAGGCGGCCGAGCGCTGCCTGAGCGACGGCGCCACCCACGCCAAGGTTGTGCAAGTCCCATCCCAGCCGCCGTGCGACGCGCGTGGTCCAGGTCAGGGTAGGCGATGTGGCGGACATGCCCTGGGTGATTGAGTCGCCCAGAGCCAGCCAGCGTGTGTGCGGGCGGGGTATTGTGGATATAACAGCGCCTTTGGTTATCGCTAGTTGGGAAATAAAAACTTCCCGGCAGTGCGGCAGGTAGATTTCCACCGTATGCAGCGCACCGCCGGGCAGCAGCGCTGTGGCATGGTAATCGGTGGCATCAGGCGGCGGCGCGATTGGATCGGCCGGTTGCCCGTCAATGAAAACATCAGATTGCGAGAATGGCCGGCATGAGCGCGCGTATTGCAGGCCAATCCGGATTTCCGAGGCGTCGGTTTGCAAGGCCAGATGCACTCCGGCCATGCAAACCGCGCGTATCAAGAGGAAGGGGGGATCGCTGTAATGTTTTTCCAGCGCCGCCGTCATACGTGCAAGATACCATGCCTGACCGCGGGGGACAACGCGGACGGCCCCCCGGATTAATTCAGGATGGCATGCGAGATCAATCTGATCCATAGCGTCTATAAGAGTTACAGTCCGAGTTTTAACAGGCGGTTGGCATTACGCCAACTGATGTTTTCAAAAGCCTCATCCGAAATCCGGCCGTCGGCGTGCGATTGGCGCAGATATTCCGCGTGCCGATGGTCGTTGGTAGGATCGCAGATGTCCGTGCCGAACAGAATGCGGTCTTTGAATTGCTCCATGAATGACCAACCAAACTCCGGGTCGCGGGTAAAGGCGTTGTAACCGCTGCCGGCATCCCACCCGCAGTAGAGGTTAGAGTGTTGCTCCATCAGCTTCGGCAACACGCCACCGGGTGTCACTGGGCCTTTGGGGTAAGTGTTGCGGGTTTCATTGGTCACATCGCCGCTGATTTCCGCCCAGAACGGCTGGGAATGTCCGATAAATACCAAGTTGGGGAAGTCTTGCAATGCGGCCTTAAGTCCGGGGAGGCCGAGCGCATCAATAATGCCGTAACAACCGTAGCGTTTAGGCGCAATATGGAACAGCGCTGGCATTTCGCAGCGTTCGCAATGCTTGAAAAGATTACGCATCAGAGGATCATCGAATTCCATGTTGGCGCAGATTTCGCCTACGCCACGACAGCCGCGCTTTTTATAGTAATTCAGATGGAATGAAAAGTCGGTATCGGGCGAATTATTGCCTGCTCTGGGATCTATATTACAGAATGGGTAAAACCGGTCTGGATATTGCTCACAGACTTCCAGAATGTCATCGTTGGTGGTGGTTTGGTAAGTGCATTCAGGATTTTCCCCTGGGAGGAGTATGCCCTTGTCCACGCCGGTGCGGTCCATCATGGCAATCAGTTCGGTTGGAGTTGCATAATTCGATCCTTTTGCGTTACGCGGCAACCCTTTACGCCTGGCGGTGTGCAAATGTGCATCAATAAACATATTGTTTCCCTTCTTTGTTGGTTGTGCCGTAATTAATACGGTCTGCGACCTATACTACATAACCTGGCGTTAATGGCAAGGCAATATGAAGACCCTAAAACGGTATTTGAAATTCAGGAAACGAGATAAAACGTTGGAACCGCAGATTTACGCAGATTGGCGCAGATTGGGAGAGGGATACTCGGAGAAGAGAACCACGGATGCACACGGATGAACACGGATGGAAATCTGCGATCTGGCGGATCGGTTGACACCCAGATGTGCGAATTAATTCGCCTATCCGGGTGTCCGCCAATCCATGTCCGCATAGCGGACAGCGCGACATACCAGTTGGGGCAGCCGGTATCTCTGGTAAAATCTGCGGTTATCTGCGTAATCTGCGGTTTCATTTTCTCATTTTCTTGGCGTCTTGGCGGTTCCTCTCTCCGTTATCAGTGTCCATCAGTGTTCATCCGTGGTTCTTCCCCGTTACCGCGCATCTGCGGCATCTTGACTTTGCTAGCGGAAGAAGTATGATGCAACTTGAAGTTAACACGGTTCAACCGGGCCATGCGCTTAACCTTGTGGTAGCGAGGGAGGAAAGTAAAATGAACACTCATGTAACAGGTGAATTGGCGCGGTGGATGGAAGATGATATGGGCGCGCCGCTAAATCTGGCGCCGGTTTGTCCTGGTGGATTGCCGAATAGCGCCTACGAATGGGGCTGCGCCCGCACATCTATTCGTGAAGCTTGGGGCGCCATCATGGGGCAGCCGGAATACACATGGTATGATCGCCAAGATGTGTTGCTGGAAAGTTTTGAGGCGCCGACTTACACGGGAAAAGTTTACCGCCAGCAGACTGGGCCCGATGCTTCGCAGTTGTCCGTGGTGTTGGAGCCGCGTGAGGCGCGTTATGCTTATCGCCCCGGCGCTGTGGTGCCGTTTTATCATTCCGACGAGATGATGGGGTATAACTTGCAGAATAAGACGGTAATTGTTGATACCCCGCATATGCAATTCGGTCGCTGTCTGGTGGAGCAGGGGTACGTGGTGGTGTGTTGTGAGGCGTTCCCTTTTAATATTTTGCCGGGACCACACGTTAATCGGGGCTCTGCGTTGTGGAAGGCGGCGTCGGCAAAACTATTGCAAGATCATCCGCATTGGACTGGTATCGGCAAACTGGCAGCCGATGTCATGCGAGCCGTGGACCTTTTACTGTCGCAGCCATGCATGGACTTGGGGCGCATCGCTGCAGTGGGACATTCGCTGGGCGGGAAAATGGCCTTTACCGCCGGCGCTTTGGATGAACGTATCAAGGCGGTCATTGGTTCGGATTTCGGATTGGGATGGGATTTCAGCAACTGGGATGCGCCATGGTATTACGGGCCTCAGGTGCGGAATACATGGTTTCGTTGGGGCAATCACCACCTATTGGCCGCCATGGCGCCGCGGCCGTTCCTATTGCTGGGTGGTGAAGCTGACAGGCCGGAGAGCCGCCAGTATCTGGCCGCTGCCCGGCCAGTTTTTACCCTTTACGGAGAGTCCGAGTCATTAGGTTTTCTATATCATGGCGCCGGGCACCAACCGCCGCCGGATGCCATGCAGAAGGCTTACCAGTGGTTGGCCGAGCAGTTTGCGCTGCCTTTGGCGCCGCCGATAGTGATGCAATCTATGGATTCGCCGGTTGGCGGAACGATATAAGATGCTGTGTGAGCCTAAATGGAATCTACTGTAATCAGCAAGGCGTTGGAGTTGGGCTTTATAGCGGCAGGCTGTGCGCCGGCCGACTTCAGCCATTCCCAGGAAATTTTTTCGCAATGGTTGGATTCCGGGCGCGGCGCCACGATGCAGTACCTGTTTCGTCATCTCCCTTTGCGGCAACATCCGGATCGGTTGTTGACGGAGGCTGGAGGGGTGGTCATGGTTGCAGCACGCTATCTGCCGGGCAGTCACGATGAGTATTATGCCGGCTATGCCCGCCTGCCGGATTACCATATGGTTATCCGTGCGCGATTGCGGCAGTTGGGGGAATTTATCCGTGATCTGACCGGCGGACGGGCGCGGTTCCGCGTCTGTGTGGATTCGGCGCCGCTACCGGAACGGGAATGGGCAGTGCGTGCCGGATTGGGTTGGCGTGGACGGCAGGGGGCTATTGTGCATCCGCGCTGGGGGTGTTGCCTGTTTCTGGGCGCGGTGTTGACCGATATCATGCTGCGGTCAACGAATTCCCCACCCGCTGATATTTGCGGGAATTGCCGCCTGTGTCTAAAAGCCTGTCCTAACGCTGCTATCGGCCTGGACGGTCTGCTGGATGCGCGCCGATGTGCGGCATATTGGACGGTCGAGCATCAAGGCGTTATTCCCGCCGCCGCGGCGGCATTTGTTGGCCGGCGCCTCTTCGGGTGCGATTCTTGTACTGCCGTTTGCCCGCGGAACCCGGCCGTGACCGACCACGCCGGCTTGTTTCCGGATTTTATGAATATTCGTCAAATGCTGCCGGAGCCAGTGGATTGTCTGG
Organism: Kiritimatiellia bacterium; assembly: GCA_050944835.1. Classification (GTDB taxonomy): domain Bacteria; phylum Verrucomicrobiota; class Kiritimatiellia; order JAAZAB01; family JAAZAB01; genus JAXGPF01. The sequence goes on from JBMNRV010000001.1 coordinate 22,521, forward strand.
CACTGACGGAATCGGATTTTGTGAAAATTTTCCGAAATACGCCGGTCATGCGTCTGGGACTGGAGCGACTGCAACGTAATGCAGTTGTGGCGCTATACAACCAAGGCAAATCTTGGCCAACGGGTAGGCGGAATTCCTTATCTTGCTTGGCGACACAGCAAATAGAGGAGTTATTGCCATGACTTAAAATGGAGATGCTGCTTTGGACTGAAATTGCTTTTTTGACTTGCCAGTGCGGCCATAGCCACCACGGCAGCGCAATTGGCGGCGGCCAGAGCTATTACGATATGTGTCAATGTGCGATGAAAGATGGCCACTGATGTAATGTAGGCGGCAGCGATCAGCGCCAGCCAGATCGCTGTTTGGAAGCGTTTGCGCGCCAATTCGAAATTCAGCAGTAAATAAGCCGGGCCCAATGGCGTAAGCGCCAATGCCAGAGCGCGCAACATTTGCAATTCTGACGGAGACCCGACACTGCCAGTAAACAGGCGCCAAAGCAGATCGGCGGCGGCGCTGCAGATTATTACTGATATAATCACCAGGATGAGTGTGTAGAGAAACGCCGTTTTCATGGTTTGGCGGTTGCCCGATGCTGTTTCAGGGCCTGCCTCCACGACTTTGGGAAACATTGCCAATGCGATAGGCATAGGTAAAAACACTACGGCACGAGCGATATTGGCCGCCCGTGCGAACAGTCCCGCCGTTTCCGGCGGGAAAAATATTTTAGCCAGGACTACATCACCATTCATTAAAACCGCGAATCCGAGTAATACGCAAAACGCGCCACCAAAATAAGCGTACGCGTCTGTGGCGACGCTTGGTTCAGCGGGTGCCGCCGACCGCGGCAGAACGCGCCATAACCCAATTGCAGCGATGCCGGCGGATAGGAGTGTGGCAGCTGCTTGAGCCAGCAGCCCCATTAATGCTGTGGCGGCTATCCAAGTGGTCAATATGGCGCCGACGAGCAGTCGGGATATGCCCCAGGTCGGCGCGACAGCCGCATACCATCCAAATGTTTCCAAACCCTGTAGCCCGCCTGATAAGACCGGGACAAAGATCGCTAATGCTATCACTACGGCGCCAACCGCCGCCACACCGCCTGTCGGTAGCTTTAAGTAATCCGCAGTCCATGGCGCGGCGGCGCAGCCCAGCGCCAAGACAATCACTGCCAGCCAACTCAATTTACGCAGCCAGACGAATAACATTGAGGCTACGGCATTAGTCTGCCCTTCCAGCCGCAGGCGCGCTGTAAAATGCGCGGCTGCGGTGCGCAAGGCATCCAAGGGTGTGGCGGTGATGGTGATCAGCCCCAGCATGGCGGCCAAGGCGCCGTATTCCGTGTCCGATAACCGGTGGTTCATCAGAATCTGGAATAGCATGTTCGCTAAATTTCCAGCTTGCGTTGCTGCCAGCATCAAGATGCTGTGTTGCAACAGGCGCCCGGTTTGTTGACGGTTATCGGACATAAGCGCAAATCAAAATTCAGGGCCATTCATTGCCACCGACAAAGTCCTATTGCAGGTTTTGTCGGCAAGGATGACGTGATATACGGTAAGTATGCGTCAATCTCACCGCCGATCTATACACCGCGCGGCCGTTCATACCGGCAAATCCAGCAATCCCATGGACTGTGTATCCGTTATGCTTCCTTAACGCAACTCAGGCTCGGATGGAAAGCGGAGAACTTATTTGGCTGCCAACTTCGCGTCCCTTGAAATCTTCGGACAAGGCGGCGGAGATTTTTTCGGCATCCGGGTTTCGGCCTTCCAGCATGGCGGTCAGCGCTTTACGTCCTTCCGCAAAGCAGCGCGCTTCATCACCGGGGATAACGGGAATAAAAACCAGAGAATGCCCGGCTGGTGCAACCTGGCGGGCGGCAATGGATGCTCTTTCATCTTCAACGCTGTCACCGAACATTGCGGCGTCACGGTAACCGCACAAACCCAACGCTATCAGCGCCTCCGCCTTAGTGGCCGTTTCTTGTCCGATATAACGTTTGATGAAGTTAATGTTCTCCTTTTCCAGCGAAGCACGCAACGGTTCTTCCGTAGCCGTTGAGACGACATAAAAGTCAGCTTTCCCATGGAATGGCTCTAGAATGTCCGGAAGCACACCAGGGGTAAGCCCGATTTCCGTCAGCATAGCGACACGTTCATTGATTTCCTCGCTCCAGGCCAAAGCGCGTGTCACGTCTTTATCGGCGGCAAATTCCTTGAGATTGGCGGCGCTGATTTTGCGTCCGCTTTTTCGCAAGGCGCTGACTGCTTTATGTAATCCCGGCAACGCGCAGGGATACCCCTTTTGGGTTAAATATTCCGCCAGCGCGTTGGCGCAGAGGAATCGCTCCTTGCCGGCATAATCTGCCGACCGGAAGTTAATATATACGTATGCGTTACGGAACACCTCAAAAGGCACGCGCTGGAATTCCCGCAGATGCAGAAACAGCGCCGTTGACATAATCTGGTGTTTGTGTTCAGTGAACAACTTGCAGACACCATCAAAGTCCAATGCAATTGCCAGCGGATGTTGCTTTTTGGCCGCCAATTCCTTGCTGAGTGTTTTTGATGTTTCGTTCATTTATTTTTTCTCCGATGGAGCTTTGTCTTGGTGGAACAGATAGTGACTGACGGCCTCCAGACCATCGCGCAGGAGTCCATAAGCGACCACCACAGTGTCCATTTCCTTGGGCACTATCAGTTCTTCATAGGGGTTGTTGCTGATTAACACTATCGGCTTGCCGTGCCGCAGCAACCCGGTCAGGAAGTGACGGGTATCATCATGGCTGTTGCGATCATACCATGCTGTCACCACCAACACATCCATGCTGGGCGCAAGTTTTTCAATCAAGGCATCAGATGCTTGGAGTGTATTAGGCAGGTAATCCAAGTAGGTTAGATTTTTCGTATATCGTTGCATAAACTCCCAGAACATACCCGGATAATTCCAATAATCGTTGGCGTTGGCGGTATTGTTGGTAGGCCGGTCAATCAGCAGTATCTTTTGTTCCGGTCGCAAAGGCAGAATATTGGCGCGGTCGCGCAACAGGTGGATGGCGCGACGGGATGCTTCCCGTCCGACGCTATGGTAATCTTCATGGAAGAGATGCTCGTTAAGCCCTTCCACCCGTACCAGGCCGCCGTTGTTGAAAAGACCGTAATCCCACTTTAGCGACCAGATGCGGCGCAGAGATTGATTGACGCGCTCCTCAGAGAGGTGTCCGCTCTGTATGGCTTCGGTCAGCGCGGCATGCGCTTCGTAGCGTAGCGAGTTGTCATCTTTCAGCAGAATGATATCCACGCCGGCTTCGATGGCTTTGATCATTGCTTCGCCGACGGTATAGCGTGCCATCAATCCGCCCATAGTTATGGAGTCGGTGGTGATAACGCCGTCAAAACCGAATTCTTCGCGCAGGATACCAGTGATAATCGGGTGGGAGACGGTTGAAATCTCGCCTGACGGATCAAGCATCGGATAAATGGAGTGTCCGGGCATAACGGCGGGGACAACACCTTCCGCGCATAATTTGGCGTATGGCGCCAAATGGCGGCGGTAAAACTCAGCGCGCTCCATTTTGATAATGGACAAACCATGGTGGCTGTCATTGGAGGATTCGCCGCGGCCGGGATAATGTTTCAACGTGGCTATGATTCCGGCTTCTGCAAAGCCCTGAAGGGCGGCACGGGCGGACTCGATTACGACTTCCGTATCGGCGGAGTAAGATCGGGTACTTATTTCCGGGTTGTTAGGGTTGGTATTGACATCTACTACTGGGGAATGCACCTGGTCCACCCCCATGGCCTTCAACTGCCGGCCTACGGCGCACGATGTGCGACGGATTAAATCCGGATCGTTCAAACGTCCGAACCCCATCGCCGCCGGCAAGGTCAGCAGACCCGGGGGCAGGTAATTTGAACCGCCACCGCCCTCGCAATCAATAACCATGTGCAAGGGGATGGCGTGCGGGCGTTTCATAGCCATCCGACGCAGACGGTTAAGCACCTCGGCGTATTCGGATGCACGCAAACTGGGCGGCTTCATTTTATCGTTCCAAAGCTTTTCGCCCGGCTGTGGCGGCCGCATCACGTTTTCAACGCCTGGAGAACCGTCCGGCAGATAACGGATGAATTTGCGGATATAGGGTGAAATACGCAGCCCGCCGATGTTATACTTGGCGACGAATTGTTCAGTTTCTGGATCCACAATTGTGCCGTTGAACCCCAGCACCATTAATTGTCCGGCTTTTTCCGCAGGTGTTAAGGCGCCCAGCAGATTGTCAATTGTTTTTTGCTTTTGTTTTTCCTGCAATGCGTATGCCATCATATCTTTTTTATATCCTTCCTTGTAAAGCCTGTGTAAACCGGCGGTTTTTGAACAAGCCGGTATCTTTGAAATGTTTTACAGCATACCGTGCATTCTTGCCAAGTCAAGCTTAACCTAAAAACCGTAGTGTGAGCTGGGTCTTTTAATTTTTTGTTGAAAGATGTGTATAAACCGGATTTAATGCTTGGTTAGAGGTAATATCCAAGTTTGGGACGATGCAGTTGTCATGCCGAAGAAATGTCTATTCATTATTAATGGGCTTGGCTTAGGTAATTCCACTCGGTGTTATGCGATTATTGAGCAATTGCGCCTGCTCTGTCCGGAAATGGAAGCGCATGTGCTCACTTCCGGTAATGGACTTGAGTTTTTTAGAGATAAGGCGGAAATTGCCTCGCTTTCACCGATGGAAAATTTTTTCTATTCGGTGAAAAATAATCAAATCAGCGCTTGGCGGACATTGCTTTCTGTCGGGCGCTTGGCCCGTTTGGCGGCGATCAAAAAACGGCAGGTACTGGAAACCTTGCACCGAATTCAGCCGCAGGTGGTGGTCACCGATTCGGAATACACTGTCGGGCCGGCGCGCCGGATGGGGATTCCTGTAGTGGCTGTAAATAACTCTGATGTGGTTGTCTCAGAGTATTTTAGGCGTTCTGATACCCCTTGGTCCATCGCGGGACAGTTTTGGTTGGTAGAGTTTATGGATTATTTGTTTCATCGCTTTTTTGTAGATGCGGTTGTCAGTCCTGCGCCGACGCGTCTGCCGACTCGCCATAAGCGTATCCGACGTGTCGGTCTGATACTGCGCGATGAGGTGCACCGCATGGCGCCTGAGCCTGAGCCGTTTCGTAATCCCCGTGCGCTTCGCGAAATACTGTGTATGCTCAGTGGGTCAACTTTGGGCACCAGGAAAAACTTGCTGTTTCACGATTTGCCGTATCGCGTTGCCGTAATTGGGCGCACTGGCCCCAGCGATGAAAAAGTTCATTATTACGGCCGCCTGATGCACAACACACCATATCTGGCGAGAGCCGAGTTGTTAGTTGTCAACGGTGGATTCAGCGCCGTTAGTGAAGCTTTGGCGCTGAACAAGCCGACGCTGGTAATTCCCGTGCCGCGTCATGCTGAGCAATATGTTAATGCAATGTTGGTGCGGGACTTGGGGCGTGGCGATTTAACTACAGAAGATACTGTGATTGAACGTATCAAGGAAATATATGAAACCGATGCGTGGAGCGGATTTGCTCCGTATGAGTCGGAACTATGTCTGGACGGCGCGAAGGAAGCCGCAGAGGTTATTCTGGAATTTCTATGATTATTTGTGCCGATGATTTCGGTTTGGCCCAAGCGAACGATGCTGCCATTATAGCGTTGGCACGGGCAGGTCGCGTTTCCGCCGTCAGTGTCATGACGGCGGTTGGACGACATGTTCAGATGGCGGCGGACTTAGCGGAATTGCACCATGATGTTGATATCGGTCTGCATCTGGTATTTACGGATGAGGGCAAACCGCTGGCCGGCATAGCAGGCTCGCTGACGGCGCGAGACGGCGAATTTTATGCTTTTAGGGAGTTAGTACGCAGGGCATATACCGGGCGGATCCGTGCCGCAGATGTCCGGATGGAAATACAAGCGCAAATTGCCGCTTTTCACGCTTGTTTTGGCCGTCCGCCGGATCATTTGGATGGTCATTTGCATGTGCAGCAATTGCCGGTCATTTGCGAGGAAGTAGCCGTCGCGGCTGCCGGACTTTGCCGCACTGCGCCATGCTACGTGCGTCATACTTGGCTGCCGTTGACGAAACTTCTGCGGGAAGGCGGATTTAAGCGGGCGGCGATTGCCATTCCGGCCGGTCGTCTCCGCCGCTCGTTGTTGCACGCTGCCGTTCCGACCAATTCCGGTTTTTATGGTGTTTATGATTATCGGCGTTGGCAAAACTTTCCTGTCTGGTTCGAAGGTTTCAGGGTCGCAGCGCGCCGGGTAAACGATATCATCATGGTCCATCCGGGATTCGTTGAGCCGTGGCGCCGCTTGGAGTATGACACGCTTAACAGCGCTTCGGAATTACGGCCTAATCGCTTTCGCCACGCCGCACAAGCATAACATCTGCATGTTGCCATGCCACTGCCGCAATATGGTCCACTTCCACCTCTCGCAAATCGTAAAGTACTGGACTGATCGGTTCACGCTCGCTTCGCATCCGCGCTTCCTTTTCGCGGGCGCTGACATACATGGAAATTGCGCTGGCATCGTGTTTGTGGTGGGTTTTTAAAAACTCTTGGTCGTGCACTATAATCGGCCGTCCGGCGCCGGCGTCGGCTTCCAGGATTTCATAGACCTGCGCCAGGTTTCGGAAACTGGGCAGGAATTTGTCGGCGCCGGCGATTAAACGGCCTTGGTAGTGGAAAAACGCCGACGTGAAATAAACATTGAATACCACTGTAATGATCACTGCCCCGTAGAAAACTTTTTTGTGGCGGAGCTTTTCAGTGCAATGTGTCAGGCATTGGGCGGGAATCATCATCAGGATCGGCAACAGGAAAATTCCGTAGCGGCTGGAATAATTGCGTCCGGATAGCAGGAACACCAGCAGGGGGATTAGTAACAGCGCTGTCAGGAACACCATGCTGGGATTATGCGCAAACGCTGCGCGTGGATTGACGCGCATGCCACGCCAAGGTTCAACGGCGGCGCGGATGAATTGCCAGAGACAGATCAGCATTACAGCGGTGCCTAACGCCTTGAACGCGAACATTATCACATAAGAGCCGCAGACGGCATTGCCCATGACTAGATAATCGCGGAAGTCTGGCAATGTCCAGCGCGCACACCAGCTTGTCAGGAGGCTGAACGGTGTCGTGATGGCTTTGAGGCAGCCAAAGCTGAATGTCTCATCGCCATCGCCAAACATCATGCGAGTGTTGGCCCATCCGTTGGCGGCGTCACCCTGAATATATGGCAGATAAAACAACATGCCGGTCAGCAACCCCATCAACCAGGCTGGCCAGTGCAACTTGCGGCGCGTTAGTCCCAGTACGGCCAGTGTGCCGACCAACATGACACCGGCGGAAGCGTGAAATTGCATCGCCATAATCGGCAGCAGTCCGACCCAGAAAATATGCGGTGAGCGATCATTATTAACTGTCTCCCAGAGCGCTAGAAATGTCAGACTGCTGAAGAATGCCAGAATTTCCGGGTTATAAGCGCCAACGGAGTAATATACTGCCCACGGTTGCGTGGCCATGAACAAAGCCGCCCATAAGCCGCCCCGTTGGCCCAAGAGGCGGGATGCCAGCATATATACAAAAATAATCACTGCCGTATTAAGCAGCAACATCACCATCGCCACGGCGTGCGGTCCGCCTCCCAGACGCATCGCATTCAGCCAGAACACAGTCCATAATGCGCCGGGTGTGTAGGAGTTGGGGCTGAACTTTGCTTGACTGAGATAACGGGCTTCATCCACGCCCATGGCGTAATCCAGTGCGCGGTCATAAGCCAGGATTTCATCGCCGAAGGTAAAGTATGCAAACGCGCCGCCCTGCCAGTAAGCCGTCAGGCGCAGGATCAACCCCAGCAGGGTGATCAGGCTCAGCCAGACGATAGGATGTTTGATGTTTGTTCTCAACATTTATATCGTTTCCTGAATTCCAAATGCCGAATATAAGGTTTAATTTGACAGACTACCAACTGATCGTTAACTTAATCAAGTTTAATGTGTACACCTAAAACTGCGGCAGTTGGTAAGTTTGTTACAGATGCGCGGCGCCGTGTCGTTTCAGCGCTCCAAATCTCCGTATGCCGGATTTCATGGATAAAACAACAAAACCAAAACATCATCTGCGCCAGTCACGTTCATCCGCCGCACTGCCAGCGACCCAGCCGCCTTTGCCGATGACGGCGGCTGAAATGCGAGAACGCGGATGGGCGGAATGTGATATCATACTTATTACTGGGGATGCTTACGTTGACCATCCCTCATTCGGCTGCGCGCTGATTGGCCGATGGTTGGAATTTCTGGGGTATCGAGTAGGGGTGATTGCCCGGCCCAATCCGCAACGGGTGGAGGATTTCCGTGTTCTGGGCCGTCCCCGGCTTTGCTGGGGTATAACCGCAGGCAATGTTGACAGCGAGTTGGCCTTGTTGACCGTGATGCGTAAACGCCGTCGCGACGACCCGTATGCTCCCGGTGGGCTGGCCGGCGCACGGCCGCGCAATGCTTCGATAGTTTATACCGCCTGCGCACGGCAGGCCTACAAGGGTGTGCCGGTCATCTTGGGTGGCGTGGAGTCATCTTTGCGCCGATTCCCGTATTATGACTTCTGGACCGACCGCGTGCGCCGGTCAATTTTGTTCGATGCCAAGGCGGATGTTCTCGTCTATGGCATGGGGGAACGCGCGCTGGCTGCGGTGATGCAACGTCTGGCGGCCGGGCAAGACTACCGCGGGGTGGCTGGTACAGCTGCGATTTTTAATCAAAAGCCGACTCTGCCGCCGGACGCTGCTATTGAGTTGCCGTCATTTGAGGAAATCAGCTGCGCGGATGATGCCGGGCGCCGCCGGTTTATGGAAATGGCGCGTTTGATAGAAGCCCGGCATTTGCCGCCTGCCGTCGCCGGCGCAGCCTGTATCGGTGCGGCCGATGTCCAAGCGGAGAGTCCGGGCTGCCCGCATTCGCATGCGCCTGTACTCTTGCAAGCCTGCGGTACGCGTTGGCTGGCGGTGTACCCACCGGCGGCGCCGTTGACAACGGCGGAAATGGATCAACTCTATTCCCTGCCGTTCACCCGCCGGCCACATCCACATTATCACGGGCAGCGTATCCCGGCGTTTGACATGATCAAAAACTCCGTGACGATCCATCGCGGATGCTATGGCGCCTGCCGTTTTTGCGCATTGCGCGTGCATCAGGGCGCGAATATCAGCTCGCGTTCGATTTCCAGCATTTCATCGGAAATACAACGGATGGCCGCCAGTCCGGGATTTGATGGCGTTATTACAGATATGGGCGGGCCGTCTGTAAACATGTTCGGTTCCACCTGTGCCTTAGGCGCCCCTTGCCGAAAGCCGGCTGGTTCCTGTGTGTATCCAACTATATGCCGCAACCTACGGGTCAATCATCCGGCGTTGATAAAGTTATTGCGCATCGCACGGGCTGTTCCCGGAGTCAGGCACGTATTTATTGCCGGTGGTGTCCGGTGTGATTTGGCGTTGTTGCCGGGCGGAAAGGAATGGTTGCGCGAGTTGGTGGAGCACGGGCATGTGGGAGGGCGTCTGAAAATTGCGCCGGAACATATAGTGGATAGCGTTTTGGATTGTATGGGTAAACCGCCGCTGGAGGTTTACCAGCGTTTTGTCGCTTTATTCAAGGAACAAGCGCGTGCAGTTGGTGCACGCGTCGGTCTGACCGAGTATTTCATCAGTGGCCACCCCGGTTGTACAGTTGATGACATGCGGAAGTTGGTCGCATATCTTAAGGCAGCCGGGCTGCGGCCTGAGCAAGTGCAGGATTATTATCCCGCGCCGATGACTATGAGCGCCGCCATGTTTTATACCGGCTTGGACCCGGCAACGATGCAGCCTATACACATACCACGTTCCGACCGTGAAAAGGCGCAACAGCGCGCATTGCTGTTGGGACGGTTTACGCAAGGGCAAGGACGCCGGAAACGCTCCGCATTGCCGCCTTGATGATTAGCAGAGTCTGGATGCAGGATTCAAGGTGATTGGGTGGCGTCTATCGGGAACGCTACTGCTCCGTATCCCACCACCCATTGTCCACGGCTTTCAGGATGATCGTCGCCGCTGTTACGGTAATGCAGTATCATCCCACGCTTGCATCCCTGTTGCGCGGCAAATTCCATTGCTACAGCCACAGCGGCAATACCGCAGAAGACTTGGTGCGACGGTTGCCAGGTCTTTAGTACTGTTGAGGTTTGCATGGCTGCCACCTTTTCCAACGTGCTGCGGTCAGTGCGGGTCACTTTGTCGTAATCCGCGTCATGCAACATGTCGGAGCTTGCCAAGACGGTGATAGTTTTGTCTTTGGCCAGACGCGTCAAGGCGCTGATCAACGCGTTACGCGTTTCAGGATCGTGGTCGCCTATGATGATCGGCAGCAGTTTGGCGTCGGGCAGTGTGGCTTGGACGAATGGGATCAGGTTTTCCGCCGAGTGCTCGCCTTGGTGTGGGCGGCTATCGAAGAAAATCCGTTGTTTATCTCTGGACTCGGCTAGAGTTTGTGCGGCTGCACGATCCAGTGCGGTGACGCCCAGCGGTGTGGTAATGGCGTCGCCATCCATTATGGCCGCGCCCCGGAATGCCTGCCTGTGGCTGAATCCAAGGATGACGACCGTTTCAGGGGCCGAGCCGGCGCGTGCCTGATCGCGCAGTGCGCGGAAAACGTGAGCGGCGACCGGACCGGAATATATGTAACCCGCATGTGGGGCTATAGCGGCGATGATACGTCCTGTGACTGCCGGTGGCGATGCGCTTTCGATGTCTTTTTCCAGCATAGTCCGCAGAGCGCGTGGGTCGGCAGGAAACCATCGGCCGGCGCCATAGGCCTGGTTGACATTCTTAAATACCTTGTTTGTCATGGCGGCTGCTCCCTTAGTCGGCGGGCAGGCGCCGAGCGCCATTATTATGGCCGCCGCAATTGTTAATAAACAGTGAGCTCTATCATGCATGGTGTGATCGCGAAGCATCAATCATAATGGTCAATGACATTTCTGCACGATTGCCGACTGGTTTCCACGGATCAGTGGAGGAGAGCGGTTCGATACAGACCCACCCATCCGGGCCTGGATGAAACACTATGCAGGATTTTACGCCTGATTCAGGTGTAATCTTGAGCGTGTGAGTGAGCGTCTCCAACTCGATCGGTCCGGGCTGCAATGGGAAGATATGATCCAGATTGCGATCCAGCGATAGATTCAGATGTTGACCGGCATTGTCCATCCATTCCGGCGGAATCGGTGAGGTTTGTCCGGCGGCCTGCATGACACCGGTTACCGGCGCCCGCACGCGGCCTTGATCGTTCGGCAGGGCGTAGTAATAATGCAATCCAATCACCGGCGGAAAATCAGCTTCGGCGGTGTAATGCAGATGGAAGGCATTACCGGCAAGCCGCATTTCCAGGTTTAACTCGAAATTGCAGCCCTGGGCTGCGCTTAACGGCATACCGAACATTTCAGTGTCACTGCTAAGTTTGGCGCGGATGTTGTTGGAAGAAGCTGTATATTTCCATGGCGCGTAGCGGGCTATGCCATGTTGCAAGGGATCACGTACGCCCATTTTAGCCAACACATCCGTTTGGGGCCAGCGTGACATATTGGCTAATATTGCTTCCGACAATTGCTTGCGTTGGTTGAAATGTGGGCCGATCAGCGGCCCATATCCTTTGCGGCAGGCGGCAAACTGTGCCGCACGGCTTTGACAGATACTTTCAACATTTCTCATGCGCAGGCTGCGCAAAGTCATGCCGGCCTCGGGCAGCGCTTCGGCGCGCAGCATTCCGCCGGCGTCAGCCAATACCACAGCGTTATGCGAAGTTTGATTCATACCGATATGTATATCAAAAATACAAGCTGCGGGCAATAGAACAAGTTGTTTTTGTCGTGACTCTTTAATAATGCTCACTTGGAGGACTTTGCTGTATTGACTTAAACGACTTTTTGCGCTAGTACTCAATGTCGTTTTTGGGGTTAATGCCTTACATCCCGATCACATGCGTTCACATATAATAAGGGAGCTCAATATGCCGACGAAAATCAAATCGAAACAAACTGTTCTGTTCGCAGGCGATAGTATTACCGATAGCGGGCGACGTAATAGTAATAACTTCCCGTTAGGCAATGGCTATGTCCGGATTTTCCGCGATTTAATGGCAATCCGTGAACCGGAAAAACAGGTGACAATCCTAAACAAAGGCATCGGCGGCAATACTGTAGTGAGTTTGTCCGAGCGCTGGACAGACGATGTCTTGCGCATGCGCCCCGACTGGTTATCCATTATGATCGGCATTAACGATTTGTACAGCTACATGCTTAAACACGAAACGGCCGTTACTCCTGAAATCTACGAGCAGAAGTACCGCGAGATACTGGATCGCACCCGTAAAACCCTGCCGAAATGTCAAATTATACTGATTGAGCCTTTTTACATCAGCTTGGAGACTTTGCCCAATAGCCTCCGGCACGACGCGCTGCAATTACTGCCGGCATATCTGGCGGTGGTGCATAAACTAAGTCGGCAGTACAAGACCCGCCTGGTGCGGGTGCACCAGATGTTTCAGAAAATTATTCGGACACAACCGGCAGACATGTTCTGCCCGGAACCGGTCCACCCCAACCCCACCGGGCACCTGGCGCTGGCGGAGGCGGTTTATGCCGGTTTTTGTTGATGTGTCATAGGACGCCTGGATTGTTGATAAGTTGCAAAATGCTGTTTTTACTATGGATGGGAGTCAACATTGCAACCAGTCTGCGTTTCCTGACCAAGCACATGCATGACATACCTGTGTCCGGGCGGCACGGTTTTTATGTGCGCTAGTCTATTGATCATACGGTATCGCCACAAAAAACACCGAGGAGGCGCGCAGTTGTGATCCAGGGATGGTCTTCCGGCACGGTACGGACGTGCCCGGCTACATCCTTGAGTGGCACAGCGATGCAATCTTCACCACGCACTGCGACCATGACATCGTACTGGCGGGCGGCTATTAATTCGCCGGCCTTCGCACCTAGTCGAGAGCAAAGCAGCCGGTCGGCTGGGGTAGGGGTTCCGCCACGCTGGACGTGGCCGAGCTGGGTCATGCGCGCTTCTATACCGGTAAGCTGCTGGAGCTCGCGGACGATGCGGCTGACCTTGGGTTCGCGTATCATCAGGGTCTTCTGTGGAAACTTCGTGGGATCGTCGGAAGCTTCGTTGCCGGACTTATTGTTGCCGTTCTGCTTGCCGTTTTTCTTCTGCGGTTTAGCATCGTCATCATCATCCTCTGGCTTCTCACCGACGGCAAGGGCGCCTTCGGCTATGGCGATAATGGAAAAACGCTTGCCGCGATGGCGGCGGGCGTTAAGGTAATCGGCTATATCGTGAACATCATACTTGATTTCCGGGATCAGTATTACGTCAGCGCCGCCCGCGATGCCGGCGCCAAGCGCTAGCCATCCGGTGGAGTGCCCCATGATTTCGACGGCGATGAGGCGATGATGGCTGCTGGCTGTCGTGTGGAGACGGTCAATCGCCTCGGTTGCAATGCATTTTGCGGTGTCGTAGCCGAAACAGGTGTCGGTCAGAACAACGTCGTTATCAATCGTCTTTGGCAGTGTAATGACGTTGAGGCCCTTTTGCGAGAGGCGGTAGGCATTTTTCTGCGTGCCGTTGCCTCCGAGGCATACGACGCAGTCGAGGTTAAGCCTTTGAGCGTTGGCGACGGCGACGTCAGTCATATCCATGGTGGCGCCGCCCATGTTCATCTTATGCGGCTTATCGCGGTTCGATCCGAGAATTGTGCCGCCTAATGTGATGATGCCGCTCACGGTGCGGTCATCGAGGTGGATATAGCGGTTTTCCACGAGGCCGCGGAAGCCGTCGAGGAAGCCGATAACTTGGATACCGTAGTGCATGGCCGATTTGGCCACTGCGCGTATGGCGGCGTTAAGGCCTGGGCAGTCGCCGCCGGCGGTCAATATGCCGATGCTGCGCGGCGCCGTTTTCCCGTTTTTTCTTTTGTTATTAATGTTGCTCAAGGTTTTGTGTCCGTTTGTTGGTTGTGTTTCCGCTGGTATGGTTCAAGCATTGTTGGTTTCGTCTGTTCCAGAAGGCGCGCGGCGGCTTTAGCCCGCTTGTAAAGCTCCTCCTGAGCCCTGACAGGCTGCTCCTTGCCGTGGGCAACGACGAGGCGGTATTCCCCGTTCGGACCAAGTGTACGCGCTTTCACGCGATCAGTAAAGTAAACATCAAGGGTGGCGAGAAGTTTTTTACGTGGTCCGGGCGCTAGCACGGGGATCATGAGTTCGACGCGTCTGTCAAGGTTCCGCTTCATCATATCGGCGCTTGAGATGTAAAGGTCGTCCAGCCCGCCGTTGCGGAAGTGGAAGATACGGGCGTGCTCAAGGTAATAATCTACTATGCTCACGACGGTGATGTTTTCGCTCATGCCGGGAACGCCTGGCTTGAGGCAACAGATGCCGCGCACATTTAGCCTGATTTTCACGCCGGCCCTGGAGGCGTCATAAAGGGCGGCGATAATGCCTTCATCACTGAGGGAGTTCATCTTCATTGTGATTTCGGCCTTTTCACTGTTGCGCGCGCGCTCGGTCTCGTTGGTTATGAGTTTGAGTATGGCGGAGCGGATGGTGAAGGGCGACATCTCAAGACGACGCAGCGATTGCGGATGAGAATAGCCGGTGATGGCGTTGAAGACGTCGGAGGCGTCGGCTCCAAAGTCGTTGCGACAAGTAAAGAAGCCGACGTCGCTGTATAGCGCGGCTGTCTTTTCGTTGTAATTGCCGGTGCCGAAATGTACGTAGCGCACAATGCCCTGCCGCTCGCGTCGGACAACGAGGCAGATCTTCGCGTGCGTCTTGAGTGAACGCACGCCATAAACGACGTGCACACCAGCGAGTTCGAGCCTGCGGGCCTGCGAAATATTGCGCGCCTCGTCGAAGCGCGCCTTCAGTTCAATGAGAACGGTGACGTATTTGCCGACCTGTGCAGCGCGTATGAGCGCCTCGACGATTGCGCTCTGTGAGGCCGTGCGGTACAGCACCTGCTTGATGGCCAGCACTTGTGGGTCGTCGGCGGCGTCGTTGATGAACTTCACAACGGGGTCAAATGATTCGTAGGGATGCACAAGCAATATATCGTCTCGCGCTATCTGTGTGAATATACACTCCTTTATATCAACATCGGGAGAAGGGAGCGGCGTCCATTGTTCGGGGCGCAGACATTCAAAACCGTCGGTTTGGACGATTGCCATCAGGCTACGCAGCTCCAATGGGCCATCCACAAAATAGACGTCCGCCTGATCGAGATTGAGTTGGCGTGTCATCGCGCTCATCAGCGCGCGTGAGGCGCAGCGGTGTATTTCCAGGCGTATGCATTCCGTCTCAAGGCGGTCGTCAAGCAGGGCCTGCATCCCAACGAGCAAATCGGAAGACAAATCCTCCCGCAGTTCAATATCGGCGTTGCGCGTGACCCGGAACGGCACACATTCGCGAACGGACTGGCCTTCCAGGATTGTGCCGATTTGCCATGCCACAATTTGTTCAATCGGCATAAAGACGGCCCGGCCCACAGTGTCTGGAATTCTGATGAAGCGCGGAAGTTTCGGCCCCAGCGGGATAAATACCAGGCGTGGGTCTTCGCCTGGCGCAGCGGGGTCGAGCAAAGCCGCGCAGTGCAGCAGCAGCCCAGCCGGGCGGAAGGGGCGATCATCGTCTACCCCGACAGGAGAGATGAGCGGAAAAATGTTGTCAATGAACTCACGCTCAAGCCATTTGCGCTGTTCGTCGGAGAGGGCATCAACACTTTCCAGCAGGACGAATCCGTGCTCGGAGAGCTCCTTCGAGAGGGATGCAAGCAGGTCGTACTGGTCTGTTACCATCTTGCGCATGCGGCTTGTGACAGCGATGAGCTGTTGACGCGGCGTCATGCCGGAGGGGTCGGTTCGGCGGATTTTGGCCGCGACCAGCATTTTGAGTCCGCCGACGCGTACCATGCAGAATTCGTCCAGATTCGAGGCGGTGATGGATAGAAACTTCAGGCGTTCGAGGAGCGGCACCTCCGGATTGGATGCTTCGAGGAGCACGCGCTGGTTGAACTCAAGCCAGCTAAGCTCCCTGTTCAGAAATTCATTGGCGGCGTGTGTGGATGTGTTTTTTTTCTTTTTCATTCTCCGTTACAATTCCTTCCTGAATTGCAAATGCCGTTTTCAAGGTTTCATCATCAAATGGCGTTGTTGTGGCTATTCGGGGTCGTAGATCTGACAATGACGTCCGTACATCAACTCAAAGAGATCCCCTTTCTCTGCCAGGGCCACCTGTTCTGCGCTGATAGCTACACGGCGTGCCGGTATGCAGATGAGCGACGTCTCATTGAGTTCTAACCTGATTTTACCGAGGCTCCGATCGTACACCCGGGCGAGGGTGTCGGCGACGCGCAGGATGGCGGCGAGTTTGCTGACGACGAGCCGGTCCGCATGTGAGAGCGCGGTGTATTCCGGATGGCGGGTCTTCGGTATGGTTTTGCGATGGTACCGCGCGATCACTGCGATGAGTTCTATTTCCTCTGAGGAGAGGCCGGCGAACTCGGTGTTACGGATAAGATACATCGAGTGGATGTTATGGGAATGTGCGCTTACGAATGCCCCTATGTCGTGCAGGAGCGCGGCTACCTCAAGGAACAAGCGATGGCGTTGTGTGCAGCCGTGTTCCTCCTGTAGCAGGTCGAAAAGCTGAAGCGAGAGTTTCGCCACCTGTTCGGCGTGGGCGTCGTCGTGCTGATATTTCCGCCCCGTGGCTCTGGCGATACGCAGCACGTGTTTGCGCATCGTGTCGGTCCATAGTGTGCCGTCCACGGCCTCCTCAAGCACCCCGTGGCAGAAGGAGAGGCTGCTGATACACACCGATTTGAGCGGCACAGCGCGCGCCACGGATATAGCGATGCTCAATGCCGGCGCAATCAGCTCAGCGTCTGAGTATGACACGCGCCAGTTGCGTACGATTTCTTCTGTGGACGCCGTCTCAATTTGCTTGAGCAGCCCTTCAAGCTCGTCCACAGGGACGGTAATCATGCCGGTCGCTGGGTCGAGTTCGGTGGATCTGTTCCTGTCTGGCCGCAGGCGCGCGCCAGCAAAGCGCATTTCACGGCCCATAAGGAATAGTTTGACGGCTTTTACGTCATCCACATTCTTGCACAGTTGCTCGGAGATTTTGTTCGTGCGTCCGTTTGCGAGCGCGATAAGCTGTCGCGGCCGGAAGTCGCCCTTTTCCATCTGCTGGCGCATCTGCAGCGAGCCCACACTGTATGTCTGCACGAAGCGGATTTCGCCGTCTTTGCGGCACAACATGCTGCATGTCAGTCCGCCAACCTCAAGCACCACGACCTCTCCCTTTTCGTGGCTGCCTCCGCCACTGTAAAGTGAGCGGAACGCAAGGTGGTAGTAGTAGCAAATCTGGCCCTGATCGAGCAGACGGAAGGCAATGCGCGAGATATTCGCCAGCCTGTCGAGAAAAACCGCGCTGTTGTCGGCCAAGCGTAGCGTCGCCGTAGCCACGGCGATTACTGACTCTGGCGGGATGCCATACTCGCCGAGAAGCTTGTGGAAGGATTTGAGGATTTGCACACATTGCTCCACAGTCGTTTTCAATATCATGTTCGATGTGACAATGTCGCGCCCGATGGGCACCGACTGCACAGCCTTCTCAAGGATATACGTTTCGTTGGCGCCGCGTTTTTCAGCAATCAACATCCGAATAAACGTTGCGCCGATATCAATGACAGCGATCATGGTTGCAGATGTCTGTCCTTCCGTTGTGCTGCTGCTTTTTTTCATTGTATTAGCCAATTGACGACGGATGATAAACAATTATCACTCTGTTTTGGGGGTAAAATATTATTCGATCGTCAGGATAAAGTTAGGAAATGATAAGATTCTTGTGTCGGTGTTCAGCCGAACGCTTTCCATTTGCCATATCGAATGTCTTTGTGTAGTCTTGGAAACCATATATGGCGGTGTTGGTTCCATGTGCGCCATATCGGATTATGGATTGAACGACTAAAAGCCGGATTAGAGTGGGGGGAGTATAATGTATTTGCGCCTGTTTTTCTTATTGGCTTGGATGGTGGCGTCGGTTGTCGTCGCCGATGACCCTTTTGCCGTCACCGTCCGGTTGCGTCCATCGGGCGTGCATTACGCTCTGCTGACAGTGTCGGCCCATGTGCCGTCAGGGTATCGTTTATACGCCGATGATTTTGCGGTCGAGACTGTGGCGCCGGCGGCATTGACGGTCGTTTCCCTGCCCGTGCCGGTCATGGCTCAGGATGCATTGACCGGCGCCGCGAAGCCGGTCTATACCTCAGATTTTACCGCTGTTTACGGGCTGACGGAGTTACCGGATGCCTCAGAGTTGCATGTTCGTGTGCATTATATGGGGTGCGATGCCGCCATCTGTTTTCTTCCGCAGACCCGCGAGTTTAACCTTACGTTAGCTGAAGCCGGTAATTTTACTGATGTCGCGCCAGGCATGATGCCCGAAGCGCCGGAGCGCGATCCGGGCGAAAATGTTGCCGATAATTGGGGCAAACGTTTGGAGCGTTTTGAGAAGCGGGGATTGCGCGCCGGTTACATGCCGGCGGCAGAATTTCTGAAGTTTCTCGATACTGCCGCCACCGGTTCGAATGACACTGAACAGGGCTCTGCGCCATCGAAAAATTACTGGTGGTTTATCGTATTAATTCTGTTAGGCGGGCTTGCTTTGAATTTAACGCCCTGTGTGTTGCCGATGATTCCGATCAACTTGGCCATTATCGGCGCCGGCGCTGTGAAGGATGCGCCCAGCGGTGGCGGGCGTCGGCGCGGGTTCATTCTGGGCTCTTTGTATGGATTGGGGATTACGGCGGCATATGGGGTATTGGGTTCTGCCGTGGTGCTGACCGGCTCGGTCTTTGGTTCTGTCAATGCTTCACCCTGGTTTAACTTTGCTGTGGCGGTTTTGTTTTTAGGAATGGCGCTGGCGATGTTTGACGTCTGGACAGTGGACTTCAGCCGTTGGCAATCGCGCACAACCTTTGCTGGCGGCGGCAGCTTGGCGGTAGTGTTGATGGGGGCTGTTTCCGCTGTCCTGGCGGGCGCTTGCGTGGCGCCGGTGGTGTTGACGGTGCTGACCCAGTCATTGATGTTATATGCCGGCGGGAATCGCGCGGCTGGGCTGGCATTGCCTTTTGTGCTGGGATTGGGCATGGCTTTGCCTTGGCCATTAGCCGGCGCCGGTTTGGCGGCTTTGCCGCGGCCGGGGCGCTGGATGAACAATGTTAAACGATTGTTTGGCGTCATTATCCTGATATTATCCGGATACTATGCCTGGGTGGGGTGGGGATTGTTACCGGCGCGCACTGCCGACATGCCGGAAGCAGCGCCGGCGGAAAGCCAATTAAAGGATTTAACGGCTGCATTGGACTTGGCAGAGCGGGAAGGTCGGCCGCTTTTAGTGGATTTTTGGGCATCGTGGTGCAAAAACTGCATTGCAATGGAAGCCACCACCCTGAAAGATTCAGAAGTGGTGGAGCGGTTGCAGCATTTTGTGTTCTTGAAATACCAAGCTGAACACCCCGATCTGACGCCAACGAAGGATGTCTTGTCGGCCTTTAATGTCATGGGATTGCCCACCTATGTGATACTGATGCCGACTGGCCGCTGATCATTTTGTTGAACAATCACCACCGGAACATCCGGCATCCTAAAACTGCGGCAGTTGAAATTCAGGAAACGAGCCCTGAAGGGGCGATATATACCTAGCCCAGGGCGTTGCCCTGGGATTAACGGAAAAATATGAAAACAGCCCTGAAAGGGCGTGACATAGAAATTCAGGGCAACATCTTGGAATATCGGGGATTGAACACAACTATGTCACGCCCTTTAAGGGCTAATATTGATGGTGTATTGTTTACCTAGGGCGTTGCCCTCGGCTGGGTATGTAACGCCCCGTTGGGGCTAATGTCGTACATCTACGACAGACTTGCCAACTGCCGCAGTTTAAGGGACACGCTTTTCCATTGCAAATACTGTGGTGAACTATATTATGCTTCCCGGTAAACGCTGCGTCAGGACGTGCCACGGCGTTTTTGATCAAAGAGCAAGGAAGGGTAAAATATGGCAAATGATGTGCGGGCGGAATTGGTGGAGTATGGCGTTAAAATCGCGCGTGCCGGTCTGGTAGCCGGCGCCGGCGGCAATATCAGCGCGCGTTCCGGCGACACAATCTGGATGAAACCCAGCGGCGTGGCGATGGATGATATGACGCCCGATGACTTGTGTGGGCTGGCGTTGGCTGACGGACGTCAGACACACGGCGCGAACAAGCCGACTTCCGAATACAATATGCACCTTGCCGTTTATCGCGCGCGGCCGGAAGTAAACGCGGTGTTTCATACCCATTCCCCTTGGGCATCCGGGGTAATCAGCTCCGGCGCCGAGTTGAAACCAATGTTTGCCGAATTTGTCTGCGATCTTGGGCGCGTTGGCCGAATCCCCTACATCACTCCCACCACCGTTGCGTTAGCGCAGGCCGTGGGCGAGATGGCGGCTGACCATGACACTATCTTCATGGTTAATCACGGCATTCTGGCGTTAGGCGTCAATATGAAGCAGGCTTATTACCGGTGCCTGGTGGTTGAAGATGCAGCCAAGTCCATGGTGGCGGCGGCGGCGGTAGGTCGCCCGGTTTTCCTGAATGCGCAACAAATTGAGGAACTGCAACGTTCGGATGCCGTCAGTTATCGCGTGAAGACTATGGAAGCGCGCCAGTAAGCAGTGATCAGGCACTGTGGCTCAGCGACAGGAAATACTCGGTCAGCGATGAAAAATCGTTGAAAGCAATCTCTGGCGCTTCCGGCTCGGCTTTGCCAATGCCGTAAGTGACGAAAACACCGTGTGCGCCGGCTCGACGCGCACAGGCCAAGTCGTTGGCGCTGTCGCCGATCATCCAGGTGTCCGTCGGCGTAAATCGCAAGCCCCGCATGGTGTGCAACAGCGCTTCCGGATGCGGTTTCAGATTGCTCACACTGTCGCCGCCCATTATGCTTGTGAAAATGTTGTCCAACGCGAAGTGGCGTAGCAATTTCAGGCAGGAGACAAAAGGTTTGTTACTGACCAGTACCAGCGCTGCGCCGGCGCGGGACAAGCGTGACAAGCCTTCCGCGACGCCGGGATAGAGCGTCGTGGTGTCGTGTATGTGGGCGCGGTAACATGCCGAGTTGATTTGCACCGCCTCGTCTAAGTCAATGCCTGTGGCATCGTATAGTGAGCACTGCACCAGTTTGCGGATACCGTCACCGATAAATTGCGTTATCGTGGTTTCCGGTAACGGCGGCAAGTTGTAATGTTCGCGCATGAGATTGATGCCCGTGCAGAGATCGCTCCGGGAATCAATCAACGTGCCGTCCAAGTCGAATGCCAGCAGCTTATTCATTTGATGCAACTGGGCGTGACACTGCGCGCGTATTGTATCGTAATATATTCGCCAACCTGCAACCAGATCGGTTCGAGCTTTTCAGTTAACTCGGGTATGGTGGTTATGCGTCGGGCGAGATAGTCATCCAGGCGTTCCCCCAAACCATCCAAGCGCGCAAGCAACCCGCCGTAACGTCGTTCTATTGTTTCCCATCCATGCGGCTTGCAGTTCTTCATCCAGTAATCGCGATGTGTGCGCCATAGCTGTCTGACTATTCGCCGTAATTTCGGCAAGTCGGTATCGGCGATTTTTTTTAATGCGGTGCGGTTACCACTCCGATAAGCTGCGGCAAGATTGCGGCGCAGTGTTACTTTGATTGATAAAGCCTGGGCCAACAGGACGGGATGGCGCAGATGTGAATTTTGACCGCCAGTGCGAGCGACGCGCGCAAGCTTCGTCGCTAATTCGCTGTAGTGTCGGGCCAGACGTTTCGGGTCGGTTATTTGCGGGTCAATGATTGACAACAGCGGGTCTTGCCAGAGCAAGGGTTTGCTGAGATTTGTTGCGTTAAGCAGCTTCTGCTGTTGGCGCTGCTTGCTCAAGTATCCCGGCGCATCCAACTCGGAGGCCAAAACGAAAGTGTCGAAGTCAGCTTGGCAAATAGCGCGGAAGTCAGTCCGCATCCGACGCATGTCAGGCTGGTCGGCGTATACGTATTCGGCAAAGAATTGTACCCCTGGCAATGCGGAAAAAAGATTATGTTCGGCGCCATCGTCGCCCCACATAGTCATGAATACCTCGCGCAGACGGGTTTTCCGGCAAGCCTGCATACAGGCGCTGGTAGCGTTGAATGTCCAGGGAAGGTTCGTCCAGAAGCGGTTCCATGTGTAGATGCCGCCGGCCATTATAGGTTCCGTCCCCATGTCGCGGTGGCGGGTTATCCATTTTTCGTAAAAGGCAGTGTCCAGGTGGTAGTAATCCCAGTAAACCAGTTGCACATCACGCGGGATAGCTTTGACGACTTCGCGGGGGATGACGGATTCCTCATCGTAATAACTGTTGGTTTTAGAGCCGATACGGAAGTACATATCGCTCCAAATCATCGGGTGCAGACCTTGTTTCCGGCATATATTACGCACACAGCGCAGATGAGCGTTCAGTATGTCAAAAGGACGTTTTTCGCCGAACAGCCTGCGAAACTGGCCGCTGCCGATGCCATGGGCTTCGTCCATGCCTACATGAATACGTTTTGATTTAAACGGTGCGGTGGCGGCGGCGATCATTTGTTCCAGTAATGTATATGTTTCGGGCGTCTGTGCCAGCAACACTGTTGCGGTGTCGCGTAAATTGGCGTAGGCCGGCCACTGCAAAATCTGTTCCAAGTGTCCAAGGGCTTGAATACAGGGAATCATTTCAACTCCCAAGGCATCGGCGTATTGATCCAGATCCTGCAATTCTTTTTGGGTGTAACGTCCGCGCAGGTACCCGAAAAATGGCTGCCCCGGCACCTCGTAAGTATCCTCGGTATAGAGCATCAACATGTTTACTCCCATCAGAGCGGAGTTAAGGATAAACTGTTTCAGCGTATCCGGCAGGTAAACGCCGTTACGCGAGACATCCAGCATCAGGCCCATCGTGTCAAAAGCGGCTGTCTCAGAAAAATTAACGGATGCAGGATTCTGTGGATCGGCGCCCAGCAACCTGCCCAACGCGCGAAAGACATCAGTGCGAGTATGGTAATTGACGGTAATTCCTGACGATTCAGCGGCGACTTTCAAGCCTGGCGTTTTTTGTGGAATGAATTTTACTGTGCGGGCCTTGGCGGCGCTGGTGAAACGATGCGGATAAGCCTGTGCAACGGTTTGCAAGCCGGTTTGTAATTCGCGCGGGGCGGAATTGATATTGAGTTTGAAAACATTTGACATTGGCGCTCCTTGTTTGAGGTTGATAGGGATACAAAATTGCTTCAGGCGGCTACCGCTTTTAACGGTTTAATATTCAAAATTACTTGCGCCTATGTATTCACGCAGGATTGAAGTCGCCGGCACATCGGTTGCCGGCGCTGGAAGGAAGTTATCCAAGAATCCCTGTAGCCGACGGGCTTCCGCATATTCTGGCGAGGTAGGCTTAATTGTCATCAGCAACGGCTCGACCATTGGTTTAAGAACGGCCAATTCATAATCAAGCGCTGAGTTGAAGGCGGCGTCAGCTTGCGCTTGAAAAGGGAAAATCCATGTTCGTTCCCCATTGCGTACGGATGGCCACATGCTCAACGTTCTGGCCGGAGTGTTGCCGCGGAAACGGTAGTCACGCACCATACGGCGCATCAGCCGGTTATCGGTGGTGGAGATGCGGTTGTTGGCGTCAATGTTCAGCTGGGTCAATGCGCTTATGTAAATCTTGAATTTAGCGTCTGCGGGAATGCGACGCGATAAACGCGGGTTGAGGCCATGGATGCCTTCGACAATCAACATTTCTTCCGGCGCCAATTGCCGTTGCACACCACGGAACTCGCGTTGTTTGGTTTCAAAGTTAAAAAACGGCAATTCGACTTTACGCCCGCGAATCAGGTCCAGCAAGTGACGGTTGAACAGAGGAACATCAATAGCGTCAATATGCTCATAGTCGGGGCGTCCGTCAGCATCAAGCGGAGTATCGGCGTCATCCACGTAGTAATCATCCAGGGAGATGGTGGATGTGTTGATGCCGTTGACATGTAGTTGAACGGCCAGACGCTTGGCAAGGGTCGTTTTGCCGGCAGCGGATGGTCCGGAAACAAAAATGACTTTCAACGTTTGTCGCCGCTCTGCGATCTTATCCGCCAAGCGCGCAATTTTCTTTTCGTGAAAGGCTTCCGCCATGCGAATGAATTCCGGCATTCGGCCGCGGTATATTAATTCATTCAGATTGCCGACGTTGCGAACGCCGATCGTCCGTCCCCATTTTTTGTGGTCGTTGAAAATCTTGAACAAATGCGGCTGGTCGCGGAAGCGGGCGATACGGGCTGGGTGTTCCTGACCGGGGAATTGAAGCAAGAGCCCCGGATGGTAACGGGCTAGTTTGAAATCCGGCAGTGTTCCTGTGGAAGGCGCCAGTGGGCTATGCGCCAGATCAATAAAGCGGCCGCAGGTATGGACAACGACCGTCGGCGGGTTGCGAAACCGGAGTAAATCGGCCTTGTCTTTCTGTGCGAATTGATCGAAGAGCTCCACGGCTTCTTCAAACGACAGGAGTTGGCGGCAAATCGGCAGATTGTGGTGGACGGCGCTGCGCATGGTCTGATCCAGTATGCGCGTTTGGGCTGCCGTCAGCGGCGAGCCGGATTTGCCCTCAAAACTACAATAGAATCCCGTTTCGAAAGAATGTTCGACCGTCAGACGGCATTCCGGTAACGCCGTTAGCGCCGCCTTCGCCAGCAGGAAGACCAACGAATTGCGATACACCAACATACCGCCAGGATCCTGCCGCGTAATGAAACGGACGCGGCAATTAACCATCAGAGGAAAATTCAACGAACAGACTTCGTTGTTAACTATCGCGGCAATTGGGGGTGGCGCGCCACGATGATGGTCTATAAACTGCAGGCAATCGCCGGGAGTAATTCCCGGCGACCGGCTTAAACGCCGGTCGCCGTCAAGAATAATCGTTATTTTTTTTATCCTGAACGTCCTTTAATACCCTTAGTGTTTTTATCCAACGCACGGGCCTTTTCACGAGGGCGCAACTTGCGCACGGCCAACCCAGCTTGCCACATCTCGGAGTTGCGGAGAGCGGCCAGTTCCTTCGCCACTTTTTCGGGATAATTGGCTTTCCCGCAGACGGACAGCACACGGCGGGATTCCTTGCCGGATTTCACCGCTTGGTAGAGCTCCTTAAAGACCGGCAGTGTGGCCTTCTTGAATTTGGGCTTCCAATCCAGCGCGCCGCGTTGAGCAGTGGCGGAGCAATTGGAAAACATCCAGTCCATCCCATTTTCATCCACCAGACGGATCAAGCTTTGAGTAAGCTCCTCAACCGTCTCGTTGAAAGCTTCACTGGGAGAGTGGCCGTTGGCGCGCAGAGTGTCGTATTGCGCTTCCATTACGCCGGCCAATGCGCCCATCAGCATGCCACGTTCGCCGACTAAGTCACTGTAAACTTCGCGCTCGAAGGTCGTGGGGAAGAGGTATCCCGAGCCGATACCGATACCGATAGCCAAGCAACGTTCTTCCGCACGACCGGTAGCGTCTTGGAAGACGGCGTAACTGGAATTGATGCCGGCGCCCGTCAGGAAATTACGGCGCACGGATGTGCCGGAGCCTTTGGGTGCGACCATGATTACATCCACATCGGCTGGCGGAATGACCTTCGTTTGCTTGCCATATACAATTGAGAAACCATGGGAGAAATAAAGCGCCATGCCGGGCTTCAGATTTTTCTTCACCACCGGCCAGATTTGTTTCTGCGCGGCATCGGAAACCAGCATCTGAATGATGGTTCCTTTTTGCACGGCTTCTTCAATGTCAAACAACGTTTTGCCGGGAACCCAGCCGTCGGAGCGTGCGCGGTTCCAATCGGCTTTGAACTTGGGTGACTGCCCGACAATCACGCGCATGCCATTGTCTTTAAGGTTGAGCGCCTGCGCCGGACCTTGCACACCGTATCCAAGCACGGCAATGGTTTCCTTAGCCAACACTTTGCGCGCGCGCGCCAATGTGAATTCCTTGCGTGTAACAACTTTTTCCTTTTCGCCGCCAAAATTAATCACAGCCATTTGATCACTCCTCTGTAAGATTGTTGGCATTAGCGCGATACTTGTATCGCGTGTGAATAAATTCAATACTATGCTTTTCACACAACAGGTCAAGCCATTAATTGGTTTACACACCGCTTTTCTGTCTGTCCTAAAACTGTAGCAGTTGGCAAGTTTGTCGCAGACGGAGGGGAGAACCACGGATGAACACTGATGGACACGGATGGAGGAGGGGGCGAGATAAACCGCCAAGACGCCAAGGTGGGGAAGAGGAGAATTAACCGCAGATTGCCGCAGATTAACGCAGGTTTTATCGGAGATATAAGATGACTCGAATGGCAGGCCGCGCTGTCCGCTATGCGGACATGGATTGGCGGACACCCAAGATACACGAATGGATTCGCGTATCAGGGTGTCAACCAATCCGCCGGACCGGCAGATGCCGGTCAGCGCGGCGCTTGAGGATAATCCTTTCCCTAATCCATGTCTATCAGGTTAATCCGTGGTTCTTCTGCCAGTGCGGCTCGCACCTCCGTGTGAACCTCTCCTCCTCTACGTCTATCGGCGTCATCTGCGGTTACATTCTTTGTCTGTTTCTTTCCTGGTTTTCTTGGCGTCTTGGCGGTTCAATCCTATCCGTATCCATCCAGTGGTTCCTCTGGTTTTCAACACTTTATCTCGTTTCCTGAATTTCAAATACCGCTTTTAGGGATGACCCTGTTCTGGACATGCCATGTGGATTTTGATATGGTGTGGCAAATTCCATGTTGATGTCATGTGCTGGAGTCGCCGGGTTATCCATAATTATTTCGTCTACTCCAGTCTCTGCAACCCTCTATAACGAATGTCTGCATCTTGCTGTAAATGAAGCGAAATATAACTGCCCGCCGTTTCCATGTGCCGTCGGCGTTAATCGTCGGCGGCCTGATTGTGTTGATCGCGCTGCTGGCGGCTGGTAGCCTGCGGATGCTGTTTCTATTATACGAGCGTTATGTGCGTTCGGAGGCGAATTCTGCAGCGCTGCAATATGGCACACTGCTCGTGCAACGTCTGGCGCGGGAGGAATATCTTGCCTTAGCGCCGGTGTCGCCGGAGCGCTTGGAGGAATTCCGGCGGTTGGCGGCGTCACTACACGAGCTGGATCCCCGCTTAGAGTACGTTACGGTACAGGAGGATGATCTGGTGCTTTATCACTGGCAAGCGCCGTTGGACACGGCGTTGCCGGATGCCGTAGCGTCGTCTGGGGATGGAAAAATTCTGGTCAGTCCGCGCCGTCTGCATCTCGGTGGGCGGGTGGAAGACGTGCTGGATTTTTCACAGTCTTTGGGCGTTGAGGGCATGGGGTCTCGGCGGCTGCGCCTGGGATTGCAAAAGGAGATTCTGGAGCGGGAGCAACAGGAGTCGTTGGCGGCCATGGCGGCTATGTTCCGTTTTGCCATGATCATGGTAAGTGTGGCCTTTGGCGCCTGTCTGTTAGCGGTGTTGGTATTGGGCTGGCGTGAGATGCGCCGGATCAGACGTCGCGAGGTCGAGGGACACCTGGCTTTTGCCGGCGCGGTGGCCGGCGCGGTGATTCACGATTTCCGTAATCCGATGTCCGCCATGCGGCTGGATGCGCAATTGCTTGAGCAGGAAGCCGCTCGGGGCGTCAACGCTCGCGCTGAGAAACTGGGCGAGCTTGCAGGCCGCATTACCCGGACGTTGGCGCGCATGGATGAAATATTGCGCGAGTTTCTGGCGCTTTCATCTCCGGACCGTACAGGGGATAATCTGTTCGATTTGAATGACATTGCAGCGGATTGCGCCGACTTATTGAAGCTGCGCTTTGAGCGTGCCGGTATTCGACTGGAAACTTCATACGCGCCGGAAAAAATGACGGTACGGGGTAATACTACGCAGTTTAAGCGGGCTTTGTTGAATATATTGAATAATGCTGTTCAATTCTCGCCGGCAGACAGCCGGGTTTTGTTGCAGACGGCGTGGTATGGCCGTTATCTGGAAGTGTCCGTTTCCGACGAGGGGCCTGGTATTCCGCCGTCAGAACGCAAGAGAGTCTTTGAGATGTATTATGGGCGGCGGCCTGGCGGCACAGGTCTCGGTTTGGCGCTGGCCCGCGCCGCTGTCGCGAATTGCGGCGGGCGTATCATTCTGACTGATCCCCCCGGCGGCCATGGTTGCCTGGTAGTTATCCGGTTGCCGCCGGCGGATGCCTGATATGGTTGCTACAGCAATTCCACTGCCACGTAGTCGGCAAGTTCACGACCGCGTTTGGTAAGATGCCACCGCCCGTGGCGTTGGCGCACCAAACCGTCCTGCGCCAAGCGTTGCAAGACTGCTCTTTGTCCGGCGTCGGCCAGACGGACGCTGACTCCTTCCGCCATGCGTAAACCAAAAATCAAGCGATCGGTGCGGGCAAGCGCCGGGGTGATGTGTTCGGATTCATGCGGCGGCTGGCGGCCGCGCTCCAAGTCGGTCAGGTAGGCGTTCAGATCAGGCAGGTTTTGCCTGCGGATGCGATTGATATATGCTGCGGCCGCCGGCCCGAAGCCGAGATATTGTTTTCCGCGCCAGCAATCCAGATTGTGTCGGCAAGCGCGGCCGGGGCGGGCGTAGTTGGAAATTTCATAGCGCGTGTAACCAGCCCGGCGCAGGATGTTTTCGGCAGTGTCCAGCGCCGCCAGATATGTTTCGACATCCGGAATGCGAAGCTTGCGTTTGAGGGATGGATGCGCCAGACGTGTGCCTTCCTCAATCGTTAAGGCATAGACGGACAGGTGTGACGGTTGCAAATCCAAAGCGGCATACAGACTCTTGCGCCAATCGCGCGGGGTAGCGCCGGGAATTCCTGCCAACAAATCGAGATTGAAGTTGGTAATGCCGGCGGCGCGGATTGCCTCCACAGCGCGCGCGATGTCGGATACGCTATGCCGCCGCCCCAGCAGTTGCAATTCATGGTCATGAAAAGATTGCGCGCCCAAGCTGATGCGGTTGACGCCGGCTGCGGCCATGCGGCAGAGTCCCGCGGCTGTGACTGAACCGGGGTTGATTTCTACGCTCCATTCCGCGCCGGCGTGTATTTTGAAAGTCGTAAGCAGCAAATCGGCCAGATCGTCCCATTGTGTGGGTGTGAGGAGGGATGGCGTGCCGCCGCCGATATAAACAGTCCGCAGTCGTGAGCCACGCCATGGTTGCATTTCACGCGCCAAGGCACGCAGCCAGCGTGCCGCAGTTTCAGTGGTGTATGGCACGGAATAAAAAGCGCAGTAGTGGCATTTCCCGTCGCAAAACGGAACATGCACATAGACACCGCAGGCGGTTTCAGGCGCTGCGGATGGCATCTAATTGCTCCAAGACGGTTTCCGGAATTTTGGTATCGCCGAATCCAGTGCCGAGTTTGATGTCTGGCATCGGGGCGCCATGAAAATCTGTTCCGCCAGTCATCACCAGACTGAATGTTTTTGCCATTGCCTGGTATTGTTTCATTTGGCGGTCGTTTTGCTGGGGATAAAAAACCTCGATGCCTTGCAGCCCGTAGTCAACAAGTTCGGCGACTTGCTTGGTGAGGGCCTGTTTGCCGAGATCGAGGGTGAATGGATGCGCCAGAACCGGGACGCCCCCGGCCCGGCGGATTAATTCTATGCAATCACGGGGTGACATACGGATGCGCTCGGCATAGCCTTTGCGCCCTTTGCCAAGGTAGCGGTCAAAGGCCTCCTGACGGGTGGCAACGTAGCCGCGAGCTGTCAGCGCCTGTGCAAAATGCAGACGCCCGATATTATCACCTCCGGCGTAGGAGGCGACTTCTTCCATAGTGAGCGCCAGTCCCATATCGTTGATATGTTTGAGAATTTCCGCATTGCGCGCTACCCGCCCAGACTGAATTTCCTGCAGGCGTACCGTAAGCTCCGGGTGCTGCAAATCAATAAAATAGCCGAGGATATGCATCGAGCCATTCGGGATGTCCGCGCTTAATTCCACGCCCGGCACCCCGCGGATCTGCGCGGCGCGGCAGGCATCAAGAAAGCGCGGCACACCGCCAATAGTGTCATGATCGGTGAGGGCAATGGCGGAAAGGCCGATGAAGGCTGCCTCCTGTACCAGTTGCTCGGGTGTTAAACTGCCATCGGAAAAGGTGGAATGTGTGTGGAGATCAATCATGACTTGTCGAAGTTATGGCTGCGTGAATTTATTTGCCGCACAAAGCGTGCGATTCGATTAAATCGTCATTATGCCGGAAACCACAGGGAAAACAAGCAAAATTCACTGTAGGCATGCTGCCTCGACAATCCCGCCCAATGAAAACCGCCCAATGAAATCTGCTTGAGTTTATGGAAATTAATATTAGCATTATAGGATTGCATCCGAGCCATCGGTGTTTGAATTTAGCCAATAAAGATGAAAAACCGTAAAACAATTCCTGCACACCTCTCTATCCGTACAACCCTGAAGAAGGAAATTCTGGACGGAAAACATGCTGAGCTTTCGGAAAGCCGTGTAATACAACGCTTCAAAGTGTCAAGCGCGACAGCCCGGCGGGTGTTGAATGATCTGGCTTTGGAAGGACTGGTATCGCGTCAGGTCGGTCGCGGCAGTATTGTGCGGCAGCCGCATGATCGGGCGTTTCGAGAATATGGGGCTGTTTTTTTTGATATCTTCGATCTGCGTGATTTCTTCATTGCTGAGATTGTCCGTGGGATTGAAGAACGGGCCAGCTCGAAAGAACATCAGTTGCATCTGTTCACCACCCGCGGCAAACAATTGGATGATACGGGAGCATCTTCCATATCCTATCTCGTTAAAAGCCGTAAGATTCATGGTTTGTTTGTCTTATCGCCGTTAGATGCTGGCGCCATCCAGTTTTTCATGGAAGAACGGCTGCCTTGCGTTGCGGTTGGAAATAATTATCCCGGTTTGCAGGTGCCGACAGTTATGGCCGACAACCGCCGGGCGATGCTGGATGTCTGTCACCGTCTTATGCGGGAAGGATTGCAACGCATCGCAGTTGTTGTGCGGCATAACCCACAGCGGGATGTTGAGCGTGGCTGTGATTTTATCGCGCGTGCATATCATGAATATTATGCCGAGTGCAAACTCCACCCGGAACCGGCCTGGTGGCAAGCCGTAGAAGACGAACGTGAAGCGGCAGTTAGCGCGATGAATGCGATGAGCGCATTGCCGGCGGCCCAGCGCCCGCAGGCCGTGGTGGTACATGGGAAAAATTTGTCCACCGGAGTGAACGATTTTTTAACCCGCAGCCGCGATTGGCAACCAGTTCTGGTGCATTTTACGGATCGGCAGGAACGCGCACTCCGCACAATCACCGCGCCATATCGTAAGGTCGGGCGGATGGCCTTTGATTTGATGGAAGACATGTTTGCCAACCCAACCCGGCGCACCGCGAACGCGCCAGTGTTATTGCCAATGGATATTCATTGGCCACTAAAAACGGCATTTGAAATTCAGGAAACGAGATAAAGTGTTGAGAACCGCAGATTACGCAGATTGGCGCAGATTGGGCGAGGGATACTCGTAGAAGAAGAACCACGGATGAACACTGATGGACACTGATCACTGATGAAGGAGTGGAAGGGGTGCCCTGAAAGGGCATGACATACCCAGCTTGTGCGGCTCGCACCGCCAGTGCGGCTCGCACCGCCAGTGCGGCTCGCACTTACTGCCGTCCCTTCCGTCCCTGCTGTCCCTTCCGCCCCCTTCGCCAGTCCCCGATCAAACCCGCTTGGACTGGCCTTTCAGGGATACTTTGACGTAGCTACCATTAGCCGATACGATTATGTCAATGATGCGACAGGAGGGCGGATTGCCATGAAATACAGCAGGTGCAAGAAGTACTGGTACACATAGGGCGCATGAATACAGCCAGCAATCAAAAACTCTGTGTTACGAGAGATAAAGCGCTTGAAATCGCAAAAAAACTTGACTGACCCCAAATACTGCTGACCCCAAATATGCACAAATATGTGCCTGGCCACATGAAGAAGCCCTTTAAACTCTTACTGGTTCTTCTTGTTGTGGCCGTCATTGTGTCACAATTGACTGTAGTTGCATGGCAAAGCATCGAACGGCGAGCACTGGCGGACTGCACCCTTCCATCGGGGGAACGATTCCAAGTCTACTACAGATATCATCCAAACCTTCTCATGGCCCTCACCGGAGTTGGTGGGTTGGAATGCGAATTTTGGAGTGCAACAGGCGATAAGAAGGTGTTTCCGCTTACGGCAAGGACAGACTTCGATATTATTGACGATGTCGCTCTCCAGTCTCAGCTTGTAGATGAGCATTCCGTTTGTGTGAGTTGCTCCAGAGGCAAATGGATACTTACGAATACCGGTGAAGCAATTTCGGTAAACGATACCAATACCGTCTTTGCCCCCTCGCTACGCCGGTGACACGGTGTCTGCTTACGCACACGCCGCGCCACCTTCTCCGCTCGCCCGACGGCACGAGTTTCAACCAATCCGGAAAACAGGATTGACGCAGAGAGCGTCCGCCTATATGATTACGTTAATAATGGAGCTGGAGGGCGGACTATGGTGAAATATAAAGAGATGGCCATGCAAACGCTTTCAGGCCTCCCGGCTAATATGCCATTTGTCCGTGTTGAGTTTGATTACGACTATATGAGCAGGCGAGTTGGAAAGACGGTATATGAATGGGGCAGTAACGGTTGGAAGGAAGTTTCCTTTAAATAATGCCATTGTTTTTTGAATGTGAAAAATTCTAACAAGATAAATATTGCCATGGTACATCGGTTAAAAAAAGTTTTAAAACAGATGATCCTAAGCGGAATGTTTGTTGTTATCTTACATTGTAATGGATGTGCCACAACAAGAGAATCTACCAGTTACGAGATCAATATTCAGTTACATCCTCAACCTATTAGCGGACAATATCTATTCACTGCTGATATTCATGAGAACACACTAACTGATTACAAAAGACCTGGTTCTTTCGGAAGCACAGCCAATAACAGGCGTTTGCCATCGCCTAAAATGACGCTTAATGTTGGCGAAGAAAAAAATGTTTTGTTTGAAGAAGATGAAAACCAACCAGCTGTTGATGCTACAGCCGGTATTCTAAAAGAGCAAGGAGGGGTTTCATTAAAATATCGTGTAAACGTGCGAAAAGGAAACAATAATTTTGTTGCATCGGGGGTGGTTTCTCTTGGAAATGACATTAGGACATATGTTAGTCCAGGCGATTCGGCGCCGGAGGAGAAATCAGCAACCCCCGTGGTGAAATAAGTGGGAAAATTGGGGTCAGTCAAGTTTTTTTGTGATTTCATTTGACATAGTGTCCTGGATACGGGGTTAAGGGTGCCATGGCAAGGCGTTGCCCTCTTTGATCAAAGCAATCAGATGGGAAGACTGTAAGAATGCAAGACGATCTGTCTGTACGAATTTCTCGTCATAACGGTATTAGCACATGAAATTGTCTGTTTTCTGGTCACGTTTGGGAATGATTTTGGGCATTTGTCTAAAGGCGCTGTTTGTAGTCCTCCTGGTTTGCTGGTTGTTGGTTTTAGCGATTGGCGCACGTCATGTTATCGCAGGCACGACTCCCTTGAGGATTGGTCATGTTGTTGGCGCGTTGATTCCGCCATTTGTCTTTGCACTTGCGTTGGTGGCTTTCTTGCATGGGCGAGCGAAACACCGTAATCAAGGGACTCTATAAGAAATGCTGCAAGATAAACTGATGTATGGACTCGGCTGTTGCCGGGCCCCGCTGTTCGCGGCCCTGCTTCTGTCCTTGGTGACGGTGATCGGGTGCAACGATACCGATTCGTACTTCCGGCGCTTCGTTTCAAGAGATTATATATAACTGCTTCCAATTTTTTAGGGGAAGTCCAGTTGGTAAAATAGGTTTGACGCTGCGACCATTAGCCGGTACGATTATGCCAATGATGCGACAGGAGGGCGGATTGCCATGAAATACAGCAGGTGCAAAAAGTACTGGTACAGCTCCATAGGGCGCATGAACGCAGCCAGCAATCCAAAACTCTGCGCTACGAGAGATAAAGCGCTTGAAATCGCAAAAAAACTTGACTGACCCCAAATACCCCTTGACTGACCCCAAATACGTAGATGACCCACGCGGCGAATTCTGGGCTCCGGATATAGAAGAATATTTATAATCTGCGCACAATACAGCTAGGAACGATTACGATGGGAAAAATTGCCTTTTTGCCGATTAAAAGATTTGCTTTTTTATTCCTATGTGCTTTATCGGCCTGTAATACTCCAATAAATAATGATTCAGAGAAATTATGTATTGTTTATGCTCCTGGTGTTGTTGATGATGGTATACGGAGGGAGCCATGCTGTATGGTTACGCAACGAATATACGATGTTTGTAATTCACAATTAATCGTGTATTACGGAGACGGAAATGCACATACACAAAATATAGATTTATCCGATAATGACATAAACGATATATATGCAGCATTTAAGAAATATAAAATATTGGAAATAGACAAGGGAAATTGGTTTAGCGGAGCAATAGTAATGGGCACAAACGTGTATATTGATAATATATATATTAACGTTGTATCGACAAATTATACTCGTGTGCCACCCCATGAAACAAGAACACATATTTATTATAATCAGGGTAAAGAATCGGTTCACCTTGTAGTTTTGAATTATCCGTTTTTGAAAAAAAAGCATGATGAATTATCGACAAAAGCAATAAAAATATTGGATTTGATAGATTCAAAACTAAATAATTGCGGAATAGATTATTTTTTCGGCCTTGGAAGGCGGTACCCTCCATTTTTCCCGCAGACAAGGATGGCTGTGACAGTCCACCAAGATTCATCGGTGTTAAACACGACGAAAAATCAGGCAGAAACGGGACTTGATGAGCGAAAAAGAAGCAATGTCGAGGGGGCCGAGGGCAAGAATGATCCGTAATAAATTATGCTCTAGTCAGGAAATTTGGAGAAATTTTGGGGTCAGTCAAGTTTTTTTTTATGATTCTACCTGACATAGTGTTCTGAAAATTGGATTAAGTGTCCCAAGGTGGGCACCGTGCGTGCGCAATATTGGCCGCGTGGTTGAAATTTGGGGTTGACGCGGACTGGGTGTCGTCGCCGTATAATGACTCTCGCAAACTGTTATAGGCGGAGTTAATCTAAAACTCCGCGCTAAGAGACAAAGCGCTTGAAATCGCAAAGAAACTTGACTGACCCCAAAATACTGACCCCAAAATACAAAATACAAAAATACTCGTGGAGGAAACACTCTGAGCAAAAAAACATGTTTTTAAATTGACATGTTTTTTCGTATTTTGCACACTGCCAACCATGCAAACACTTGTTCATATTGATGCCGGTGGCTGTGTGTGCCTGCATTGGCAGAAAAGCAATTTCTTACCAGTTCAATCAATAAGGAATTAATTGAAAAGTGATGAAAAAAATTGTAGCATTCGCCGGAAGTAATAGTTACGTATCAATCAATAAGGAATTAATAAAATATACAGCAGCGAGCTTGGGGCAATTTGATGTCAATTTTTTAGATTTAAATGACTTTGAAATGCCTGTTTATTCGCTGTACCGCGAAAAAAATGAAGGAGTACCCGAGCAGGCACACCGTTTCAGAAAATTGATGCACGAGGCTGATGGTATTGTACTGTCGGTTGCGGAACACAATTGGAGTATAGCGGCTACATTAAAAAATTTACTGGATTGGTGTAGCAGGGTAGATATGAACATATTCAATCACAAGCCCATGCTGCTGATGAGTGCATCGATAAGCAAAGCCGGTGGTGTGCAGGCTTTGAATTATATGCTCTATGTGAAAGATAAATTTAGTATGAATGTGGTTGAAACTTTTTCGCTCCCATCGTTCAATCACAGCTTTGCTGATGGCAGAATTACGGATGAATATTTGAAAACCGAGCATAATACTAAGGTAACCACATTTGCAGAGCGTGTAGGCAGGTAGAGCGGGAGTTCTCCAAAAATAAGCGGGTAGGAGAGGGGTTAAAATCGTGGAATAATTATTCTGAGTGGACTTTCCCCAAAAATTCTGTCATTCCATAAAGATCAGTCCGAGCGGGTTAAATTCGGGGTCTGGCGGCTTGTACTGGTTCCATTTTCCATGGCGCGTAAAAGAGTCTCCCGATACCGTCGGCAATAGCGTAGTAGATAAACTCAACAACACCGTAAATGCGCTTGGCAGCATTAGGGAAATTTTTGGGGTCAGCCAAGTTTTTTTGTGATTCTACCTGATATAGTGTTCTGAAAATTGGATTAAGTGTCCCAAGGTGGGCATCGTGCGTGCGCAATATTGGCCGCGTGGTTGAAATTTTGGGGTTGACGCGGACTGGGTGTCGTCGCCGTATAATGACTCTCGCAAACTGTTATTGGCGGAGTTGATCTGAACTGAACCGGCAATGTGCTTGGACTGGATACGCATGGAATTGGGCATGGGTGATCGCTCGTGTTGCAATCATTTGATAGGATTCCTGAAAAATCTTTGAAAAACTCCGCGTTACGAGAGATAAAGCGCTTGAAATCGCAAATAAACTGCGCGCCTACACAAATACACACGAGAGATAAAGCGCTTGAAATCGCAAAAAAACCTGACTGACCCCAAATACAAATACATACCGTAATCGGTAGGAGAAAGCTTGCTATTGTGCATGCTCGTAAACCAGCTCGCATTATACTTGTGTCAACAAGGAAAAACTGAATGGCCAAGTCTCGTTATATACCGCTACTTGTTGCAGTGTGCTGTTGTGCTTTTGGAATCTCGGAGGAGACGGAACGATCAAAAGGCTTAGAAGATAGTGCTCTTATCAAGCTTTCGCCAAAAGAAGCGATTGAGTTTGTCTGGATATCTGAATTAGATGTCTGGGTGGGCAAATACGAGGTGACGCTCGGTCAATTTATTCATATGTCCAGACGTGCAGCCAAGTACCCTCATGAGTTTGCTGGTCGATTTGTTGAGAATGGTGATGAAATGAACGCTCCGGCCGTGATGGTGGGGTGGAAAGAAGCTAATGACGCATGCAGGTTTCTCAATCGTCAATACGGTCATTTGTTGCGAGATGGTTATATATTTCGGCTCCCAACAGAAAGCGAATGGGACGAAATTGCGAGATGCGGAGATGATCGGATATATCCATGGGGCAATGACTGGCCACCGGTACCAATGGCTGACGGTATTTTGCCAAATCTTCAAGGTGTAGAAGTCATTTCTATTAGTGGACGGACGCCACCAGCGATTCGTTCCATTCCTGGCTATAGTGACGGATGGCCGTCGGTTGCGCCAGTTAAGCATAGCGGTGCCAATGACTGGGGTGTCTTCGGTCTTGCTGGCAACGTTCAAGAATGGTGTGAAGGTTGGTATGACCGAGGTCGAGGTTTAAGATTGCTAAAGGGTAGTTCTGCTGGCTCATTTCAGCCAGTCGACTGCAAAATTACTGCCCGCCATGCAGTAGAAGGCCAATCTACTTTCAGGGGGTTGTTTCTTTGGGGGGAAGTGCGAAATCAAGGGCGATCGTACACAGGTTTTCGGATAGTCGTAGGGCAGCCTATCATCAGATAGCGGATAACGGAGACTAATGGAACCAGACAGAGCCATAGAGATTATACATAGTCTTGCCGACGTGGTTGACCATATAGCGGCGAGCGATTCCCGTCCGACTCTCCCTACCAGCACGCCGACACGGTCTGTGCGTTGCACCTGGCGCTTGAGGGACTGACCCATCTTCTACCGTTTAAAAAATTGAAGTGTTGATAATCAACGACTTACAAAAGCGACAGATGCCTGTGCCAAGCAAGCGTCCAAGCCCCGAGGTTTCTTGTGCTAGACCTGCTGCATGAAAACCAAACAACATGCAGGTATGGCGGAGCTGTGCGCGGCGAACAGCAGTGCAACGCTAGGAACTGGTTCAAGGATGACAGCAGGCTTTAACCGGCGGTAGAAATAGGTTTGACGTAGCGACCGTCACCCGATACGATTATGCCAATGACGCGGCTGGCGCAGTAGTGGCACACTTGCTTTGGTGTCTAGTACCCATTGGTTTACTAGAACCTGTCCGAACCGCAAGTATGGTCGTTGGTGCACTAAGTGTGAATGAGCGGGAAGGCTATGACCAATCCAAGATCATTACTTATTGTCTTCATCATTGCTCATCTTCTTGTGCAAGTCTCGGCTTTTCTCGTCTCGCTTGATGATCGTGTTGTGCCAACTCATCCGGGCTATTCGCGGTCATTGGAGCGACGTGTCGCCGTAGCCCAAGTGATTACGGCGGTCGTCGGTGTGCCGTTTTCGACCCTCTTGTGGTGCGTGCCCTTGAAGGCATCAGGTTCTTGGAGTCAGTTCGCCGCATCCGTGTACGTCCATGCTTGGCCTCTTTGGATGCTTTTCAATACTACGATTTGGGCTTTGGTTTTTCGTGGACTGTTACGTCGTTTTTCGTGACCGCGCTTATGTCGGTGAAGATTCGTATCGCTCATCCCAATGGTGTGGGTAAACGTCCGGTCGAGCACTCCCTATACAGGTTTGTTATGATGTGCTAGACCTGCTGTATGAAACCATGCAACGGAGGTGTCGTATGAAGAAGGTATTTCTAGGTGTCTTTCTGGGTGCCGTTATCGCGTTTGGGTTGTTGTTGGTTGTTTTTTTTGCGATGCCTTCTGAGCGCCGTTTGTCAGACCTTCATACGACGGGATTTCGTCTCGCAGACCGAAGTAGTGTTTTGTATTTTGCGAAATATTTACCGGACACCCTTTCGCCAGAGTCCTTTGCGGGTGTTGTGATTATTGATACTAACCTAAGTGTCATTGCCTCGCGCATACTTCCGCCAGAATTGTTGCATGGTGAGGAACTCATAATTGAAGCTGATAAAGCACGTGAGCGACTTCAGGTTCGGAATTCAACTTCCCAAGTGGCTGTTCGTTGGTCTGTTGGTAGCCAAGAGTTTGAGCTCTGTACCAATGCCTTGGAAAACCCGCTCGAAAATGCACAGCTGATTCTGAAATCCATCAGAGCGCGGTAGTGGCAGCATTCACATGGAACCGGACAGAGCCATAGAGATTATCCATAGTCTTGCCGACGTGGTTGACCCATACAGCGGCGAACGGGCCACTGGAAAATTGGGGCCAGTCAAGTTTTTTGTGATTTTATTTGACATAGTGTCTTGGATATAGGGTTAATGGCGCCATGGCAAGGCAATTACGGGGTGAATGCTTTGGCGCGCTTTATCACATCACATAATGGCACGAGAGGCGTGAGCCGATAGTATCTGGTGATGCTCTAGGTGCACGAAGTTGTGCGCGGCGGACAGCAGTGCAACGCTAGGACCTTGTTCAAGGATGACAGCAGGCTTTAATCGGCAGTAGAAATAGGTTTGACGCTGCGACCATCACCCGATACGATTATGCCAATGATGCGGCTGGACGACGGATTGCCATGAAATACAGCAGGTGCAAGAAGTACTGGTACACATGGGGCGCATGAATGCAGCCAGCAATCCAAAACTCCGTGCTACGAGAGATAAAGCGCTTGAAATCGCAAAAAAAACTTGACTGACCCCAATACTGACGCCGTCATTACCTGATCTTATTGAGCCGCCAACAACAAAACCTGAGTGGCCCAGTTGGCTGGATTGGTTGGATATTATTAGAAAAGGCTGGGATTGGATTAGGGGACGCGATTGAAATATAAACTTGAGGTTTTATATGTATAAGAAAGCAAATATATTTGCTTTGTTTTTTATTGTATTGTCCATTGCATTTGGTGATGATTTTGGCGTTAATGGTAAAGAATTACTAATAAAACTTTCTTCGGATGATTACTTTGAACGAACGTCGATATTGAAAAGTGTTGCCTTATATGGAGAATCACATGCATTACCACAAGAAATTACGGAACTGCTGTTATTGCAATACCACAAAGAAACAGATTGGCGTATAAAGGTGCGGATAATATTGGTGCTTAAATATTCTGATGACAAGAAAAGTGTTCTTCCTTTTTTAGTGCAATGTCTTAATGATCGTGAACCTTGTTCTGGCGGGTCAGGGCTGGTGCCTTCCACTGCGGCAAAAGTGATTTCTGAAATAGGTGATGTCTCGACCTTTGAGCCGCTTAAAAGGTGGGTTGATTTTTTAAAAAAAGCCCCTTATGCCGAAGATGTTAATGAAGAATATAGCAATGAAATGTTGAAGCTAAATGCTGGTTATCTGAAAACGTTACAAGCGCGGATTACGGAAAAGTCTGATGGATATAATAGTCCAACCAATCCGGTGCCGGAAAAACCAACGAATTCCGGGGTGAAAAGCAAGGCGGACGGCGGGGGGAAGTGATAAAAACAGTGCGTGGAAACGGCGGACAGCCGGGATAAACCGGAAGCAGACCGATTGTGGCAGTGCGGATGTTGGCATGGGCGCTCCGTAGTATGCCACGAAAGCTGCGGAGACAGCATCCACGCCAACCGCCCGCTTGCGGTCCCGCTCCAGCAGAGAGTGTGCCGGAAGACCGTCCCCCCACTGCCTCCGTCGTTGACGGGCCGCTACGAGATGCGGCTAAAAGATGAATTGGGCGTTGTGGCGCCGACGTACGCAGCGCCAAGCCGCGCGGACTGGCCTTTGATTAATCGCCAGATTTTTGGGGAAAGTCCACACGCAAATACCAGGACATCCCCCAAAAAATTGGAAGCAGTTATATATAATCTCTTGTAAGCAAACGACATGACCTAAAACTGCGGCAGTTGGCAAGTTTGTCGCAGATGCGCGGCGCGACAGAGGGGAGAACCACGGATGAACACGGATTAACACGGATGGTCTCACGGAGGAGGAGAACCGATAGACGTAGATGGTGAAGGGTAGCCCTTTATAAGGGCGTAACATAGTTGTGTTCAATCCCCGATATCCCAAGACGTTGCCCTGAATTTCTATGTCACGCCCTTTCAGGGCTGTTTTCATGTTTTCCCGTTAATCCCAGGGCGTTGCCCTAGGCTGGGTATGTCATGCCCTTTCAGGTCCCCGCCAGACCCCGAATTTAACCCGCGCGGACTGGTTTTTGATTAATGGCCGGATTTTTTGACAAAATTCTCTCGCGTAAATATCACTTGAAAACGTCAATGTAATTTATAAAATGTATTGCCGATGTTTCGTAACCCTGCGCCGTAACCCCACAAGTGTTTCGTGCGCGTAATCATTTGACG
This sequence comes from Kiritimatiellia bacterium, assembly GCA_050944835.1. Lineage (GTDB taxonomy): Bacteria > Verrucomicrobiota > Kiritimatiellia > JAAZAB01 > JAAZAB01 > JAXGPF01. Next base: position 63,942 of record JBMNRV010000001.1, read on the forward strand.
GCAAGGAGGGTGTTCAATGGACGTAAATCGTGCTACACAAAAAGTTCAGGAAGCCCTGCAGGCAGCCCAAGCTCTGGCATTACGCCGTGGCCATCAGGAGGTTGACGGCGAACATCTGCTGCTGGCAATGCTGGAGCAGAGCGATGGGCTGGCTGTCCGGTTGCTGGAACGTATGGGTGTCTCAATCCCGACTCTGAAGTCCCGGCTCGAACAGGATTTGGATAGGCGGCCACGGGTCAGCGGCGGTACGGAAGCCGGCAAAATATACGTTACTCAGCGTCTGAGCCGTCTTTTACTGGCGGCTGAGGATGAAGCCCGCCGTCTGAAGGATGAGTATGTTTCGGTGGAGCACGTTCTGGCGGCGTTCATTCATGAAGACGACCGCACATTGGCTGGGCGCTTGCTGAAGGAAATGGGCGTTACCACGCCGCGCTTTCTGGAAGCCTTGACTGCTGTGCGTGGCAACCAGCGGGTGACCAGCGCCAACCCGGAAGCCGCCTATGAGGCGCTGGAAAAATACGGTATGGACCTAGTGGCGCTGGCACGGCAAGGCAAGTTGGACCCGGTAATCGGGCGCGATCAGGAAATTCGGTCTGTCATACGTATCCTGTCACGCAAGACCAAGAATAATCCCGTGCTGATCGGTGAACCCGGAGTAGGGAAGACGGCGATTGTTGAAGGTCTGGCTCAGCGCATCCTGCGCGGGGATGTGCCGGAAGGGCTGAAAGATCGCACAATTTTTGCGCTGGATTTGACAGCGCTGATGGCCGGCGCGAAGTACCGGGGCGAGTTTGAAGAACGCTTGAAGGCGGTCTTGAACGAGATCAAAGCGGCTGACGGACGGATTCTTCTGTTCATTGATGAATTACATATGATTGTTGGCGCGGGCAAGACCGAAGGGTCATCCGACGCCGGCAATATGTTGAAACCGATGTTGGCGCGCGGCGAATTGTATTGCATTGGCGCCACAACACTGGATGAATATCGCGAGCATGTCGAAAAAGACGCGGCCTTGGAACGGCGTTTTCAGCCGGTGATGGTGGAGCCGCCGGGAGTGGAAGACACCATCTCCATTCTGCGCGGTCTGCGCGAACGGTTTGAGCTGCACCATGGTGTGCGTATTCAGGATGCCGCGTTGGTGGCTGCCGCCACGCTTTCTAATCGTTATATCAGCGACCGGTTCCTGCCCGATAAGGCTATTGACCTGGTGGATGAGGCTTGCGCTTCAATCCGCACGGAGATTGACTCCATGCCGGCGGAACTTGACGAGGTGACGCGTAAAGCGTTACGCTTGGAAATCGAGGAGACGGCGCTGAAAAAAGAAAAAGATCAGGCCAGCCGTGAACGCCTTGAAGCATTGCGTAAGGAATTGGCGGAACTGAAAGAGAAGGTTGCTGCCATGCGCTCCCAATGGGAGGAGGAGAAGAAAGCCTTGGCCGCCAAGCAGGCGTTGCGCGAAAAACTTGAGCAAGCCCGCCAGGAATGCGAAACCGCCGAGCGCGCTTACCAATTGGAGCGTGTGGCGGAGTTGCGCCATGGCGTCATTCCGGATTTGGAACGCCAATTGCACAAGCTGGACGGAGAAGCCGACTCTGCCATGCTGCGCGAGGAAGTCACCGAGGAGGAAATAGCCGCGGTGGTGTCGCGCTGGACGCGCATCCCGTTGACCCGGCTGGTTGAAGGCGAGCGCGAGAAATTGCTCCGCTTGGACAAGGTGCTGCATGAACGCGTGATAGGTCAGGACGAAGCCGTCCAAGCTGTGGCCGACGCCGTGCTGCGGGCGCGCGCCGGTATCAAAAATCCTCAGCGTCCGATTGGTTCGTTTCTCTTTCTTGGCCCCACTGGCGTGGGCAAAACCGAACTTGCCCGGGCGCTTGCCATAACCCTGTTTGACACAGTAGATAATCTGGTGCGCTTGGATATGAGCGAGTATATGGAGAAACATGCCGTATCGCGCATGGTTGGCTCGCCCCCGGGCTACATCGGCTACGAGGAGGGTGGGCAGTTGACCGAGGCTGTGCGGCGCAAGCCCTACTGCGTGTTGCTGCTGGATGAAATTGAAAAAGCCCATCCGGATGTTTTCAATATTCTCTTGCAATTGCTGGATGAGGGGCGGTTGACCGATTCCCACGGGCGTACGGTGAATTTTAAAAATTGCGTGGTGATTATGACCAGCAACATCGCTTCGCATGTGCTCCTGGAGGGCATTGAACGCGATGGGCGGATCCGCGAGGGCGTGCGCAATCAGGTAATGGAAGCGTTGCGCGAGCATTTCCGTCCGGAATTCCTTAACCGCGTGGACGAAATTGTATTGTTCAAGCCTCTGACTCAGTCGGAACTTGAAAGCATTGTGGATTTGCAAATGGCGGAATTGGGTGAGCGATTGGCAGAGCAGCAGATTGGTCTTTCCGTGACGCCTGCCGCGCGCCGCTTAATCGCTGAACGTGGATACGATCCGGTGTATGGCGCGCGTCCGCTAAAACGCTTTATCCAGCAAGCCGTAGAGACACCGGCTGCGCGCGCATTACTGAATAGGCAGCGCGGCGCTGCCGGAACATTAAAAATAGATGTGAAAAACGACGAGCTGACTGTGAATTTGTAAAAGGGAAACCATTATGGCTGAACGCAACGCAATCGAACCCACACGCGCCCAAAATTATCCGGAATGGTATCAGCAGGTGATACGGGCCGGCGACTTGGCTGAACTGTCGCCGGTGCGCGGGTGCATGGTCATCAAGCCTTGGGGGTATGGCATCTGGGAAAATATACAGCGGGTGTTGGATGGCATGTTCAAAGCCACCGGCCATCGCAATGCCTATTTCCCGTTGTTTATTCCGTTGAGCTTTATCCAAAAGGAAGCCGAGCACGTCGAAGGCTTCGCCAAGGAATGCGCTGTGGTCACGCACCATCGCTTGCAGGCGGGGGATGATGGGCAACTGGTGCCGGCCGGTGAGTTGGAGGAGCCATTGGTGGTACGGCCTACTTCAGAAACGATCATCGGCGCCATGTATGCCAAGTGGGTGCAATCCTATCGCGACCTGCCGCTATTGCTGAATCAATGGGCCAATATCGTGCGCTGGGAGATGCGCACGCGGCTCTTTCTGCGCACTACGGAGTTCCTCTGGCAGGAGGGGCATACAGCACACGCCACAGAAGAAGAAGCGCGCGAGGAAACCACCCGTATGTTAAAGGTCTATACCGACTTTGCCGAGCAGTATATGGCCATGCCGGTCATTCCCGGGCGCAAAACCGACGCCGAACGCTTCCCCGGCGCCGTGGAGACTTATTCCATCGAAGCGATGATGCAGGATGGCAAGGCCTTGCAGGCCGGCACATCGCATTTTCTTGGGCAGAATTTCGCGCGGGCTTCCGGCATCAAGTTCCTGGACAAGGATGGCTTGGAAAAATATGCTTGGACAACTTCATGGGGCGTCTCTACCCGCTTGATCGGCGGTCTGATTATGACTCACGGCGACGACAACGGCTTGATGCTTCCGCCGCGTTTGGCGCCGACGCAAATCGCAATTCTTCCGATCGTTCATAAAGACGATACCCGGGCCCAAGTGCTGGAGCACTGCGATCAATTGGCTGCGGAATTGCGTCAGGTGCGCTACGCCGATTGTCCGCTGACGGTGGAGATTGACGCCCGTGACATGCGTGGAGGAGAAAAGGCCTGGAGCTGGATTAAAAAAGGCGTGCCGCTACGCATGGAAATCGGGCCGCGTGATATTGATGCCGGCGTTGTCTCGCTCACCCGTCGCGACCGTGATGCCCGGGAACGTCAGGCTGTGCCGCGTGCTGAAATCGTTGCCGCCGTCACGGGCATTCTGGATGAAATTCAGGCTGGTATGCTGGAACGCGCCCGCGAGTTCCGCGCTGCGCATACTTATCAAGCGAACAGCCGCGACGAGTTTTACGATTATTTCAAAGGCAACCAGGAGCAGACGACTGGATTTGTCATGGCGCATTGGGCGGACGATGCGGAGGTGGAGCAGAAACTGCGCGAAGACTTGGCGGTGACGGTGCGTTGTATTCCGTCGGATGCCCCGGAAGAGCTGGGGATATGCCCGTTTACCGGTAAACCCAGCCGCCAGAGGGCAGTGTTTGCCAGGTCGTATTAATTTCCGGTGTTTGCGTGGGGTTGAGCTGGCGCCGACGCTACCGCGATCGGGCCGGGAATATTTTTTCAAGGAGATGTCCGGCATGCAGGCATTTTTAGATGCAATTAAGGATGGGCGGTTGTACGCCCTTCCCGCCGGCAGCAAGCAGGACGCTTTGACGCTGTTGGCGCAATCGGTCGCAGACGCGGCGGATATGAGCGGGAGTGCGCCGTTGGCCCAACTGGTATTGCAGCGTGAAAGCCAATCCGATACATACCTTGGCGACGGTATTGCCTGCCCGCATGCCCGTCTTGAAGGTGACGGCGAATTGATCTGTGCCATCGGGTGGATTCCCGAAGGTGTAAAATATACAGCCGACAGCGAAGATAAAGCGCACCTGTTGTTGCTTTACTGCGTACCAAACAATCAAAGCAATGCCTATCTGCACGAAATTTCGGGCCTGTCGCGCTTGATTAAGGAGAATCCACGCCTCGCGGATTTAACCAACATCACGGGCTTGGATACCCTGCGGCTGCGGTTACTGGAATGGGCCGGGACGGCGGTTGAAAGCTCCGAACAAGATACGCCAGTCTCCGAAGCCGATCGTTTAGATCGTCTTATCCGGCTGTTGTTGCCGGAAATTGCGGCCATGTTGGATGACGGTCATTGGAGCGATGTCCGTGATTTCCTTGCCGGCCAACCACCACCGGAAATCGCGGAATTACTCGCCCAGGCCCATGATAAATACCGCGTCCTGCTTTTCAGGCTGCTGCCGCGCCGTTTGGCCGATGAAGTATTTGCCTTGCTGGAACTTACCGACCAGAATCAATTATTGGACAACATGGCCCATGAGGAAATACGGCAGATTATAACATCACTGTCGCCGGATGACCGGACGGCATTGTTTGAAGAGCTCCCTGCCAATGTCACCAAACGCTTACTGGACATGCTCAGCGACCACGAACGCAAGCATGCTTTGACGCTTTTGAGTTATCCGGAAAACAGTGTCGGGCGCTTGATGACCAACCGCTATGTGAGTGTGCGCGCCGAATGGACGGTAGCCGAAGCCATGGCGCATATTCGGAAGACTGGCACTGACTCAGAGACAATGGTGGTTGTCTATGTCACAGATGAACAAGGGGTTTTACAAGACGATCTGTTGGTGCGTAAGCTGATACTGGCTGATCCTCAAAGTAAAATTTCAGATTTGCTCGATGGGCATTTCCCGGCGCTGCGTTCCCTTCAGGATCGGGAAGACGCTGTGCATGTTTTTAAAAAATATGACCTTTACGCTTTGCCGGTAATAGATGCCAATGGCATTATGCTGGGGATTGTCACTTCCGACGATATTCTGGATGTGGCTGAAGAGGAAGCCACGGAAGACTTCCACAAAGGTATGGCCGTTACCCCGATTGACATGAGCTACATTGATGCTCCATTGTCACTGATCTACCGCCGCCGGATATCCTGGTTGATTGTTCTGGTGTTTGTCAATATTTTCTCAGGTGCTGGGATTGCATTTTTTAAAAACCTGATTTCTTCCACTGTTGCGCTGGTTTTTTTCCTGCCGTTGCTGATCGGCAGCGGCGGCAACGCCGGCGCCCAGGCTGCTACGCTTGTCATTCGCAGTATGGCGCTGGGAGAAATCACTATGGCGGATTATTTCAAAACTGCTTGGCGTGAATTGCTGATTGCAATAGGGTTAGGGGTGTCCATGGCGGCCGCCGTTTTCCTTTTGGCGTGGTGGCGGGCAGGCGCGCAAATCGGAATGGTAGTGGCTATTTCCATGATAGCTATCGTATTGTTCAGCAGCATCATTGGTATGTCGTTGCCGTTTATCTTCAGAAAACTCGGCCGTGACCCGGCAGCCGCCAGCGCGCCGTTGCTGACTTCGCTGGCAGATATTCTTGGTATTTTGATCTATTTCAGTATTGCTTCCGTTTGGTTCAGCGCAATTGCAAACTGATTATGGATTAATGGAGAGCGGATGCCTATTCGTGAATATATGGCGGCTGATGCAGATCAGGCTTGCGAGTATTGCCGCGCCGGATTTGAGCGGCTGGAAAATATTGATGCGCCGGCCTTGCAGCATTGCCCCTCTTGCGGCGCGCCGGTGGCGCGGCAGATTTCTGCGCCTAATATGGGCGGTTCACGCAGTAGTTTTGACAATCGCGCCCGGGAAGCTGGGTTTCACAAGTTGAAAAAGCTCGGGCGGGGCGAATACGAACGGCAATATTAGGCGCCGATTCGCAAGTTTGGCTCGGCGTCCAGATTCCAAATGGACGGTACTGGAAGACCACGTCCGGCGGCGGCCAGACCTGCTACCATTGCTGCATTATCTCCGCAATACTTAGCCGGCGCCAACAGTAGCCGTAATGATTGTGCCGCCGCCGCCTCTCGCAGGCGGGCACGTAAGCGGGTGTTGATGGAAACACCTCCTGCGACAGCCAGGGTAGGTGTTTTCGCACGGTTGGCCGCGCGCACAGCCTGAATGGTCAATGCATCTACGATGGCTTCTTGATAGCTGGCTGCGATATTTGCCAGATGCTCTGGCGCGATTGGGCGCGGAACCTTTTCCAAGTAATAACGCAAAGCTGTCTTTAAGCCGCTGAAGCTGTAATTCAGGTTGTGCTTCTGCCGGGCGATACCGCGTGGAAATTTGATCGCATTTGGGTCTCCGGTTGCGGCGGCTTGCTCAATTGCCGGCCCGCCGGGATAGCCCAATCCCAACAACTGTGCGCCCTTGTCAAACGCTTCACCGGCGGCATCATCCAGAGTGGCGCCAAGCACTTGATATTCTCCGGGAGCAGTAACGCGCAACAGGCAGGTGTGCCCGCCAGAGACCAACAGGGCGGTCATGGGCAGCGCCTCCTGCCACTCCGGCGCATCCGGCGCCAGAAAGATAGAGTAGAGATGCGCCTCGATGTGGTTTATTCCGATCAGTGGTACACGCAAACGCAACGCCAATCCCTTAGCGGCGGCGATGCCGGCCAATAGCGATGTCGCCAACCCAGGGCCATAGGTTACTGCAATCGCTTGCAAGTCATTCCAATCGGCGCCGGCTTGCTCCATAGTTTGCGAGATTACACATGGCAGTTGTTCCAGATGTTGACGCGCGGCGATTTCCGGGACCACGCCGCCATAGGGTGCGTGCAGTGCCACTTGGGAGGCCACGACGCCGGCGCGGATACAGCGCCCGTCAGCGGCCAGAGCCGCAGCGGTTTCATCACATGAAGTCTCAATCCCCAGAACGTTCTTCATAACTGAGCGACAAAAACAGCCTGATAGCAACGCATCAGCCGTTGGGCCGCGCGTTCAAGGCTTAGCGGAATTATTGGCGGAATTGAAAAGCAAGATGCCCTTGAGGACGTCCACGGCGCGTTCCAATTGCGCGTCTGTTACTTTTTCCTGTTCAGGCTTCAAAATATTCAGCGCCGGATCGTTAGTCGGCGCAGCCTTCCCGTATTCCTCATTTGAACGTTGGACGAGAATCTTGTGCCAATCTTCGCCCGACATAGGGACGATGATGTCAGGATCAATCCCTTTTTCGTGAATCATACGCTCGTTTGGAGTGTAATACTTGGCAGTCGTCAAACGGATGGCGGAGCCGTCTGGCATTGGCACCACGCTTTGCACCGACCCTTTGCCGAAAGTGCGTTCACCCACCAAGACGGCGCGGCGGGCATCCTGCAGCGCTCCCGCCACGATTTCCGAGGCGCTGGCGCTTCCACCGTTGACCAGGAGTACCATAGGGAAATCCAGGTAATGATGCCGCCCGCGCGCGGCGTATTGCGTTTGAGTCAGCTCCGGTTGCCGTCCGCGGGTAGTGACGATCTTAGCGCCGCTTGTAAGAAATTTCTGGCTGACTTCCACGGCGGCGCTCAAAAGTCCGCCGGGGTTGTTTCTTAAGTCCAGTATCAGCGCCCGCATGCCTTGCGCCAGCAGCGCTTCAATGGCGTGTTGTAGGGTGTCGGCCGTGGGTTCGTTGAACTGGATGATGCGGATATAGCCGATGCCGTCGTCCAACATGCGTTCGTCTTTAACACTTTCCACCTTAATCACCGCCCGGACGATTTCGAATTCTTTGATCTCCTGTGGGTTTAATCGCAGGATTTTCAATTTCACTTTGGTACCCGGTTCGCCGCGCATGCGCTTGACGGCATCTTGCAGCGAAAGTGTTTCGGTGGATTCGCCGTCAATATCAACGATCTTGTCGCCGTGCAGGATACCCGCGCGGAAAGCCGGCGTATCTTCCATGGGGGCGATGACCGTCAATACGCCGTCGCGGTGACCGATGACGATGCCTACACCGCCGAATTCTCCGGCGGTGTCGCTCTTCATGTCATTGAACATGTCCGGGTCCATGAACTGGCTGTGGGCGTCAAGTGATTGCAACATGCCGCGCAATGCGCCGTACATCAAATCTTTGTAACCGGTTTGTTCCTCATCTACGTAGTTCCGGCGGATTTGCAGCATCACCTCGGCCAGCAATTGCATTTTCTCGAAGGCCACATTGGTGGTGTCATCGGTTTTCTCCGCCTTGGCGGCGATTTTGGCGCCAACGGCCAAATTCCACCCCAGCAGCGCTATCGCTACCAGCCAGAGCCAGCTTTTACCTATTTTACGCAAAGACATTGATTACCTTCTTCCTGTCAGTCTGCTATTTGCCGCTATCTTCCTTCAAAGGCATAGGATTACACAAATTCTTAGCCGCATGCGCCACACGGCCGCAGTTGAAGCAGATAAAGCGCGGGCATTTGGCCAGCTTTTCGATTTGTTCGATTTGCTTCCCGCTTGCCAGCACGCAAAGATGCCCACTATGATCGTTGGGGTTTTTGCAATTGTCCATGTTTTTCTCCTTTTCGGTGACATTAATTCCTGCGAAAATTGCAACATTGCTGATTTATTGTTTTGTTAGACTTTCACTTTCACGACGATCTTTTGCACCGTGACAGGTGTGCCGTCCATTAAGCCGGGCATGTGTCCATCATCCGGTGTGAAAATCGCAAAAAAGCCAGCGGGCATGCGGAAAAAGCTGCCCGATTCCGCCATGGGCCCGCCGAAGAGTTCACAATCCTTTTCTTCATCATAGGGCTGGTGCACAGTCAGAGATGAAATAGGGGCGTATCCCATGATCTCTGAACCGCTGGCAATGTACTGAATGTCAATATACCGGCGGTGCGCTTCCCAAATGCCGGCGCTGCGTGGCCTGGTTTGGTATTCCTGCGACAGGGCATAGACGGCATCGCCGTCAATGACATGCCGACCCAGCGCCGGTAGCTGGCGACTGTGCTTGGTTAAAAAACGCAGACCGGTCGCAATGTGGGCTTCCAGCCCATGATAAAAAGCGGCATTCTGTAATTTATCAATAACCATAACGCCTTTGGATAGATTAACAAAAACCGGCATAAACCGCTTCGGCCAGCGCCAGACTACCGGTGGCATTGGGGTGCACCGGTTCCGAGGATAACATATCCGCCGGCTGTGTCAGAATAATTTTTTGAAACATCTGGTGCGTCCGCACCAGACGGGTTTTGTACTGCCGACTCAGTTTATGCACCACAGCCAAGTATGTTGGCAGTAATTGCAGCATGTCATGCCGGAAGTTGTTGGGAAAGGTCTCCGAGCTGATGTAAAAAGGCTCGATCAGGATGATTTGACATTTCGGCAGGGTTTTACGGGTGCGATCCAGAATCTCGCGGTATTTCTGCTCGTAGAGTTCAGGCGGAACGGCTATTTCGAGCTTGCGCATATAGTTGAGCAGGTCGTTAATACCGATCTGAATGGACAACCAGTCAGGACGCATCCGCAAAACGTCGTCCGTCCAGCGTCTGGACAAATCCACTACTGTATTGCCGCCGATGCCTTTGTTTAGGATTGTCACCTGTTTTTCCGGTTCGCGGATGATCATTAAATCGCGGAAAAACCGGACGTAACCATTGCCGAGTGGGAAGCTATCCGCACGCCGCCCGCCATCGGTAATGCTGTCGCCTGCAAACAGAACGGTTTGTTTCGATTTGATTTTAGTTGGCATATCAAATTCCTTTTTATGTGTAAACACACACGATCCGGACTGTAAAGCGCAAATATCCATGAGTACTAGCGCAAAAAGCCGTCTAAGTCAATAAAGCAAAGCGGCTCCAGTGGACACAATTCCATAGGGTAATGATTTGCAGCAAAAAAACCAAGAGTTAAATTGGTCCTAAAACTGCGGCAGTTGGCAAGTTTGTCGCAGATGCGCGGCATTAGCCCCAACGGGGCGTGACATACCCCGTTGGGGCTAGTTCAATCGCACCACAAACGTGTCATAAACGTATCAATCGTATCATAAACGCGCCATAAACGTATCATAAACGTGTCATAAACGTATCAAACGTATCATAAACGTATCATAAACGCGTCATAAACGTATCAAACGTATCATAAACGTATCATAAACGCGTCATAAACGTATCAAACGTATCATAAACGTATCATAAACGCATCACGTTGAGTTCAAGACGACTGATAGGTGCCCATTTTTTTATGGACAAGTTGCAGAGTATCGCCATAATGTTGACAAAATAATGTAAGAAAATTAAAAAAAGATTTGCAACTTTATACAGGAGCAGCGCTCAATGCAACTTACTGATACACAAAAAGCGACAGTCGCGCAGTGGGTGAATGATGGATGTACGCTGGCGGAACTCCAGCGCAAAATCAACGAGGAGTTCAATCTTTCACTTACCTTTATGGACGTGCGTTTATTGGTGCTTGATCTGAACTTGGAAATTAGGGACCAGGCAACAGTGGGTGGTACGGTGGACTTGTCAAAACCGCCACCTGTGTCTGCTTCAAACATAAGCGAAGACGGGCATCTGGCCGGCGGGGTATCAGTTTCCCTTGATCGCATCGTCAAGCCCGGCGCCGTTGTCAGTGGTCAGGTTACTTTTAGTGACGGGGTCAGCGCTGAGTGGATGTTGGATCAAATGGGGCGGTTGGGGTTGAGCGCCACGCAGCCGGGGTATCGCCCGAGCCAGGAGGATTTGCAGTCTTTCCAAGAGGAGTTGGCGAAGCTGTTGCAGTCGCAGGGGATGTGAGGCTGAGGGAAGAACCACGGATAGACACGGATGGACACTGATGTGTTGGAAAAAGGAAAGGCGATAGCAAAAGAAGATGTTTATAGAGCAGGGTGTCAACCGATCCGCCAGACTGGCAGATGCTGGTTAGCGTGGCGTAAGTTATGCAATCTGAAAATCTTGCTTCTTCCTGGCTCCGTGTTTGTCCGTGTTCTGGTTCCTCTTGTTCTCAACATTTAATCAGAGGTATAGAAATACAGGCTCTCTCTATATTACGCCGCTCTCCGCGGGGAGCCCATCGCGCCGAGTTTGGCTACAGTAAGGTTTTTCCGGCGACCGCCCTTTTCCCAACCGGAGCCAACCGGCTTTTTGTCGGCGATAATCTGCGCGTCATGCAAAGTCTGCCGAGCGGCTCAATTGACCTTATTTACCTTGATCCGCCGTTCTGTTCCGGGCGTAATTACAATGCCGTTGTCGGCGGCAAAAAGAAAGTCCGCTATTTCTCAGATACTTGGTGCGGCGGTATGGCGGAGTATATTGTTTGGCTCAATGTCCGGCTTTGTGAGATGAAACGGTTGCTGTCCGCTAAGGGCACGCTCTTTGCTCACCTGGATCGTCGGGCTGTGCATTACGTGAAATGCGAACTCGATAAAATTTTTGGTTCAGATAGATTTATCAACGAGATTATTTGGCACTATACCGGAGGCGGACGTAGCAAGTCCTGCTTCTCCAATAAGCATGATACCATCCTCTGGTATTCCAAAGGGGATGTCTGGACGTTTAACATTAACGATGTTCGTGTGCCCTATAAAGACACCAGTGGATACGCCAAGCGGGGCATCGTCGGGGTTTCCGGCAAAAAATACATGCCGCATCCCAACGGAACTCCGGTTGACGATGTCTGGGATATCCCGATAATTAACCCGCTTTCGCCTGAACGCGTCGGTTACCCAACCCAGAAGCCGGAGCAGTTGCTTGAGCGCATCATTAAAGCCGCATCGTCTGAAGGTGATGTCGTTGCTGATTTCTTCTGCGGCAGCGGAACCACGCTTGTCGTGGCGCAACGCCTGAATCGCCGTTGGGTAGGGTGTGACCGATTGCGTCTTGCAACGACGATTACCGCCAACCGGATAACACGCGCGATAGAGGACAAACTTTGCAAGCGGTTTCCCGTGCCAGATTATACCATTGAGCCTTGTTGCGCTTGTAAATCGCATCCGGATAAAGGCGGGCGCGGAGCTGCGGGGTACAAGGGTGGTCGGGGCGGAGGGATTTGAACCCTCGACCTTTTGGTCCCGAACCAAACGCGCTACCAGTCTGCGCTACGCCCCGTACATCGCACTACATGTCGAAAGTTGAATAAAATATAATAAATGCCGCCGGAGTCAAATTAAATCTGCATCGCCCGCAAATTTACTTCAGTGGGATTACAATGAAGCGGGATGATTGCTGATCGCGCACGAGCACCAGCAGCATACTGGATTGCGCGGACTGTGTCAGCGCCGCGTTGAATTCTTCTACATTGTTTACCTCGCGGTGGTTGACCGCAGTGATCAGGTGTCCGGGCTGGATACCGGCTTGGGCCGCCGGACTGTCGGGCCGGACGCGCGTTACCAGCACACCGTTGTCGGTGTAGCCGAAACGCTGCGCCCACTGCGGCGTCAGGTCTTCCACTGCCAAACCGATTTTTTCGCTGATCGCGGTCGGCGATAGCGGCGTTCCCGCCCCGCCTTCCTGGCTGCCGACTTTCACTTTGAGTTCGATGCGCTTTTCGTCACGCCAGATGGTCAGATTAATAACAGTGCCCGGCGCCGTCATAGCAATCATATTACGGAAAGCTCCGGTGCCGTCCACGCTTTTGCCGTTTGTTTCGAGAACGATGTCACCGATACGGATACCGGCATTTTCGGCGGCGGCCCCCTTACTCACACCGGATATCAGCACCCCGCGCGACTGTGGGCACTTGAACTGTTCGGCCAGCTCAGGCGTCAAATCCTGAATGATCACACCCAGAAAGCCGCGGGTTATTGTGCCACCGGTCATCAACTGCTCTTTGATTTTCATCGCCATATTGATCGGAATGGAAAAACCGATGCCCAGCGAGCCGCCCATCTGGCTGAAAATGGCGGTGTTGATGCCGATGACCTTGCCTTCAATGTTTAGTAACGGGCCGCCTGAATTGCCAGGGTTGATAGCAGCGTCGGTTTGGATGAAATCCTCGTAGTCGGTGATACCAATGTTGTTACGCCCCTTGGCGCTTACTACACCGACGGTCAGTGTTTCGGAGAACCCGAATGGATTTCCTATCGCGATGACCCATTCTCCAATCTCAATTGCGTCGGAATCACCGATCGGCAACACTGGGAAATCATCGCCCGCGATTTTCACCAGCGCGACTTCCGAGCGCGGGTCACTGCCTACAAGTTCGGCCTGAAACTCGCGCCCATCGTGCGTCCGCACGGTAATGCGGTCGGCATCGCCAACAATATGGTTGTTCGTCAGGATATAGCCGTCCTTAGTGACAATAAACCCGGTCCCCGTGCCTGTTTGGCGTAAACGCTGTTCCGGCGCCGGCATTTGTCGCTGCCGAATCCCGAAAAGCTGTTCCAGTAATTCGTTTGGGTCTAACCCATGCGGCAGACCGGCAGGCTGGGTCACGGTCTTTTCCACACGGATAAACACTACTGCTGGCATAGCTTGGCGCGCAACGGCGGCAAAGGCTTTGGATGTCTGACGTAACGCCTGTGTTTCCTGCGAAAGCTCCTGCGTCGTCGCGACGCATTCTGGAACCGGGGTTGCCGACAATAAGATGGCTGTCATAAGGATGGCAATGGGAAGATTAATTGATGTTTTCATAATATCTCCGAATGTTTGTTGAATGCAAAATGCAGCAAATATCGCCAGAATCGCCAGATAGGCGTTGTGACGGCATCTCTGGAAGAGACAAAAAGCAATTTTAATCAAAAAGCCGTTTTGTGCAACACAAAACAGTGGGTCTAAAACTGCGACAGTTGGCAAGTTTGTAGCAGATGCGCGGCACGACGGAGGGGAGAACCACGGATGAACACTGATTAACACTGATGGTCGCACGGAGGAGGAGAACCGGTTGACGCAGATGGTGAAAGGGAGCCCTTGTAAGGGCGTGACAGAGGCAGTGAGGAACACGGATTAGTACACGAAGGGGCGGAGAACACGGAGGTGCGAGCCGCACTGGCAAGGACGGAAAGAAATTAGCCACAAAAATGCACACAATGCACACAAAGAAAAAGCTACAGAAAAAGAGAAAGTTTGTTGGGCTGGAGTGGCAGGCTGCGCTGTCCGCTATGCGGACATGGATCAGTGGACACCCGGATACACGAATTAATTCGCGTATAAGGGTGTCAGCCGATCCGCCAGACCGGCAAATGCCGGTCAGCGCAGCATGCGTTCGTGTTCTGAAAAAACTTGTGAATCTTGGTGCTAATTATCCGGGATCTGCGTCAATCTGCGGTTTCTTTCTTGGCGTCCTTGGCGGTTCAATCTTATCAGTGTCCATCCATGTTCATCCGTGGTTCCTCTGGGCCTCAACATTTTATCTCGTTTCCTGAATTTCAAATGCCGTTTTTAGGTGAGCCTTTTACGGGTATGCCTGAAAGTGGAAAAGTGGTTTTCTGAATTAGCCCACAACGCCCTTTCAGGGCAACGCCAGACCCGAATTTAATCCGCTCGGTCTGATTTTTATGGAATGACAGAATTTTTTAGAAAAGTCCGCACTCTAAAAACGCTTGTGATTTCACTGATAAAATATTATCCTGACAAGAATTATGTAAATATTCATCCTATGAGATGACACTAATTTTACGGCAAGGTGGATATGGGCGGCCATGAAACCATATCCCGCGACACAATATTTAGCTTGCGCTGATTGGAAAATTTATGCGTATGGCAATGGGTCAGCATTACATAATGTTTCAGGTTTGAGTTGTTCGTAAAAGGGATAATAACCAAGCGCCGGCGCGAAAAGCGCTGCGCTTAAATAACAGGTCAATCCATGCAAATATCGGAATTGCGCCAAAAACTGCGGCCACCATGTCCGGTGATTGATTTCCATGTCCACCCGTGGAGCGGCGTGGGGGTAATTATGGCCGAAACGCCGGAGGCGAATGCGCGGCTGTTTTTGCAGGCGGCGGATGCCGCCGGCATCACCCAAATGGTGGTGCATGACGTTGGCATTGACCATCAGGCAAATCCCGCCCCCAAGGATTTGACGCAGATCAATGATTTATTACTGCGCGTGTGTTCGGTCAACCCCGACCGGTTTATTCCGTTTGCCTACCTCAATCCGGGCTATCCGGAAGAATCGTTGCGCGAGCTGGATCGTTGCGTTGCGCACGGTATGCGTGGCATAAAATTATGGATTGGCCGCCGTATCAATTATGCCGGCGCTATCTTGATTGCGCGCCGCGCGGCGGAATTGCGTCTGCCGATAGTTCAGCATTGCTCTGACCGGCCCGGTGGTAATCTGCCTGGCGAGACATCTCCGGCGGATGCAGCGGAATTAGCCGGACTATGCCCGGAGGTGACCATTGTTCTGGCACATCTGAACAATATCGGCTTGCGCGGCATAGAGGTGATTCGACCGTACTCCAACATATTGGTGGACACATCCGGGGGCGACCCGCTGGCGGGATTCGTCCGCACTGCCATTGATCGGCTGGGTGTCTCACGCGTGGTGTTCGGTTCTGACATGCCGTGCCGGTGTTTTGGTGGGCAGTTAGGCAAAGCGCTAAATGGGGATTTGAGCTTGGATGAAATGGCTGACGTCTTGCATCGCAATGCAGAGAGGCTGCTAAAGCGGAGAGAGGGAAGAACCACAGTGGGGAGGGACCACTCGACACACTGATGGACACGGATGACACTGCATGAAAATAATTGATATTAGCTGTTTTTATGGACCTTGGGCGGCCTATCCGGTCAAGGGGGATATAGCGGAAGTTGCCGCCGAATTGCGGCGCTTTGGCATAACCTGTGGTTTAATCAGTCCATTGGCGACGGTGTGGTGCCGTAATCCGCAGGCATATAACCGTGAGTTACTCGAAGTAACTCGTCCGCATAGCGGTTTAATGCCCGTGCCGGCGCTTGATCCCAGTATTCCGACTTGGCGGGAAGAAGTTGAAACCATGCGTCGCGATACGCGTGTAGTGGCTTTCCGGGTGTTTTTGAATTATACGCGGTTTGACTTGGGGCGCCGTGATACGTTGGATGACTTCTTTGGATATTTCAATCAAATCGGTGTGCCGCTGATCATTCAGCGCCGGATGGAAGATCCGCGGTACAACCATCACAAGGCGGTAGTCGCGGACGCGGATGTCAATTACCTGCAGGAGACCGCCATGCGGTTCCCGGAGTTGAAATTGATTCTGGGAGGTATGTCGGCCGGGGTTAACGCCGCACGGGCGCTGGCGCATGCCGGAATATATTTGGACACGGCGCAAATGGACAGTATGGCCTGTATCCGCCGCCAAATTGATGCCGGGTTGCTTCCGCGTCTGTTATTCGGTACGCATGTGCCATTATTTGAAACCTATGCCGCTTTCGGGCGCGTGTTGCATGATGTGTCCGATTCAGAGGCGGAGCAGATTCTTTACGGCAATGCCGCACGCTTGTTCGGTCTTTGAAGGGTAGGGGGTGTCAGCCGCTATTTACAGGGCGAGCTAAGGCTGGTCGGAGCGGCGGGATTTGAACCCGCGACCTTTTGCACCCCAAGCAAACGCGCTACCAGTCTGCGCTACGCCCCGACATCCAGAAGGCATATCCTATCACTACATGGTAATCCGGTCAACGGCGAAAACGCCCTAAAACGGCATTTGAAATTCAGGAAACGAGATAAAGTGTTGGAACCGCAGATTTACGCAGATTGGCGCAGATTGTGAGAGGGATACGCGGAGAAGAGGAACTACGGATGTACACGGATGTAGGAAATGAAACCGCAGATGAACGCAGATTGACGCAGATGAGGATGGAAAGAACCACGGATTCACACGGATGGACACGGATTAGGGAAAAGATCATCTATAAATGCCACGCTGTCCGCTATGCGGGCTTGGATCGGTGGACACCCGGATACACGAATGAATTCGCGTATCAGGGTGTCAGCCGATCCGTCAGACCGGCAGATGCCGGTCTGCGCAGCATGCGTGGTTAATCCATTTCCTAATACGTATCTACTATCCATCCAGTTCTTTCCTCCGTGTTCTCTGCGTCTCCGTGTGAGCTTCTCCGCCTCTGCGTCCATCTGCGTAATCTGCGGTTTTATTCTTCGTCTGTTTTTTGGCATTCTTGGGCAGTTTAAACCAAATCCGTGTTAATCCGTGTTCATCCGTGGTTCTCCCCTCCGTCGCGCCGCGCATCTGCGACAAACTTGCCAACTGCCGCAGTTTTAGGCGCTTCAGCTTAAAAAGATCCCTAAAAAACAATTGCAAAATCGCTATGTTGCGCTATTCTTTGCGGAAAACATTTAATTCGGATGGGTATGAAAACCAAATTGAAACTCAAAGGGCGCAGCTTGCTGAAACTGGCTGACCTCTCAACTGATGAGATGCTTGGCTTGTTGGATTTGGCGGATCAATTGAAGCGCATGAAGTCTTTGGGCATACGCGGCGACCGCCTGAGCCGCATGAGTATTGCCTTGGTTTTCGAAAAGGCATCTACCCGCACCAGATCGGCTTTTACCGTCGCTGCGGCGGATGAGGGTGGTAGCGCGGCGTACCTCAGCTCCCGTGATATTCATTTCGGCAGCAAGGAGTCTATTAAGGATAGCGCGCGGGTGCTGGGGCGGATGTATGATGGCATCCAGTTCCGTGGGTTTAAGCAGGAAACGGTGGAAATTCTGGCACGCTATGCAGGTGTGCCGGTGTGGAACGGTTTGACGGACGAATTCCATCCGACCCAGGCGCTGGCGGATTTGATGACCATTCGCGAATACTTCCGTGTGCTGAAGGGTATCAAGGTGGTTTTTATCGGTGATGGGCGCAATAACGTATGCACTTCGTTGATGACAGGTTGTGCCATGGCTGGGGCGCATTTCGTGGATTGTACCCCAAAAGAGCTTGTGCCAGGTGAAGGCATCCTTGCGGAAGCGCGCCGGTTGGCCGGCGCCAATGATGCGACGGTGACGATATCCCATGACCCGTCAGAAGCTGTACGTGGAGCAAATGTAATCTATACCGACGTCTGGGTTTCCATGGGCGAGGAGGGACAGTTTCAGGAGCGTTGCCGGCTGTTAATGCCTTATCAGGTTAATATGCCGCTGATGCGCCAAACCGGTAATTTGGAGAATAACAGCGTGATTTTCCTGCATTGCCTACCGGCTTTGCATAATCACGAGACGGAGTTAACTCGCGAGACTGGCGCTTTGGAGGTGACGGAGGATGTGTTTGAGGCGCCTTTTTCGAGGGTATTTGACCAGTCGGAGAACCGCTTGCATACCATTAAAGCGGTGATGGTGGCAACATTGACGGACCTGGAGGAATAAATGAGCCGAGGCGGCAATGATACTAAGAATCTCACCTGGGAACAATTGGAGCAAATGCATCTTTGCGATAAGGCACGTCTGTTTGACCGCGATGGACGGCTGTTTCATTTGTTACTGGCGCAGCAATTCACACGCCCCATACTGGAAGAATTATGCGCGTTGGCAACGCGTATCAGATATATTGCCAAAACCAAAACCGGCATGGACTTCCTGCGCGCGCAGCTTTCTCATAAGACCGCTATGTTGTATTTCACCCAGCCGAGTTCGCGCACATTTCTTTCTTTCCACTCCGCTTGTCAGATGCTGGGGATGAAGACTGTAGAAGTGCGCGATAAAGCCACCTCCAGTGAGCTAAAGGGCGAAACCCAGGAGGATTCCATACGCACGTTCAGCTCTTTTGCGGATGTCATCATCATGCGCTCGGCTGTGGGCGGGCTGGCCGAAAAAATGGCTTGGGCGTTTTCACACTCGGATCGTCCGGTGCCGATCATCAATGCCGGCTCTGGCAAGGACCAGCATCCCACCCAGGCGCTGCTGGATATTTACACCCTCCAGCGTAGCTTCGAAAGGCGCGGCGGCATTGACGGTAAGACTGTGGTGTTCGTCGGCGATCTGGCGCGCGGTCGGACCGTGCGTTCGTTGGCTTATTTACTGACGAATTATAAAGGAGTGCGCCAGTATTTCATTGCGCCATCGCAATTGCAAATTGGGCAGGATATTCTGGATTTATTGGATGATGTGGGGGTGGAATATGCCTGCGGCGATGATTTTAAAAAGGTTTTGCCGCAAGCCGATGCTGTGTATATGACGCGCATTCAGGATGAATGGGACCGCACTGCCGGTGAAAGCAGTCGCATAGACCTGACTCAGTTCTATTTCACTTCCGAACACCTGAAAATTCTTCCGCCGCATGCGGTGATTATGCATCCGTTGCCGCGCCGTCAGGAAATTGCCGTAGAGGTTGACCGTGATCCGCGGGCTATGTATTGGCGCCAAGTGCGCAATGGCATGTGGGCGCGCACGGCGCTGTTGGCGGTTATCTTTAATTGCGCCGGCCCGATACATGAGTATCACGGCGCCTGAGCCGCTGATCAAGCGTTGTTTTGCCCAAAGTCCAGTTTTGGGTGAGCCCGTCTGCCGCACGCTGACGGGCGTCCCTGCGGTCAACCTGTATTCGGCAGTCTAAATTTCTCCGGTGATCTGTCCCGCATGTGCCAGGCTGCGGGCTTCAACAGCTTGAATCTCAATAAATCCCTGTGAGCTGACTGGGTTCAGGCCTTCGCTCTTTTCCATTGAGGAGTCGGCGGGATTGTATAACGAAGCCGGGCAATTGGTCAGTGCGCGGAAGTGGATGTTGCCCTTGTAAAGTTCAACTTCCACATCGCCGTTGGCATGTTGAGCCAGCACATCAATCGCGGCTTGTGCCGCTTGTGTTGATGGGTCGAAATAGCGTCCGTCATATATCTGATCCGCCACCAGTGCGGATAGCTGGCGAAATAGCGCGGCGGCGCGGCGATCCATCACCGCTTGGTAAACAAATGCCAGGCAACGCCCGAGCAATTCCATGCCGGGCGCCTCATATACGCCCCGGCTCTTGGTTCCGATGACCCGGTTTTCCAAGGCGTTTTTCATGCCTATGCCATGTTTTCCCCCGATGCGGTTTGCAGTTTGCATGATGGAGACGGGATTTGCTTTTTTACCATTGATGGCCTCAGCTCGGCCTTTAACAAAGCGCACACGGAATTTTTCCGCCCGGTTAGGCGCCTCTGTCGGCCAGACCCCCATGGTTGGTTTCACGATGGTGCAAGGCGTTTGCAGACTTTCCAAGTCTTCCGCCTCGTGCGATAACCCGGCTAAATTGGCGTCGGTTGAGTATTTTTTCCGGCCACCGACAAAAGCCGGAATGCCGTGCCGGTTAAGGTAGTCGGCCATTTCCGTGCGGCCTGGAAATTCGCGCAGCATTTCAGGGTCGCGCCATGGGGCATACACACGCATTTGCGGGGCCAATACATTGGTATAACGCTCAAACCGCACTTGGTCGTTGCCGCGTCCGGTGGCGCCGTGGGCCAGCACCGTGCAGCCGTTGCGTTGCATGGCTGGTATCAACCCGCGGACTGTTACTGCCCGGGCGATCCCGGTGCTGTTCCAGTAGCCGCCATCGTACATGGCTTGAGCTTTAAGTGTTTGGAAACAAGCTTCCGCCATCTCCTTTTTCAGGTCAACAATGATGGTGCGCACCCCGCAAGGCGCCATTTTTTTTGCCACATTGCGGATGTCGGTTTCGTCCGGCTGCCCGAGGTCGGCTGTAAAACACAAAACCTTGACGCCAGATTCCCGGAGTTTGTGGGCGATAGTACGACTGTCCAATCCGCCTGAAACGCATATACCGACTTTGGCCTTGGCGAGTTCGTGAATATTCATAATTTATGTCTCCATTTTAAAGACCTGGCGGATATTGCCGCCGGTCACTTTGTTGATGGTTATATTGTCTAACCCCCAAGCGGGCAACAGTTCTTCAACCAGTTGGCGGTAAAGGCATAGAGATGGAAAGCCTG
Source organism: Kiritimatiellia bacterium (assembly GCA_050944835.1). Taxonomy (GTDB): domain Bacteria; phylum Verrucomicrobiota; class Kiritimatiellia; order JAAZAB01; family JAAZAB01; genus JAXGPF01. The sequence goes on from JBMNRV010000001.1 coordinate 85,168, forward strand.
ATGCATACGGTGCGTAAAGTTTTTCAACCAGCGCATGGGGCGCATGATCGCTCTCAATCCAGTTGATTTCACCGTTTTTTAGAGCATTGCGCAGAGCTGCGACATCCGCTGCCGTCCGCAATGGCGGGTTGACTTTATACAACAGGCCCGCAGGTCCCAGCATCTGTTCCGCAGACCACAACAAGTGATGCGGAGTGACGCCGCAAGTGATAGTCAAGGGTGTGGCGTCAGCTGCTTGGCGGGCATGACGGATGGCGTCCAGCGCCGCGGCGGATGAGACATGGCAAATGTGCAAAGTCCCGGAAAATCCCGCCTCGCATGCGCAGTTAACTTGATCGGTAATGGAAGCTGCTTCCGCTTCCGGTGGGCGGGCGTCGCCATGAGAGGCAGGCTGTGCCGGGTCAAAAACGTTACGCAATAGCGAAGGTTTTTCACAGTGTACCGCCAGAACTCCAGCAAATCCGTTCTCCGCCAATGTGTGATAAATCAGGGCTTGCTCCGCTATATCGCCGACGGTCAAAGGGCCGACGGATGGGCCGGCATAGAGTTTCAGTCCGGCGACATAGGATGGATGCGCAGTTGCCAGGGCGGCTGCCAGACGCAGTTGCGCCGGATCGGCGGTGACGCCGATGAAGGTTTTGTAACGCCCACGCGCAGAGCTGGGGACCAAAGCCAGCCGCCGCTCCAAATCCGCCTCGGTCAGCAGTGGCGGGGTGGTATTTGGCATATCGAAAATCATATCCACGCCCTGTTGATCGCACAGGGTGAAAACATGGGCGATGGTCTCTTTATAGGATTCGCAGCCGTCGCGGCAATGCACATGCGGATCTATTTTCAATTGGCCTGCCGCTCCAGTTCGGGTTGGTATTGTTTGTAAAACGCGATGATTTTTAACGCTCTGCTCCGGGTTTGAGCGCCTTGCAACATCCGATGCAACGGTTCTGGATAGCGTTTCAGGCGATCCAGCGCCCAAGCTAATGGGTCTTGCCGGCGAGCCAATAGGGCGGCATGTGTCTCCTTGGAAACGTACCCGTCTTCCAAGGCGATTTGCCAGGCGGCTTGATCCAGCGGTACGACGGATGCTAATGGCAACTTTAATTCGCGCATGACATTCAAACCTTCTTCCATGCGGTCAACGAATGATGCCACGCCGACTATCTTGCCGCCACGGCGTGCTACCAGTGGCTGCCAATAATCGCGGACGGATGAACCCTCGTTGTTTAAATCCACCACATGCAGCACCCGTTGGCCGTTGAGGTCGGCGCCCAGTATTCGCCCGTCCTTGTAAATTTTAATATGCGGTTTGCGCATGGCGACGGCGCATGGATTGGAAAAATCCCAGTCGCGGGTTTCGCCGCCGGCGATCACATCAAATTCAATTCCCCAATCCCGGATTAATTTGACCAGCGATTCAATTGCTGTGGCATAGGCTTCGCCGTCTTTTTCAATGTTTACGCTTTGAACATAATAAGGGCCGATTTGCCCGGATGTGTAAGGGAACCAAGGGGTGTGCTCATCAATGAAACGGAATCCGTCAGCCTGCAGCAACCGCCGGAGATTGACGGCCTGCAGTTCCCGATTAATGTAAATTTGATCTGACATAGTTGTGCGCACAATCAAAGGCATCAATATATACCAGGGTGGTACAATACACCAAGCGCTGGCGGAAATCAATTCAGCAGTTTGTGTTTGGCGCAGATTCACGGCATCATACTGGGGGGAGAACCACGGATGGACACGGATGAACACTGATAACGGAGAGAGGAACCGCCAAGACGCCAAAAACGCCAAGGGGGGAGGAAAACGAAACAGAGATCTCACGCAGAGGCGCGGAGACGCAGAGAAGAGGTGCCGCAGATGGTCGCAGATTAACGCAGATTTTACCAGAGATACTGGCTGACTAAAATGGCATGTCGCGCTGTCCGCTATGCGGACATGGATCGGCGGATACCCGGATACACGAATTAATTCGCGTATCAGGGTATCAACCGATCCGCCAGACCGGCAGATGCCGGTCAGCACAGCATGCGTTAATCTGAAAATCTTGTGGCTACCCTCTTTCCAGTCTTCCCCTCTTGTGCTAATTCTGTTCCCTAAATTTCCTCCTCCGTGATCTCCGTGTCTCCGTGTGAGACTCTCTGGTTCATCATCAGTGTCCATCAGTGTTCATCCGTGGTTCCTTTCCTGTATTTGTGGTTTCATTTTATCTCGTTTCCATTTTTAGGGTAAACTTGCCAATTGCCGAATATAGGTTAAAATATCGCTCAATGCATACACGCACTATATTGCATGTGGATATGGATGCTTTTTATGCCTCCATTGAGCAGCGGGACCATCCGGAATGGCGTGGCCTTCCGGTAGTGGTGGGCGCGCCACCCGACCGGCGCGGGGTAGTCTCGGCCGCATCTTACGAGGCGCGCCGTTTCGGTGTGCATTCGGCTATGCCCTCGCGCACGGCGGGGCGCTTATGTCCGCAGGCGATTTTTTGTCCAGTGGATATGCCGCGCTATGAGGCGGTCTCGCGTCAGGTGTTTGGCATTTTCGATCGGTTCACGCCGTTGGTTGAACCGTTGTCACTGGATGAGGCGTTTTTGGATGTTACCGGCGCCCGTAGTTTGTTCGGTGACGGTCCGGAAATCGCCCGGCGTATTCGCGCGGCTATTCTTGCCGAAACCCAACTGACGGCTTCCGTGGGTGTCGCGCCGAATAAATTTCTGGCTAAACTTGCTGGCGATTTGCACAAGCCGGACGGTTTGACTGTGACACCGACGGAGCCCGCGGCCATCGCCGCTTTTTTGCGTCCATTGCCAGTGGCGCGGATTTTTGGGGTAGGGCGGGCGACTCAGGCCATACTGACACGTCTGGGTATCCGTTCTATCGGCGACCTGCAGGATCATCCGCTGGAAAGTTTGACGCGGGCATTGGGGCGTAGCGCGGCACAGGAAATTATGGCGTTGGCGTTCGGACATGATGAACGAGAGGTGGAGCCGGCATCCATCCGCAAAAGCATCGGGCGTGAATATACCTTTGACGAAGATTGCAGCTCGCCGGCGGAAGTAAGGCGGATGTTGCTGATGTTAGTGGAGGATGTCGGTGCGCAATTGCGCGCTAAGAATATGACCGCTGCCGGAGTGCGCTTGAAGTTGCGTTGGAAAAATTTTACCACTATTACACGCCAACAAGCCTTATCACAATCTTTCAGCGACGATATGACTTTGCGAAGCGCGGCTTTGAGCTTGTTTGACGCCATACCGTGGGCTGGCCCGGTGCGGTTGATAGGTGTTGCCCTTTACAATTTGAATGCCGGAAATAGTGGGCAATTGGCGCTGCCACTGGACGACTCCGTAAACCGGGCCCGTTGGGAAAAATTGAGCCGTAGCATTGACGATGTCCGCCGCCGCTATGGGGCAGACAGTCTGATTTCCGGTAGTCGTCTGGACGGAGATGCCGCCTCGCCGCCATCGCCATAATGCATAATGCCGGTATAGGATAAAGTCCACACCTAAAATCCAGTGGATTTTTTTGGGAAAGTCCACTAAATAGTTTGGCTTAACAAACGGTTTGCTGTATAATTTCGCCGTTTCTTTGTGGCACGGCGCAAAATTGCGCGGCGATGGATATCGGTTTGTCAGTGAGCTTACACGAGCGCCTTTATGAGCATACATCCCATAGAGTTTCGTTATTATTCTGATGAAATGCGCGCCTTGTTCACCGAGGAAGCGCGCTTAAATAATTGGTTGAAAGTCGAGGCGGCATTAGCCCGGGCACATGCCCGTTTAGGCCACATCCCCAAGTCCGCAGCCGCTGAAATCACCCGTAAAGCCGACACGCGCCACGTTAAGTTGGCGCGGGTCAAAGCCATCGAAAATGAAATCCACCATGACCTCATGGCAATGGTGCGGGCATTGACGGAGGTCTGTGCCGGTACAGCCGGACGCTTTGTACACTTGGGAGCGACTTCTTACGATATCGAAGATACAGCGCTGGCCTTGCAACTGTCTGCTGCGTTGAAGGTTATCCGCCGGCTGACTTTGGAAACCCGCGATTTACTGCTCGATTGGGCCGAGCGGACTCAGCGCTTGGTGTGCGTCGGGCGTACCCATGGACAGCATGCCGTGCCGACAACTTATGGTTTGAAGTTTGCTATATGGGCTTGCGAGTTTCAACGGACGTTGGAGCGAATTGATCAAGCAATGCCGCGTCTGCGAGTCGGGCAGATGACCGGAGCGGTTGGCACACAAGCCAGTTTTGGACCGGATGCCGCTGAATTGCAGCGGCTGGTGATGGCGGACTTGGAGCTGGAGCCGGTGTCGGTTTCTAATCAGGTGATTCAACGCGACCGGCATGCCGAGGTGGTTTTTCTGTTGGCGTTGCTGGCATCCGCCGGGGAGAAAATCGCTTTGGAAATCCGCAATTTGCAGCGCACGGAAATCGGCGAAATTTACGAGCCGTTCAGCGCGAGCCAGGTTGGTTCTTCCACTATGCCTCAGAAACGCAATCCGCACAAATGCGAGCGGATTTGCTCTGTGTCCCGTATTATTCGCGCGCAAGTGGCGCCGGCGATGGAAAATATACCGTTGGAACATGAGCGGGATTTGACAAATTCAGCCGCTGAACGTGTAATCTTTCCGGAAAGTTTTGTTTTGACGGATTACCTGCTGCGTCAACTTCAGGCCGTGTTACGCGGCTTGACCATGGATGAACGGCGCATCCGGCGTAATCTTGAATTGACCGGTGGTCTGATTATGAGTGAACGCGTTATGTTGGGGTTGACGGCACACGGTCTGGGGCGTCAGGAGGCACATGAGATTTTGCGTCAGGCCGCCGGTGCGGCTTTTGTTTCCGGACGGACTTTATATGAAGTATTGCTGGAGAACAAACAGGTGACGGCGGTATTGTCGTCGCGGGAATTGGAAAAATTGTTGGATCCGGCCGAATATATTGGCACGGCTGTTGCACAAGTTAAAAATGTTTTAAAAAAATACCGTCGGGTGTCTAAGCGCAGGTCAGCCACTCGCCGGAAAACCGGATGATGCCTGGTTGCGGCCGGCATAAATGATGCGCCGCGGGAACCGTCAAAGGAGTTCAATATGTCGTCAGTTGTGATTATAGGCGCCCAATGGGGTGATGAAGGCAAAGGCAAGATTGTGGATGCATTGGCTGACAAGGCCGATGTGGTAGTGCGGTTTCAAGGTGGCGACAATGCCGGGCACACGGTGTATTTTGACGGCAAGAAGCACGTTTTTCATATTTTGCCAAGCGGAATTTTGCGTTCTGGAGTTTTGAACATCATCGGCGGCGGCGTGGCCATGAATCCTGTCCGCCTGGCGGAAGAATTGAAGCAAATTGGTGTGCCTGAGTCCGAATTGAAGCAACGCTTGCGCATCAGCGGGGAAACCCACTTGATTCTTCCATGCCATCCGGCGCTGGACCGGGTGTCGGAACAGAGTATGGGTAGCGATAAAATCGGCACAACGTTGCGCGGTATCGGGCCGTCTTATGCCGACCGGGCGGCGCGTATCGGTGTGCGGGTGGCGGACGTGTTGGATGAGGATTATTTCCGTACGCGTGTGCGGGCTTGTCTGGCTGCCAAGCGCAACTTGTTGCCGGCAGATCAAGCCGATGTATTGGATGAGGATCGCACAGTGCGCGAAACTCTGAATTTGATGCGTCCCTGGCGCGACCTGATTGCTGACACCGCCGTTCTGTTGCACCGGGCGCGTGCCGCAGGTAAAAATATTCTATATGAGGGTGCGCAGGGCACCATGTTGGATGTCAATGCCGGTTCTTATCCATACGTTACTTCTTCGCATACCATCGCCGGTGGAGTCTGTGTCGGCGCCTGTATCGGACCTGGGGCGATGGACAAGGTGTTTGGTGTGGCCAAGGCCTATGCCACGCGTGTAGGCGAGGGACCATTCCCCAGCGAATTGAATGATGCCGTTGGCGAGCGGTTGCGTGATTTGGGCGGTGAATATGGCGCCACTACCAACCGCCCCCGGCGTTGCGGCTGGCTGGACTTGGTTCAATTGCGCCGCGCGGCGATGGTGAACGGCTTGAATGGACTGGTAATTACCAAGATGGATGTGCTGGATACGTTTGATAGTATCGGCGTCTGTGTGGCTTATGACGTCGGTGGCCGACGTGTTGAGGAAATGCCAATCAATCCCATTGAGCTGCGTGATGCTAAACCGATATACGAATTTTGGCCCGGTTGGCGCGCGCCCACCGGAACAGCGCGCACTTATAGCGCCTTGCCGGTTAATGCGCGGCGATATATCGCTCAAATTGAAAAACGCGTCGGTGTGCCGGTGGTAATCGTCTCTGCCGGGCCCGACCGCACTCAGATGATTATGCGCCGAAAAATATTTTCCTGAAGCCCTGCTGTGATATGCCCGGTGTTGTCAGCTGTTTAAGGCTTGTGGATAATTGTTGTGGTGTCGTGGTAGGCGCAATCTCGTGCTTGTATCCATTCGGCGAATCCGGAGAGTTCCCTGAATTTCAAATGTCGGATATAAGGTTAAATGTCTTTCCCACAAATTAAAGGTTATGAAATGCTCCGCCAGCTGGGTGAAGGCGGCATGGGTACGGTTTATCTGGCGCGCCAGATTTCGCTGAACCGCATGGTAGCGGTGAAAGTCCTACCGGAAGCATTGACGGATGACCCGGTTTATGTAATGCGGTTCCGCCAGGAAGCTAAAGCGGCGGCACAGCTTAACCATAACAATCTGGTGCAGATTTATGATGCCGGCATTGAGGATGGCGTCTTTTATTTCGTCATGGAATATGTTGACGGCGAGAGCGCCGGACGCCGTGTGCATCGCAAAGGACGACTGGAAGAGGAAACCACTTTATTGATCGGTGAGTCGGTGGCGGCGGCGCTGGAGTATGCTTGGAATAATGCCCGTCTGGTTCATCGTGACATCAAGCCGGATAATATCCTGATAGACGGCGACGGCACGGTAAAAATTGCCGATCTGGGGTTGGCGAAAATAGTCGGCGCCGGCGCGGGCGGAATCACCATAACGAAAATGATGATCGGCACTCCTTATTATTGCTCGCCTGAACAGGCGCGCGGGGAGTCGCATATTGACTACCATGCCGATATTTACGCGTTGGGCGCAACCATGTATCACATGGTTACCGGTTATGTTCCCTTTAACGAAGATTCTGGCGTCGCGGCCATAATGCGCAATGTTACGGACTTCCTGCCTGACCCAAGAGAGCGCAATCCCGGTCTTTCGGAAAATCTGGGCTGGCTCTTGGAAATTATGATGGCCAAGCAACCGTCGGACAGACAGGCGGATTGGGCCGGAGTGCTGGCCGATATTGACCGTGTGTTGCACGGCGCCCGGCCGTTGACTCCGCCGCCACCGGAAGGTCGTAGCACGGTGGCGCGTGGCGCGCGCCGCTTAGCGCCCAAACCACGTCCGGCGCCGATGCCGGCACGGCCCGCCAAGCGCTTATTGCGGGTTTTTTTAGTTGTAGCATCGGTTTGTGCGGTTGTCTTGTTAGCCGTCTGGCTGAAAATGGAATTAATGCATGACGCCCAGCCGTCAACGCCGCCGGATGCTGATTTGCTTTTACCTTAAAACCGGCATTTGCAAAGCGGATAATGCTGTCCTAAAACTGCGGCAGTTGGCAAAACAGAGGTTTAGCCACAAAAAGGCAAGAAGCACAAGGAGGAAGGACGGAGGAATTGAACCGCCAAGAACGCCAAGAAAGAAACAGACAAGAATGAAACCGCAGATAGGCGCAGATTGACGCAGAGGCGGGGAAGCTCACACGGAGACGCAGAGAACACGGAGGAAAGAACCGGATGGAAAGTAGATACGTATTAGGAAATGGATTAACCACGCCTGCCGCGCTGACCGGCATCTGCCGGTCTGACGGATCGGCTGACACCCTGATACGCGAATTCATTCGTGTATCCGGGTGTCCACCGATCCATGTCCGCATAGCGGACAGCGTGGCATTTATAGATGATCTTTTCCCTAATTCGTGTCTATCCTCTCCATGATCTCTGTGTTGTCATCCTATTCCGTCCACCCTTAGCGTTCTTGGCGCCTTGGCGGTTCAATCCTATTAGTGTCCATCCGGTTCCTCTTCTCCGAGTATCCCTCTCCCAATCTGTGCCAATCTGCGTAAATCTGTGGTTCCACCGTTTTATCTCGTTTCCTGAATTTCAAATGCCGTTTTAAGACCGTTAAAACAATCCCTGAACCTGGCCGGTGGCGGTGTTCACGTCCACACGCATGAATGCCGGCCGTGATGCAGTGCCGGGCATAAGACTGATTTCGCCGGTTACAGGAACTATCAAGCCGGCGCCGTGGTAGGCCAGCACATCCCGCACTGGTAGTCGCCAGCCCCGCGGTCTGCCTTTGGCCTGTGGATCATGTGACAGGCTTAAATGCGTTTTGGCCATGCAGATGCCCCATTTCCCGGTGATTGGGTCGGCTTGCAATTCCGCCAGTTTGGCGTCGGCGATAGGCGTATAATCTACACCGTCAGCGCCGTAAACTTCACCGGCGATGGCGGCAATCTTCTCCTTTAACGGCTGTTCCATCTGATACAGAAAACGGAATTGTGACGGCTGATCGGCAGCGGCGGCTACAACTTCGGCAAATTCCGCTGCGCCTGCTCCGCCACTTTCCCAGTGTCGTGAAACCACCGCTTGAGCGCCGGCTTGTTCGGCGAGTTTTATGACAAGGCGTGTTTCATCGGGAGTGTCAGACGGGAAGTGGTTGATGCAGACTACTGGAGTAATCCCGCTTTTACGGACAATTTCAATGTGCGCCGCCAGATTGGCGCAGCCGGCTTCAACCAGTTCCGGGGCTGGTTGCGTGTAAACCGGCGGCAATGGTGCGCCGGGTTTTACGGCCGGGCCACCGCCATGCATCTTCAGCGCCCGGATAGTGGCGACAATCACTACCGCATCTGGGCGCAACCCGGCCAGGCGGCATTTCAGATTCCAGAATTTTTCATAACCGATGTCAGCGCCGAAGCCGCTTTCGGTAATGTGGTAATCCCACAAACGCAGACCGACTCGATCGGCAATGATCGAACTTTGGCCCAGGGCGATATTAGCAAACGGGCCGGCATGTACCAGCATCGGCTGCCCTTCCATAGTTTGCAGCAAGTTGGGGTTGATGGCTTCGATCAGCCAGGCAGTCATCGCGCCATCTACTTGCAGGTCAGCAGTTGTGATAGGCGTACCATGGCGGCTGTGGGCGACAACCATACGTCCGATGCGCTCCCGTAAATCCGCCAGATCGTTGGCCATAGCCAGGATGGCCATAACTTCGCTGGAAACGGAGATTTGGAAGCCGGAGGGCATTTCAACTCCGTCTAGTTTGCCGCCCTGTCCGATGATGATGTTCCGCAGCGCCTGTGCGCAAAAATCAATCGCCCAGCGCAATTCGACGCGTTGAGGGTCTATATCCAGCCGCTGCAAACCTAGTGTTTGCAGGCGGGCATCGTCATAATTGCGTTCATGTTGCATGCGGGCGGTTAATGCGACCATTGCCAGATTATGGGCATTGGTCACGGCGTCAATGTCGCCGGTCAGCCGGATGGAAAAAGGCGTCAGAGGAATGCACTGGGCGCGTCCGCCACCGGCGGCGGATCCCTTGATGTTCCATGTCGGCCCGCCGCTAGGTTGGCGAATGGCGCCGCCGGCAATTTTCCCGATATGCCCGAGCCCTTGAATCAGGCCGATGGCGGCGGTGGTTTTGCCTTCACCTAATGGAGTAGGGGTGATGGCGGTGATATTAATGAATTTGCCACGCGGTTTGTCAGGCAGTCGCCGCATAACGGCTGCGGCATCCACTTTAGCTATGGCGCGACCCATGGGAATCAATTCCGATTCCAAAATACCGTTGGCAGCGGCCAGTTGCGTCGGCGACAGCATCTGTGATTCGGCGTCAGCGGCCAGTTGCCAGTCTGAGAGTGTTTCACAGGGGTTCGTCATATCAGTCCCTCTATTGATTCAGTGTGTTGTCTTAAAAAAACGGCAGTTGGTAAGTTTGTCGTGGATACGGCGGGGAAGAACCACGGATGCACACGGATGGACATGGATGACCCCCGGATTGGATTGAACCGCCAAGAACGCCAAGAAACAAACGAAGAATGAAACCGCAGGTGCGAGCCGCACTGGCACCACATATTGACGCAGATTACGGATAATTGGCCACAAAGATGCACAAAATTCACAAGATTTTTCAGAACACGAACGCATACCGCGCAGACCGGCATCTGCCGGTCTGACGGATCGGCTGACACTCTGATACGCGAATTAACTCGAGTATCCGGGTGTCCACCGATCCAAGCCCGCATAGCGGACAGCGCGGCATGCGTCCGTGGCGAATCCTCTTCTGACACCTTGGCGTCTTGGCGGTTAATCTTCCATCCCCTTTCCATGGGATATTAGTTGAGTAGGCCATCGCGGTAAGCGGAAATAAATTCCACTCCGAATTCATCCTCACCTGACAGCAGATTGCGCGCCAGACGGACAGCTTGATCGCTGGCATCCAGTCTGCTCAGTTCCGTCGTGTTGATATGCAGCGGATCAACGATGCCACTGTCGGCGCCAGCTTGCAAAGCCATGTCGGTGAAAACCAAGTTGACCAGCCGGCGGGCAGGCATGCCGAATGAAACATTGCTGAATCCGCCCGTAATGTGCAATGCTTTGCCATGCTGTTCGCGTAACTGACGTATAGTTTCCAATGTGACCCCGGGTTGTGTGCTGTCGGTGGAAACCGGCAGGATCAGCGGATCAATAAAAATATCATCTTGAGCGATGCCTGCTTCGGCCAGATGGGATAACAGTTTTTCCAGATTTTCGATGCGTTCTTCCGCAGCGCTGGGAATACCGGATGGCCCCGCTGCCGAGGCAATGACCTGAGCGCGATATTTTTCGGCCATGGCAATGGTCTCAAAACGTTCCAAAGATACGGAGTTTAACAGCGTCGGCCGTCCGGCGCAGGTCTGGAGCCCGGCTTCCAATACGACGGGATGTGAGGAATCAATACTGAGCGGCAAATCTGTGGCAACCATAACGGTTTTAACAAGCCAACGCATGGCTTGGTATCGGATTTCAACGTCCTGGTGGAACTCGTCAACGTTAACGTCCAGATATGCCGCGCCGGCTTTCGTTTGGCGACGTGCCAAAGTGTGGATATAGTCCCGCGCTGAAGCTTGATGTTCTGCCGTTCCGGAAACTCCCAAATGGACGGCTAAGGCGCAATGCCGCAGGCGTCCAGCCGTCCAATCTTCGCCGGAGACAATTTCTGGCGGGATAGGCAAATAGTGTGTGTCAGCGCCGGCGGCGTATTCCAGGCGCCAAGCGCCGTCGGAAGACTGGCTCAGACGCCGATTAGTTGTTTTTATTGCGCGGCTGCAATGAATGTTTTCGCCGATTATGATGAATTTCATGTTTTGATTGCTAGTGTGTTATCGGGCATTTTTGTGGCTAATCCTATTTCGCCACCTTTGCGCTTCTATGGGATGCTAGTGATTTAATATCAGTGAAACGGTCGGCTCATAAACAAGAGCTTTACTCTATTATTTAGACAGTTTCAAGGGTAAAACGCATGCCGTGTAAAACGCATGCCGCGCCGACCGGCGGGGAGGAACCACTGATAGACACGGATTGTTTTGTGAAGAGGAGATACGGAGAAGCATCCGAGTGCATCAGTGTCCATCCGTGGTTCTTTTCCAAACCGGAGATAACGACGAAATGGCGATATTTCCTTTTCATCGTTTCGGAAAATAATTTCTGGAAATCACATCCAGATAAGGCATCATATGAGAAACTGCAAAAAAGGCAATGTCATTGAAGCCCTCGTCACCGGTAATCATAATTTCCCGGACAATCGCCTCTTCCGCCTCCTGAAAACTGACCGTGTTGGCGACAACGTAATACACTCCCATCATTGGAATCAGTTTGGCGCTACCCTCGCTCCGTATGGCGGCTAAGGCATGACACGCGGCTCTGAAGCGATATGGATTCTTATTGTAATTACCCATCTGGATCAGGTCCGGAATTGCTTCTCTCGACCAGCGAGGAACATCCTGCTGGGCGCGGGATTCTTCGGTATTGTACATGGCCCACACATAAGTCATCAGTTTCACATTCGGCTTTAGAGACTGCACGGTTTTACGCACTTCCTTGAGATATTCAGTGATGCCATCTTTACGCCATTGAATAAAGTCGGGATCCTTGTAGCCGACTTCCACCTGGTCCTTGCCGTATTTTTTCTTGAACTCCTTACGGCAATAGTCCGTATAGCAGCAGTGTTCGCTGGGGCGGATGTAATCCACGTAAATAATGTCCACGTCATAGCCCAGCAAGATTTCACGTATGATGTCCAAGTAATATTTTTGAACTTCAGGATTATATGAGTCATACCATTTCTCAACCGGTTTCCCGTTAATATCCACCGCTGCCCATTCCGGATGCGTGCCGTCATACCGCAAAAACAGAGTTATGCACGCGGCAATTTTAATGCGGTTCTCATGTGCGGCTTCCACCGCCGTCTTTAACGGGTCCCAATTGGCGTATCTATTTGAAAGAATTCCGCTTGCATAACAAGCTTTCCCGCGCCACAGACATGCAAACGAGACTTCCGTAAAGTTATGTTCGGCCAGCCGGCGGATCTTGGCGCGGATGTCGGCTGGACCGTTCGTGGCGTTGGCGCCGAAATCATTACGGTTAATATAATCAGCGTTGCGGCTGCCCGTGAAAACCGGCTGAATGTGCCGGGCAGGCAGTTTGGTCTCGCCAGAATCTTTCTCCAGCGCCGTGGCCAGCTCGTTGGTGCGGATTCCTTCCGGCGTCTTGAGAATGACTTTGGCGCTGAAATCAATCTTCTCGTCCTTCCCACCCGTGTTCATCCGGCCTGTAAATACGCCCAGCGGCATCCCGGTTGCGTCATACAACGGCTCCAGTTGAATCTCCTCAGCGCCCACCCGCGCCTTGACCTGTGCGCGGTAAAGCTGAAATTCCTGTCCATCTGCGTCTTTCAGATTCAGCCCGATCCATACCGCGCCGTTATTTTTCCACTCGCTCCCCGCCTGCGTAAACGCAATCTGATAGGAAGTCAGATTGGCCGCCAGAAACACCGCCGGACGTTCAGGCGCATAATAGCGCGCCATATCTTCCAGATAAACTTGGCCGATACGCTTTCCGGCCGCATTGACATTGAAACTCTGTTTGATCCCTTCACCCGTGAGCAGGATATAACTGCCTTTCTGAGCCGGGTTGTAAAACAGATTCTTGGGATCCAGGAATACGCCTGAACATTCATGCCTTCCGGCGGTATCCAGCGGCATGGCGCCCTTAAGAAGAAACGGCATCAGCGCCGTGGTGTCAAAGTTGAATGCCGTCCAGCCCGACCCCGACACGGAGTCAATTGTCACCGGCGCGGGATTGATCACGTCATATACAAACTTCAGCGTCAATGGAATGTCACCCGCCCCGTCAAAATGTATTACATCGGCGTCAGATTGAATATCCAGTAGTTTGAGCTTAGCGGGAAAATCGGTATAGGTTTCCCCGCCTATCGGCGTTACTGCGAAAGGAATGGTCCGTTTGCGCTCTTGTAATTCCGCGTCCGTTACGTCCCGGCGTGGCGCGCCGACATAAAGGTCATCCAGCAGTATTTCCGCATTCCGCGACAGCAACGCCGCAATCGTCAGTTTGGCCACCGCGCTGCGCGGATGGAAGTCCCCACGCCGAAACACCCATTCCCCGGCATCCGTCGCATCAACTTTAAAAGGAGCAGCCCAGGAGACATAGTCCCCATTCTTGAAATGTACGGTCACGTACAGACTGGCCCTTGCTTCAGGATCGTAAGAAATCCGTTTGCTCCAGCACGACACTTCGATTGTTTCAGGTTCCTTCTGATCAATTATCACTTCGCAAAGTCTTCCTGTCCGAATTTTTTCTTGATCATTAGTAATGCCCACCGCCACTTTCAGCGCCCCATGTCCGGCATATACGTCCTTTTTTTCCAGCGCCACTCTTACCATTAGCGATGGCTGCCAGCCCTCCAGTCCGTTTTCAAAACCGGCATTCGTAAGCAGATTAACGGAGGCCGGCATTGTCGCCGACTTGGACCCGGATGTCCCGGAATCAGCACGGCATTGCACCGAAAAACAACCGACCAACAAAATCAGCATCGGAATGCCGGCCAATCCTGTCACCCATCGCTGCTGCGCAGCGTTTTTTCTTTTGAGCATGTCTGGCTCCTTTCTGGTTATGCGACATTGACGAAGATAGACAGACACGTACTAACATGGACAGGCACAGACACAGATGCCGCAATGCCCCTTCTGGTTAGTCCGGTATCTCCCCGCTCATCCTTCAGCCTTCAATATGATTTTACGCTTTTCTATTAATCCCAGGGCGTTGCCCTGAAGTGACAGAAGGGACAACAGGGACAGAAGGGACGGCAGGGTGCGAGACCGCACGAACTGGTATATCACGCCCTTTCGGGACTCCCCTTCACCATCTGCGCCCGTCTGCGTCATCTGCGGTTTTATTCTCCCTTCTTGTGCATCTGTGGCTAATCCATTGTGGCTTTCTACATGTTAATAACACGAAAACATGCTGCCTTTGGGCGGATATTCGTAACAGCCACGGTCAACCAGTTTGCTGAACCTATCCAACCGGCTGCGTTTGTCAAGATCAACCGCAGTGGACATCCAATCTTGGTTTATTCCGGTATTGATGCAGGGCGAGCCATCTGTCAGTTGGTATTGGCCGGCAGACTCGTTAACGAACATCGGCGGCTGGTTGGTGATGTTGCCGGAGCCCGAAAGCTCCGTCGTTTGCGCCGACCATACCAGGCAATTGGTGAAAGAAATGGCGCCTCCTATATTATACCATTCGGGATAGGTCGCGTCTCCGGACGTATTGGACGTCAGAATACAGTTTTCAAGATATAGCTGGCCTCCAAAGCTATAAGCCCCGCCTCCCTTCCTATTCGGCGCCTCGTTATTGACAATGGTACAATTCTGTACAGTGCAGGTACTATTACTATTGGCAGCGACGACATAAATCGCGCCGCCATGCTGCAGCATGGACTGGTTGCCTTTGATCAGACAATTGCGAAGCCAATGAGTACCCGTAGAGAAACAGACACCTCCGCCCCCGCCACCTGAATCAGTTGCGGTGTTGCCGATAATCTCGCAATTTTGGATAACGTTATTGTCGCCATCTCCCACGTAGATTCCCCCTCCACCCGCGTAGCCAGTAGTATTGCTGATGATTGAACAGTCTTTAACAGTGTTACCAGTTTTACTCATATAAATTCCACCGCCTCTATTGCCCGCCCTGTTATTTTTAATCCGGCAATCAACGATTAAATTGTTAGAAGTATACAATGTCACACCGCCACCGTAGGAAGTGGAAATATTCCCAATAATATCGCAATTTGATATCAAGCAAGAACCTCCACTGTATGCCATAATGCTTCCATAATTACCAATATTCCATCCCACCGTGCTGTCTCGCAATACACCACCGGGGCCATCAAAATGAACACCAGCCCCGAAATACTTAGCACCGCTCGTATTACTGACAATCACGCAGTTCTCAACAATGCAGGTCCCTGTCATATAAACGCTGCCACGGCCATCAGCGTAATTTGATGAGATAACACAATTTCGAATTAGCCCGCCATTCTTCATGTAAATTGCACTACCATGGTTGTCGAAGGCGTAGCCATTTGTCATGGTAAATCCATCAATCACTGCCGAGGTGCTTGAATAGTCTATATAGAAGCACCGATTGGTCGTATTGGGATAGTTCCCGTTCAAAAATGTAAAATCTCGCCCGTTTACGCTACGCACCGTCATTCCATTAGTAATGAAAATATAGCTGGTCAGTGTATAGGTCCCGTTTGAAACCAACACCGTATCCCCCCCTGTGCCTCTGTTGGCCTTAGAAACGGCATTGCCGATCGTGGCCAAGGCATTGGCCCAATCAAGCCCGGTGCGCGTATCATCCCCGTCCACGGCCACGTAATAGGTCACCGCTTGGCTGGCGCAAACACCTGCCAGTAGAAAAACAAACAATAATTTCAGCTTGTGCATACTTACTCCTTTCTGGTTAGACGACATTGACAAACACCGACAAACATAGACCAACACGAACGGGCACGGACACAGATGCCGCAATACCCCTTCTGGTCAGCCCAGCTTCTCTTCCTCTTTACCTCCGTGTGAGCCTCTCTGTTAATCCGCACACCATCATTTCGGAAAATAATTTCTGGAAACTGCATCCAGATAAGGCATCAGCGGATGAACTGAAAAAAAGGCGATGTCATTGAAGCCCTCATCACCGGCAATCATAATTTCTCGGAGAATCGCCTCTTCCGCCTCCTGAAAACTGACCGTGTTGGCGACAACGAATCTTACTCCTATCATTGGAATCAGTTTGGCGCCACCCTCGCTCCGTATAGCGGCTAAGGCATGACACGCGGCTCTGAAGCGATATGGATTCTTATTGTAATTGCCCATCTGGATCAGGTCCGGAATTGCTTCTCTCGACCAGCGAGGCACATCCTGCTGGGCGCGGGATTCTTCGGTATTGTACATGGCCCACACATAAGTCATCAGTTTCACATTCGGCTTTAGAGACTGCACGGTTTTACGCACTTCCTTGAGATATTCAGTGATGCCATCTTTACGCCATTGAATAAAGTCGGGATCCTTGTAACCGACTTCCACCTGGTCCTTGCCGTATTTTTTCTTGAACTCCTTACGGCAATAGTCCGTATAGCAGCAGTGTTCGCTGGGGCGGATGTAATCCACGTAAATAATGTCCACGTCATAGCCCAGCAAGATTTCACGTATAATGTCCAAGTAATATTTTTGAACTTCCGGATTGTACGAGTCATACCAATTCTCAACCGGTTTCCCGTTAATATCCACCGCTGCCCATTCCGGATGCGCGCCATCAAACCGCAAAAACAGACATATGCATGCGGCAATTTTGAGGTGGTTTTCATGTGCGGCCTCCACCGCCGTTTTTAACGGATCCCAATTGGCGCATATGTTTGAAAGGATGCTACTTGTATAACAAGCTTTCCCTCTCACCATACATTCAAACGAGACGTCCGTAAAGTTATGTTCGGCCAGCCGGCGGATCTTGGCACGGATGTCGGCTGGACCGTTCGTGGCGTTGGCGCCGAAATCATTACGGTCAATATAATCAGCGTTGCGGATGCCTGTGAAAACCGGCTGAATGTGCCGGGCAGGCAGTTTGGTCTCACCAAAGCCTTTCTCCAGCGCCGTGGCCAGCTCGTTGGTGCGGATTCCTTCCGGCGTCTTGAGGACAACCGCAGCGCTGAAATCAATCTTTTCTTCCTCACCGTCCGTGTTCATCCGGCCCGCAAATACTCCCAGCGGCATCCCGATTGCGTCATACAACGGCTCCAGTTGAATCTCCTCAGCGCCTACCCGCGCCTTGACCTGTGCGCGGTAAAGCTGAAATTCCTGTCCATCTGCGTCTTTCAGATTCAGCCCGATCCATACCGCGCCGTTATTTTTCCACTCGCTCCCCGCCTGCGTAAACGCAATCTGATAGGAAGTCAGATTGGCCGCCAGAAACACCGCCGGACGTTCAGGCGCATAATAGCGCGCCATATCTTCCAGATAAACTTGGCCGATACGCTTTCCGGCCGCATTGACATTGAAACTCTGTTTGATCCCTTCACCCGTGAGCAGGATATAACTGCCTTTCTGAGCCGGGTTGTAAAACAGATTCTTGGGATCCAGGAATACGCCTGAACATTCATGCCTTCCGGCGGTATCCAGCGGCATGGCGCCCTTAAGAAGAAACGGCATCAGCGCCGTGGTGTCAAAGTTGAATGCCGTCCAGCCCGACCCCGACACGGAGTCAATTGTCACCGGCGCGGGATTGATCACGTCATATACAAACTTCAGCGTCAATGGAATGTCACCCGCCCCGTCAAAATGTATTACATCGGCGTCAGATTGAATATCCAGTAGTTTGAGCTTAGCGGGAAAATCGGTATAGGTTTCCCCGCCTATCGGCGTTACTGCGAAAGGAATGGTCCGTTTGCGCTCTTGTAATTCCGCGTCCGTTACGTCCCGGCGTGGCGCGCCGACATAAAGGTCATCCAGCAGTATTTCCGCATTCCGCGACAGCAACGCCGCAATCGTCAGTTTGGCCACCGCGCTGCGCGGATGGAAGTCCCCACGCCGAAACACCCATTCCCCGGCATCCGTCGCATCAACTTTAAAAGGAGCAGCCCAGGAGACATAGTCCCCATTCTTGAAATGTACGGTCACGTACAGACTGGCCCTTGCTTCAGGATCGTAAGAAATCCGTTTGCTCCAGCACGACACTTCGATTGTTTCAGGTTCCTTCTGATCAATTATCACTTCGCAAAGTCTTCCTGTCCGAATTTTTTCTTGATCATTAGTAATGCCCACCGCCACTTTCAGCGCCCCATGTCCGGCATATACGTCCTTTTTTTCCAGCGCCACTCTTACCATTAGCGATGGCTGCCAGCCCTCCAACCCGTTTTCAAAACCGGCATTCGTAAGCAGATTAACGGAGGCCGGTATTGTCGCCGGCTTGGTCCCGGATGTCCCGGAATCAGCACGGCATTGCACCGAAAAACAACCGACCAACAAAATCAGCATCGGAATGCCGGCCAATCCTGTCACCCATCGCTGCGCAGCGTTTTTCCTTTTGAGCATGTCCGTCTCCTTGTGTATCTTTGGCTAATTCAGTGTCATTCTATAGAATGAATATTCAGGCTAAAAAGGCTATTATTTCCATAAATTTACGTTGGTTCCCCAACGTTCAGTTCTAGTTTTTTCAGCATACACCTCATTTTAATTGCATTTATAACGTTTCTTGCTTTTTATTTTCTATGTGATGCTAGTGACATCACTTTTACCACTGGGACGCACCTGTAAATCCCGCTCATCCGGATGCTCGTAAGCCCGGCATGAGGCACGTAAGATTAGTTCCGGTGGCAATGCCACGGATTCCGGTTTTGCTGCTGGATAATCAATACGGTGTAATAGCCGCCGCAACGCAAGTTGCACGCCGGCGAATATAGGCTGCTTAGCCACGGTCAGTGGCGGCGCATGGTTTTGAGCCAACGCCGAATCGTCCATGGCGATTACGGACAGGTCTTGCGGTATGCGCCGCCCGGCTTTATGCGCGGCAAGCAGCGAGATCTCAAGGAAATTGGCGCCGCCGATTAACATAGCTGTGGGCGATTGAGGGAGTTGCAGGCGGCGCGTCAGCTCCTCTTGTAGCCCATCATGTATATCCTTGTTCACGATCATTTTCTGCGCGCCACGCACTCCAAACGCTTCAAATGCCTGCAGAAAACCTTCTTCTCGTTCCATAACCGCCATAGTGCGAAATTCGATTCCGCCAGTCACCAACAAAATATGGCGGTGCCCGTAACGCAACAAGTATTCCGTTGCCTGGCAAGTACCATGCCTGTGGTCAACGAAAATCTGGTCAATATATCTGGTGCGTAACCGCCGGTAAAAGCTCACCAGCGGCAATTTTGTCTGCCGGATTGATTCCAGAAACCCTATACACCCTTCTCTAAACGGCACCCATAGACAACCATCTAGGTCTTCACGGTTAAGATAGACGCGCCCAAGTGCGTCGTCCATTTTTGCAAAACGATGAAAATCATATTGAAACTTAATGTTTGATTCAGGTGTTTCCACGTATTGTCGCAAGGCATCCATGATTTCCATAAACACCACGTTGCCTCTGAATGGATTGGTTGAATCCACCATGACCCCAATACGCTTGATGCGGTCAGATGCCTTGTAAGAGGATTTCAAATGATTAGAAACAAAACTACCGGCGCCGGGAACTTTAAAAATCAAATTCTCATTCTGCAAGACTTCCAGTCCCTTGCGAACGACTATCCGGCTCATGGCAAATTTTTCACCAAGGACTTTTTCAGAATCCAAACGCGACCCGGGCGCCAGAGCGCCGCTCAGGATTCTACGGCGCAATTCATCAGCCAATGTCGCCCATTTAGTGGGTGCTGTCGTCCGATTTGTCGGTTTAATCATAAGTATTCGTATCCCTTGAGTATGGACTATATATATAACATGTTATGACATGTCAATATTTATTTTTAAAAATATTTTCTTTGAAAAATCGGTTATTAGTTTTGGCGGAAAGGGACAGTAGGGACAAAAGGGACGGAAGGTGCGAGCCGCACTGGCGGTGCGAGCCGCACTGGCGGTGCGAGCCGCACTGGCTGGCGATTCGCGGTATGTTTATACAGCTTCATCCTTTGCGTCGCGCATCTTCGACAAACTTGCCAACTACCGCAGTTTTAGGCCATAAGAGTCTTGAAATAACGCGTTGGACGTTATAGGGTTTGCTTGTGTTGTCAAGAAGGACGGCTATGTCACGCTAAAAACTATGATTTTATCACAGTGAAAACCATAATTTTACGAAACTCGGAAACAGAAGCGATCGTTTTAACTCGTGTCAGTTTGGCGGTGTCGGCTTGGGACCGTCTGCGGGGTTTGCTGGGACGGCGCACGCTGGAAGAAGGCGAGGGGATGTTTTTCCCCGATTGCCGGATGATCCATACATTTTTTATGCAAATGGCGATAGATGTGGTGTTCTTGGATGCCGATGGCCGTGTGCTGGATATAGTGTCAAATCTAGCGCCATGGCGCATAGCCTTCTGCCGGAAGCCTGGTGGACGACACACCTTGGAACTGGCTGCAGGCGGCGCGGAGCGGCAAAACATCAAAATCGGCGACAAGTTACATTTGATAGATGCGTGAGCCGCACCGGCGGTACGAGCCGCACTGGCGGTACGAGCCGCACTGGCAGTACGAGCCGCACTGGCGGTGTGTGGATAACCACGGAGTAGTAACCGCAGATGACGCAGATGGACGCAGATTTTTAGGTTGCTAGTCCGGTATCTCTGCCTTCATCCCTCATTTTTCCGGCGGCATCGGCGCCAGATTGCTGGCGGGGAACATCCCCCCGGGAACGCCGGGACGCACCTGCATGGTCAGGATGCTAGGCATAGTGGTCAGTATAATGTCGCGTTCCATTTCCAAGTCGGATAATTCCTTGTCGGCAGCGAGAATGGCGTTGACTTTTTTCTGAAGCGCCACCAGCTGCTTTTTGTAGCCCTTAATTTCCGCGTTGGTCTCGAAAAGTTCTGCACGACGTTCAGCGGTTTGTTTTTTGATGGACTCTATCTTGGCGCTGATTTCCATCACCTTGCGCATGAATTCCGTACTCATCTCAACACTAAAAGACTTGACTGGCGCCTCCGGCTGGTCTGAATCAGTTGGCGCCGGAGTAAAAGCCGATGGAGCGGCGGGAGCGGTGTCAGAGGGAGCGGAGTCGTCGGCTGTCAAACGCCCAGACACCAAAAATGCAACGGCGCAGACGATGGAGAAGATGATTGCTGGTTTATACATGGTGACAGCTCCTTATTTCGGTTTCCGGCGCATCCGGCGCCGTCTGTTCTGCCCCAACCACAATATTGGTTGGATTGCAGGTTGTGCCACATTGCACTTGATGCCGAAACTCTAACAGAATGAAATTGACGAGTCAAAGCATTTAAGATTTTTCAGTGTCATCCCACAGGATGAGTATTTAGCCTGATTCCGGCAAAATCTGCGTTAATCTGCGGTTTCATTCACCGCCTCCGCGTCTTCGCGTGACATTAATCTTTCCTTTTTTTAGCAGTTTTTACGGGATACAGTGAAGATTTTTTAAAAAAAGGAAAAAAAATGTTGACATTTGGTGGGGCAAAGTGTTGAATTGTGTCACAAAAGGGGGAGGGGTGATGGTGGAAGGGGGCTTGCCGAATAATATTGATGCGATGGCGGGTGGCTTTGTCAGCCGCTTCCGGCATTCTTTAGACCCGAAAAAACGCCTGACTATACCGGCGGAATGGCGGGAACAGGTCGGTCCCTTGAAGCGATTGTATGTGTTGCCCGGTTTGAATGACGACAAGTGTTTATATATTTATCCAGCCGCTGAAATGGCGCATCGCTTGGCTAAATTCCGGCAAATCGGCATTGCCGATCGTCGGGCGCGGGTGCTGGCGCGTGTTTTAGCGGCGAACTCCGAGTTGTTGGAGTGGGATACTCAGGGCCGCATACGTATTAAGGATGATTTACTTGAACAAGCCGGGATATCAAATCAAGTCGAATTGATCGGTGCATTTGATCATTTTGAGGCTTGGAATCCGGAAGCCTGGCAAGTGGCTGGCGCCGTTGGTGACGCCACCATTGAAGAAGCATTGCGCTATGTGGACCTTTAATGCTTGGTATCGCACATGCTTTTTAGGATGAATTGAATGGGGGTGGTGAAAATGACGCAAAGAGCACGTTTAATGGGATGTAATCGCGTGTTGGAAACTGATTGGGATGGCGGAAGGTTGTTTGCCTTCCCGAAAAAGATTTTACGTTCGGTGCGTTTCGGTGCGCATGCCTGCGAGGTGGGAGCCACCATGCAGATTTTACCGGTACGGATGGGCGAGCCGGTGACGATGCCGCAAGTGTCACATCGCTCGAATACCCGGACGCGTTTGTTGGCGATGGGTAGCGGATACCGGATGAACACCGGCACTTGGCTCACTGTTTAACGATTGGTTACGCAGGTAGCGACGGCGAGGGATACGGCGTTAACGCATGTTTTTTTGTGAGGGGCCGCCGTCATGCACGAACCGGTGATGGTCAGAGAGGTTTTGGATGGTCTGGCTTTACGGTCCGGTGGTGTATATCTCGACGGTACACTCGGTAGCGGCGGCCATGCGCTGGCCTTGTTGGAGCGTTTACAGGGTGACTGTCTGCTGCTTGGGATTGACCGTGATGCGGCGGCGCTGAAGAGGGCTGCTGTGCGTTTGGCGCCTTGGAAGGAGCAAAGCCTACTGTCGCACGGTAATTTTGCGGACATGGAAGAGATCGCCCAGCGTTGCGGTATCGGAGCGGTGGACGGGATCATACTGGATTTGGGTGTGTCGTCGGAACAGTTAGACACTCCGGAACGCGGTTTCAGTTTCCGGAGTGATGGTCCGTTGGATATGCGCATGGACCGGGATAGCGACGATGTGACGGCAGCGGATTTGCTGAACGGCTTGGACGAAAAACAATTACGCGATTGGCTGCGAAATTATGGAGAAGAGCCGGCGGCTGGGCGGCTGGCACGGGCGATTTTACGTGAACATGGACGCCGTGCCTTACGTAGTACGTTGGATTTGGCGGCGGTAGTTCAAGCTTGTGGATTTAAAGGAGGGCGTATTCATCCGGCAACGCGGGTTTTCCAAGCGTTGAGGATTGCCGTTAATCGTGAATTGGAATACTTGGAAAAAGGTTTGGAAGCGGCGTTGCGGCTTTTGCGTCCCGGCGGCCGATTGGCAGCGCTTTCGTATCACAGTTTAGAAGACCGATTAGTTAAGCAGACGGTCCGGCGGCATACATTGCGTCGGGAGTCATTACAGGAGGGCGGTTGGAGGGTGTCTGGCGAAGCTCCATTGGTACGGGCGATAACCCGTAAACCGCTGACGCCGTCGCAGGAAGAAATACAGGCGAATTCGCGTGCGCGTTCCGCCCGGTTAAGAGTGTTGGAAATTTGTCAGTTGTCGAATTGAGGAGGATAAAGACATGGCTGCAAAGAATCGTAAACGCAATAACGCCGGTTTTGCTTTTCCATTGCCGGCGGCGATTTTTCTGGCGCTGACGGCGACATTGTTGTTGTCGTATATCTGGTTGGACACCCAGACTCAGGCCTTTGGGGCTCGGATTAAGACATTGGAAAAAGAGCTGGCCGAGGCGAATAAATTGTGTGCCCATGAATTATCCAAGTGGGAAAAGCTCAAATCACCGGCCAGCATTGAGAAGGCGCTGGCGCGAAACCGTTTGGTCATGGTTACGCCGGAAGCGCACAATGTCGTGCGTATGACGTCACGACGGGCTCCGAATGATGTCGGTTATCTGGCGCATCTGGCGAATTCATCTGGGAATATGATGAATGACTGACCGCAAACTGCAAATCCGCTTATGGCTGGCATTGGCATTGCTCTTCATTCTGATGGGGGGATTAAGCGCGCGTTTGGTCTATTTACATGCCGGGCCGTGTGAACAGCGGCGGGCGCGTATTGCGGATTTGCGGCGTTTGGAACAGAACCTGACAGTTGGGCGCGGCAAAATTCTGGATTGCCGGGAGCACTTGTTGGCGTTGGATTTGGTGCGCCACGAAGTGCGCGCTGACCCTAAAACAATTATTGAGCAGAACAGTTTGGATACGGTGGCGGAGTATCTGGGTCATCTGCTGCAACTGGACTCTGCGGATTTGCGTGTCCGGCTCAACCAGCCCGATCGCCGGGATGTCACCGTGCTGGGATATGGCCGGACGGTGGACCGCGAAGTGGCAGACGAGCTGCGTGCCCGGCATCTGCCCGGAGTGTTCATGCGTGAAACCCTCGTGCGGGTTTATCCCCGCGGCGACAGTCTTTGTCATGTGTTGGGATATGTCAATCTGGAGCGGCATGGCAGCGCAGGAGTGGAGCAGCGCTGGGAACGTTATCTGCGCGGGGCGCCGGGCGTGCTGATCAGCGAATTGGATGGTCGGCGCCGTGAATTGTACGATCGGCGCTTATTGGAAATCAGGCCGCGCCCTGGCGCGGATGTAGTGCTGACGTTGGACCACTATGTGCAGTACATTGCCGAGCAGGCGGTACGCCGGGCGGTGGAAGAGCAGCGCGCTTTAGCGGGCTGGGCGATCGTAGAGCGGATTGCAACCGGAGAGATTCTGGCCATGGCCGGTTCGCCCGCCTATGACGGGAACGATTTCCGCAATTCCGATGCGGAATCGCGCCGTAACCGCTGTATTGCCTACAATTACGAACCGGGCTCCACCTTCAAAATGGCAGTAGTGGCCGCGGCGTTGGATGCCGGAGCGGTGCATCCCGATCAAGTTTTTGATTGTGAGAACGGAGCTTGGATTTATCACCGCCGCCCTCTGCGTGATTTTCATCCATACGGCCGCCTGACTGTGGCTGACATCATTAAGAAGTCCAGCAATATTGGCGCAGCCAAAATCGCTTTGGCGCTGGGGCCTGAACGTTTGTATGAATATTTGCGGGCTTTCGGGATAGGTCGTCCTATGGGTATAGACCTGCCTGGAGAGGAATGCGGAACATTGCATCCTGTGGCGAAGTGGACGCCTTTGAGCATTACTCGCATAGCCATGGGGCACGAAGTCGCTGTGACTTCGTTGCAGATGTTAGGGGTGATTTGTGCCATTGCCAACGGTGGAGCGCTGATGCGGCCGTACGTAGTGCGGGAAGTGCGTGACAGTGAAGGCCGGATATTGACTCGTCAGGAACCGGTCGAGCTGGGACGCCCCATCAGTCCCGCTGGTGCAGATTGCATGTTAAAAATGCTTGCGCGCGTTACCGGTGAGGGCGGCACTGGGAGACGGGCGCGTGTTGAGGGATATACTGTTGCCGGGAAAACTGGCACCGCTCAGAAACCGGTGGCCGGCGGGTATTCTGACCTATTGAATATGTCTTCTTTTGTGGGGGTGATTCCGGCGGAAGCGCCGCAATTGGCGATCATCGTGGTCTTGGATGAGCCAAAACAGACGCGTACCGGCGGTGCGGCGGCCGCCCCGGTTTTCAGTGAGATTGCGGCAGAGGCGGTGCGCTACCTGGATATTCCGGCGCCGTCGGCTGAGATCTGAAACCGGGCATTGTGGAGTACCCGGATATAGAGTTAAAGCATAGCGGGGATAAAAGGCAATGAAGGCAAGCGTGTTATTGGCGGCGACACAGGTGTTGGAATCGCGTGGCGATACGGGTGTCGAAATTAAGGGGTTAGTTACGGATTCGCGTCAGGTCAAGCCCGGGCAGGCTTTTTTCGCCGTGCCGGGGAACAAGGTGGATGGCGCTCATTTTATTCAGGATGCATTGGCGCGTGGCGCCGCGATGATCATCACCCGCGATGCGTTTAATTTGCAACGTGGGCATGCGTTGTTCGTGCGTGTGGATGATGTGCGGATAGCGATGGCGGAAATTGCGGCGGCTTTTTATGGTTATCCGGCGCGGCGCCTGAGGATGTTGGGAATCACGGGAACCAATGGCAAGACGACGACTGCTTGCATGGCGCGCAATATTCTCCAGGCTGCCGGGCTGCGACCGGGTTTAATCGGCACCATTCGCTACGAAATCGGTGACCGTTCCATTCCCGCCACGCGGACTACGCCGGAATCCGTGGATTTACACAATATGTTTGCGCAAATGGTCAATGCGGGATGCCGGAGCGCCGTCATGGAAGTTTCATCCCATGGCTTGGTGCAACGGCGGACCTGGGGTATTGATTATGATGTCGCCGTGTTTACCAATCTAACGCATGACCATTTGGATTATCATCACACTGTGGACGAATATTGTGAGGCTAAAAGTCTGCTCTTCCGCGGCTTGCAGGGCCGACCGGGTCAGACTGCATTGATTAATCTGGACGATCAGCATGGCCCACATTTGCTGGAGGTGGCGTCTAAACACGCATCGGCCGTTGCGTACAGTATTCAGCGCCCCGATGCCAGGATTCGGGCGATTAATTTGCAATTGAAACCACGGGGCAGCGAATTCGACGCCGTGACGCCCTGGGGCACACTGCCTTTACGATTACGTTTGCCGGGCCGTTTTAATGTTTACAATGCGCTGGCGGCGTTGGGCGCCTGTGTTACGATGGGAGTGGATTTGTCAGTGATTGCGCCAGTATTAGACGCCTTGGAATCGGTTCCGGGGCGTCTGGAGGAAATTAAGAATACTGCCGGCTTTCAGGTATTTGTGGATTACGCCCATACCGCTGATGCCTTGCGGAATGTTTTATCCGCCATGCGTGAGATCACTGCCGGACGCTTAATCTTGGTGTTTGGCTGCGGCGGCGACCGTGACCGGCGTAAACGTCCGTTGATGGGAGCAGTTGCTGCCGAACTAGCGGATTATACGATAGTGACTTCCGACAATCCACGCAAAGAAAATCCATCGGATATCATCGCGGAGATACGCACGGGATTTGCTGGACATGATAATTTTGAAATTGTGGAGGACCGTTACGAAGCTATAGTGCAGGCCTTGTCATTGGCCGAACGTGGCGATGCGGTGCTTATTGCGGGCAAGGGTCATGAGAATTATCAGGAATTTGCCGATACGGTGATTCCGTTCGATGATCGCCAGGTGGTGCGAGAGTGTCTGGGAGTCACAACCTGACATGCGTGGATTAGAACCAGATGCATTGGCGCGCTGGTGCGGCGGTACTTGGGAAGGCTCCGCGCCGACTGTCGTCAACTCCGTTATTGTTGATTCCCGCCTTGCTGCTCCGGGCGCCCTGTTTGTGGCGCTGCCGGGCACACGTTGTGATGGTCATGCTTTTGTCGCTGAAGCCTTCCGCCGCGGCGCCGCCGGCGCAGTTGTCAGGCCGGAGCATCCCGCCGGAGGCGGTCCGCTATTGCGCGTGGCCGAACCGCTGAAAGCCTTGCAAGCCATGGCCGCCGGGTATCGTCGCGCGCACTCCGCCCGGATTATAGGAGTTACCGGCAGTTCCGGCAAAACCACGGTTAAGGAAATGATCGCCGATGTGCTTGCGGCAGCGTTGCCGACAGCCCGCACGCATGGCAATTGGAACAATCATATCGGACTACCGCTAAGCCTGCTCAACATGCCGCCGACAGCGCAGGCGGGTGTGTTTGAGGCAGGTGTGAACCATCCCGGTGAGATGGAGGAGTTGTGTCAGATCATGGCGCCGGATTGGGGTGTTATCACTAATGTTGGACCGGTGCACTTGGAATTCTTTAAGACCGAAGCCGCCATCGCTCACGCTAAGGCGCAACTACTGCGAGCTTTGCCGTCCAATGGAGTGGCGGTTTTGCGCGCCGATGCTCCCTGGTACGAAACTTTGCGCACGGCTGCGCCATGCCGGGTGGTGTCAGTGGCATTTGCTTCGGAACATGCCGGCGCGCTGCCGGATTTTTACGCACGCATGAAAGCCGACGGTATAGCTGTGTTCGGGGAACGTGCCAGCGAGCGGGAGTGGTGTGTACGTCCACCTTTGCCGGGTGCCCATAACATTGCCAATATGCTTTTGGCGGCGGCAGTCGGCCGGGTCTGGGGACTGGAATGGGAGATGATTATCTCGGCCTTGGAGCGGTACCAGCCGCCCCCTATGCGTTGGGAGTCAAGTGTATGGCGCGAAGTTGTTTTAATCAACGATGCCTATAATGCCAATCCCATGAGTGTTGCCGCGGTTTTGCAGACCTACGCAAAATTACCCGGCGCTCGCAAGTGGCTGGTGCTGGGCAGCATGTTGGAATTAGGCGATGCTGCCGCTGCTATGCACCAAGAAGTGGGCCGGCAGGTTGCGGCCGGCAAATGGCAGGGATTAGTGACGGTGGGCGAGCAGGCGGAGATGATCGCTGCCGGAGCCGCCGGCGGCGGAATGCCGCCGGAGCGCATTTTTCGTTGTGCTGGGACAGAGGAAGCGGCCATAGTTCTATTACGAAGCTTACAGGCGGGCGACATGGTTTTACTGAAAGGCTCACGAGGGATCGGGTTGGAAAATGTTCTGCGTGTCTTGAACCGTCATGACGTCAAGGGAAGCACAAGGATGACGGAGGAATTGAACTGCCAAGGCGCCAAGAACGCCAAGAAAAAAACAGACGAAGAATGAAACCGCAGATTACGCAGATGGACGCAGATAATTAGCCACAAAGATGCACAAGAAGCACAAGATTTTCAGATTACTAACGCCTGCCGCGCTGACCGGCATCTGCCGGTCTGACGGATCGTCTGACACCCTGATACGCGAATTCATTCGTGTATCCGGGTGTTCACCGATCCATGTCCGCATAGCGGACAGCGCGGCATGCGTCCGTGGCGAATCCTCTTCTGACACCTTGGCGCCTTGGCGGTTCAATCCTGTCCGTGTCCATCCGTGGTTCCTCTGGTTTTCAACACTTTATCTCGTTTCCCGTTTTTAGGAGGGAGTTGACAATGCTCTATTACCTGCACTTGCTGGCGGATAAGTGGTCGGTCTTGCGGGTGTTTCAATATATCACTGTGCGCGCTTTCGCCGGCGCCGGCACGGCCTTCGTCCTCAGTCTTATATTGGGGCCGGTGGTAATCCGCCGCCTCGGCCGTCTGTGCAGTGGAGATGCCACACGTTATAGCGAGGATGTGCCTGTGCTTGATAAGTTGCATGGCGCACAGAAAAAAACCACGCCCACTATGGGTGGAGTGCTGATTATAGTGTCAGTCGGTGTTGCCGTTTTGCTTTGGGCCATACCGAATAATCCATTAATCTGGCTGGTCTTGACGACGATGTTGGCATTTGGCGCCATCGGCTTTGCCGATGATTTCATTAAGGTGGTCCGGCGCCGGCCCGGTGGTATGTCGGCGCGGTGGAAATTATTGCTGCAGGCATTGTGGGTGGCGGTAGTTTTTGCCATCATGTTGAGCTTGCCGATGACGCGTGAGCATGCGCGTCAATTGATGGTGCCATTCTGTAAGGCGCCGGTGTTGAGTGATATGGGACTGATAGCGGCGTTTGTTTTCGTGGCGTTGGTAATGATCGGCGCCAGCAATGCCGTGAATTTAACCGACGGCCTGGACGGCTTGGCCATCGGATGCACAGGGTCGGTTGCGTTGGCGTACTTGGTGCTGGCCTATGTGGCCGGGCATATCCAGTTTGCGAACTATTTGCAGGTGCCATATATTGCCGGCAGTGGTGAATTGGCGGTGTTTTGCGGGTGCCTGTTGGGTGGCGCGCTGGGGTTTTTGTGGTTCAATTGTCATCCTGCGCAGGTCTTTATGGGGGATACCGGCAGTTTGGCGCTGGGCGGTGGATTGGGGATGGTGGCGGTGCTGATTAAACACGAGTTGGCTCTCTTAGTAATCGGCGGTGTATTTGTCATGGAAGCGGTAAGCGTGATTCTGCAAGTCGGTTGGTTTAAATGGACGCGTCGGCGGATTTTCGCCTGTGCGCCGCTGCACCATCACTTTGAATTGAAAAAAAACCAGCCGTGGAGCGAGACGCAAGTGACCATCCGTTTTTGGATCATATCCATTATTTGCGCGCTGTGCGGTGTTCTGATGTTGAAAATCCGTTAGGATACAAAACTCATGGCCGATGGCGCACATAATGTTTTGGTGTTGGGACTGGGTGTCGGAGGCATGGCGGCGGCACGACTGCTGCGGCGGCACAACGCGGCAGTAACAGCAGTGGATGCCGCTGATACTCCAGCCTTGCACCAGACGGCCGCAGCGCTGCGCGCCGAGGGATGTGTTGTGGACTTGGGTGTCTCCGCCTTGCCAGATGGTTCGTTCGATCTCTGTATCGTCAGCCCCGGCCTTGCAGCCGATTCTCCTTGGCTGCGCACGGTGATTGCACGCGGCATTCCAGTCATTTCAGAATTGGCTTTCGGGGTGCGGCATCTGCGGACGCGGCTCTTGGCTGTTACCGGATCGAACGGCAAGAGCACATTGGTCAAACTATGCGCCGAGGCTCTAAATCGGGCAGGCCTACGGGCATGTCCGGCGGGCAATTACGGCTACTCCGTATGTCAAGTGGCGCTGGACGGCGTGGAGTATGACTGGGTTGTAGTGGAGGTCAGTTCCTTTCAATTGGAATTTTCCGAGGGAATCCGTCCGGATGTAGCTGTTTTGTTGAATGTGCTGCCCAACCATCTCGACCGACACGGTGACATGGCGACATACCGAAGTTTGAAATTCCGGATTTTTAATGCTCTCGGCGACGGTGATGTCGGAATTATGCCGCCGGAATTACTACAGCAATTCGCTCCGGCATCAGCGACTGCAAAATGTTTGACCTTCGGTGATACAGCGCCGGCGGATTTTGTTTACCATCCAGGCCGGGTGACGGGGCCCGACGGCGCCGATATCCTCAACATCAGCGGCACACTTTTCGACAACCCGGTTTTGGGTATAACCGCGGCGGCGGCCGCCGCCGCTATGCAGGCCTGCGGTGTTGACGGTCATTTTTTAGAAGTGGCTGTGCGCGAGTTTGAACCGTTGCCGCACCGCATGGAAAGCGTCGGGTGCGTCGGCGGCATAAGATTTATCAACGACTCGAAAGCGACTAATTTGGCTGCCATGTGCGCCGCGTTGCGCTCGCTGCCTGGTCCCATACGCCTGATTGCCGGCGGTCTCGGCAAGGGAGAATCGTTCGATCCAGCAGCCGCATTGTTACGTGAAAAAGTGGTGGGTGTATATCTGATTGGACAAGCCGCCTCCGCTATGGCGGAAGCTTGGAGCAATGTGGTTGATTGCCGCATATGCGGTACGCTGGACGCGGCATGTATAGCGGCTTGGAACGATGCGGCGCCGGGCGATACGATCTTGTTGTCGCCGGCTTGCGCCAGTTTCGACCAATTCCGCAATTTTGAGGAACGCGGCCGGCAATTCCGGGAGTGGACCATCAAACAGGCTGACGCTGCGGTGTCATGAGCGGGCAAGGCACGCGTTAATTTGTTCCGCCAGCGTTTGTTGGTTAAACGGTTTCCGGATAAAATTCTCGGCGGTGTTATTGACGCCATGTTCGGTTAGAAAACCGGCGGTGTATCCCGAGATATATAGATATTTTAGCTCCGGTTTATACTTGAGCATTTGACGCACCATTTCCGGGCCGTTCATTTTTGGCATAACTACGTCGGCGATAACCAGGTCTATCTGGTCGAGTTGTTCAAGGAACAAATCCAAGGCGGCGCTCGGGGAATCGGCCGACCAAACCTGGCAGCCCATGCGTTCCAATATACGTCGGCCTGTGCATAAAACAGGTTCTTCATCATCCACCATCAATACGCGGCAATGCGGTATTGCCTGCGGTGCGGGTTGGACGATCTGCTTTTCAACTGGGACCTGCTCCGGTGCGTAGCGTGGCAGGTAAATTTTACATAGAGTTCCAGTACCGGGAACGCTTTCTATGCTGATATGGCCGTCGTTTTGGGCGACAATGCCGTAAACCGTCGCCATCCCCAGACCGGCACACAGACCGTGGGATTTGGTGTTAAAAAACGGCTCGAAAACACGGTCGCAGACTTCCGGAGTCATGCCAGCCCCATTGTCTTGCACGGATAGTAGAACATATTGACCGGGCGCGATCTCGCCATGCGGACCGCTTACCGAGGGTTGGATGTCAACCCGCTCCGTTGCAATCGTCACCCGCCCAAATTTCTTAATGGCATCGCGGGCGTTGGAACACAGGTTAGTCATGATCTGTTCCAGTTGAGCGGGATCCATTCGGACGGCGCCGGCCAACCCGCCGGGTTTCCATACCAGTTGGATTTGATCGCCCATCAGGCGGTGGAGGATTCCGAGCATATTTTCCAGCGCCGTGTTCAAAAGGAAAATTTTTTGGGCGACCGGATGGCAATGGGCAAAGGTCTGCAGCCGACCAGTTAATTGGCCGGCACGGCCGGCGATTTTTTGAATTTCCTCCAAATCGGCGCGCAGAGTTTGGCCTTCTGGCACCTGCTCCAGCGCCAAGTCCGTGTAGCCCATGATGCCCTGAAGTATGTTGTTGAGATCGTGCACGATAACACCGGCAAAACGCCCCATCGCTTCGAACTTTTTAATGTTATTCAATCGTTCCAGATCGGCGGCGCTTTCGGCTTC
The DNA here is from genome assembly GCA_050944835.1 of Kiritimatiellia bacterium. GTDB lineage: Bacteria > Verrucomicrobiota > Kiritimatiellia > JAAZAB01 > JAAZAB01 > JAXGPF01. Next base: position 117,864 of record JBMNRV010000001.1, read on the forward strand.
CGCGCGCTTCTCCGCTGTGATATCAGCGCTGGCGCCCCAAACGCCGATTAATTCGCCGTGATCGTCCAAAAACGGTATGCCTGTTGAAGACATCCAGATGATTTCACCCGATTTCGTGACCAAGGGGTGTGTCAGGTTGTGAATTGGCCGCCCCTGCTTCAGCTCGCTCCGTACCATGGCTTGGAAGGCCTCTCGCCCTTCTGTGGGGTGCAATTCATAAAAATGGATTTTTCCGATCAGCTCGTCCGGACGGTAATTACACACTTCCAGAACATTCGCGCTCACGTTAGTGTATATTCCTTGCCGTCCTACTGTCCAGGTAATGAGGCGGCGCTGTTTTTCAGGCGGGTATAGCTCCATGGCTGATGCCTGCGCCATGTAGCGATGTTTTGTGACATTATGGATGGAAATAAATAAATGGTCGCGCGCGCCGCTTTGTACCGGGCGCATATGAACTTCCGTATCAAAAAAGTATCCATCACGATGCTGTGCTTGCCATTCGAAAGTCTGAGGCCCTTCCTCAGTCGCCTTACGAATCCATTTTTGTAGATCATCCTGTGTATAGGATGGTTTGCTGGAGCTTAAGGCCGCCAGACCCACATCCATAACATCCTTAGGTGTGGCGTACCCGAACATCTCGCACATCGCACGGTTGGCGTTGATGATGGCGCCGGTAGCAGGGTCAATCTCCAGCAGGGCGTCGTTGGTTAAATCGCACATGATTGCAAAACTTCCGCCATCGGCTGTCGCAGCCGATTTACGGCGTATGCTTCGCGCTATGATTAAGGCGGACAACGCCATGATCAGGGCGGATAATGCTAACACTATTGCGCCCGATCCCACGCTATTCCATGTCAACGTGGCATTACTGAAGATCATTGTCGTTTTATTAAGTGTTTCTGCCCGGTACGAATCTGCGTTCGACAGGTTGAGGAAAACCGGCAATAACACTGGCCATGGTGCACGCTTGTAAAATATGCGCATCATCTGTCCGCTTAAAACCCCATCACAGATTCAGCTTTAACCTTAAAACGCTAACGTCTTTGCTGCACAAGGGCAAAGAACCGGTCTTCATATTCCCCAAATACCCCATGCTTACGCAGGTAGGCGGCCAAAGGCTTGATTTTAGACTTGTCGCGGCCGGCAGCCAGAAAAAGGTCCTCAATTTCCTGCCGGACGGCTTTCGGCACACCGTCGGCATCGTCCAATAGATGACGCTGATGTAATTCTTGAAAATTCAGTGGCGCTGATTGGCGAATAACGTCCACCATGAATTTGATCAGGCAGACATCCCAAGGCTTATCCACTCCATAAATTATGCCGGACAACTTGTCATCCTTTTCAGCAATACGGCTTTTGATCTGATCAATTACCTCAGGCGGTGAGGCTGTGACGATATGCTCGCTTAACTCCGTTTTCTGTACTTTGAAACCGTATTGCAGAATACGCAAATCACGGGCATTCTTCCGCAGCCATTCCACATATTGCTTGGCTTGATCGCCAAATCCTTCGGCGATTTCGGATTCATAGTATGCCGGTGTGATGATTTGCGGCCGGTGTGACTGAATCGTGCCTTCGCGTATCCGCACCTGGTTGACGGTATCCATCAGCTCGCTGACCATGTGATAGCGCAGGTTGGTGACGCCGAACGTTTCCAGGGGACTATTCGGCATCAACACGATCTCCGTGTTGTTGACGGCGTACCAGAAATCATGCGGCTTGATTCTCATAATTTTGCCAAGTATGGACCGTTTTTATTCTTGTAAGTCAAAAGTTATACTGAAAACGAATATGCGAGTCAAGCAGGTTTAGGGTGTGGAGGGGGAAGATGAACCGCCAAGGGCGCCAAGGTGAAGAGGAATAGTTCTGGCTCATTGGATCGGACTGATCAGTCCAATCCGTCCGATCTGTTTGATCTATACGATCGGGACGATCGGTCTGATCATACAGAAAGAGGACGCCAATCAGCAGCAAAAAAAGAAAAAAAGAAAAAAGTATTTGACATATTTATCTCTACAGTTGAACGTTCTTTGTGAAGTCTAGGCCACCTCCCGTTGTTTGTCAAAGGTTTTTTCACGGTTATTTTGGTGTTGGATTTGTTTGCGCCGAATTATTGCGATTACGGGGTTTTTCGCGA
>JBMNRV010000002.1:0-106200 GCA_050944835.1 Kiritimatiellia bacterium
ACCGGCATACCACATTACCACTCCGGCGCCTTCGCGAGGCGCCGCATTATAGGCAATCAGGCAGTTACGAAATGTGGCAACTCCGTTAAGGGATCGACTTTCTAACAAAACGCCACCGCCACCATAGGTTGAGCCTGAGTTGATTGCTTGGTTGGTTAAAATTTGACAGTGCTCTACTAATAAATTCCCTGTAGGAGTTGCGTATATCCCACCGCCTTGACTGGCTTGGTTGGATACGATTAAACAGTGTGTAATCACGCCAAGATTGGTATAGAGGGCGTCCACACATATACCACCACCCTGAGAGTTTGCGTTGGTTAGAACCGCAGAAATGTTGTTGGCGATTAAACAATTGGTAATCATAGCAAAGCGGTAGATGAAAACGCCTGCGCCACGTGGGTCCCGGGGAGTTGACACCTGGATCGGGCCGCCACCCTGAATAGTCAACCCATCAAGCACAGCCTCTGGATGATTCAGGGTAATCACACGATTAGTTACGGGTTTGCCGGGGTAGTTGTTGCCGTCAAGGATGGTGCCATCCCGATCGGTTTGTCCGTCTTTCCAACTGCGCAGAATCACACCCTTATTTACTGTGATTTGATCCGGCAGCATATAAGTCCCGTTGGAGATGAAGACGATATTGCCATCGTTGGTGACAATCGCGGTAATCGCATCGGCAATGTTAGTAGCCGCGGTCGCCCAGCTCGTGTATGGCGCGGACGGCGCGGCGCCCGGAGTTCCCGGCGGCACCACATACACATTCGCCGCCATAGCGGACCACCCTGATACTAACCCCAATACGATCCAGATTGCTGCTTTTGATTTCATGCTACCTCCTGCTTTTGCGGTTTGTTATAGCACTATACTTGACAGAAAGGACAGCAGGGATAAAAGGGACAACAAGGAGTGCGAAGCCGCACTGGCGGTGCTTGCCCGCACTGGCGGGCATGTCACGCTCTAATGCCTTTCCCAAAATTCCCCATCCGTGTTCTCCGTGCCTCCGTGTGAGCTTCTCTGCCTCTGCGTTAATCTGCGCCCATCTGCGGTTCCATTCTCCCCTTTTCTTGGCGCCTTGGCGGTTCCTCCCCTCTGTGGTTCCTCTGCCGTTTTATGGCTCCCATTCCACTACGATCATTTCATGGACATCGAATTGACGGACAACAAACTCCACCATCCCATCCCGCGCCACAAAATCCACTTCATGCCGATCCGGATACGCATAATACACCGCCTTGGCGGCATATGGTGGCTTGACCTTGATTTTTACGTCTTTGATCAAGCCGTTCTTTTCATCCATATTCAGCAGATGCACCATCCAGCGCCGGTTCTGCTCCTGCCGCTTCACCACCACATCCACCGTCAATGGACAATTTGACGCCTCTATCGGCAATTCCGCGCCGGCCAGCTCCAGCCCGCGCCGGACACATCCAGCCAGCAATTCACGCATCCCGGACCAATATTCGTTGTAAAGGTTGTCCACCGTCCAATCACGGGTTTGATGGCTCAACGCCGGATAGCAGGCGGTGATGAATATCACATGCCCCGCGCCGTAGCGGTGTTCCAGGACGGCAGGCGTCCCGTCATCCCATTCGCCGACAACCCGCGCGCCAACCGGCTTCACCACATCGTAGCCGATACCCTTTTCATATTCCGCGCATGTGGCGGCTTCCATGTGTTTCAGATATTCGGCATCGGTGATCTTTATTTCTGAAATACCGGTTTGCGGTTTCAAGTCGCGCTCCACATACACCAGCGACGGCTCGCCTTTGGTGCTGACGTAATCAACCCCAAACACATCCGCCAATCCGTAATTTTCACGGCGCCGATCCCATTTGTCGTTCAGCGTGGATGAAGCCGTAACAATCAAGCTGCCGCCGACCTTCACCCACTCCCGCAGCAGCGCCTCCTCCCGCTCATCCAGACTGACGCCATCCGCCAATATCGCCACTTTGTAGCCGGCCAATTTCTCCGGATTCTGCGTCTCCAGCCAAGTCATTTCTAAGGGCAAATGCGAACGCAGGATGCTCTCGCGGAAGGCTATCTGGTGCTGCGTATAACGCAGGGGATACCCGCCGGGACTGGTTGACGCTACTTTTCCTCTCCCGCTAAAACGATCTATCATGCCGTCACCGTAAGTAAGCGTGGTTGTACGCCCTGAATAAAGCTGCGTGACCAGCCCCAGCCCACGCGTCTTGCGCGGCGCCAGATACTCACTCAGCGCCTTGCCTTTGGTGAACTGGCGTATAGCCGCTTCCCATCGCCCATGATCGAATGCAGTAGTCCCCTGATTGCTCATCGCCGGGTGTTTAAAGATAAAATTCAAACAGTGATTGAAGAACTGCTGACCATAGACGAAACTGGAGGCAATGCCACGCTCCACGCGCCCCGGAGTATCGGCCTGATGCGCGTAAAACTCGCCCTGCGCCGGGCGCGATTCGCCGTCCACATGCAAATCCAAATTAAAATTATTACGGGCGGAATGTTCACCATAACTTTGCGGTCCCCCGGCATCCAACGCTAGATTGATGCGCGGATACGCGCTGATAAACGTAGATCCGCCATATTCATATCGGGAACTCAAACTGAATGATAATTTTGCGCCTTTACACAACCCTGCCGTCCATTCCTGCGTTTCACGCCAGGAATCCACCCCACATTCTGATAGATATTCCAAGTATTCGGCAAACACCACCCTGTTAGTCCGCGCGCCATCGCGCTCGTAAAGCATGTGCATGGAAAGATATTCGCCGTCCGGCTTGGGCATAGTGACAGTGGCCAAATCGCCTAATCCCAACTCAGCCAATTGCTTTGCGGTATAGCGTGATGCCAGAAACCGTCGAAAAGCCTCATCGCCTTCCGGACGGATCGCACCATCCATCTCAACAGTCTCTTCTAGCCATAACCCGCCGAATGCCGGATAGCGCGCAAGGATCATGATATCGCGCTCAAACAAAGCCTTATTCACTTCCTGAGGTAAGGTCGGCATTTGCGTATTGACCTTCAGGCCAAAACGTTCCGCGCATTTGAAATACTCGTCCAAACTTCCTTTCTCCGGAAATCTGGCAGAGTGGCTTTTCCATGTATCCACTGTATTAAACTCGACTGTACTAGACCCGCCACTATTGCCGGCATATCCAAGCATTACCTCACCGTGTTTCGGTTCACACCGGTAATACATATAACGTCCATAAATCGCGTTATATTTGTCTTCCATCCAGTAGAAATGCTCTTTATTGCGCATGACATCCAACTGCTCGATCCCCTGCCGCCCGCGCCCGCCGGTCTTTATGGCCTCAACCGCCTCCGCCGCCAGATTCACATCCGGAGAACGGTATGCGGCCGGAAATTCGGGAATATCCTTGCGTTCCAGGAAGGGCAGCGCCCGGCTGTCGCCGATACTGCCTAACGCCCGTATAGCGCAGGACAATGTCATGGAACAGGCGCGCTGAGCGCCTTGGTTTTTATCCCCGTCAAGCGCGCCTTGCAGCGCTTGCCCGGCGATTTCAAGCAATGGCGACACTGCCCCGCTATCACCCAGCCATCCCAGCGACAAAATGGCATTGTTCCGGACATGTGCATCGGCATCATTCCACGCCGCGGCAAGCAGGCATTCCAACGCCTGCGCATCGCCGATCTGACCCAACGCCTGTGCGGCGCGGCGGCGCATCCAGACATCTTCACTGCTTTGCAAGAGCTTCATCAAGGCTGGGACTGCCTCCCGGCTTTGCATCCAACTCAAGCCATAGATGGCGCTCCGGCGCACCCGGTAGTCCGTGTCTGACAATGCCTTAATCAAGACCGGCACGGTTGACGCATCGCCAATACGGGCCAATTCCAGCGCGGCGGCATAGCGGGCCGCTGCGTCGCCCGACAGAAGTTGTTCCTTTAAAGGGGCAAGACTGCGCGCATCTTCGGTCCGTTCCGCGGCAATTTTGGCCGCTTGGTATTTTTCCAATTCCGGCTCCAACCGCGTTTCTAATTCACACACTGCGGCTGCAACCGGGTCAACCTGATGCGGAAAGAGCAAACGGCAGCGCCATTCCTCGACAATCGTTGCCTGATCTTCAGCTATTTTTTTTGCATTTCTTATATGCCAAAAATCACGAATCGGCTCACGCTTGAGCTGCTCCAGCGGCATCCGGGAAATTTCCAGTTCCTTCGCCCGTGCCGCCTGCGCGTAATTGGCGTACAAATCCTTTTGCAAGGCAGTAATAGCTTTTTGCAAATTCATGATCGCTTCGGCCTGACCGGACGACCCAGCAATGACTGTATAACGGCTTAACCGGTGATACATATCGTCCAGTTCCTGCTCGCGGCAATTACGCGCCCGGGCCAACAATCCTGCCGCATAGCTCTTGCCACGACCGTCATGTGTCCAATCCAACATCAGCTCCCGGCGCAATACCTTCAGTTGCGCGGCTTCACTCGGCGTCCGCTCAGCGCTTTTATTGCGGAATTTACTGGCGCCGGCCCAAGCTACACTGTTCAGCAGCAACAGCTTGTCGGTCTCCGATAATGGCTTGTCATCGCCCTCTCCTATCCATGGCCCAAGAAACACTGCCCGGCCGAGCCCGGCATTGCCACAGGCAATACTAACTTCACCGCCGGTATCCACCGCTAATACACGGCCTTGCGGCCCCAGCCGCATAACCGCGTGATCCCAAAACGGCAAAAGGAACTCGCGGGGCAACCCCTGCATAATCGGATGCGCCACATCCGTAACGATTATCCCGCGGCTGTTCACCTTGTTGTAGCCATCGGCCACATCAGGAAAAAGCGGGCGGATAATCGCCCGTGCCGTTGTCCCGCAACGGAACATGGAAAAGATCACACCTCCGCCGCGCTGCTCCACAAACTCAACCAGATGAACTCTGTCGCTTGCGGGTATCCAGTCATAGCACCCCCAGCCGCCACCGAAAAACAAGACATCGCAATCATAGATAGCGGCAAACTCATCATTGTTGCGCGAAATTGTGATAATCGCCGTTGCGTATCCATTGGCTTCCAATTCCGCTTGGATGGATTTCACCGCCATAGCTTCCGGGCCGGAAAAAACACCGACACGTAACGGCTCGGACTGAACATCATTTGTAACGAGCATGCAGATTACCAAACTTATCACCAAACCAAACCAACTCCCCACTTTACCTGAACGCACGATATGCCTCCTGTGGTGTTGCGATAGATTGGACGGATCAGTCCGATCACTCCGATCATAATAAGCCAGACTCCTGCCTCTTTGTGGCTAATTCTCTTTTCCCATCTGTGTCCATCCGTGTTCATCCGTGGTTCATTCTCTCCCCTGTCTGTCCTCAGTAGTTCTCTCCGGTTTCCCCTGTTGGTTCATCCAGATTTTTTATTGCAGACAAATCCATTATGATTTAATATTTTCCATTTCAACGCATATATATGTCTGACATAAATAATGTCATCCTTTGAATCTGGATCAAATATATAATTTCAATATTTCAGAATATGAAAAAAATCTTAATCCCTACTAAACTGGAAGCAGTGGCCCGTGAAATTCTGGAGGCGCGCGGCAACTATCAGGTTATACAGGAAGTGCCTGCCGATCCAACGGCCTTTTATAAAGCCCATCCGGATGCCTATGCAATTATCGTCCGTAGCGAAAAAGTCACAGGCGATATCATGGATTTGATGCCCGGATTAAAAGTCATCGTGCGCGCCGGCTCAGGCTATGACAATATTGACATTAATTACGCCCGCAAACGCGGCATTGACGTCATGAACACTCCAGGCGCCAACGCCAACGCCGTCGCCGAAGAGGTCATAGCATTGATGTTGGCTGACGCTCGCCATGTAATTGCAGCTGACGCAAGCACACGAGCAGGCAAATGGGAAAAAAACAACTTCATGGGCCGCGAAATAACCGGTAAAACTGTTGGTATTGTTGGTCTAGGCTACATTGGACAAATGGTGGCGCGGCGTCTGTCAGGATTCGATGTGACCTTACTGGGATATGACCCGATACTCTCACATGAACGAGCAGATGAAATGTCGGTGGAACTGGTGAACTTGCCGGACTTGTTCGCCCGCTCGGATTACGTCACACTGCACATCCCGGAAAATGACGAAACCCGTAAAATGGTCAACGCCGATCTGCTGGGGCGCATGCGGCCTAACGCAACCCTGATTAATTGCGCACGGGCGGGGATTATTGACGAAGAAGCTTTGCGCCGCGTAAAATCCGAGCGTAAAATCCGCTTTCTCAATGACGTATATCCCAAGGATGCCGTCGGGCCGAAACAGATTGCCGACATTGCCGACATCATGCTGCCTCATCTGGGCGCTAACACGGTGGAAGCCAATACCAATGCGGCGCGGCGCGCGGCAGAGGAACTGATCGCGCTGGACGAATCCGGTATTACCAGTTTCATCGTCAATCGCGCAGTACCCGAAGGCTTGAACGAAGCCTATGGCCGGCTAGCCTTCATCATTACCAAACTCTGTCGGCACCTGCTGGGGCCGGGGACACAACTCAAGACGTTGGAAACCAGCTTCTACGGCTCGTTGGCGCCGTTTTCCGACTGGTTGATCACTCCAGTCGTAACCGCCTTGAGCGACAAGCTGAATCAGCCGCTGGATCGAAAGTCCGCACATCAGTATCTTAAAGACATGGGCATCGCATATAACAACCGCAAAACTGACCCGCGTAAGAAATTTGACAATTCACTTACGGTTGACCTAATCGCCAGTTTGAATTCCGGCAATCTGCGCCGCATCAGCATCCGCGGCACCGTAGCCGAGGGCACCTTGATGGTGGCTCGAATCAACGACTTTGATAAGCTCTATTTCGAACCCCGGGGGCCGACGCTTTTCTTCATGTATAACGACCGTCCTGGAGTATTGGGCCAGATTGGCATTAAGCTGGCTCAAGCCGACATCAACATTGAAGACACGCGCAATCCACATCATGAGAAGAGTAATGAATCCTTAGCCATCCTGCGTGTGAACAAAGCGGTGCCAGCCGAAGTATTAGATGAAATAAGCCGTTCCATCCAGGCGATTTCCGCGGTTTATCACGATTTCGGTTGAACCAGTGAAGAACCACGGATGGACACGCATGGGCACGGATGAACTGAGGAGGAATCGCAGATTGCGCAGATTGACGCAGACGGGAAACAGCTAGCTCCAACGGGGCGTAACATACCCACCCGTGCGGCCCGCATCATCCGTGGTTCATCAGGGAACGCCAATCGCACCTTGACAATCGGCACGAAAGGATTATTGTTCTTAACCAAGCGGATTCTTTGATGAATCCAATTTAGGGTAGTGTCTTTTTATAACTCACATATTTCAGGAGGTTAACATGTTCGATCGGTCATTTGGAAGTCTCGGATTGCGACTAGCGCTGGTTTGCGGGGTGTGTTTGGCGTTGGCTATGCCGCTTACCGCCCAAGCAGCCGGCAACGAAGTGGAACAGACGATTACCAGAGCATATAAGGATTTGCTCGGCCGCAATCCTGACCAAGACGGCATGCGCACCTACCGCAAACGCATGTTGGATGATAACTGGTCGGAACAACAAGTCCGGGACGACTTAAAAAAAAGCAAGGAATACAAATCCCGCAACGCTGATCTGATCATTGACCGCGCATATGATGACCTTCTAGGGCGCAAGCCGGACAAAAGCGGTCGGGAAACTTATCGTAACCGTATTGTTAATGACGGCTGGTCGGAAAAACGCGTGCGGGAAGATTTGAAAAAGAGCGACGAATATAAAAACCGCTGATTTTTGCTATGACTACAACCTATTCCGATCGCCTGCGTTCGCCAGATGTTGCCGAACGTGAAACGCTGGACAATGGCTTTTCCAAGGGCTGGGGCTTTCATTTCCAGCCCAACGAAGACTACTGGCTGGACTGCCATAGCCACATGGGAAGTCCAACCACGCACGCTGAATTCTACCGTATCCTGGCAGACTGGTTTGCGCAATTGGACGCCTTCCGGCTTGGCCGGGTAATTGCTATCGTCACCAAACCGGAAGCGTTTCAAGCTTGCCGCGACCTCGCCGCACAGGATACGCGTTTCGGCTGGCTGTTCCGCATCCCGCACGACCAACCGGACGTTGCGCTGATGCAACGGGCATTCGAGCATGGCGCGCTGGGATTGAAACTGCATAACTCCCCGTTGATGCAAGGCAAGGCCGGGCACGATGTTTGGCTGACAAAGCCATGGACAGAGATATTTGAGGCAGTCAGCAGCGCAAAGAAAGTTCTGCTCTGGCACATCACCCAGCGGGTCAGCGTCTCGCCGTACCACGGCGGAGGTGAATCCCCCTATTGGCGCGGCGCCGCCAATGGCGCGACCACTTCCAACGAAGACCTACTGCAGACAGCGCTGCAGGTAGCGCGGGCGCATCCGGAGCTGACGTTAATCGGCGCACATCAAATACACGTCGGCCTGGAACGGCTGGACTCCATTTTCAGGGAACATCCCAACGTGGTTGTGGACACCAGTTGTGCCGGTTTCCTGCGTTGGTGCGACGATCTTTATCCGGAAGACCGCGAAATTTTGCGGGCATTTTTCCTGAAACATCAGGACCGCATGTTGTTCGGCACCGACTCCTCGCTGGCCTTGGGCACCGCCGATGCCTATCAGACACAAACCTTTTTATGCCATGCGCGGTTCATTCACCAGTTGCGGCTGCCGGACGCGGTACTGCAGAAGGTAGCGCACGGCAATGCTGAACGCATTTTCGGGTTGGCGCCCCTTAAACCGGCGCGGCGATACAATTCGCGGCCTTGAGCGACTACCGTCCGCTGGGAGGATCGAAATTCAGCAGTGGCACAAAGTCTTCCAGTGAACGTTTCCCTTGGACGCGATTGACATCTAATGGATATTCACCGGAGAAGCAAGCGGTACAGAAAGGCTGGCTGTCACGGAACTGCGCCAGCATCCCTTCAATGCTGAGATAGCCCAGACTATCAACGCCGATAAACTTGCAGATTTCTTCAACATCCTTAGCGCTGGCAATCAGCTCCTCACGTGTTGGAAAGTCAATGCCGAAAAAACACGGATGGCGGATCGGCGGACATGAAACCCGCATATGAATTTCTCGTGCGCCGGCATCGCGCAGCGCATTCACGCGGTGGCGGGCGGTAGTGCCCCGCACAATGGAATCATCCACCACCACTACACGCTTCCCTTTTACCACGTCCGCTACCACGGCCAGTTTCAAGTCCGAGCTGCCGGCACGCTGTGATTGCTCGGGCATGATGAAGGTGCGGCCGATATAGTGGTTGCGGATGAAGCCGGCATCCAATGGTATCCCGCTACGGCGCGCGAATCCCAACGCGGCAGAATTTCCGCTGTCCGGCACGGGAATAACAATATCCGCCACAACCGGATGTTCATGGGCCAACTGCTCGCCCAGTCGGCAGCGGATGTTATGCACGTTCTCGCCGAACAGGTAGCTGTCAGGCCGGGCAAAATAGACATGCTCAAAGATGCATTGCGCCTGTTTTTCAGACGGTGGCTTGAAGATACTGCTGTGCAGTCCAGTTTCGTCCGCCACCACCAGCTCGCCAGGCAAGACATCGCGCAGGTATTCCGCGCCTACCTGATTCAAGGCGCAAGTTTCGCTGGCGAAAATATACCCCTGCCCCAACCGTCCGATGGACAGCGGCTTGAACCCCATGATGTCCCGCGCAGCCATGATACAATCGCGAGTCATCAAAAGGAAAGAAAAGGCGCCTTGCAATTCGCTCAATGCGCCGGCAACCCGTCCGGAACGCGAGCGATAAAGCGGATCGGCCAACAAATGAATCAGGACTTCGCTATCGGTGCTGGTCTGGAAAATCGCCCCGGCTTCCTGATAACGCCGGCGCAGAGAGCGGGCATTGGTCAGGTTGCCATTGTGAGCAACGGCCCAGATGCCGTCAACGCATTCTACCACGAGCGGCTGGACATTCTGTATGCGCTTGGAGCCGGTCGTGGAATAACGCACGTGGCCGATCCCCAGATGGCCGGGCAGGTTTTTCCAGAAACTATCCTTAAAAACCTCGCTGACCAATCCGCGCCCCTTACAGGAACGCACGTGAATGCCGTCGCTTACCACCATCCCCGCGCCTTCCTGACCGCGGTGCTGCAAGGAAAACAGTCCTTGGTAGATCAAAGGCGAAATCTGCGGCAACCCAAATCCGCCAAAAAGGCCGCAAGCTTCATGCGGCCGGTCCAGCGCGGTGTTTTCTTCCATAATCGCATTAATCTCCATATATTCTCTCAGTGCGGGACAATTTCCACACCTTGTGATCCGCAAGGTTAATTTAGCATTATAAACAGCACAAATATGTATCGCCCTTTCAGGTCTCACCGTTTCCCATCTGCGTCAATCTGCGCAATCTGCGGCTCCTCCTCCGTTCATCCATGTCCTTCCGGTCTTCCGTGGTTTATCAGTGTCCATCCGTGTCCATCCGTGGTTCCTTCCGGTTTCCCCTGTTGCTCTTCCGGTTTCACCTGTTGTCCATCCGTGGTTCACTCACGCGGCGCCGGGCGACTGAGCCACGGACTACCGCGCAAAGTAAAGCGCCAAGGCCGCGCGGCATCCTCGCCTGCGTAAGCCACACCAATCCGCGGCGTCCGGCAGACTTGTGACGGCGGCACAGTCACGCCATCTTCAAGCCAGATGACATCGCCGGTTAAATTAATGCCGTTATGTCGCAAATTGATGCCCAGCGCCCGACAAAGCGCGCCTGGGCCGCCGGCCAGAGTGCGATCCACACGCACCGCGCCGCGGCGGCGCAACATGACCTCCACCCCATGGCACGGCTCCAAGGCGCGGATTAAAACGGCATGCGGAATTTCTTCGCGATTGGTGATGATATTGAACAGACAATGAAGCCCATAGCACAAATATACATAGGCCACACCGCCGGCGCGGTACATGACTGTAGTGCGGGGCGTCCGCCGACCGCCGAAGGCATGAGAAGCCCTATCATCTACGCCGCCGTAAGCTTCCGTTTCCACGACCATTCCGGCCGTGACCGTCGTGCCGCCTATCCGGGTACAAAGCATCTTGCCGATTAATTCACGGCCGATACGCGCCACATCCGGGCGCTGAAAAAAGTCCAGTCCAAGTTTGCTGTTCACCATTCGCCGTTTCGCGGCGGAGCAGCGCGCGGCGACAGGCGGAACGCCAACCGACGACGCACGAAACTAGCCCTGCAGATTGGAAATAATGTCAATCAACGGCATGAACATGGCAACCACGATCGTGCCAACTACCAAAGCCAAAAATATGATCAACACCGGTTCGATAATTGAGGTAAGACCGTCCACCGCCGCGTCAACTTCCGTATCGTAGCTTTCGGCAATCTTGACCAGCATCTCAGACAAACGCCCAGTTTCCTCGCCGACCATGACCATGCTAACCACCATGGACGGGAAAATCCCGGCGCTTTCCATAGGCGCCGCCACGGATTCGCCTTCCTTCACGCTATCATGTACAGATTGGATAGCCCGCGCTATCACCACGTTGCCGGCAGTATCGCGAACAATATTGAGCGCTTGCAGAATTTGCACATCGGAACTCATTAATGTGCCCAAAGTGCGCGTAAAGCGCGATATGCTGACCTTGCTCAACAAAGTGCCGAATACCGGCATGCTCAACGCAAGCTTATCCAGCAAATAACGTCCCGGCTTGGTCATGCCTATCAGCTTGTGCAAAACCACTACGCCAATAATGACGCCCAGCACCATAGGGAAATGGTGGACCAGCATATCACTGGCATTGGCGACAAACTGTGTCACAGCCGGCATTTCCGCGCCTTTCATCAAATCGCGGAAAATATCAGTGAACTTTGGAATGACTACCACCATCAGGAAGCCGGTAATGCCCAGCGCCATTATCAACACAACGATCGGATAAACCATGGCGCTCGTGACCTTAGTCTTGATCTTCTCGGCTTTTTCGATGAATTCAGCCAGACGGTTAAGGGTCACGGCCAGCACACCGCCAACTTCACCCGCCCGGACCATATTGACGAACAAGCGGTCAAAAACTCGGGGATGTTGAGCTAAAGCTTCCGCAAAAGGCGCGCCACCTTCAACCGACTCGCACATTTCGCCGATCATGGCTTTAAGCGCCCCGCCTTGCTCCTGTTTTTCCAAGATTTGCAATGCGCGCAGCAGCGGAACGCCAGCGTCAATCAGCGTGGCTAATTGCCGGGTGAACACCATCAATTGTTTTTTTTTGACGCGGCGAAGAAACTTCGGCACCGGGATTTTAATCTCCATGTTCAGCCCGCCGCCGCGCTTGGCCGTCGCCGCAGATTTAGCCGCGGCAGGTTTCGCAACCGTCACCTCATCAATCCGTGAGGGATACAGGCCGCTTTCACGCAACTTGGCCAGAGCGGCCGCCCGGTTAACCGATTCAATGACACCGGTTTTTTCGGCGCCTTGCGCATTAGTTGCCGTGTATGTGAACTTAGCCATAACTGCAAATTAAGGCGTTTTGCCGGGTTTTTCCTCGACAGTTTTGGACGGCTTCCGACGGTTGACGTACGCAACATCCACCCATTCCAATATGGCCATATCGGCGCCATCGCCACGTCGGGAATCCAGTTTTATGATCCGGGTATAGCCACCGGCACGGCCGGCGCATTTAGGAGCGATTTCATCGAAGAGCAGCTTAACCGGCTCCTGTCGGCGCAAAATGCCAACGGCGCGGCGGCGCGCCGCCAGCGTGCCCTGCTTGCCCAACGTCACCATGCGATCGGCCAAGCGTCGGGCGGCACGCGCTTTTTGTAGAGTGGTTTGCACGCGTTTATCCAGAATTAAGCCGCAAACCACCGCAGCCAGCATAGCTTCCCGATGCGCCGTTGTCCGGCCGAATTTAGTCGTCACTACCTGATGTCGCATAACTCACCTTATCCGTCAAATTCAATATTACTTAGTTTCCGCCGGAGCAGGAGGCTTCAGCAGATCCGGATCAAACTTGGATCCCATGCTGATGCCCATCTCCTGCAATTTATGCACAATTTCTTGAAGGGACTTTTTGCCGAAATTACGGTATTTCAGCATTTCAGCCTCAGTTTTCTGAGCCAATTGACCGACTGTCAGAATATTCGCGTTGTTCAGGCAGTTTGCTGCGCGGACGCTGAGTTCGATCTCATTGACACTCATATTCAGCTTGCGGCGAAGTTCATCGCGTTCTTTGTCCACCAGATTATCCGCTTGTTCAAACTCCAACAATTCGTCAGTGAAGTTCACAAATGCGTCAAGGTGATGGCGCATGATCATAGCCGAGCGCGTCAGGGCTTCATCCGGCGTTAGGCGGTCATCGGTCCAGACATCCAGCACCAACCTATCATAATCCGTGCGGCGTCCCACGCGGATATTTTCCACAGCAAAGTTAACTCGGCGCACAGGCGAATACACACAGTCAATAGGGATGATCCCTATTTCCGTATCCTTCTTTTCACTCCAATCCGCCGGTGAAAACCCGCGGCCCACGGTAACCTCAATTTCAGCTTCAAAGCTTCCATCTTGCGCAAGCGTGGCAATAAAATGCTTGGGGTTGAGCACTTCTACCAGGTGCGACGCGGAAATATTAGCCGCCGTCACTTCGCCGGGGCCTTTTGCCTTGATAGTCAAACGTTGCGGCTCGCGCGTAAAAGTACGGAACAGCACTTTTTTCAGGTTCAGGATGATGTCGGTGACATCTTCCACGACGCCGGGAATAGCGCAGAATTCATGGTGTGCACCGGTGATCTTGACCGAAGAAATCGCGGCGCCTTCCAGCGACGATAGAAGCACCCGCCGCAAACTGTTGCCAACCGTGCGCCCGTACCCGGGCTCAAACGGCTCCGCAATAAAACGGGCATAGGTGGCGATGGCTGAACTTTGCTCCTTAATCACCCGCTTAGGCATCTCAAATCTGCCAATCTTAACCGTCATGGTCTTTTTACCTCTCCAAAAAAATATCGGCTTAGCGCATTACTTGGAACACAACTCCACTACTAACTGCTCATTAACCAGCGGCGCAATTTCGTCCCGCGTAGGTATGCGCACGACTGAGCCGCTGAAAGCGGCTGCATCCAGAGTCAACCATGGCGAAAGTGTCCGACCCTGCGCTGATTCTAAAGCCTTCTGTGCCAACCCGCGGCTGCGCGGGTTATCTCGCACGACGATCGTATCACCGACCTTCAACGTCATGGACGGCACGTCTGCGGTATGTCCGTTGACCGCCACGTGGCGGTGCCGCACCAACTGGCGTGCGGCGCGGCGGCTGGCGGCGAAGCCCAAGCGATAAACCAGATTGTCCAGCCGCATTTCCAATGCCTGCAACAAAGTCTCACCAGTTATACCCTGCGCCCGCGCTGCCCGCCGGAACACCAAACGGAATTGGCCATTCTGCAATCCATAAAACCGTTGCAAACGTTGTTTCTCGCGAAACTGGCGGGCATAGTCCGACGGTTTTGAGCGTTGCATGCCATGCATACCGGGCACACCACGCCCGGTTTCAATAGCGCACTTAGCCATATTGCATCGCTCGCCCTTCAGAAACAATTTCATGCCTTCGCGCCGACAAATTCGACAGGCCGGACCGTTATATCTACCCATGAACCGCCCCTTCCTTTATTAAATTACACCCGCCGCCGCTTGCGCGGACGGCAACCGTTGTGCGGTATGGGAGTAACATCCTTAATAACTGTAATGGCAAAGCCCGCCGCCTGCAGCGCCCGAATAGCCGATTCCCGACCGGCGCCCGGCCCCTGCACCCGGACTTCCATCTCGTGCATACGATATCCGGCGGCTTGCCGGGCTACATCCTGCGCCACCACCGTGGCAGCATAAGCTGTGCTTTTGCGCGTGCCCTTGAACCCCATGCGCCCAGAGCTGCTCCACGCCAGCACGGCGCCCTTCATATCGGTAATCACGATCTGTGTATTGTTAAAACTCGCGTTAATATGCGCAATGCCGGATGAAACGGTACGCCCGCCTTTGCGCCGTGCCGCCGGTTTAGCAGCCGCACCGGCTTCCGCCGCGTCTTCCGCCGGCGCCGACTCTGGTTGCGCCGTCTCCGCAGACAGTTTATCTTTTACTTCTTCTTCCGTCTTTGGATTATCTTTGGCCATATATTCTCAGATTCCTCCAACTATGCCGCTTATGCAAAATTACTTGGCCGCCGAGCGCGCATCCGAACGAGCCGCGCGTCCGCGTACCACCCCCACAGTTTTTCGCACGCCCTTGCGGGTCCGGGCGTTGGTATGCGTGCGCTGACCGCGCACCGGCAAACCGCGCCGATGACGCAAGCCACGGTATGAACCGATACTGATCAAACGCCGGATATTCTGTGCAACTTCCCGGCGCAGATCGCCTTCAAGAACATATTTTTCCTGCAACATCCCAGTAATCTGGGCCAATTCGTCACCGGTCAAATCTTCTGCGTGTTTGGCGGGATCAATTTTCAACGTTTCAACAATCTGCCGCGAGCTCGTCAGCCCCAAACCGTAAATATATCGCAAAGCGTAAACCACGGGCTTTTTCCCGGGAATGTCTATACCAAGAATCTTAGGCATTTCCTACTCCTATCCTTGCCGTTGTTTATGGCGCGGATTGGTGCAAATCACCCGCACCACTCCCTTGCGCCGGATGATCTTGCACCGCTCGCAAATGCGTTTTACCGAACTTCTGACTTTCATCCCATCTTCTCCCGCTCACAAACAATAAAAAAGAAACCGACATTATAGCAAACTTTTCCGCCTAGTCAAATGTCGCCATCCCACTGGGTCAGGATTTCCGCTTTCCCATCGCCTACCGCCACCGTATGCTCAAAATGCGCCGAAGGCTGCCGGTCCCGCGTGACCACAGTCCATCCGTCGTCCAGCACTTCCACTGCGGCGCTGCCCATATTCACCATAGGTTCAATGGCCAACGTCATGCCACTGCGCAATTGCGGCCCCAACCCTGGCCGACCAAAGTTCGGCACCTGCGGCTCCTCGTGCATTTGCCGTCCGATCCCGTGGCCAACAAACTCCCGCACCACACTGAAGCCGGCGGAGGTGGCAGTTGTTTCCACGGCATGCGAAATATCCCCCAGATGCCGTCCGGCGAGGGCATTGGCAATACCAGCGCGAAGAGACTGCTCCGCCACAGCCAGCAAACGCAATACATTGACATCACCGACACCCACACCCACTGTCGTTGCCATATCGCCGATAAAACCGTCCACCTCGACACCAATGTCTATGCTGACAATATCACCAGCACAGATACGTCGGGGTCCCGGCAAACCATGCACAACCTCCTCGTTCACCGACACACAAATCGCGCCTGGGTACCCCCGGTATCCCAAAAAAGCGCTCTTAACGCCCATATCCGCCATCAATTTGGCTGCAAAATCATTAATTTCCTTCGTGGTCATCCCGGGAACTATGTTCCGGACCACCTGCCCGCAAACCCGCGCAGTCGCCCGCCCGGCGGCACGCATATACTCTAATTCTTCGGCATCCTTAATGATGATCATATTAAAAATTACGTTCCGCCAAAATCCGCAACGCCGCTGCCAGCGTGTCTTCACGCGCACCGCCGGCATCCACGTGCGCCAATTTTCCCTGGCGCTCGTAATAATCAAGCAGCCCGGCGGTTTGCTGCCGGAAAACTTCCAAGCGTTTCATGATGGTTTCCGGCATGTCGTCTTGGCGCCGGAAAAGCTCGCCACCACAGCGATCACAAATGCCTTCACGGCGCGGAGGGATATTTTGCAAATGATAATTCGCGCCACATTGACGGCAAACACGGCGGCCGGTCAACCGTTCCAGACACACCTCCGGCGACACCTCCAGCAACAGCGCCACCGTAATTTCCGCCTGCTGCTCTTTAAAATTGCTATCCAGCAATTCCGCTTGGGGCACAGTGCGCGGAAATCCGTCAAACATGTATCGCTGGCCCGCGCCACCACCCGCCAGTCGCTCCATCACCATGCTCACGATAATATCGTCCGGCACTAAACGCCCCTGTTGCACATAATCCGCCGCGACTTTCCCCAAGCGTGAAGCCTTCTTAATTTCCTCGCGCAACATGTCACCTGTAGCGATGTGCGTGACGGATACGGCAGCCTTGATGGCTTCCGCCATGGTGCCTTTGCCGGCTCCGGGCGCACCCAATAAAACTATGGCGCGTATGCCCATTAACGTCTCCCGCGCAATTTGCCCTTCTTCAGAAAACCGTCATAGTGGCGCATGATCAGGTGTGATTCCACCTGGCGCATAGTATCAAGCATCACACCCACGATAATCAAAATACTAGTGCCGCCGAAAAACGAAGCCACTATCCATGGAATGCTGAATTGACGCGCCATCATCGTTGGCAACACCGCAATTATGGTCAGGAAGATCGCACCGGCCAGTGTGATCCGTGTCATTATGCGGTCCAGAAATTCCGCAGTGGACGTACCCGGCCGAATTCCGGGAATGTAACCGCCGGCTTTCTTCAGATCGTCGGCTATTTGCACAGGATTAAACACCGTCGCCACCCAGAAATAAGAAAAGAACAAAATCATCAGTCCGTACAGAATCAGGTAGAGAGGCCGGTCCATGCGAAAATGAATCGCCATTCGTTGGAAAAAATCTCCTGGCAAGGCTTGCAGGATTCTCTCGGGGAACATCAGAATAGCGGAAGCAAAAATAATCGGCATGACACCGGAATAATTCACCCGAAGCGGCATATAGGTGCTTTGCCCGCCATACACCTTGCGACCGACCACCCGTTTAGCATATTGCACCGGAATCCGGCGTTGCGCTTGAGTTACGGCAATAGTGCCGGCCACCACAAGGAAAAGCATAATCAACAACCCCACCAAGTGGAACACGGAAAAGAGCGCCACCCCATCACCGGCAGGCTTGAACATGCTGATTGTGGCTTGTACAGCGCCCGGCAAGCGGCTGATGATGTTAATCGTGATAATCAATGAAATGCCGTTGCCAACACCGCCTTGGGTTATCTGTTCGCCCAGCCACATCATCAGCATTGTCCCGGTCGTCATAGTGACTACAGTCAGCAGGCGGAAACCCCATACAGATTGCATGTCAACAATCGGCCCCATCGCCCGCCCAAACAAAACTTCAGGCCTCTGCAACGCCACAGCCATAGCGTAGCCTTGAATCAAACACAAACCAAGCGTCAAGTAGCGGGTGTATTGGGTGATTTTCTGACGGCCAACATCGCCTTCGCGCGCTAAGCGTTCCAGCGTCGGCACAATCGCCGTCATTAATTGCAGGATGATAGAAGCGCTGATGTACGGCATTATGCCCAAGGCGCCAACCGCACAATTGCTCATAGCGCCACCGCTGAACAAGTCCACCAGTCCAATCAGACCACCGCCCACCTGGTTGGAAATATGCCGCACCAAATTTTGCAGTTCCGCAGCATTTACGCCGGGAGTCGGCACCGCACTGACAATCCGACAGACAAAAATCAAGCCGAACGTGAATAAAAGTCGCCGGCGCAATTCTTCAACCTTGAACGAATTTACAAAAGCGGAAAGCATAATATATTATCCGACAAGAAGGCGTCCCACCGCCGGACGCCATACCATTCGCGCATCGGCGCTTTCGAGACAGGGACGCTCAGTCAATTAACTTAACGGTTCCGCCAGCGGCAGTTATTTTCTGCTCGGCCGACTGGCTGAAAGCATGAGCCTGCACCACCAGCTTGCGCGTTAGTTCGCCATTACCCAAAATCTTAATCGGCGCCTCGCTATTTGCGCCGCGAGTTCGAATCAAACCGGCCGTACGCAGTAATTCCGGCGTAATTTCGGTTCCATCATCAAAGCGATCCAGGCGTCCCACTGAAACCAGATTAAACACCTGCTTGTGCGCCTTATTATTGAACCCGCGTTTCGGGATGCGGCGCAACAGCCTCATCTGACCGCCTTCAAATCCCAGCTTGTGCTTATGGCCGGAACGGGCATACTGGCCCTTAGTGCCCCGCCCACAAGTACGCCCTCTGCCCGAGCTGCTGCCGCAGCCCACGCGTATTCTGGCGCGCCGAGCCCCGGCGACATTACGCATGACATTTAAACCCAACATGCTTAGATTCCTCCAAACAAAAATTACGCCGACGGTGCGACCTCGCTTAATTCGACTCCGCGCATGGACGCACATTCATCACGGGTGCGCAGCATTTTCAAAGCAGTGATGGTGGCATGCACCACATTCCACTTATTATTGCTGCCTAATGACTTAGACAGGATATTATGCACACCCGCCAAGTTCAGCACCGCACGCGCAGCGCCGCCGGCAATTACGCCTGTACCTTCCGCTGCCGGGCGAAGCAACACCTTTGCGCCGCAATACTCGCCATACACTTCGTGCGGAATGGTTTTGCCTTGCATTTTGACATTAAACATGGACTTGCGCGCGATATCCCCGCCTTTGCGGATTGCGTCAGCCACTTCATTGGCCTTGCCCAGTCCAACGCCAACACGTCCTTGACGGTCGCCGACCACTACTACCGCGCTGAAGCTCAACCGCCGGCCACCCTTTACCACCTTGGAACAGCGGTTGATACGGACAACGTATTCCTCAAATTCGCTGCCGGACGGCTCAAATTCATCGGCCGTATGCTCTTGCATTTTTTTGTCAATGTTGTCTGCGCTCATAACTTGATTCCCGCCTCCCGCGCCGCATCGGCAATTTCCTTAACCCTGCCATGATAGGCGTGGCCGCCGCGATCAAAAACCACCTTTGTGATGCCGCAGGCCTTGGCGGCCTCCGCGGCGCGCGCGCCCAACTTCTTAGCGGTTTGCAGGTTGTGGCCTGCATTCGGCGTTTGCACAGTTGCACAAGCCACAATCGTGCGCCCGCTCGAGTCGTCTAGGAACTGCACGCACATGTGGCGCCTGGAAACCGACACACTCATGCGCGGGCAGGCCGCCGACCCCACGATTTTCTTGCGGATACGCAAATGCCGACGTTTTAAATAATCCAAACGGTTGTGAACTTTCATGCCGTCCTCTTAAGCTACAGTCTTGCCCGCTTTACGGCGGACATGTTCGCCCTTGAAGCGGATACCCTTGCCCTTGTAAGGTTCCGCCGGGTAAAAATCCTTGATACGCGCGGCTACGTCGCCTACCTGTTGCTTATCAACGCCGCTGATCGTCAGGTTAACACCATCGGCGACTTTGATTTCGATACCTTTCGGTATTTCCATCACAATGGGAGACGAGTACCCTAAGGCGAAAGTGACCTGACTGCCTTGCACCGTAGCTCTGAATCCCACACCCTGTATTTCCAACTGCTTTGCATAACCGCTGGTAACGCCTTCGATCATGTTGGCAATCATCGAGCGCGTCATGCCCTGCAAAGCGCGGGCGCCCGGTTTGGCAGTCTGCACGGTCACTTTACCTTCCGCCATCGTTACCTGTAATGCATCTGACAATTTAAACTGTAAAGCGCCTTTGGGGCCTTTGACCGCAACCGAGCCGTCCTGCACCTTGACTTCCACACCGGCAGGCACCGGAACGGGCTGTTTCCCTACTCTTGACATTGCTCTCTCCCCGTAAAAAGCTCACCAAACCGTCAGCAACCATTCGCCGCCCACGCCCATTTTCCGGACCTCGCGATCCGTCAACAGGCCGCGTGAAGTGCTGACAACCGCCAAACCGACACCGCGCATGATCGGCTGCAACTCACCCACTTTAACGTAACGCCTCCAGCCTGGCCGGCTGACACGGCGCAAGCCGCGCAACACCGGTTCGCGTTCGGCGGTGTATTTCAAATAAAGACGCAACAATCGCCGGGCGCCGCCGCCTTCAACCACATAGTCGCGGATAAACCCTTCACGTTTCAAAACACGCGCCACATCCGTTTTCAGTTTGGAATGCGGCATCTCCACGGATTCCAGCCGCGCGGCGCTGGCGTTGCGGATGCGTGTCAGCATGTCAGCAATCGGATCTGTCTGATTCATTTGCACCAACCTTCAAAAATATGCGCCAACCGCGCAGGCTCACCAACTGGCCTTAACCACGCCCGGTATCTGACCGGTGGAGGCCAACTCCCGGAAACAAATTCGACACAACTGAAACTTGCGTAGATAAGCCCGCGGACGGCCGCAATTCCGGCAGCGGCGGTATCGCCGACTACTGAATTTTGGGGCCCGGACGGACTTGACAATCAATGACGTTTTAGCCAAGTGAACATTCCTCCCTGTATCAATTCGTCCCGGCGCCGGCAAAGGGCATGCCCATCAGCCGTAGCAGGTCACGCGCCTCGGCATCAGAGGCGGCGGTGGTGTTGATTGTAATATCCATGCCCTGAACCTTCTTAACATCATCCGGGTTAATCTCCGGAAACACCATCTGTTCTCGGAGGCCTAAAGTGTAGTTGCCGCGTCCGTCGAACCCGGACGGTGAAACGCCGCGGAAGTCCCGCAGCCGCGACAATGCAACATTCACCAATCGGTCAAAAAACTCATACATCCGAGCGCCGCGGAGAGTCACCTTGGCGCCGACGGACATGCCCTCGCGCAGGTTGAAATTGGCGATGCTTTTCCGAGCTTTGCACGGCACCGGCTTTTGTCCCGTAATCCGCGCCAAGTCCTGGAGCAGACTTTTGAACACATCCTTATCCACTGCGGAATTAATCCCCATATTGACCACGATCTTGGTCAGGCGCGGCACTTGCATGGGGTTCGCATATCCATGCAGACGCCTAAGCTCGGCCACTACTTCCTGCTTATATTTTTCTTTCAATCTCGCCATAATCTTCGCCTGTTAAAACTCATGTCCGCATTTACGGCATTTGCGCACGGGCTGCCCTTTTTCGTCCCGGCCGCGGGCAACACGCACACCCTGCTTGCAATTCGGACAATACAACTGCAAATTTGACACAGCCACCGATGCTTCACGGCGAATAATATCGCCGTTGGGAAGGTCCTGCGACTTGCGCACCGTCTTCTTCACGAAATGAAACCCTTCGACCACAGCCCGGCCGCGCCGGGGCAACACCTGCAACACCTTGCCGGTGCGTTTGGCGCCGGCATCATCGCCGGCAATGGCCACCACTAAGTCATCCCGTCTCAGATGCAATTTCGAGCCCATATTACAAAACCTCCGGCGCCAGCGAAATGATTTTGGCAAAATTCCGGTCGCGCAGCTCGCGCGCCACCGGCCCAAACACGCGGGTCCCCAGCGGATTCAACTTTTCATCCACTAACACAACGGCATTGCTGTCAAAACGGATCAGCGAGCCATCCGCCCGGCGCAACGCTTTATTGGTGCGCACGATGACCGCCAAGCGGACATCGCCCTTTTTCACCAATCCGTGCGGCTGCGCCTCGCGCACGGAGACCTTGATCAAATCCCCCAAACGGGCATAACGCTTGCGCTGTCCCAGCACCCGAAAGCATTTGACTTTGCGAGCGCCGGTATTATCGGCCACATCCAAGCATGTTTCTTCTGCAATCATGTTTTCATCCCTCGTCAGCATCCGTCATCGCGGCGCGACGGACCATGGCTACGCCTGTTTCGTCGGCGCTTGTTTTTCAAAAACCTTGATCAAACGCCAGCGTTTCAAGCGGCTTATCGGCCGCGTTTCCACAACTTCCACACGGTCGCCGACCTGGGCCGCACCCTGTTCATCGTGTGCGTACAGTTTACTGGCAACCCGCAATTCCTTGCCGTACAGCGGATGGCGGATGCGGCGTTCCACACGCACCACAACTGTCTTCCGCATCGCATTACTGATGACAAATCCCACCCGCGTTTTGCGCTTGCCGCGCCTCTTGGCTTCTTCCGGCATATTCGTCCCTTTTCTCACTTGGTGGCGTTCAAAACTGTCCGCACCCGTGCAAGGTTACGGCGCACGCGGCGTAACTGTAACGGATTTTCCAGTTTGCCCGTGGCCTTAACCTTACGCAACTCAAAATATTCTTTTTCCAACTCATCCGCTTTCTGACGGATTTCTTCCAGCGACAAATCCCTGATTTCCCTGGCTTTCATAGTTCCGCTCAACCTCCCGGCATACGCATGACAAAGCGCGTGGGGATCGGCAATTTGGAAGCCGCCAAACGCAGCGATTCGCGCGCCAAGCGCTCCGGCACACCCCCCACTTCAAACAACATGCGTCCGTCCTTCACTACGGCCACCCAGTATTCCGGCACGCCCTTGCCCTTGCCCATACGCGTTTCAAGCGGCTTCTTACTGACCGGTTTATCCGGGAAAATCCGCACCCAGACCTTGCCTTTACGCTTCAAACTGCGGTTAATCGAAACGCGGCAGGCTTCAATTTGATTGGATTTGATCCAAGCACGCCCCAAGGCCTGCAAACCGAACTCGCCAAACGACAAAGTGTCGCCGGAGCCGGCACGTCCTTTGCGGCTGCCACGCTGGACCTTGCGGTATTTTACTCGACTAGGCATTAGCGGCACGGCGATACCCTCCCCTGCTGGCAGGCTCCGCATCCGGATCCTTGCAAATCCAAACTTTTATTCCTATTTTGCCGGCCACAGTCCTAGCCTCAGCAAACCCATAATCAATACATGCCCGCAGTGTATGCAAAGGCACTTGGCCTTCCTTGTAAATCTCGCGCCGCGCCAATTCCGCGCCACCCAAACGGCCGGCTACCGCGACTTTCACACCAAGCGCCCGCTGGTCCATAACGGCTTTCATCGCCTTTTTCATGGCGCGGCGGAATGATACACGGCGCTCCAGTTGCACAGCGATGTTTTCAGCCACCAATTGCGCGTTCAAATCCGCCACGCGGATTTCCTTGATTTCCATATAAATCTCACGCCCGGTCATCTTGGCCAGCTCTTCGCGCAGTTTTTCCACATCCTGACCCTTATGGCCGATCACCACACCGGGGCGGGCGGTATAAATCGTCACGCGCGCCCGGTTGGCGTAGCGTTCAATCATTACATCCGGCACGGCAGCATTTTCAAGGCGTTCCCGCACAATCCTGCGGATTTTGATATCCTCGTGCAAGCAATCACCGAACTCGCGCGTGCCGGCATACCAACGCGAACGCCAGTTTTTATTAACCGTAACACGCAAACCAATAGGATTGACCTTTTGTCCCAAGTGCCAGTCTCCTTTATAATGAACTATTTTTTCGCCCTGACATTATCATCCAAAATCACATGGATGTGACTAGTCCGGCGGCGCACCGGCCGCACCATTCCGCGGGCACGCGACCAAAACCGTTTCATGTACGGGCCTTGTTCCACAATCACTTCCACCACTCTAAAATCTTCCGCCGACCGTTTATGATTATTGGTCACATCCGCTACAGCCGTCCTTAAAACCTTGCCGATCGCCGACGCCGCCTTAAGCGTGCTGAAGCGCGTCAGGCTCAGAGCATCCTCTAAGGGGACGCCCTTCAAACGCCTGGCAAACGGTCGCGCCTTAGACGGCGCTAAGCGCACATATTTTGCCACAGATTCAATTCTCATTGCAATACTTCCCCTTCCGCCGCCGATCGGTTAAGTTTTGGCTACAGTCTTATCCGTGTGAATGCCGTGCTTACGGAAAACACGGGTGGGCGCAAATTCACCCAAGCGATGTCCCACCATATTTTCCGAAATGTACACCGAGACATGCGCCTTGCCGTTATGTATCGCAAAGGTATGCCCCACGAATTCCGGCAGCACCATCGAACGGCGCGACCAAGTTTTAATCGGACGTTTTTCACCCGAACGGTTCAAATGCGCAACTTTTTTCAGAAGGCTGGCATCTACAAACGGCCCCTTTTTCAACGAACGTGCCATAGCTTATTTTCTCCGTGAAACAATGAAACGGTTTGACCGGTTGCGTCGGACGCGCGTCTTCAGCCCCTTAGTATATTGCCCCCACGGCGAGCGTGGGTGCCCGCCAGTGGAACGGCCTTCACCGCCGCCGAGCGGATGGTCAATCGGATTCATGGCGCGCCCGCGCACGGTCGGGCGGATACCGCGTCGGCGCTTGGCCCCGGCCTTGCCATAACGCACATTTTCATGCTCGCTATTACTGACATGCCCGATAGTAGCCCCACAATTCACATGCAGCATGCGCACCTCGCCTGACGGCAGACGCACATTAGCATAATCGCCTTCACGAGACATCAGAACCGCCGCCAGCCCGGCGCCGCGCACCAATTGCCCGCCACGGCCAGGGCGCATTTCGATATTATGCACCTCGCTGCCCAGCGGTATGCGCCCCAACGGCAACATATTGCCTACCTGCGGCTCGGCGGCCGGACCCGCCATCACAGTGGCGCCAACGCTCAAGCCGTCCGGAGCAAGAATATAACGTTTCTCTCCGTCACGGTAATGCAACAGCGCCACACGCGCCGAACGATTAGGATCATATTCGATGGAGGCCACACGCGCCGGCACATCCACCTTGTCACGCCGAAAATCAATCACACGGTATTTGCGCCGAGAGCCGCCGCCGCGATGGCGGATAGTGATGCGACCGGCAGAATTACGCCCGCCGGTCTTGCGCTGCACGCGCAACAGTGACCGCTCCGGACGCCGACTGGTAATTTCATCAAACGTAGAGCCGGCAGCAAAACGGCGACTGGGCGTCGTCGGTTTATATGTTTTAACTGGCATGGTCTCTCCTTAAACTATCTCGATCTTGTCGCCAGGTTTCAGTGTGACCATGGCTTTTTTAACGGCGGCGGTTCGTCCATATTTCAACGTGCGTTCACGACGCAGCTTGCCCTGCCGGTTCATGGTGTTAACACTCACAACTTTCACCTTAAAAATCTGCTCGACAGCCTGCTTGATCTCCAGCTTATTGGCTGAGGATTCCACTTGAAAACAATAGCTGTTGTCCTGTTCGATCGCCCGGCTGTTTTTCTCAGTCAGCATCAATTTGCGTATAATGGAATATGCCGTTTTCATTTTTCCGCCACCGCCTTTTTAGTCTGCAATCGTTGCATAATTGCTTCCATTGCCGCCTTCTCTGCCAACACTACTGGGTATTCCAGCAGTTGATAAACATTGACGTCCTGTGCGCGGGTCAATGACAATCGCGGCAGATTGCGCGCTGCACGTTCCAGAGACGGCTGCAAATCGGCCGCCAACACCAAGACTTTACCGGTCAGCGCCAAGTCCTTAAGCAATTGCGCCATGCTTTTCGTTTTAGCATCCGGCAAATCGAATTTATCAATCACCCGTAATGAACCAGCGGCCAGTTTCTCTGTAAAAACCCGGCGGAAAGCCAACTGCATGGTCTTGCGGTTGATGGACTTGGCATAGCTGCGCGGACGCGGCCCGAAAGCCACGCCGCCGCCGCGCCAGAGAGGCGAACGGCGGTAGCCCGCCCGCGCTCGCCCCAACCCTTTTTGTTTCCATGGCTTTCTATTGCTGCCTGCCACAGCTCCCTTGCCGAGTACACTGGCAGTGCCCGCCCGCTGTCCTGCACGTAAGGCCACAACGGCATCCTGCACGGCCTGCGCGCCGCGATCCTTAACCAGAAGATCGTCCGGTATGTCGAAGCTGCCGCAATTTTCACCGCGCCTGTTGATCACCGCTATCGTGCTCATTCCTTGTCACCCTTTTTCAACGCCCGTTTGATGACGACCACCGCCCCGACATGCCCCGGCACCGCTCCGCGCACCAGCAGCAAATTATCTTCCGGACGGACTTGCACCACTTTCAAATTCTGTTGAGTCACCCGCGTATGCCCCATGTGTCCTGGCATAGGCTTGCCCTTGTACACCCGCCCCGGCTTTTCACAGCAACCGATCGCGCCGATCCGGCGCTTCGAATGCCCGCCGTGGGTCATGAACCCGCCAGCCATACCGTGACGCCGCATAACGCCCTGAAACCCCTTCCCTTTGGTAATCCCCGTTATATCAACGTGAGTGGTCTTGGAAAAAATTTCAACGTTGACCACATCGCCGGGTTTGCGTTCCTCCCCAGCATCCAAGCTAAATTCCCGGCAATGGCGCTTGAACGGCAGGTTGCCTTTTTTGAACAACCCGGCGGCAGGACGGGACATACGGCGCTCCACTGTATCACCGAATCCCAACAGCGCCGCGTCATAGCCATCGGCGCCATCGGCGCGCTTGCATCGTATAACCACACACGGGCCGCATTCCAGCACCGTCACTGGAATCTGCTCGCCGTGTTCGTCAAAAACACGGGTCATTCCTATTTTTCTACCTATTAAACCTTGCATAAAACGTCTCACTCAAATCCTGATTGTAATGTCCACACCCGCCGGCAGGTTGAGTTTTTTGAGTTCATCCACGGTCTTGGCCGTCGGCCCGATGATATCCAGCAGACGTTTGTGCGTGCGGATTTCAAACTGCTCCATGGATTTCTTGTCACCATGCGGCGCCCGATTGACGCAATAACGCTCCACGCGCGTAGGCAGCGGGGTCGGCCCGGCCACCCGTGCGCCTGTGCGTTTTGCGGTATCTACGATCTCGCCCGCGGATTGATCCAAGGCGCGAAAATCAAACGATTTTAACCTAATGCGTATACGTTGCTCTTCCATGCCTGATTCACCGATTTAATATTTTTTTCTGAATCGCTTCCGGAACAATTTCAAATAAGACCGGCTCCATCGTATAGCCAGCGCGCCCACGGGTCAGCGAACGGATGTTAGTGGCATAGCCGAATAATTCGGCCAATGGAACATCCGCCTGGATCAACTGCAAATCCTGATGGGTGGTCATTTCACGGACCTTGCCCCGGCGCGCATTCAAGTCCGCCAGCACATCTCCCAAGTGTTCGGCAGGCACTAGAATTTCCAAAGCCATGATCGGCTCTAATAACACCGGCTTGGCAACACGTACCGCCTCGCGCAAAGCCATGACACCTGCAGTGCGGAAAGCTGCTTCCGTGGAATCGTTCGGATCAAAAACGGCTTCAAGCACCGTCACCTGTATGTCTATTACGGCAAAATGCCCGACAACACCGGTCAAGATACCGTCCCGTATGCCTTCCAAAGCGCTCTTGCGAAAAACAGGCGGCAGCTTATCCGGGGGCAGGTCACAGACGATATCCGTTCCGGCCTTACGCGGACGCGGCGCCACATGCAGAGCTAGACTCGCAAACTGACGCTTGCCGCCGATTTCGCGATCAAATACAAATTCTCCTGAGCCGTCGGCGGTAACGGTTTCACGATAAGCCACTACCGGCTCCCCTGTGTTTGACGGCACTTTAAACTCACGCAAAAGGCGATCCTTGATGATACTTAGATGCAGTTCACCCATGCCGTTGATCAGCAATTGTCCGGTATCCGGGGAAACAGTCAGACGGAAAGTTGGATCCTCGTCGCTTAACATATCAAGCGCGCGCAACAGGTCATCGCGTCCACCCTGTGTGCGCGGCTCAATCGCCATAGCCATCACCGGCTCGGGAAAATGGATGCTCTCCAACGCCACCGGTTTATTCTCCAGGCACAGTGTATCGCCGGTCACAAACCCCTTCAAGCCGACTAATGCGCCGATTTCACCGGCATACAAAGTTTCGACTTCCTGATGCTCGTCGGCATGCATCTGAAACAGCTTTAACAGGCGCTCGCGCCGACCGGTGCGCGGATTGAATACATTTTGTCCTTTTTTCAGCATCCCGGCATATACGCGAACAAAAACCATCTTGCCCATAAAGTGATCATTGGTCACTTTGAAGGCCAACGCCGTCAGTGGCTCGAAATCACCGGCGGCGCGCTCCAAGGATGCGCCGGTCTTGGGATGGATCCCTTTGACAGGCGGCAGGTCGGTCGGCGCCGGCAGATAATCAACTACGGCATCCAACAAGCCCTGAATACCCTTATTGCGCAATGCCGCCCCGCACAGGACGGGAACCAGCCGCCGCGCCACTACCGCCCGGCGCAGACCGGCACGCAAAATATCGGCTGGAACATCCGGACTCTCGACAAAGGCGTGGAGCACTTTCTCATCCACTTCCGCCACACGCTCCACCAGTTCCGCGCGCACGCGTTCGGCGTCCGCAGCCAGAGCGGGAGGTATCGGAACCTCGCGGGGATGGGCGCCATTATCGGCATCGTTAAACTCCAACGCGCACATTTCAAGCAGATTCACCGTGCCGCGGAAATCATCTTCGGCGCCCCAAGGCAACTGCACCGCCACTGCCGGAGCCGCTAAACGCTGGCGAATGTCATCCAACACACGGCTGAAGTTCGCCCCTGTCCGATCCATTTTATTGATGAACGCCAAACGCGGCACGCCATACTTATCCGCCTGCCGCCAAACGGTTTCAGATTGCGGCTGCACACCGCCGACGGCGCAGAAGACTGCCACAGCTCCGTCTAACACACGCATACTGCGTTCCACTTCAGCGGTAAAATCAACATGGCCCGGAGTGTCAACAATGTTCACCATGCAATCCCGCCAAAAACAAGTCGTGGCGGCGCTGGTGATTGTAATTCCGCGCTCCTGTTCCTGAGCCATCCAGTCCATCTTGGCCGTGCCGTCATGCACTTCGCCCATGCGATGCAAGCGACCGGTATAAAAAAGTATGCGTTCGGTGACGGTAGTCTTGCCGGCGTCAATATGGGCCATAATGCCTATATTGCGAACCAAAGCCGACGGACGCGTGCGGTCAGGCGCTTCGCGTAAGGAAGCGCCGACACCGGCAGTCTCGGCCGGATCTGATCTTTTCGCTTTCAAAACCGTCACCATCTTCTATTACCATTTATAATGTGCAAAAGCCTTGTTGGCCTGGGCCATCTTATGTGTGTCGTCGCGTTTCTTAATAGTATTGCCCTGATTCTTGAAAGCGTCCAACAACTCCAGCCCCATGGCCTTCCACATCGGCACACCTTTACGCGCCTTGGCATACTGGATCAGCCAACGCAAAGCCAGCGCCAGTTGTCGTTCCGGACTGATTTCCACAGGAACTTGGTAAGTTGCGCCGCCGACGCGCCGCGATTTAACCTCGATCTTGGGCTTAATATTTTCAATGGCCCGCATCATGATCTCCAGAGGATCTTCCTGTTGTTGCTTGCCGATAAAATCCAACATGCCATATACCACCGCTTCCGCCGTGGTTTTCTTCCCAGCTTGCATGACGATACTGATCAAGCACCCGACCAAGTGGTTGTTAAACCGCAAGTCCGGCATTACCACTCTTTTTTCTGCTCTGTGTCTCCTCGCCATAATCTCCCGTCCGCGGTGTAATGTTAAGTCTTCGCTTTGGCCTTTTTGGCTCCATATTTGGAACGTCCGCGCTTGCGCCCTTCGACACCCACGCAGTCCAACGTTCCTCGAACTATGTGATACCGAACACCCGAAAGGTCTTTTACGCGGCCGCCGCGCACCAGCACGATACTGTGTTCCTGCAGGTTGTGTCCTTCGCCAGGAATATATGCGGTGACCTCATATCCATTAGTAAGGCGCACGCGTGCGACTTTGCGTAAAGCCGAGTTAGGCTTTTTCGGCGTCACTACGCGCACTGCCAAGCAGACACCACGCCGCTGCGGGCAATTGGCCAACGCCGGCGATTTGCTGCGCTGCGTCATCTTGCGCCGTCCATGGCGCACAAGTTGATTAATTGTCGGCATTTTGTTTCTCCCGGAAAAACGCAAACATAACAAAACCTCTCGGCTATGGCAAATGAAAATTGCAGATTTATGTTAAAAGTTTCTTCAAGTCGCTTTCTTTATCACCGTCTTCCGGCGTCTCTTCAACCGGAATAGGGTCAACCAAAGGCACCAGCCTGATATTCTTATTGGCAGGGAAGCCCACTCCGGCAGGTATCAAATGGCCCATAATGACATTTTCCTTGAAGCCATAAAGGTGATCTTGCTTGCCCTGTGTGGCAGCTTCAGTCAACACACGTGTTGTATCCTGGAAGGAAGCGGCGGAGATAAAGCTTTCTGTTTCGATCGAAGCCTTCGTCACACCCAGCAACGCCGGCGTAGCCTCAGCCGGGCGCTTACCCTCATTCATTGCTTTCTGGTTGACTTCCTGAAAGCGGTTCTTGTCAACCAGCTCATTCCAGAGGAACTCCGTCTCACCGACATCAGTAATGCGGACTTTACGCAGCATTTGACGCACGATGATTTCGATGTGCTTGTCATTGATTTCCACTCCCTGCAACCGGTAAACTTCCTGGACTTCATTGACCAAGTAAGCCTGTAACTCCTGCGGGCCGCAAACTTCCAGAATTTCTTGCGGCACAATCGGCCCTTCGGTCAAAGGCTCGCCTTTTTCGACGTAATCGCCCTTAAAGACGATGATATGTTTTCCGATGGGAATTTCGTGCTCTTCCTCAGCATTGGTGGCAACATCCCGGACGATCAGGCGGCGCACACCGCGCTGAATGCCACCAAAATCCACAATGCCGGCGATCTTAGAAATTTCCGCCGCATCCTTTGGACGGCGGGCCTCAAACAGCTCCGCCACTCGCGGCAAGCCGCCGGTGATGTCGCGCGTTTTGGCTTCCTTGCGCGGTGTTTTTGCCAGGACCGTACCAGCCGTTACTGTACTACCCTTCTGCACTACAACGTGCGCTCCGGCGGGAATAGTGTAAGTGGCCAACGTCGCGTTGTTTGCGGGGTTTTTAATAATCACTTGCGGCTGGATGTCTTCGTGATAATCCAGCACAACGATTCCCTTAAAACCAGTAATCGGATCAACGGCCACCTTCATGGAAACATTTTCCACGAAATTGCGGAAATTCACCACACCGTCAAACTCGGTGATGATCGGCACGCTGTGCGGCTCCCAGCGAGCGAAAATCTGGCCTTTGGCAACTTCCTCACCTTCATTCACCGAGAGCACTGCTCCAACCACTAGTTTGTGGTGCTCCAGTTCTTGACCGTCCTTGCCGCGAATGCGGGCCACGCCATTCTTGTTCAACACCACAAAATGCCCTTGCGCATCCTTGACCATGCGCACGTCCTCGTAATGAACTGTGCCGGCATTTTTGGCGGCAATGTTCGGCTGCACCGCGCGGGAACTGGCCGCACCGCCGATATGGAAAGTACGCATCGTCAACTGAGTGCCAGGCTCGCCAATGGACTGAGCGCCAATGATCCCCACCGCCGTGCCCAATTCCACGGGGCGATCTGTCGTTAAGTCGCGTCCATAACACTTAACGCAAACGCCGCGCCGTGATTCGCAGGTCAGCACACTGCGGATACGCACACTTTCAATGCCGCAGCGTTCGATCCGTGTCGCATCAACCTCGCTGATATCCTGCCCAGAGCCGACTATCAATTCACCGGTGGTCGGGTGGCGAATATCGTCAAGCGCAGTACGACCAACGATACGCGAAGCGAGCGAGACTTCCACGCTGCTGGAAATAGCTTCCACCCTGATGCCGTTCAGAGTGTTGCAGTCGTGCTCCGTAATGATCACATCCTGTGCCACATCCACCAGCTTACGGGTCAGGTATCCGGCATCGGCGGTTTTCAACGCCGTGTCCGCCAATCCCTTGCGCGCGCCGTGTGTGCTGATGAAATATTCCAGCACACTCAAGCCTTCGCGGAAGTT
Organism: Kiritimatiellia bacterium; assembly: GCA_050944835.1. Classification (GTDB taxonomy): domain Bacteria; phylum Verrucomicrobiota; class Kiritimatiellia; order JAAZAB01; family JAAZAB01; genus JAXGPF01. Next base: position 32,424 of record JBMNRV010000002.1, read on the forward strand.
TGAAAGGATCGGCTGTTCAATAATTTCGCCGGAGGGCTTGGCCATCAAACCGCGCATGCCGGCCAACTGGCGAATCTGCTGGCGGCTGCCGCGTGCGCCGGAATCCACCATCATAAACAGCGGGTTATGCTCGGGCAGGCCACCGTTTTTGCGGATGGCGTCAAACATGGTATGAGTGGTTTCATCCGTGGCGCGTGTCCATATATCAATAACTTTGTTGTAACGTTCGCCGTCGGTAATGATGCCGCGTCGGTATTGCTGATCCACCTCGGCAATCTGGTTGCGGGCTTCACGGATTATCTGTTCCTTTTCCGAAGGCGTGATCATATCCACCAGCGCAATGGATATGCCAGTCAGTGTGGCATATTTGAAGCCAAGCGTCTTGATCTTGTCCACCACATTTATAGTTTCGTCATGACCGGCGGCATGGTAACACTTCCAGATGATGGCGCCGGCTTGTTTTTTGGTGACGGTTTCGTTGATGAAACCTACCTGACGAGGAAAGATACCATTGAAAAAAACACGGCCGACAGTTGTCAGAAGCACACGCTGATCGTCCTTGCCGTAAACTGTTTGGCTGAGATAATCCGGATTACGGAACCGGATCGGAGTATGCACGCGCACACGGCCGCTGTCGTAAGCGAGCTGTACTTCTTCAGCGTCGGCGAACAGCGGCAAGCGCTGGTCGGTTTGTTTTAAATCCAAGCCCGTCAAGGAATCGCCCATAGTCAGGTAATAAATTCCCAACGCAATATCCTGGCTAGGCGTCATGATCGGCTTTCCGTTGGAAGGCGAAAAGAGATTGTTTGTGGAAAGCATCAGCAGGCGCGATTCCAACTGTGCTTCAATGGAAAGCGGGACATGCACCGCCATCTGATCGCCGTCAAAGTCCGCGTTGAAAGCCGTACAGACCAGCGGATGCAACTGAATGGCGTCGCCCTCGATCAGCACCGGCTCGAAGGACTGGATACTGAGGCGGTGGAGCGTAGGCGCACGGTTCAACATAACCGTTTTGCCTTTGATGACCTCGTCCAAGGCATCCCAGACGGCATCCACTTGGCTCTCGATCATTTTCTTGGCGCCGCGCACAGTATGCACCACACCCTTCTGCTTGAGCTTCCGGATAATGAACGGTTCAAAGAGCACCATCGCCATTTTCTTAGGCAAACCGCACTGGTTCAACGATAATTCAGGCCCTACTACAATTACCGAGCGGCCGGAGTAATCCACACGTTTGCCCAACAAGTTTTGCCGAAAGCGTCCTTGCTTACCCTTCAACATGTCGCTCAAGGACTTCAGAGGGCGGTTGCCCGAGCCGACTACCGGCCGACCGTGGCGGCCGTTATCCAGCAGAGCATCCACGGCTTCCTGCAACATGCGTTTTTCGTTGCGGATGATTACATCCGGGGTCTTCAGCATCAACAGATTTTTCAACCGGTTGTTGCGGTTGATCACACGCCGATAGAGATCGTTCAAATCCGACGTGGCGAAACGGCCGCCTTCGAGCGGCACCAAAGGCCGTAAATCCGGCGGTATCACCGGCAGGCGTTCCAGGATCATCCATTCCGGCCGCATATTGTTTAAGCGCATATTTTCCACCAGACTCATGCGCTTGGCCAGTTTCTTGCGGGTCTGCTTGCTGCGAGTATTCTGCATTTCCTCTTCCAGACTGTTCATCATTTCAGTCAGGTCAATTTTCTGCAGCAGATCGCGAATCGCCTCCGCGCCGGTTTTGGCCGTAAATTCCTCGTTGAAATGTTCCTGCGCCTCACGATATTCGTCCTCACGCAAGACCTGCCCAACTTTCAGGGTGGTGTTGCGGGGGTCCACCACGATGTAATCCTCGTAATAGACAATCCGTTCCAATTCACGGGCGGTCAAGTTCAACAGCAAACCGATACGGCTGGGAGTGCATTTGAAAAACCAGATATGTGTCACTGGAACGGCCAGATCAATATGCCCCATACGCTCACGTCGAACGCGAGCCAAGGTCACCTCCACGCCGCAGCGGTCACAAACGACGCCCTTATGCTTGATGCGTTTGTACTTGCCGCAACTGCATTCCCAGTCCTTTTGCGGACCGAAAATTTTCTCGCAGAACAGACCTCCACGTTCCGGCTTATACGTGCGATAATTGATAGTCTCCGGATTCTTGACCTCGCCATAACTCCAGGAACGGATTGTATCCGGCGCCGCCAGACCGATACTGACGAAATCAAAATCCGCCGGCTTACTCATATCGGGAACCGTTTTGGCGTTTAGAATGTCCACCGTACCCCCTCCACGCGATCTTACTTGTTATAATAAAACCTAAAACAATCGAAACTATTTCAACCCAACCTGCCGCCGGCCGCATGCCGGACATCACCCCGCGGCTTCCTTGGCGCGGTTCAAGCGAACATCCAGCGCCAAACCTTTCAATTCATTGATGAGCACGTTAAATGACTCCGGCATACCCGGTTCAATCACATTTTCCCCCTTAACAATTGACTCGTAAATACGCGTTCGCCCGGCAACGTCGTCGCTCTTCACAGTCAGCATCTCTTGCAGGGCATAAGCGGCGGAGTAAGCTTCCAGCGCCCAGACTTCCATTTCGCCGAAACGCTGCCCGCCATACTGTGCCTTGCCGCCCAATGGTTGCTGAGTGACCAGCGAATAGGGGCCGACGGCGCGAGCATGAATCTTGTCGCTGACCAAGTGGTGCAATTTCATCATGTAAATCACGCCTACGGTTACCTTGTGCTCAAAAGGATCGCCGGTGCGGCCGTCAAACAAAACAGTCTTGCCGCTTTCCGGCAGATCGGCCTCAACCATCATTTCACGGATGCGCTTTTCTGAAACACCATCAAAAATCGGTGTTTCGACAAACAGGTTTTTCTTCTCGCAGACCCAGCCAAGCTGGGTTTCCAGCAATTGGCCGACATTCATACGCGAAGGCACACCCAGAGGATTAAGCACGATGTCCACCGGCGTGCCGTCCGGTAGGAACGGCATATCCTCTTGCTTGACAATTCTGGCGACAACACCCTTGTTACCGTGGCGGCCGGCCATCTTGTCGCCGACCTCCAACCGTTTTTTGCTGGCGATGTAAACCTTTACCTGTTTGATCACGCCGTCGTCCGGTTCATCCCCGCTGGAAATGCGTTCCAAAGCATTTTCCCGTTCACTCTCTATCTCCGAGAACTTATTCTTGTACTCGTTGATGATCCCATGAATTTTCACCTGAATGGGGCTGGGGTCTATCTCCACATGTTCGCTGACCAACGCCATCTTCCGCAACAACGTCTTGGTAATTTTACGGTTAGCCGGAATGATGATCTCGCCCGTCTCAGCGTTGACCACATCCAACGGTATCTTTTCGCCCAACAACACATTGCTCAAGGCCTCCGTCAGAACGTCGGTCAGACTCTGCTTCTTATCTTTGTATTCATCCTCGATCTGCTTTAGTTGCATCCGGCGTTCTTTAGCGGAAAGCTTTTCGCGAGCAACGGTTTTCTGGGATGAGACGTTTACATCCATCACAATGCCGTAAGTTCCGCTGGGTACGGTCAGGGATGTATCACGGACATCCGCGGCCTTTTCTCCGAAAATCGCCCTTAACAACCGCTCTTCCGGCGCCAGCTCGGTTTCGCTCTTAGGCGTCACCTTGCCAACCAGAATATCGCCTGGCTGCACATAGGCGCCAACGCGGATTACGCCATCGCTGCCCAGATTGCGCAGGGCCTCTTCGCCCACGTTGGGAATATCGCGTGTGATTTCCTCAGGACCGAGCTTTGTATCGCGCGCACTGGCTTCAAACTTCTCAATATGCATGGAGGTGAACATATCCTCCTGCACTACGCGCTCGCTGATCAGGATAGCATCTTCAAAATTGTATCCGCCCCAGGGCATGAACGCCACGAGCACATTGCGTCCCAAGGCCAGCTCGCCGCCGGATGTGCTGGCGCCATCGGCCAGAACCGCGCCGCGTGACACTTTTTGTCCTACGACGACCACGGGCTTCTGGTTCATGCAGGTACCGGCGTTGGTACGCATAAATTTGCATAAGTCGTATTCCTGAGCCTGTTTCCACTCCACCGCTCCCTTGCGGGGAAGCTTGCCATCGGATGTCACAACCACCCGATTAGCCGAAACGTAAGCTACGCGTCCGGGAGCCGTAGCCACCACCACGTTGCCCGAGTCCATGGCCACACGCCGCTCCAGACCTGTCGCCACAAAGGGGCGTTCAACCCGCAGCAAGGGCACGGCTTGGCGCATCATGTTAGCGCCCATCAGCGCGCGGTTGGCATCGTTATGTTCCAGGAACGGAATCAGACCTGCCGCTACGCTGACGACCTGTTTAGGCGAGGCATCCATGTACTGCACGACGTCTCGGCTTTGCTCTATGAAGTCGCCCCGATAGCGCACAAATACCATTTCTGAGGTGATCCGGCCGTCGGCATCCATCGGAGTGTTGGCTTGACCAATAACATAATTTTCTTCGCTGTCAGCCGAAAGGTATTCTATTTCATTCGTCACACGCCCGTTGACCACTTTGCGATATGGCGTTTCCAAGAAGCCAAATTCATTGACACGTGCGTAGGTGCCGAGCGAGGAAATCAATCCGATGTTCGGGCCTTCCGGTGTCTCAATCGGGCAGATGCGGCCATAATGGCTGTTATGCACGTCGCGCACTTCGAAGCCGGCACGCTCCCGGCTCAAGCCGCCCGGTCCCAGCGCGCTTAAGCGCCGTTTGTGGGTCATCTCGGAAAGCGGATTGGTCTGATCCATAAACTGGCTCAGTTGGCTGCGGGCGAAAAAGTCCTGCACCGAAGCCGAAAGCGACTTAGGGTTGATCAAGCGCTGCGGCGTGATTTTTTCCACAGTTGTATCCAGGAAAACCATGCGTTCCCGCAAAGTTTTCTGTGTGCGTGATAGCGCCAAGCGACATTGATTTTCCACCAGCTCGCCTACAGTACGCAAGCGGCGGCTGCCCAGATGGTCAATATCATCCACCGTGCCCTTGCCCTTTTGCAACTGGATCAGGTAACGCAAGGCCTCCACAATGTCATCCACATCTAACGCGCGCATATCCTTATCGGCCTTCAACCCAAGCTTCTGATTAATCTTGTAGCGGCCGACGCGCCCCAAATCAAAGCGCCGCGAATCGAAGAAAAGGTTTTTAAGCATTTGACGGGCGTTATTGACGGTGGGCGGATCGCCAGGACGGAGACGCTTGAAAATATCCTTCAAGGCTTCCTCTTCAGAATGTGTGGGATCCTTCTGCAGGTTGCGCAAGAACACACCTTCGTCCCATGACACATCCACCGCATCCACAGAATCAAAACGGGCGGCCTTCATCTGTCCCAACAGCGTTTGGGTCACCGGCTCGTAGCGTCGGCCCAGAACCACTTGGGAATCCACGTCAATCACATCATCTTTCAGCACCTTAAACGCTAGTTGCTCATCGGTATATGTGCCGCCGACATCAAGCTTGAGGCTGCGGTAATACAAGTCCAGCAATTGCTCATCCAGACTATAGCCTATGGCGCGCAAAAACGTCACCGCCAAGAATTTGCGGCGACGATGCTGCCGATCGAGATAAATGTTGATCAGATTATTAGCATCAAATTGAACTTCAACCCAGGAACCGTGGTCCGGAATCAGGCGGAAGGAATAAATCGTGGAGCCGTTGGTATGCGTGGCCTGTTCGTAGCAAATTCCAGGTGAACGATGCAGTTGACTGACGACAACACGATAAGCGCCGTTGATAACGAAACTGCCGTTGGAGGTAATCATGGGAATTTCTCCCATGTACACCACTTCCTCGCACACTTCCTCGATATTTTTCAGGCGAAATGTGACATACAACGGCGCAGCGTAAGTTTCGCCGTCGCGCAAACATTCATAGGGATTTTTTTTCGGCGGAGCCAGCTCGTACTGGACGAAATCCAGAATAAAACGCTCATCATAACTGGTGATGGGAAACAGCTCCCGGAACACGCCCTGCAGCCCAACATTCTTACGCCGTGCGGGCAGTACATCCGCCTGCAACATGTTCTTGTATGATTGGGTTTGCAGATCTATTAGGTTAGGCGGCTCGATAATATCATGCAGTTTACCGAATTTAATTCTGTCAGCCATTGCGCTCATTCTCCTTAGATAGGGAACTCCGCGAATATCCAAGCAACTCCACAGTGGGCCAATGCCCATTTCGCGACCAAACTAACACAGGTCTTCATCGCCCAACCCACCCCCTCACATCTAAAGAGGGCGCTGCTTCCTACAGGCAAGCATCAGCGTCGGCGATTACGACACAAAAAACCAAAACACCATCCAACCGGGCCGCCGCCGCCCTAATCTGAGCGTCGGCGGAACCGGATGGCAATGTTTTGGTTATGGCAGCATTTAATTGCTGCAACCGAAGGAAGGACACGGATTATTTAACTTCCACCTTAGCGCCAGCAGCTTCCAGCTGCTCTTTCAACTTGGCGGCTTCTTCCTTGGAAACCCCTTCCTTAACCGGCTTGGGAGCGCCTTCCACCAGGTCCTTGGATTCCTTCAAACCCAGCCCGGTAATGGCGCGAACTTCCTTGATGACTTGAATTTTTTGAGCGCCGACGCTAGCCAGCACAACGGTGAACTCCGTCTGCTCAGCCGCCGCCGCGCCACCGCCACCGGCCGCCGGCGCGGCTGCCACGGCTACCGGCGCTGCCGCGGTAACACCCAAACGTTGTTCTAAGGCTTTCACTAATTGTGAGAGTTCCAAGACGCTGATACCCTCCACCCAACTGATGAAATCAGCCATTTTACCTTCGACTTTAACCTCGGCCGCTTCGGCCGGGGCACTTGCTGTTGCTGCATCCGACATGGTACGATCTCCTCTGCTAGAACCGCTGTTTTCGCGCGCTAACGCGGTTGATTCTTTTTCTCCTGCACCGCTTTCAGGACATACAAAATACTGGCTAGTTTCTGACTCAGGGCGCCTACCAACTGCGACATAGGCGCGGCCAGTGTTCCGGCAAGCATACCGTAAAGCGCCTGCCGCGGCGGCAGGTTGACTAAGGCTTCAAATTCCACAGGGGAAAATAGCCGCCCTTCAAAAAACCCACAGTTTACAACCGGTTTCTGGTTCTCCTGATTGAATTTTTTCATTTCACGGGCGGATTCCATTCCGTCACCGTTCACCACAACCGCCACCGGCCCGACCAAATTTTCCGCCGCCGCCGCCAGCGGCAACCCCTTGGCCGCAAGCTGCAGCAGCGTGTTTTTCACAACATGCAAACCCGCGCCGTGTTGTGCGAGCCGACGACGCAGATCGCTGAATTGGTCCACCGGCATACCGGTATAATTTACAACGATGATATAGGGCGATTTTTCCAAATGCCCGCGTATCTCATCAATAATCGCTTTTTTCTCAATCCTCATATCGGCGACCTTTATGCAACCGCAGCTTCCCGCACCTGCACCGGCAGTCCCACGCCCATTGTGGAACTGACCACGCAGCGCTTGATGAATACACCCTTAGCCGTGGGTGGACGCGCGCTCTGCACAGCTTCAATCAGCGTTTTGGCGTTCTCCACCAACTGCACCGCTTCAAACGAGCGCTTGCCAAACGGCACCATCAGATTGCCATGCCTATCCATGCGAAACTCCAGACGCCCGGCTTTGAACTGCTTAACCGCCGCTGCAACGTCGTTGGTCACTGTGCCGGTTTTGGGATTCGGCATAAGTCCTCTGGGCCCAAGAAATTTACCCAGCTTACGCACTTCCTTCATGGCATCCACCGTAGCAATTACTACATCAAATTCCAACCAGCCACCCTGCACTTTAGCGACCATATCCTCGAAGCCAACGGCATCGGCGCCGGCGTCGCGCGCCGCATCAGCCGCTGCCCCACTGGCAAACACCAGCACACGCACTTTTTTACCCGTGCCATGCGGCAAGGTTACCGTGCCACGCACCATTTGATCCGACTTTTTAAAATCTACTCCCAAACGGAAAGCTAACTCCAAAGTCTCATCGAATTTGGCGCCGGGATTAGCCTTAACGAAGTCAACGGCTTCTTCTAAAGTGTAAACCTTGTCCGCCGCAACCTTGGCGGCATTGCTACGATAGCGTTTTCCATGTTTAGCCATGTTAATCCACCACCTCCACACCCATGCTACGCGCCGTACCTTCAACCATACGGGCGGCCCGGATAGGGTCCAGCGCATTCAAATCCTGTTGCTTGGTCTTAACTATTTCCGCAATCTGGGCGCGCGTCAATTTACCGACTTTGTCACGGTTGGGCATCCCCGACCCTTTGGCTAACCCCACCGCACGTTTTATGAGAGATGCGGCCGGCGGGCTTTTGGTGATAAAAGTAAAAGACTTGTCCCCATAAACAGTAATCACCACCGGCACAATCATACCCGCCTGTCCTTGGGTCGCAGCGTTAAATTCCTTGCAGAAGGCCATAATATTCACGCCCTGCTGGCCCAACGCGGGACCGACCGGCGGCGCCGGATTAGCCTGTCCGGCCGGAATCTGCAACTTTATTATTGCTGACACTTTTTTCGCCATAACATCCCTCAAATCTCAAATCTGAAATCCGAAATTTCAAATCTGAAATTTCAAACTTTGAATTTCAAACCCGCTCCACCTGCCAGTATTCCAATTCCACCGGCGCCGTACGGCCAAAAATAGCCACCGAAACCCGCAGTTTTCCGCGCTCCGGGTCAACCTCGCCAATCACGCCACTGAAATTAAGAAACGGCCCGTCATTAATCTTGACGGTTTCACCCACTGCAAAATCAACCTTGGGTTTGACCTTTTCTTTCTTGTCTTCAATCTGGTGAAAGATTGCGTCCACTTCCTGCGGACGCAACGGAATCGGCTTTTCCCCTCCGGCAAAACCAATGACCCCCGGCGTGTCCCGCACGAAATACCAAGCGCGCTCGTTCACACTCCCCTCGGGCTTATACAGCGCAATCTGCACCAGCACATAGCCCGGATAAAACATTCTGGTAACCGTGGTTTTCCGCCCTTTTTTTACTTCGGACACCTTCTCTGACGGGATAGAAACATCGCCTATCAGATCGCCCATTTCCTCGGCAACCGTCCGCCGTTCCAAGCTTTCCTTGACGCGCGTTTCCTTGCCGGTCAGCGTATGCACCACAAACCACTGCTTGTCCATGATTTACTCCAGCGTCCGCCGTCAAATCATAAAATCAGTTCCAAGAACTTCATCAGCACCAAGTCACTTATCCCGACAAAGACTGCCAGGGCAATCACGGATAAAATTACCACCAAAGTGGAATCGAGCAACTCCGATCGCGTCGGCCATGAGGACTTGCGCAGCTCCGCCGCTACTTCGCCGAAAAACGACGTCATCTGCATAATAAGTTTACGCAACTTACTCATTTCACATCACAACCGCCCACGGTTTTATACTGCAAATGGCAGGCCAGGAGGGACTTGAACCCCCAACACCCGGTTTTGGAGACCGGTACTCTGCCAATTGAGCTACTGGCCTTCATCACAAACCGTGGTTAGAATCAACGGGTCTCGCGATGTAACGTCCGTTTCCGATCAAAGCGACAATACTTTTTTAGCTCCAAACGATCCGGTGTACGCCGTTTGTCCTTAGTGGACATGTAATTCCGGCGCTTGCATTCCGTGCAAGCCAACGTAATCAGTTCACGCGGCATAACATATCACCCCGTTAAAATCCAACCACAGCGACGGTGCAGGTTTACTTGACAACTTCCGTCACCTGACCAGCGCCCACGGTGCGCCCGCCTTCACGAATGGCAAACCGCACACCCTTCTCCATAGCGATTGGCGCAATCAAATTGACTTCCACCGCCACGTTGTCGCCTGGCATCACCATCTCGACACCTTCCGGCAATATGATTTCACCGGTAACGTCAGTGGTGCGGAAATAAAACTGCGGGCGATAACCCTTGAAGAATGCCGTATGCCGACCGCCTTCTTCTTTGCTCAACACATACAACTGCCCCTTGAAATGTTTGTGCGGAGTGATGCTGCCGGGCTTGGCCAACACTTGGCCACGCTCAACATCTTCTTTCTTGATGCTGCGCAGCAAGCAACCGATATTATCGCCAGCCTGACCATGATCCAAAAGCTTGCGGAACATTTCCACACCCGTCACAACAGTCTTCTGGGTATCGCGCAGACCAACGATTTCCACTTCCTCACCGACTTTGATCATACCGCGCTCAACGCGTCCAGTCACCACTGTGCCACGGCCTTCGATCGAAAACACGTCCTCAATCGGCATCAAAAATGCCTGATCCAACACGCGCACCGGTTCCTGAATATAGGAATCTAAGGCATCCATCAGCTCCTGAATGCATTTGGCGTCTGGCGAATCCGGAGAATCAACCGCAGCCGCCTTCAGGGCGCTACCGCGGATGATTGGAACTTTATCGCCAGGGAACTGGTAGGTGTTCAACAGATCGCGGATTTCCAATTCAACCAAGTCAAGCAGCTCGGGATCGTCCACCATATCCACCTTGTTCAGGAAAACTACGATGGCGGGCACACCCACTTGGCGGGCCAACAGGATATGTTCGCGCGTCTGGGGCATCGGGCCGTCGGAAGCGCTCACCACCAAAATCGCGCCGTCCATCTGAGCGGCGCCGGTAATCATGTTTTTAACATAGTCAGCATGGCCGGGGCAGTCCACATGGGCATAATGCCGATTGGCCGTGCCGTATTCCACGTGCGATGTGGCAATCGTCAGAATCTTAGTCGGATCGCGGCGCCCCTGCGATTCGGAAGCCTTAGCGACCTGATCATAGGAAATGTATTCGCTGAATCCCTTTAGAGATTGTACTTTGGTAATCGCCGCTGTCAGGGTCGTCTTACCATGGTCCACGTGGCCAATCGTGCCCACGTTCACATGCGGTTTTGTCCGTTCAAATTTTTCTTTTGCCATGATGCATCTCCTTCAATTTGCCCGACTATTACAGCCTGTCGCCTTTCAAACTAAATAAAAATGGAGCCCACGAACGGGATTGAACCGTTGACCTCATCCTTACCAAGGATGTGCTCTGCCAACTGAGCTACGTGGGCTTTATCACATCCCAAGCAGGGCCAACCCTTCCCGCTTATAATTGCCACCGCCGCTTGGCAGTTATCTGTAAGCAGTAAAGACGACAAACTACCAAAAATCAGCAATGTGTCAACATTTTTTTAAAAAAAAATTACGCAACCCCTTTTTATAACGGCAATCGCCCGCGCATCGGCTTGCAATCCGGCATACTCCGTCTATAATGATTGCCCACCATGCCGGAATTCCAACCAGCGCTACAGATAGGACATTTACGCCTGAAGACAGCCGTGATGCTGGCGCCGATGGCCGGATATACCGATTGCCCGTTTCGCCAATCGCTGCGGGCCATTACCCCGCGCCCCTTTCTCGCTTACAGCGAAATGATTGAGCCCCACAGCGTACTGCGTGGCGGCGGCCAAAAGCGCCAGGCATTGCTGGCTCACGTCCCTGACGATGTTCCTCTCGCTTGGCAACTTTACGGCACCGATCCCGATATGATGGCCGAAGCCGCCCAGTGGTTGATCGCCCAACGCGGCGCAGCCTTGTTAGATATTAATATGGGCTGCCCAAAACGTAAAATCACCAGACGCGGCGCCGGCGCGGGACTACTGCAGTCACCGGAACTCGCTTTGACTATTGCGCGCCGCGTCGCCGCCGCCGCGCATGTGCCCGTCACGGCTAAATTGAGGCTCGGCTGGAATAAGAATGACGAAACCGCGTTGCGTCTGGCGCCGGCTCTGGAACAATCCGGTCTGGCAGCCTTGACTATCCACGGACGCACCGGCCTCCAAGGCTACACCGGCCGCGCCGACCGCGCTGCCATCCGGAAGATTGTCGCCGCCGTACCACGCTTGCCGATTATCGCCAACGGCGACATCTGTACGCCGGAAGATGCCGTCGCCGTGCGCGACGAAACCGGCTGCGCCGCTGTTATGATTGGACGCGCCGCGCTGCATAATCCTTGGTTGATCGGCGCCGCCGCGGCGGCGCTGGATGGCAGCACACCGCCCCCCGAACCAACACGCGCCGATCGGTGTGCGTTTCTGGCAGATCATTTCCGCCGGGTAACGGAATTGTACGGCGAACGTATCGCGCCTTTGCTTTTCCGGCGCTGGATACCACAATACGCCAAAACCTTCCGCATCCCACGCGACAATATGTTGTCACTGCTGCGAACCCGCAGCATCGAAGATTTGCGTGCGGAATTCGCGCGGCTGGACATCCATATCTGAACTACCGCAATTGATCCGCAGCCGCTTTGCACCGCATACGTCTCAGCTCACCGGCCAATGTAACCTTCCGCACAGGCGACACTCGGTCAACAAACAAAACGCCCTGCAGGTGATCCACCTCGTGCTGGACAACCCGCGCTAAAAAACCTCGGGCAGTCAACTCACGATGGGCGCCGGTTAAATCGTCATATTCCACCGTAATCTTCCGCGCGCGCGTAACCGGCGCCCAGATGTCCGGCACGCTCAGACAGCCTTCCACATCTGTCTGTCGCCCGGTCTTGGTGGTAATTACCGGATTGATCAACACCAACGGAAACACCACTTCCGGATTCAAACGCGGGCCATCGGGTTCATCAACATCCAGTTTCGGATCAAAACTCACCACACAAATCTGCCGGCTGACACCAACCTGCGGGGCGGCCAATCCCACTCCGCGTTTAACATTCATTGCTGTCAGCATGTCGCGCGAAAAGCTTTCGAGCCCCGCATCGGGCAAGGTGATTGGTTGCGCCTGCTCGCGCAATACCGGGTTACCGTATGTACAGATATTTAATTGCATAACGCTCAATTCAAAAATACTACTGTCTTAACAAAGGAAATTATGCCAGAACTCCGTAATTTGGCTACAAAAAAATATCCTGCAAAGCCAGGCCCCTAAAACCGCGGCAGTTGGTAAGTTTGCTGGGGAAGAACCACGGATAAACACGGATTAACACTGATTTGGTTTAAACTGCCCAAGAATGCCAAAAAACAGACGAAGAATGAAACCGCAGATTGACGCCGATTAACGCAGATTTTATCGGAGATATAAGATGACTCAATGGCAGGCCGTGCTGTCCGCTACGCGGACATGGATCGGCGGACACCCGGATAGGCGAATTAATTCGCATATCTGGGTGTCAACCGATCCGCCAGACCGGCATCTGCCGGTCAGCGCGGCATGCGTCCGCGGCAAATCCTCTTCTGACACCTTGGCGGTTCAATCCTATCCCTGCATTTTGTGTGGCTAATTTCTTTCCGTCTCTGTGTCTCCGCGTGTGCCCCCCTACCGTCATCCGTGTCCATCCGTGTTCATCCGTGATTCCTCTTTTCCGAGTATCCCTCTCCCAATCTGCGCTAATCTGCGTAAATCTGCGGTTCCAACATTTTATCTTGTTTCCTGAATTTCAAATGCCGTTTTTAGGGCAAGTTGCCGCCGCTTGACTACAGATGAAAACTTGCCATACTATGCTCGCCCCGGTGTTCAAAAACATTAAACGCAACTCTTATGAAAAACATCACACCTTACATCTTGCACGAAACTTTGATTGAAGATCATCGGACCGACGGATGGCGATCGGGCGAAGGATGCGTCGCGCCCCTTGCCAACGGCGACCTGCTGATGGTTTACGCGCGCTTTCAGGGAAACAGTGATGAAGCTCCCGCCACGCTGGTGGAACGCCGCTCGCGGGATGACGGACGGAACTGGTCCAAACCGCGGGTATTTATCCCAACCCCTCCGCGGGTTTTCAATCTGATGTCCGTTAGTCTCCTGCCACTGCAGGATGGGCGGATGGCAGGATTATTTTTACGCAAGAAGTCGCTTGAAGATTGTCGCCCTTTTTTTATGACCGCAACGGGCAATGCCCGCCGCTGGACTACACCAAAGCCGATGGTTAAACGGCCAGGGTATTATGTCGTCGTCAATGACCGGATGATACAATTGCGCTCCGGCCGGATACTGGCGCCCTACGCCTTCTATGGAAAATCCGCATCGGATGACAAGCCTGGTGTCTGCGGCTGCATGATTTCCGACGATGCCGGCGCAACCTGGCGGTTGAGCGCCCAGGAAATCCGGATTGAGCCGGCTAATGTGCGCCGGCCGCAATTGGTTGATAAGCTGTATCCGACAGAATGGCGGCATGTCCGGAACCGCCAGGTGTTATGCCACGAGCCGGGCGTAGTGGAATTAGGCGATGGACGCGTGATGATGTGGTGCCGTTCGAACGGCGGGTATGCCTATCGCTCCTTCACCAGCGATGGCGGCGAAAACTGGTCACCGTTCAAAGCCATACCCGAGTTTGCCATGCCGAATAGTCCGCAAAGCATCAAGCGCCTGCCGGGCAGCAACCGCCTGATCATGCTGTTCAACGACCGCACCGGCATCCCGATGGGGCACCCGCAATGGAGCTGGCGGCGTCCGCTGGCCATTGCCGTCAGCGACGATCATGGCGCAACATGGCAGCGTCACGGATTGCTGGAGCCGGCCAGCATACCCTCCAACTGCTATTACAGCATCTGCTTCCACCGCGCCCAAGTGGTTTTCACCTACTATGAAGGCGTGATGTGCTGTAGTCCCGAAGGGATTTACAGACCACGCAACCTGGCTTCCTGCAAGTTGAAAATCGTCCGGCGGAAATACTTCGAGCTCTAACCCTGTATCCGGCATTTTGGTTTGCGGGGATCCGGCCGATCATTTATGCCGTGGCGCCCGCATGCGGGCATCCCAAGGCGCGCTTTTACGCAGACGCCGCCCCAGCACACGATACACATCCGGCAGATCGAAGTAGCGCAGGACACCGCGCGGCATAATCGAGAGCGGCCAAGTGTAATATTGTGCTTCAATCAGCATTTGATAACTGGGCAGATAATGCCACAGACGCACTTTGGGCCGGCGTGGGTGCAGCAGCGCGGCAAAGGCTGCCGTCACCGCCCCTAACCCGCGGCCGGCCAACTCAATCTCCGTTGCGCCTTCCGCATACAACAAATCCAAAGAACGCAACACGTCATGCACCCGTGCGCCAAGATAACTTTCGCCGAACATTTCGTGTATGGCGGCGTATAAATAATCGGCGCCGAACGGCGCAAAGAAATCGCCCCGCCCGCAGGTCTCCGGCATGGATTGGCCAATGCCACGCGGATCAATCGCCACTACCGTTCGTTTATCGCTCAACAACGCGCGGGCGGTCGGCTCCATTCGCAAATCGTTTTCCCCGGAGGCATGTCCAATATATGCTATCACACGTCCAACCGGCGGGTGGTGAGGATATTTCATCGGCCCACCACATGCCGTTAGCATAGTCATTATTCCGGGCGCGGTTTCCACCAGGAACTGCCCGCGCATTTGCAAGTCCTGACCGAACCTGATGTAACGCGACACCATACGGTAATGCGGGGAACCGGACTCCTCAGCAATCCCCAATACTTTGCGCGCGGCCTGTCGCAGACTCCGCTCATTCAACTGCTTGCGCTTGGCAGCCAGACCGGCGGCTTGGTCACGGGTAAAATCAAAAACGCGCCAGCCGGGCAGCAAAGCCGTCTTGCGCCGTAGCATGACCCAGGTATCGGGCTCCGTCAATGGCACGATTTTCTTTGGCTCGCGCGCGTTCCCTTGAATTCCCGCATGTTTCATAAAGAAGCGATACATCGCCTCGCGGTTATGGATGGAATAACCATGGGTAGTTGGCCCAATGAAACATTCGGCGGTGTCAGGGCTGCCCAGCAATTCATGCACCCGCCGGACTTCGCGGTAAGCCGCCTGTGTGTAACGGCAGTCAAAGCCGTCATAATACTGCCCCAGCACAATCGTCGGACGCGGCGCGTAGGCGATCAGCAGATCGGCTTCATCCAATCCCCGCGCCAAGACGTTCGGCGGAATTTGCTCGGCATCGTCAGGGCTTTCATTCTCAACCATAGCCTGCCACGAGCAGATATAACACGAGGGCGCGGCCATCGCCAGGCGCGGATCCAACGCCGTCAGGTATGAGGTGATCGTGCCGCCGCCGGAATTACCGGTGACTCCGACGCGCGCGGGATCAACTTCCGGCCTGGTAAGCAGATAATCCAAAGCGCGGCTAGCATCATAAACACGCCAAGCGCCGAAAAAATCATCCGCCAATATCATCTGGTTGCCCAGCAGATTGTGGGCATGGCAAAGATTTGGCATAGGCGCCCCTTTGGGCTTGTCATGCTGCCAACGCTCACCCTGACTGATCGGATCTACCAACAGGCACACAAATCCCTTGGCCGCCAAGCTCTGCGCAATCGTGTAATAACAATCATATTGCTTGGCTTCTTCTGCATGGCCGCATAGGGCCAGGACAGCCGGCGCCGGGGAGTTAAGTTTAAGCGGCAGATAGAGATTGGCGGTGACATAAAAGTCAGGCCTGCTCTGGAACGCTATTTTTTCCATCGTGAAATTCGGGTAACCCGTGCGGCCTGTAACACGAGCGGACAGCGGACATTTGGTTTTAGGGAAATATGGCAGGAATGATTGCGCTAAAGACTCACGCACAGTTTGCGCGTATTTTTCCGCATCGCGCCGGGTGCGCAGGCGGGCCAGACGTTCCCGGCGCGCTGCCATAACAGCACGTACGCGCTGGACAAAATACTCTTGCACCATCTGCTGATAACGATTGTCGTATGGAGGCAACATTGGCATAGGAAAATTACTTTTAGTTTTGCATTCGAGCTAGGAGAAGAATCTGAGGTAAAAGAAGACTGTTCTCCTTGTGGAATGTTTTTTTGGCATATAGCCTTAACCGTTATAATACGGCAAACTCGCACTCAAAGGTGCACACAAGGAGAACAGTGATCAGGAGATTACAGCAATCGGCATGGATTTGGCAAGACAAAAAAATCAGTCCGAGCGAGTTTGGAATCAGCTTTTTCATGGGGCTGGTTCAACCCTTGTGCCTGCATTTTTGTGGCTAATTATCTGCGATCTGCGTAAATCTGCGGTTTCATTCTCTCATTTTCTTGGCGTCTTGGCGGTTTATCTCGCTCTTCCTCCATCAGTGTTCATCCCCGCCCGCACAGCTCGCACCGCCCGCACAGCTCGCACCGCCCGCACAGCTCGCACCGCCAGTGCGGCCCGCACCGCGTATCCCTCTCCCAATCTGCGTCAACCTGCGTAATCTGCGGTTCCTCCGCTCCGTGTTCTTCCGCTCATTTAACCTTAAACGGTAGTTGGCAAGTTTACCGCAGATGCGCGGCGCGAAGGATGAAGCTGTATAAGCATACTGCGAATCCTTTGCAACAAAGCAGATGCGGTAAAATCGCCAACCCCTTTACGGGTTTGAAATTCAGGAAACTTCTTACACCCAATGGGTGCTGCATCTTTTTCTTGTTCTCAACATTTTATCTCGTTTCCTGAATTTCAAATGCCGTTAAGGTTCAACAACAATTGTGACTACCGAGAGCAATACCGCCCCATTCAGATCAATCTTGCCATCCATGGGATAGTCCACGGCAAACCAGATGTTGTACGTCCCGCGTGGCAAGACCATGTTTTCAACCAGCGCCATCGGCGGAACATTAAACAGCGGCCCTTGATAGGCCGGGCGGACATTAGCCAGATTGCCGTCAAACGGCATCAGGTTAAAGTTAGTGTCAAAGTAGAACCACAACCCATCCTGATGGACATAAGCCGCCACCCACCAATCCACTGGGACCCTGAGATAGGCCGCCGGTAAATTCATCATTGTCGCGGCTACAGTAATGGGCTTATTGGCGGGAATACGAATATTATTACCCACCATGCCATTTACCATAACCAATGGCCCGACCACGCCAAGATAACCGGTGTCAAAGGCGCTGAAACCGCTGACGCCCCCCTCATTCACCGCCTTCACCCAATAATAATAGGTAAGTTCAGTCTTAGCGGTTGTATCGTTGTATGCGGTTGTGGCAGAAGTTCCAATCAGAGAAGCCGCATTGGGGTTGTTACTCGTGTGACGATAGACTTTATAACTGGCCGCTCCCGCGGAAGCCTTCCATGTGACACGGATTTTGTCGGTGTGGGCGCCGTCGCTGGCTGCAACACCGGTTGGCGCTGCTGGTTTTGGTGGTTTCGGTTCGGCCCGCCAGCCGGAATCCGAGGCGCTAAAGCCGCTCACACCGGCGGCATTCGTGGCCTTGACCCAGTAATAATAGGTGGTTTTTGCCACTGTGGCAAAATCGTCATAGGTTGTGCCGGTGGTGGACCCGATTTCCGTCGCAGCCGCGGAATTGTTGGCCGTATGCCGCCAGACAGTATAACCCGTGGCAAAATCAACTACATTCCAAGTAATTTTGATTTTATTGGTAAAAGTTCCGTCGCTGGCGGATACCCCGGAAGGCGCCGCCGGGACCGACGGCACGTAGTAGTACGTGGTACCAATCACCGGATCATTAGTGAACGTGCCGCCTGTGTCGAGAAGCATGTCGAGATTCCAGTTAATTGCTTCCGCCGCACCTGCCGGAATCCCCCACTCCGGTCCGGGACCTGCGGTGTTCAGTTTAATACCTGTGCATCCTTTGAACATGCTGTTGTAGCAGTTGACTGCCAGATTCGTGGCGGGCAGAACCGGCAAGCGCGTTAGTCCCGTGCAGCCGGCGAACATGTAGTTGTAGCAGGAGGTGGCCAGCGTCGTGGCCGGCAGCGCCGACGCCTCGGTCAACCCCGTGCAGTTGAAGAACATGCTGCCGTAGCAGGAATCGGCTAGATTCATGGCTGGCAGCGCCGGCGCCTGGGTCAGCCCCGTGCAATCCTCGAACATGGAGTAGTAGCAGGCTTTCGGTAGATTCGCCGCAGGCAGCGCTGGCGCCGCTGTCAGGTTTATGCATCCCTTAAACATGGTTTCATAGCAGTCCTCCGCCAGATTCGTCGCAGGCAGAACTGGCGCATTCGTCAGACCCGTGCAGCCGGAGAACATGGAAAGGTAGCAATAAGGAGCCAGCGTCGTGGCGGGCAATGACGGCGCCTGCGCCAGACCCGTGCAGCCACGGAACATTTGGCCATAGCAGAGGAAAGCCAGAGTCGTGGCGGGCAATTCTGGCGCCTGCGTCAACCCCGTGCAGCCACGGAACATGTCGGTATAACAAACATTGGCCAGCTCTGTGGCTGACAAGGTTGGCGCGCTCGTCAGCCCTGTGCACTCGGTGAACATGCTGCCATAACAACCCTCGGTTAGTTCTGTGGCTGGCAAAGCTGGCGCCTGCGTCAGGCCAGTACAGCCGCTGAACATGAATTTATAGCAGTTTTCAGCCAGCGTCGTGGCAGGCAACTCTGGCGCCTGCGTCAGCGCCGTCCAGCCATTGAAGAGATTCGCAAAGCAGTAGTTGGTCATCACCGGATGTCCTCCGGCGGCCACCGTCGTATAGTCGAGCAAGGTCTCGATATTGCCGGTGCAGGCGACCTGACTAACAGCGTTAAGATTCCAACAGGACAGGGGATTGTCGGGATCTTCTGAATAAACGATAACATGGGTATTGCCCACCCCGCAGAGGTAGAGTTTGTACTCCCCGGAGCCGTTATTCGCCGCGGGCGCGCCGTTAGTGGTGAAGATTGACCAATTCGTCACATCGGTGGAGTAGTAAAGCATCCCGTTCCACGAATTGGTCTGCGGTGTGATGGTGAAAGCATTCGCGCTGGAGAAGCTGAGGCACAAGTCCGAGAGCGGAGGAACGTACGACGAGTAATAGTAAATGACGCCGGTTTCCGGGTCGTTGGTGAACGTGCCGCCCGTGCCGACAAGCATGCCAAGGCTCCAGTCAGTCATTGTTGTCGCGTTGTGCGGGATGCTCCACGGCATTCCGGGGCCCGTGGCGCTCAGCTTAATGCCCGTGCAGTTCTTGAACATATCCCGATAGCAGAACTTAGCCAGATTGGTGGCTGGCAGAACCAGCAAGCGCGTCAGGTCCGTGCATCCGTGGAACATGCTGTAGTAGCAGTTGGTAGCCAGCGTCGTGGCGGGCAGTTCCGGCGCCTCGGTCAGCCCTATACAGCCATTAAACATGCCTTCGTAGCAGGAGGTGTCCAGCGTCTCAGCCGGCAGTTCCGGCGCCTCGGTCAGACTCGTGCAATCCGCGAACATATACCTGTAGCAGTAGGGCGCCAACGTCGTGGCGGATAGTTTTGGCGCACTCGTCAAGTTCGTGCAGCCCCGGAACATGTAGGTGTAGCAGGAATCAAACAGCGTCGTGGCGGATAGTTTTGGCGCGTTTGCCAGCGCCGAGCAACCATCGAACATATAGCTGTAGCAATAGGAAGCCAGCGTCTCAGCCGGCAGCGCCGGCGCGTTTCTCAGACCCGTACAGTCGCGGAACATGCTGCCGTAGCAGAAGTTGGTCAGCGTCGTGGCAGGCAGGTTTGGCGCCTGCGTCAGACCCGTGCAACCGTAGAACATGTAGCTGTAGCAATAGGAAGCCAGCGTCTCAGCCGGCAGCGCCGGCGCGTTCGTCAGACCGCTGCAGCCGCGGAACATGCTGCCGTAGCAGGAGGTGGCCAGCGTCGTGGCCTGTAGCAACGGCGCCCCGGTCAGACCCGTGCAATCCTGGAACATACCTAAATAGCAGGAACTGGCCAGATTTGTGGCTGGCAGCGCCGGCGTATTCGTCAGCCCCGTACAGCCGGAGAACATGAACCTATAACAACCATCCGCCATATTCGTAGCCGGCAGCGCCGGCGCCTGCGTCAATGCAGTCCACTCTTTGAAGAGGTTTGCAAAGCAGTGGGCGCCCATCACCGGATGTCCTCCGGCGGCCACTGTCGTATAGTCAAGCAGGGTCTCGATGTTGCCGGAGCAGGCGACCGGCGCAGAAGCGTTAATCGTCCAGCCTGACGCATTAACGCTATCTTCCGAAATCCGGTTGTTGCCCGACCCGCAGAGATAGAGCCTATACGCCCCAGAGCCGTTATTCGCCGCGTTCGCGCCGTTGGTGGTGAAGATTGACCAATTCGTCGCGTTGGTGGAGTAGTACAGCCTTCCATTCCACGAATTGGTCTGCGGTGTGATGGTGAAAGCATTCGCGCTGGAGAAGGTGAGGTACATGCCCAAGCCCGGAGAAGGCGGCGGTAACGGGGTCGCCGTTGTGTCTGCATTGTTGACGTTTGCCATGTAGTCCATATCACCTGCCGCGAAACTGTAGTTACCGTTCGGGAGCCAGAGGTAGAGCTTGCCGCTGTTGTCGGCGAAGAGGTCCTTGACACCGTAGGGAGCGAGGCCCGTGACGGTGATGGCCGCATTGGACGCGAGATTCGGTACCGTCACGCACCAGACGCGTGCCGCGCCATTGCTGGGCGCTGGGAGAATGCCGCCGTTCACAAGGCGGATTGAGCCGCCGGTGAAGGTGTTTGGGCCGGAGGTTGTACCCTCGAACTCGAAGCCCGGCCCGATGTCCTCGCCACCGTCATTGCCCTGCGCGAAGACCGTGCCGCCGGAAATTGTTACCGTGCCGCCAGCGCCCTTGTGGCCGCCGCCGATACCCGCGCTGTACTCGCCACCCGTGGCGGTGACCATGCCACCATTGATGATGACCACTGGAACGGCGCTCGTACTATAGGCGCCACCGCCGATACCCGCGGCCCGCCGACCGCCCGTGGCCGTTACCATGCCACCGTTGATAATCACTGTGCCAGCGCCTCCATAGCCGCCGCCGATGCCCGCGCCTTGCAAGCCGCCCGTGGCTATAACCGTGCCGCCGTTGATGGTCACCGTGCCGACCATCCCTTTAAACCTGCCGCCGATGCCCGCGCCGGAACTGCCCCCTATCGCTGTCAGTGCGCCTGCGTTATCGCTGGGCGCGTTAGTGATAAAAAGCGCCCCTCCCGCCGCAATTTCAAGTGCAGCGCAGTCGTTGCCGGAAATAAGCGTATTCGTTCCCGCGAGAAAGAGCGACATATTGGCATTCTGCTCCAGCGCGAAGGCGCGCGGATATGAGGCGACAACTGTCACCTGAAGCGTCAGGTTCGAAAGCGTGACAACATTCGTCACGCCCGCCGGAACGACCACGCGCACCACGCCCGTCGTGTTTACACCGGAGAGCGTGAAAGGGCCCGGCCCGGAGAGCGTGAGCGTAGGCGAGACATAATTCCAGCCCACGTTGCTCGAACCGCCGTCGTCAAGGGCTATACCGTTCACCGTCACTCCGACAGGGGCGGAGATGGCCGTTGCCGCAAACAAACCCGCGCAAGCAAACGCCAGAATAGTTCTCGTGTTCATGGTGTGTTCCTTTTGGATAATTGAAGGTGGAATGGATTTCGACGAAGACGGGATGCGTTGTTGTTCATAGCTAGCCTTTTGAACCTGAACCACGCTTGTGGACACAGTGTAAGAAAAACAGGAGGACAATACAAGGAGGTTTTAGGATGGACTTTGACCCAAATGAACTAATCACATAATCGCGCCATAAACGCGCCAATCGCGCCAAAGGTCGGTATCCGGATCATATTCCCCCTTGTGCCTGCATTTTTGTGGCTAATTATCTGCGATCTGCGTAAATCTGCGGTTTCATTCTCTCATTTTCTTGGCGTCTTGGCGGTTTATCTCGCTCTTCCTCCATCAGTGTTCATCCCCGCCCGCACAGCTCGCACCGCCCGCACAGCTCGCACCGCCCGCACAGCTCGCACCGCCAGTGCGGCTCGCACCGCCAGTGCGGCCCGCACCTGCCAAGCCAATTTCGTCCAGGACGATTTCCGCGGCGCGGTTAGCGGCGCCGCTGCCACCCACGCCCAAGGCAGCGCCAACGCGGGCAAACCCGGCCAGCATCGCCTGCCGGCGCGGAGTTGCCGACAGCAGCGGCTCTATGGCATCGGCCAGACGTTCCGGCCGGGCGGCATGTTGAATGAATTCCGGACACAGCGAATTTTTGGCAAGGTCCGGCTCAAGATAACGCCAGAGCAGATTAATCATTCCCAGGTATGGCACACGGATCAACATGCGACCGGCGAGGTAAGTTGCGGTTGACACCTTGTAAACCACTACCATGGGACAGCGCAAGAGCGCGGTTTCCAACGTGGCGGTGCCGGAGGCCACCAGTGCGGCGTCGGCCTGCCGCAGAACTTGCCGCGTCCGGTCAGTTGTGACGGCAAAACGTTTCACTCCCGGGCCGGATTTCGATAATGGCGCCACCTCCGCTTGAATCCACTGGGCGGTTTCCAACGAGGGCGCGGCGGCGATAAACGAGGCGTGCGGATGCCGCTGTTGCACCCGAAGCGCAGTTTGCCACATCACTGGAAAAAGGCGCCGGATTTCATGGCGGCGGCTGCCGGGCAGCAAGGCAATGCGCGGCGCTCCGCCCTGCCATGGCAACGCCTCCAGCGGCGCTTTCAGCGCGGCATCGGCGGCGGCCACAAGCGGGTGCCCGACAAAGTCCGCTTTCAATCCCGTGCCATCAAATAATTGCGGCTCGAAGGGAAAAATTGTCAACAGGCGGTCAAGATTACCGGCCATGGCGGGAATGCGTCCGCGATGCCAGGCCCAGACTTGCGGGCAGACGTAATAGATAACCTTCAGTCCCGCCGCCTTGGCGGCTGCGGCAAAACGCAGGTTGAACCCGGGGTAATCCACCAGTAACACGGCATCCGGCCGGCGTTGGCGGGCTAGTTTAAGCATGTCGTTGAACACGCGCCGGAAAAAGAAATACTTGTGCAGAACTTCCGTCAATCCCAAGACGGCCATGTCGCGCGTATCGTAAATTGTTTCCATGCCGGCTTGGCGCAGAGCTTCGCCGCCGATGCCGAAGACGCTGACATCCGGCGCCCGGCGGCGGATGGCGCGGACAAGGGCGGCGGCGTGCATGTCGCCGGAAAACTCTCCGGCAATGAGCATGATGGATTTGTCAGGCATGGTTGCCGGTCTGCTCCCGCCATTGCTGGTTGTTTCGTTCAGCATTGGGCGCGTAATTGACGACAGATTTCAGCGGCCAGCCGCAGGGCATACATGCCCTGCTCACCACTGACCAGCGGTTGCTTGCGCTGACGCACACAATCAATGAAAGCCGCCAGCTCAATCGCCAATGGTTCGCCTTTTTTGATAGGGACGGCGCTTCTGACGATGCGGCCATCCTGTCTCCGGTATAACTCACCAGCTTGTTTCTGATAATCAAGGGAAATATAGGCATCTTCCTGAAATATCCGGATTTTGCGCATCAATTCCGGACTAATGCGGCTGGTAGTGATATTGGCCACACAGCCGTTTTCAAAAGTCAGACGCACGTTGGCGATATCCTCGCTGGCGCTGAGCACCGGCACCCCTACGGCATTGATTTCTGCGACAGGTGAACGCACCAGATGCAAGATGATTTCCAAATCGTGGATCATCAAATCCAGCACCACGCTGATTTCCGTGCCGCGCGGCGGTTGACCGGGGCGTGGCGGCGGGTAAGGCGCCAGGCGATGGGCCTCGATAAAACGCGGTGTGGTTAAAACTTCCTCCAGATAATGCAGCACCGGATTGAACCGCTCGACATGACCAACCTGGAGTATGCAGTTGCGGTCATGCGCCAACTGCACCATGGCTTCGGCATCGGCGGTGCGCGTTGCAATAGGTTTTTCAACCAGCAGGTGCACTTGCTTGGCCAGCATTTCCGAGGCGACGGCGTAGTGGCGGTCAGCCGGCACGGCGATGCTGGCGGCTTCTATCTGATCAGCCAACTCCGCCATGTCATGAAAAGCGCGGGTATGGTAACGCGCGGCGATTTCTTCGGCGCGGGCGGAATTGGCGTCGTAAACCCCAAGCAGTTCCACTCCGGGTAATTCAGAATAAATGCGGGCATGCCATTGGCCGAGGCTGCCAACGCCTATCACGCCCGCGCGTATTTTAGGTTGTTCCATGTTCAGTGTTTCATCAGGCGCTCGGCGCCGTTGGCTGATCCAGCCGGGAATGCAATTGCAACAAATCCGGCACATTAAAATCCTTCAGGGCCTCGGCGGTGCCGTTATCCATCTTGCCCAGAACATGCCGGATGGCCGGGTTCAACCGGTCCAATCCCAGACTTTGCGGGGTGGCGCCCGATTGGATCATAGTGTCAATAATCTCCTGAATACGGATGGACTCAGGAGTTTTCAACAGCACGTATTTACCGTCGCCACCGGCAATTTCCGCCATCAACCCGGCATCTGCCAAAGCATCCAAAACTTCGTTAATCAGACGCACCGGCACACGATGTTCCCGGGCATAGACAGAAATTTCAAAATGGGGCACATTTACCATCATAGACTGCGCGGCATGGGAAACAATTGACATTGCCAGCATGATGCGCGACAGCATACTGGCGTCATGGGCATGCTGCTCCAGCTTGTAAGTGGCGTAATTTTGCAGCGCAAAGCCAATTTCCGCTCCCAGCAGCACAATTTGCCATGAGACATACAGCCAGAACAGGAAAATCGGGACCGACGCGAAAGCGGCATATATCTTGTTGTAGTTATTAACGCCGATTTGTGTCGCTATATAAATCCGTTGCCACCCCACCCAAAGCGAACCGCCAATGATACCGCTGATCAACGCCGGGCCAACGCGCACCTTTGTGTTCGGCATAAATTTGTACATAAAAGTAAATGCCAGACAGATAGCTGCCAACGGCGTCAACTCCATCGCGCGCAGGTACCAGACGTGCATCACTCCCAGCCGGCTTTGCAACCATTCCGCAATCATGGGGCTGTTCAATGTGGTGTTGATTGTGGTGGCGGTGATCATCAGAATCGGCACCACCATCAGCACACTCAGGTAATCCGAAAACTTGCGCAACAGCGGCCGTGAAGTGTGAACGCCCCAGACGCGGTTAAAGGACATCTCCACCTGACCAATCACCTGAACGACAATCCACAGCAGTAACGCCAAGCCGATCCCGCCGAGCGTGGCAAAATTAGTGTTATGCACATAGCTCAACACATTCTTTATGAACTCCTGAAATTGCACCGGCATAGAACTGATGCCGGAAAGGATATAATTTTCCGCCCAGTCGCCCGCACCCAACCCCCGCAGCACTGACAGCGCCAGAGCCATCATCGGCACTATCGCCATCAGGGAGCTGTAAGTCAGGGCGGAGGCATGCAGCGGGCATTTATTGTCGCGGAAACCATTATAAACCAGGTGCACCACACGTATGGTGTTGACACCCCAACGTGGCAGTGGTGACAAAGCTGTAAGTTCAAGGTCCCAGATGCCAACGGAAAAAAAACGATAAACGCGTTTGAAAAGGTTCATGACTGACCTCCCCTCTTGGTAAGCGGCAGACGCATTTGTACCAAGCTCCAAGCCGCCAAGGTTTTGGCATCCTGTATGGCGCCCCGGGCCGCCAGGCCGGCAAACTGTGCGATAGTTAAATGTTTTACGGTGATTTTCTCGTCGGGATCTAAATGTCCGGCGCCAGGCGCTTGGCGCGCCTGCGCGTAAAACAGGGTGATTTTCTCGTTGCAAAACCCTGGTGCAGTGTAAATGTGTCCTAGCGGTATTACTGATGAAACTTTGTACCCAGTCTCCTCGCGCACTTCGCGAATGGCGCAGGACTCAGCCGACTCGCCCTGCTCACGTGTACCGGCCACTATTTCCAACAGGAAGCGGCCCAGCGCCTTACGATATTGCCGCACCAGCGCCAAACGGCCATCCGGCGCAATCAGCCAGATTGCTACGGCGCCGGGATGACGAACGATTTCCCGACGGCCAGTCCCGCCGTCTTCCAAGGCGACTTCCAGCACGTCCAACCGGAGCAGGCGTCCAGTGAAAATCCGCTCTGATTTGATGGTTTTTTCCGGCATTTCAGCAATCCAATAGCGCCATTCAAGATCAAGTGTTACGCCGAAAAAGTATCGTTTAAGCCAAGGGTTATGTCAAGGATGAAGGCACGGCTTTTGGCGGATAGGGACAGCAGGGACAAAAGGGACAAAAGGGGTGCGAGACCGCACTGGCGGTGCGAGGCCGCACTGGCAGGTATGTCACGCTCCGTTGGGACTATTCCAGAAAACCACTTTTCCACTTCCAAGCACACCCGTTAAACACAGGGGGGAGCAATAAACCGCCAAGCGCTGGCGGAAAAAATTCAACCCGAGCCCCGGTCTGAACGGGGTCTCGGGTTGAAACACAATCAATCTCAATAGTTTAGAAATAACTATTCATGCCGACGCGCAGACCAAAGTCGGTCTTTTCAAGCTCACCCTTGTTGGAATAAATTTCCTCATTGGAGAAATCGAAGAAACCGTACATGGTGATGGCAATATTGTTGGCGATGAAGGCCTTCGCGCCCAATTGCGCTTCGCCCATCAGCCCGGTCTCTGAGTCTGACCCCAAGCCATCTATGTCAATCTTGCTATATTGCACACCAGCAGCAGCGCCGACGAACGGCACTAACGGGCTGCCTATATCAAAGTGATACTGGGCATACGCACTCGCGCCATAGGTCGCAGCATCAACGGAGTCGGCATCCTGCCAACCGCCACTAATACCGGCGCCGATGATCAATCCGTCCATGATGAACTGACCGAAGCTTACCTTAGCATCCAAAGAATCTCGATCTATATTGGCAAAGACTCCCAGTTCGCGTGTGCCTTGATTCAGCATAGCGCCGAATGCTGTTGACGCCACCAACCCAGCTACCATTACACTGCCGATAATTTTTTTCATTTATTTGCTGTCTCCACTTTTGGTTGCAAGACAATATACGCCCCATTTCCACACGATTGAACTTCAACCGGTGATTTTGTTCCGCTTGTTTACACGGAACTGCATGATTTTCCGGCAACACCTCCTTTCTGATTGTTCACATTAGCATAATAAAAACTTAACTAAAATTTAATACAGGCAAAATATTGCTATATACCGTCAAAAGTGTCAATTAGAAAAATTTATCTATGTATTCAGGCATGGGAACGGGTTGCCGCCACCAGGCGGCCGGGCAAAACCTTGACCAACCGTTTCATTTCCATTGTCAAAAGCACTACATTCAGGCGGGCGGCAGAGATACCGGTCTGCCGGATCAAGACATCAAAGTCCTGCTCTTCATCCTGCAAGACGGCCATGATGCGCAACTCCTCGTCTGTCAGGTTAACCGGCGTACCAACCGGTTCGTCCGGCTTCGATGCGCCCGGCTGCGGGCATTGCGGCAACAGGAATTCAAATTCCGCCAAAATATCTTCCAGATCTTCCACCAAACGGGCGCCGTTCTTAATCAAGGCGTGTGTGCCGCGGGCGCCGGGAGCGTCTATCCGGCCGGGCACCGCCATAACGCTGCGTCCCTGTTCCAGCGCTTGATTAGCGGTGATCAACGCGCCGCTTTGCCGGCTGGCTTCAACCACTAAGACGCCCCGCGCCAAACCACTGATAATCCGGTTACGCATGGGAAAAGTTGTCCGGTCCGGAGCGCGGTCAAGCGGAAATTCGGTGATGACGGCGCCATGTCCAGCGGCGATGCGCTCGGCCAGCGGACGGTTTTCCGGCGGATAAATATGCGCCAAGCCGCCGCCCAAAACAGCGATAGTCCGTCCGGAAGCGGTCAGGGCGGCGGAATGTGCGGCAGTATCAATTCCGCGTGCCAGCCCGCTGACGACTGTCCAGCCGGAACGCGCCAGTTGCGCGGAAAGCCGCGCTGCGGTTTCCTTGCCATAATGGCTGGGGTGGCGGGTGCCGACAATGGCTAAAGCGTGCCGGTCTTTCGGCTGAAACTCTCCCCGGACGTATAAAGCCAATGGTGGATCGTGAATCTGGGCCAGCGCCGGCGGGTATCCCGGATCGGCTGGTGTAATCAGCGCCGCGCCCATCTCAGCCGCGCGCCGGATTTCATTACCCGGATCAATCTGATTGCGCTGAGACAGTATTTTATCCGCCAAGCCGGGACCTATCCCCGGCGCTTTCATCAGGGTTGACCGGTCGGCTTGCCAGATGGCTTCAGGGGAGCCCAGCGCCTCCACCAGCGCCTTGACGCTTACAGGCCCGATGCCTTCCATCATGTTCAACGCAACATATGCCTCATGTGCGTTCACGGGGCGCCGTTCCTTTACTGCGCCGCCGCGACCGGCGTCCGTTGAATAATTCCAACTGCGCAGATTGAAGCAAATCGTAAATCTTCAGAATACGGATTACTTGTAAAACATCGGATTTATCATAATTCCTGGAGGCGTCCACCTGATGGATCAGTGTGCGTAGAATATTGCGGAAAAGCAGCACACCATGGACACCTTTTTCCCGCAAGCGGCTTAGTAATTGCTGTTTCAATATAGCGGAAGCCGGCAACTTCGGCAGACACAGGATGTTCGCTGCCTGATCCGATCCCAGAGCGCGATGAGCGGCACGCAGGGATTCCGGCGCGACAAAGCGCACGATTTCCGGTAAATTTTCCAACATGGCTGGGTAGATACGTTCGCCGTGCCAACCGTAAACGCAGACGACTGCTTGACCAATTGTTCGCAGGTCTTCGTTTGTCCATAAAACGTGTTCGGGAATCTGTGTTACGGCGACGCCGGGATGGCGAATCAAGAGATCGGCCTCCTCTTCCGGACGTTTGGCGCGTCCGCTTACCAGATATTTACATGGCTGTTGTATCTGATAGCCCAGACCTTCGAAATATTCACGCACAATCAATTCATTGACTGCCGACATATGCCCCCCTTGATCACGCCGGTATTATAGCAATTGAAATTCAGGAATCGAGATAAAATGTTGAGAAAAAGAGGAACCGCCGCATGCCCTCTTCCACATCTGCGCCAATCTGCGTTAATCTGTGGTTTTCCTTTTGCGCCGGGGCTCAAATTCAAATTTCACTTGGCCGTCTTGCAACACCAGAAACGCCTTGAACGGCCGATTTTTTTTGGAGATAAACCCACTAATCAGGTCGGTGCGTCCGGTTGAGAGGAGTTTGGTTATCTGGCTCGGCTCAATCGCTTTTTTGAGAATTACGGCGCCGATGCTGAAATTGCAGGTCTTCGGCACAGCGGCTGCTTTCTCGCAGATGTAAACGCGTCCGTCGGCATAAACACCGGCGCCGCATTTCGGACAGCGGCCCAGCGGTGTCTGGCCGGTGAAATCGGCGGGGGTGGCGGATTTAGTGTCGGAACGGCCGAAATCAAATGAAACCTCAAAATCGTCATTCATCTGCACCACGGCGCTGAAAGTACGGCCGCGATTATTACGAAAATTGTCCAATGGACCGACTGTCCGCTTGGAGAGCAACTCTTCCATCTCGGCAATTTCAAACTGCCGTCCGGCCAGAGTTTTCCAGCAACTGAAATCGCAGGTTTGGCATTGAAATTTCTTATAGTTTTCATTGATTTCGCCGCCACATTTCGGACAGGGGGTTTTTAAGACGCCGAAATCGCCGGGGATGGTGTCATGCTCAAAGCTTTTTGCCTTTTCCACGATGCGTTGCGTCATGGCGGCAATTTCCTGCATAAATTTTTTCCCATCGAGTTTAGCGTGCTCAATTTGCTTAAGTTGAAACTCCCAGTTGCCGGTCAGCTCTGGCGAACAGAGTTCCGGGACTGACAGGCCGCGCAACAGGACGATCAGTGAAAACGCCTTGGCGGTCGGGTGCAATTCACGGACTTGGCGTACCAAGTAGCGTTCATACAGCAGGCCTTCAATGATTGCGGCACGGGTGGCGGGAGTGCCTAACCCTTTGGCCAGCATGGCTTCGCGGAGCTCTTCATCGTCCACCAGCTTGCCGGCGCCTTCCATGGCGGAGAGCAATGTGGCTTCGGTGAAACGCGCCGGTGGGCGGGTTTGCAATCCTTTCACTTCTACGCTGATGGTTTGCACGGTTTCACCGGCAGTGACCGGCGCCAGATTAGGCGTAGCATCGTCCGGAGAGTGAGCACGTCCATAAACTTCGAGCCATCCTGGCTTCGTCAGGACTTTGCCTTCACTTTTAAATTTTTCATCAACAACGTTGGTGATGCGGGTTGTTACCAGATATTCCGCCGCAGGATAAAACACCGCCAGGAATCGTCGTACTACCAAGTCGTATATCCGGCGTTCGTCTTCCGGCAGGTTTCCAGCCGTATGGGCAGTGGGAATAATCGCGAAATGGTCGGAAACTTTGGCGTTATTGAAAACCCGGCGATTAGGCTTGACCCAGCCATTCTGCAGGATGGTGGTTGCCGGCTTGCTGTATTCACCCTCGCTGAGTTTGGTCAACACCTGACGGACAGTGGACTGGTAATCTTCCGGCAGGGCGCGTGAATCTGTACGGGGATAGGTCAGCACTTTGTATTTTTCATAGAGCGCCTGAGCAACTTGCAAGGTGCGTCGGGCAGAGAACCCGAAGCGGGAATTTGCTTCGCGCTGCAGGCTGGTCAGATCAAAGAGCAAGGGTGATTGCTGAGTGGTGGGCTTGGATTCTTCAGACACCGTGCCTGGTTGTCCAGCGCATTTAGCTTGGATGGCCTCGGCCCGCGCGCGGTCCCAGAGCCGCTCGGCCCGCGCTTCTTCGTCTTCCTGTTTTTTTGCAAAGGATGGATCAAACCAGCGGCCGGTATATTCGCCCGCGGCGGCGCGAAAGGTTCCCAGCGCCTCCCAGTAGTCGCGCGGATTGAATTTTTTTATTTTTTCCTCGCGCTCCACCACGATGGCCAGCGTGGGTGTCTGCACACGTCCGACAGTGGTCAGGTGGAACCCCCCCAGACGCGAATTGAACGCCGTCATGGCGCGTGTGCCGTTAATGCCCACAAGCCAGTCTGCGGCAGCCCGGCAAGCGGCGGCTTCGGCCAGCGGCTGGAGCTCGGCATCGGCGCGCAGACGTTCGAACCCTTCACGGATGGCGCTGGGGGTCATGGATTGGAGCCAGAGGCGCCGGATAGGCAATTTGGTCTTAGAGTATTGCACAATATGCCGGAAAATCAGTTCACCTTCACGTCCGGCATCGCAGGCATTGATCAGACCATCAACATCCTTGCGGCGTATGAGGCGCAACAGCAATTTCAGGCGCGCCGATGATTTTTCAATCGGTTTTAAATCGAAATGCGGCGGAATTACCGGCAAATTTTCAAATTTCCATTTGCCGCGCGGAGCCTCGTAACCTTCCGGAGGTTGGATTTCCAGCAAATGCCCGACGGCTGATGACAGAATATAGTCATCGCTTTCAAAATAATCCTTTTCACGTTTGAAGCCGCCGAGCGCACGGGCGATATCAGCCGCCACGGAGGGCTTTTCAGCGATGATCAGCGATTTAGCCATGTGTATGATTCCTTTCAAGGCGCTGGCCGGACGGAGCCGCGCAACGCCTTAAGCTTGTGGCGCAGGAGCGTCCTTTCCGGTTTGTTTTTGACTGATCACCTGTTCCACAAAATAGCGTGGGCGCGCCCGCACGTCCATATAAGTGCGGCCGAGATATTCGCCCAACATCCCGAGGGCGACGAACTGAGCGCCCATGAAGAAAAGCAAGATTGCCAGTAATGTAAAAACACCTTGCGCCGCCCACTCCGAGCCATACACCATGCGCAAGATCAAGATCACCAGACCCAAGCTGCCACCTATCAGAAACATCACTACACCGAAAATGCTTAAACAACGTAATGGGAAAGTGGTGATGCTGGTCAGGAGATCGAATTGGAGATTGATTAGTTTCCATAGGCTGTATTTAGAGGTGCCGGCCTGGCGTTCGGCATGGCTTACCTCGACCTCGGCGGTGCGCCGGGCGAAACTATTGGCCAAAGCAGGGATGAAAGTGCTGTGTTCGTGGCATTGCAGCATAGCCTGAACAATTGGCCGACGATAGGCACGCAACATACAGCCATAATCGTGCATCGTGACGCCCGTCACGCGCGCTGTAACGCGATTGACCAAAAATGATGAAAAACGGCGAAACAGGCTATCGCAGCGCGGCACCCGCACCGACCCCACCACATCCATACCTTCATTCATTTTAGCCACCAGCTTGCCGATTTCCTCCGGCGGGTTTTGCAAATCGGCATCCAGTGTGACGATAATTTCGCCGCGGGCATGGGCAAAGCCGGCCATGACGGCGGCATGCTGTCCATAGTTGCGATTGAGCATAACCGCCACGACTTCCGGATTTTCATGCGCGGCGGCCTCCAATAATGAGCGGGATTTGTCACGGCTGCCGTCATCTACCAGAATCAGTTCAAATTGCGTTTGCAGCGCGCGGAGGGCGGTCAGAGTACGGCGCAGAAGCTCCGGCAGGTTGGCTTCTTCGTTATAAACCGGAATGACCACAGAGACGTTAACGGGAGTGTTCATCGTTTCAGGACTTCCTTAATGGTGGCTATTACCTCATCCACATCCTCGGGCCGCATGCTGGGAAACAGCGGCAAGGAGCAGATACGGTCGGAGTTCCATTCGGTCTGCGGCAGCATCCCGCGCCGGAACCCCATTTGTTCACGGTAATACTTTTGCAGATGCGCAGCGCGAAAATGCAGGCCGGTGCCGATATTGCGCCGCTTCAGCTCTTCCATAAATTCATCACGCGTCATGCGGGCGCGGTCGGTGTCCAAACGGACGATAAACAGATGCCAGGCATGACGTATGGGATAGGATGGCTCAAGCAGCGGCAAAATTTCCGGCACCTGTGTCAGCCCGGCGCGATAACGCTCTGCCAATGCCGCACGCCGGCGATTGAATTCATCCAGCCGCGCCAATTGACGCCGGCCAAGCACGGCGGCAATGTCGGTCAGATTGTATTTATAACCCGGCTCTATGACTTCCGCCTGCGGCGACCGCCCTTGCGTGCGCCGGTCAAAGGCATCCACGCCCAATCCGTGAAATTTAAGACGGCGGATATGATCAAGCAGCGCCAGATCGTCGGAGCAGAACATGCCGCCTTCGCCGGTGGTGATGTTTTTGATGGGATGGAATGAAAAAATAGCCGTGCCCTGCCCGCCGATGCGGCGGCCGCGGTATTCCGTGCCAACGGCATGAGCGGCGTCTTCTATCAACCGGATTCCGCGGGCTTTGGCTAGTTCCCTGATAGGGTCCATGTCCACCGGCGCGCCGGCAAAATGCACGGGAATGATTAATTTGGTGCGTTCGGTGACGGCGGCGGCGATGTGCTCAGCAGATGTCATCAGCGTGTCGCGGTCAATATCCACCATGACCGGTTTAGCGCCGGCCAGAACGATCAGATTAATGGTGGAGACCCAAGTCATGGAAGGTGTAATAACTTCATCGCCCGGCCCGATGTCGAGAGCCTTGAGCGCCAAATGCATGCCGGCGGTGGCGGAAACCAGCGCCACCGATCCGCCCGCGCCGGTGTAAGCGCTGAACTCCTTTTCGAATTCTGTGGCATGCTTCCCCGTTGTGATCCATCCCGAACGCAATACTTCACCAACGGCCTTGATGTCATCCTCGTCAAAAGTCGGACGGGAAAACGGCAAAAATTCCTTGCGCATAGTTATCCTCACTGTAGCGGTCTGCACCCTTGCACGGGTGTTCTCCCTCAACTATCTTTCGTTTTTGCCAACCGACCGGCCGGATTTGTGGCGCCGGTCAATCGGCGGCCGCCCCCCGCACGGATCCTGTGACAAACATCAACTCTCGCTTGCAATCCTTAGTCTTGGAACCAGGCGCAACTGAACGCCCCCACCCCATCCATACATTGGGCTTGGCCTGCGCCCGGAGCGTCCATTCCGGCAATACGACATCTTTCGGAGGAAAGTTGCGCCCAGCGGCGACAATGCTTTCTAAACGCGGATGTCGGCCTGATAAAACCAAAGAAAGCTCCAAAGTATCACGAACCTGTGGAAAATCCAAGTTGCAATAATAATAAAATCCTGCCCGCGTGGTTTCGTCGGACTCCCATAGTCCCACTCGTTCAAGTTCGGCGGTCGGTATAGCGGCAGCCAATTTTGTGAATACCGGTTTTAAATTCTTGAAATAATCTATCACCGGCGGCAGGGTGGTCAAGGCCAATAAATATGCTAAGGCTGTGATTGCTACCCATCGCAATGGCCGACTCCAATCCACCCGGCGCCGGATCAAGGCGGCAGCGGCAATTACCGGTATAGCTATGATGCTGCTGACCAGAGCGGTTGAAATTGACAGGTATCCGCCCGCAAAAGCAACGGCGGGGGCAACGGCGGCGGCAAGTATGACCACCAGCGCCAACCATTGCCAGGCTTGCAGGCAGCGGCGCACCCAAGCGGCTGGGGGCGTTTGCAGCAGCATTCCTGTTATTATTCCCAAACATGGCCAGACAGCGCTTAGGTATATTTCACGCTTGGTGGAAGAAAGCGACAGCAGAATCACCCCGCCAAGCCCCCACATCAAAACGACCGGCCAAGCGGCTGGCTTATGCGGGACTGGCGGCCGCCGTCCGCATATGGAGTTCCATGCGGCATTGAGCCAAACCGCCAACCACGGCAACCCACCGGCTGCCAGCGCAGGAATGTAATAAAGCGGGCCGCGGCTATGTCCAAGATGTCTGGCTTCGCCCGTGAACCGCCCAAAGTGATTATCCCAGAACCACTCCCGCCATAAATCCGGCCCACCATACCGATATAACCCTATCACCCAGACGCCGGCAATCAGCAAAACCGCCAGCCCCGCTAAAACATGCCAAATCATCCAACGAGCGCCAGTGACAACCCTGCTGTTGTTAGTTGGCGCGGCGGCGCATTTATCGGAACCGGACCGTAAGAGATGAAGCATAATGCCAAGCCAACCCAGCCCAATGAAAATCGGCCCCAAAAACCCTTTGGCAAGAAAGGCGCCGGCGGTTGTTATACCGGCCGCCGGTAAGAGCGCCGGACGGCGCGCCAGATAAGATTCGCATAGCAGCCAAATCGAAGCCGTGATAAAGAACATCAACGCGTTATCAACCAGCAACCAATGGGTAACCTGTACAAAACCTGGCATGACCGCCAACGCCGCCGTTGCCAACGCCGCCGCCCGGATGCCCGCCAGCCGGCGCGCCAGCATAAATGTCGCCAGCAATGTCGCCAACCCCCAGATTGCGGAAGACATCCGCAAAGCGGCGGTCGGCCCAAGCCACTGCTTAAACCAAGCCAGACAAGAAGAACTTACAATATAGGCCAAGGGCGGTTTTTCGACGAAAGGTTCGCCGGCCAGTTGCGGCACAATGCGATTGCCGCTGCTATGCATAGCCAGCGCGATAGCCGCCTCGCGCGGCTCGTCCGGAGTCCACAGTTCGTGGTTGGTAATCCCGGCCATTGAGATTAATCCCAACAGCAAGGCGGTCAAAGCGACGTGTCGCAGTTGCTGGGACGCAGCGCCTGATCTCCCGAAAATCAAGGCCATGATTTCGATATCCTCTTTGTGTTGTTTCCCAATAAATTTACGTTGGTTCCAAAAAAAAGACAGAGGTATCACGCGTCGGCATGAAAACAACCATTAAAGGGCGTGCATAACCCGGATATACTTTGGATATGGATTGGGCATGATAGGTTTTCTATGTCACGCCCTTTCAGGGCTGTTTTCATGTTCTTCTGTTAATCCCAGGGCGTTGCCCTGGGCTGGTATGTCATGCCCTTTCAGGGCGCCCATTGTCTCCATCCATGTCCATCCTGTTAATCCGTGATTCCTCTTCCGTGATCTCCGTGCCGTGTGAGCCTTTCTGACATTATCCGTGTCCATCCGTGTTCATCCGTGGTTCCCTACCGTCTTCATTCTTCAAACAGGTTTATTCTTCACAAATACGGCAACGTCTGGTATAACTCAGAAGGTTTGTCGCACAATATACGCTTTTTTGCAAGCAAACAACAATAGCCTGCACCGTGATGGTTGTTCTGTCAACAAGGAGTAATATCAAATGGAAGTCATTATTCAAAAAGATGCCCAGGCAGCGTCACGTTTAACTGCCAAGCTGATAGCCGCTGAATTACACGCCAACCCCGCGTTGGTTTTGGGGCTGGCCACCGGCCGGACCATGGAAAGCGTTTATGCCATGTTGTCCGACATGCACCGGCGCGATGGGTTGGATTTTTCGCTTTGCCGTACGTTTAACCTGGATGAATACGTTGGGCTGGCGCCGGAAGACAAAAATTCATATCGCAGCTATATGAATAAACATCTGTTCACCAAGGTCAACTTGGACTTGCGCAACACCCATCTGCCAAACGGCATGGCACCCGATCTGGCCGCCGAATGCATGGAATATGAAAACAAAATCCAACGCGCCGGCGGCATTGATTTTCAATTGCTCGGAATCGGACAAGATGGACATATCGGGTTCAACGAGCCGCTTTCGTCGCTCCGCTCCCGCACACGTCATGTTGCTCTTTCTCCGGAGACGATGGCGCAGAACGGGCCGCTATTCGATCCGCCGTCGCGGATGCCGCGCCGGGCACTGACCATGGGTGTCGGCACTATTCTGGATAGCAAACGCTGCGTCATGCTGGCGATGGGCGCCGGCAAGGCCGACATCATCGCCAAGGCGGTGGAAGGGCCGATTACGGCGATGATTTCCGCTTCGGCTTTGCAACTGCATCCGCACTGCACGGTGATCGTGGATGAAGCGGCGGCAACCGGATTGCAGGGCGCGGAGCATTACCGCTGGGTTTTCGAAAATGAGCCGGAATGGGCTAAATATCGCTGATTAAATACACCCGAACACTGCCGTTTTAGGTTGACCATACATGTCTATAACCGATATTTCCAATCAGGCGCATCATTGGGTTTTCATCCGGCGCGGCGGTGTCAATCAGGTCTTGTTACGCGATGCGGCAGACCTGCGAGCCTTGGGCGAGTTGGACACGAAACTGTGGATGGCTCTCGCCATGCCGGTTAATGGCATTGCGCTGGATGCCGCTACTCTGTCTTTGCTGGATACCGACAATGACGGCAGTATCCGGCCACCTGAGATACTGGCCGCAGTGCGCTGGATCAACCACGCGCTCAAAGACCCGGCAATTATTTTTCAACCCGGCGCCTCCCTACCCTTGGATGCTATCAGCGACCCGGAACTCGCGGCTATCGCCCAGCGTGTACTGCGCAATCTGGGGCGCCCCGACGCTGATTCCGTCCATCTTACGGATGTCACGGATTTGAACCGCCTGTTTTCTGCCACCAAACTTAACGGTGACGGCATCATTCCCGCCGACTCAGCGGACACCCCTGAATCGGCACAGGCGATAAAAGAGATTTTGAGTGTGTTACCGGGTAAAGTGGACCGTGGCGGCCAGCCGGGAGTTGATGCGGATACTGTGAACCAGTTCTTTAATGAAGCTCAGGCGCTGTGCGATTGGGATGACCGCCAAGCGCCACCGGAATTAGTCAAGGCTGCCAATGCAGTGCGCGCCATTGCGGCTAAGGCCGATGATTACTTTGCCCGATGCCGCACCGTCGCGTTTGATCCGCAGGCTGCCGCTGCGCTAAACCTGGAGAAATTCGACTACAGCACGCTTGCCACGCGCCTGCTGACCGCCGCCGACGCCGAAATCGAAGCCATGCCTTTGGCGGCGGCTGCCCCCGGACAACCGCTGCCACTGACTGGCGCAGTTAACCCGGCTTGGGCGGCACGCCTGGCAACTCTTGCCACGGATGCCGCGACACCGCTGCTGGATAAGCCATGCCAACATCTGACGGAGGCGGAATGGCAATCGCTGAAGCAGGCAGTTGCCGCAACCGGACAGTGGTTGGACGCCAAACCGCAAACGCCGGTGGAAAAACTTGGGTTGCCGCGGCTGCGGGAATTGCTGGGCGGCAGTGCTCGGAAAGATTTAATGGCGCTGATAGAGCGCGACGCCGCTATGCGCCCGGAATATGAGCGTGTGGCACAATTGGAAAAACTCATCCGCTTCCGCCGGGATTTGGGCGAAGTGTTGATTAACATGGTGAATTTCACCGATTTTTATGGCAACACGCAAGCGGTGTTTCAAGCCGGAGTTTTATATCTGGATGCGCGCGCTTGCGAGCTTTGCATAGAAGTGACCGACCCCGCACGCCATGCCTTGCTGGCGGGATTATCGGGCGCTTTCCTGATGTATTGCACCGTGACACGCGCCGGCGGCCAACAAAAGAATATTGTCGCCGTAGTGACAAACGGCGATTCGGATAACCTTATGGTGGGACGCAATGGCGTCTTTTATGACCGTGAGGGGCGCGATTGGTTGGCGACAGTCACCAGAATTGTCTCTAACCCCATCAGTGTGCGCGAGGCATTTTGGATGCCTTACAAGAAACTGGTGCGCATAATAGAGGAACAGATTGTCAAACGGGCGCAAGCCGCCGATGAAGATTCCACGGCCAAGCTTTCAGGTAAAATTGCTCAGATGGGGCAAACCGATCAAACCGCCGACAAGCCGTTGCGTCCGCCGCAGCGGATAGACCTGGGCACGATTGCGTTGTTCGGGACGGCCATCGGCGGGGTCAGCGCCTTAGTCGCCGGATTCCTTAAAATGCTCTTTGGACTGGGATTCTGGCTGCCGCTGGGTGTGCTGGGAGTGTTGCTGCTGATTTCCGGACCATCAATGCTGCTGGCTTCGATGAAATTGCGTCTGCGCAACCTGGGCCCCCTGCTGGATGCCAGCGGGTGGGCTGTGAACACACGCGCGCGCATCAACATCCCATTCGGAGCGTCGCTGACACACTTGTCAACCTTGCCACCAGGCAGCCATCGAATTGCGGTTGACGACCCATTCGCCGACAAAAAACGCGTCCGCCTGTTCGTCCTGATGGCGATTTTGGGCGCCTTGATCGCAACTTGCTGGGCTTCCTGGAAATGGCCGGATACGTTTGACCGGATATGGCGCCGCACGCCCGGTAGCGCTCAGAAGACTACCGCCGGCGCCCAAAACAATTAAGCCCATTGTGGTGAAAATGGCACCCCCTAGGGGAATCGAACCCCTCTTTCCAGGATGAGAACCTGATGTCCTAGCCGATAGACGAAGGGGGCAGGTGCGCTTAACCTTAAAACGGCATTGCAAATTAAAAAATGAGCTCATATACTATGGATACTATGAGCATCTGTCGAGAAAAAATTTTGCAGTATCACCAAGGCGGCAAGGTTGGAACACTGCTGACCAAGCCCCTTGACGGCCCGGAAGACCTCAGTTTGGCATACACACCCGGCGTTAGCGAAGCCGTCAAAGTCATTGCCGAATCACCATCCGCCACGCACGAAATTACCGCACGGCGCAATCTGGTGGCCGTGGTATCCGACGGCACCGCCATCCTCGGTCTGGGCGACCTTGGCGCACCCGCCTCCATCCCGGTAATGGAAGGGAAAGCCGTATTATTCAAGGCTTTTGCTGACGTGGATGGCTGGCCTGTGCCACTGGATTTTTGCCGGTCAAACGGGCAATCCGCCGGACGCACGGACCCAGAACTCGTAATTGAAACTACGGCGCGCTTAGCCTGCATGTTCGGCGGCATCAATCTGGAGGACATTGCCGCGCCCGCCTGCTTCGAGATTGAGCGGCGTCTGGATGAAATGCTGGATATTCCCGTCTTCCACGACGACCAATGGGGCACCGCCGTCATTACCTTGGCTGGTGTATTCAATTACTGTCATTTGGCCGATAGGCGTCTCTCCGATTTGCGTATCGTGATTAACGGCGCCGGCGCTGCCGGTATCCGTATCGCTGATATGTTGAAAGACGCCGGAGCGCAACAGGTCATCATGTGCGATTCCAAAGGAGTATTGCACGCCGATCGCACCGACTTGAATGAAATGAAGCGCCGGCATGCCGTCACTGGGATTACAGCGCGGAAACTGCCGGAAGCCATGCGCGGCGCGCATGTGTTTATCGGCGTTTCGGTCGCCGGGTGCGTCAGCCAGGACGATGTGCGGGCAATGGCCGATTTCCCTGCTATTTTCGCCATGGCCAATCCCAACCCGGAAATCGCCCCGGAAGTGGTGGCAACCGCTATGGGAAAGCGCAAATACCTCATGGCTACCGGCCGCTCCGATTATCCCAATCAGATCAACAATGTCCTCGGCTTTCCATTCCTGTTCCGCGGCGCGCTGGACGCGCAGGCGCGCACTATCAATATGGAAATGAAGAAAGCCGCGGCACGCGCTCTGGCCGAGCTGGCGCGTGAGCCGGTGCCGGAATCAGTCAAGCGCATTTATCATGCGCCTGATTTGGAATTCGGCCCGGGTTATATCGTTCCAAAACCGTTTGACCGGAGGCTATTCGTCCGGGTGCCGGTGGCAACGGCGCAGGCGGCGCTTGATAGTGGCGTGGCGAGAGTTGCGGACATGGCAGAATACCCTGCGCAGTTGGCAGCGCGCGCCGCACAGCTTTGGCCGGCGGATTGAACTGCTGTTTTAGGGATACCGATTTCCGCTTGATTCGCAAGCGCCTTTGTGCCATCATCAGGCTCAAGGAAACCGGCCGCAAGCAGGGAGCTTACTAAATGTCACAGCAACCTCTGATCATTGATTTTCTCAATGGAACCCGCCCTGAGGCAATTCCCTTCATGCCAATCTTCATGCGCTTTGCCGCACGCTTCGCAAAAGTACCCTACCGCGAATTTTGTCTTGATCCCCAAGCCCACTGCCAGGCCAACTGGGAGACCGCCGAAGCCTTTTCCTCGGACTGGGTCAATGTAATGAGCGATCCCTATGTCGAAACCGAAGCTTTCGGCGCTAAAATCCATTATCCCGAAGATGGCCTGCCACAGGAATCTGGGCACGTCCTGCTGGATCTGGATGCATTTTCGGAATGTGCTCCCGCGGACTTCCTGGCCAGTGCGCGAGTTGCCGCGCGGATTGAGCAGATCGCGATTTTCAGGCGTCACAACCCCGGGAATCTGCTGATTTGCGGCTGGGTCGAAGGACCGCTGGCGGAATACTGCGATTTGCGGGGAATGGGCGATGCCTTCCTCGATCTTTATGATCAACCGGAAAAAGTGCATGAAATCATTGACAAGATAATGCATCTGACAATGCTTTTTGTTGAAAAGCAAATTCAGGCCGGGGCACACTGCATCGGCATCGGCGATGCGGCCTGCTCACAATGCGGCCTGAAATTTTACCAGGAATTTGCTTTTGTCTGGGAAAAGAAGCTGGTGGATCACATTCACCATCTCGGCGCCATCGCTAAACTGCATATCTGCGGCAATACCACAGCCATTTTGCCGGATATGATTGCCACTGGCGCTGACATTATTGATATTGATCACCTGGTCACGGATATGACCCATTTCGCACCGCTGCTCTCACCTCGCCAGAAGCTTTGTGGCAACCTTGATCCGGTCACAATTATTCAGGATATGCAACCGGAGCAGATCAAAGCCGCCGCCAGAAAAGCTCTGGCACAGGCGCCAGGGAAGCTGATTCTGTCAGGCGGTTGTGAAATTACCCCGGATACCCCGGCGGCAAATATTCTGGCCATGGCGGAACTGGCCAAGCGCTGAATATAGAGGCTGGATGAACCTGCGTGGCATTTACGGCGCCGTTGCCGGGCGTCGCGATTTAGGGCTTG
This sequence comes from Kiritimatiellia bacterium, assembly GCA_050944835.1. GTDB lineage: Bacteria > Verrucomicrobiota > Kiritimatiellia > JAAZAB01 > JAAZAB01 > JAXGPF01. The sequence continues at coordinate 74,767 of JBMNRV010000002.1, forward strand.
ATGGCTTTTGCCTGCGTATTGAATCTTTCCGTTCGTCCGCTGTGTGCCCAGGGCTGGTGTGACTACTTTTTGTCTTTAAAACTATCGGCGCCCCAGTCAGGCCGAACTCTCGTCGCAGCGATTTAACGAGGAACGATTTGTAATTGTCCATCAGCCGGCCCGGCGTGTTGACAAACAACGTAATCGTCAGCGGTTGTGTCCCAGTTTGGGTGGCATAAAATATTTTCAAACGCCGTCCTTTGATTATCGGCGGCTGCATTTGCGTTACTGCGCGTTGAATAATACGGTTCAAGGGGCCGGTGGGCAATTTGCGCCGGGTTTCTTCCGCGACCGCCGTTGCGGCTGACAATGTTTGGCGCAGATTAAAACCAGTATGCGCGGAAATACAAAAGGCCGGCGCAAACGCCAGAAAAGGCAATTCCGCTTTGATGGCGGTAATGGCGTCGGATGGCTTCCCGGCATCCCGCAGCAGATCCCATTTATTCAGCGCTAATACTATGCCGCGCGCATGATCCAAAATCAGGCGGGCAATGCTTTTATCCTGTGCTGTCGGCCCTTGACTGGCATCCAACATGAGAATCACCACATCCGCGCGTTGAATTTGCCGCTCGACCTGACGCAACCCGATATGGTCCGGCGCTTCACGCAGACGGCTAACCTTGCGGAGGCCGGCGGTATCAGTCAGCAGGTATGATCGTTGTTCCCCAGCGCGGGTAAGAGTAAAAGGGACATCCACACAATCGCGCGTCGTCCCCGGCAAGTCGGATACGATTAGGCGCTCATCGCGTAAAAGCGCATTTATGAAAGAAGATTTGCCGACGTTGGGTCTGCCAACGATGGTGATTTTCAAGCGCTCTTCCGATTGCGACGGACTGGACGCCGGCGGCAGCAACGCGACAGTTTCCTGCATCAACTCGACAATGCCACGATTGTGCTGCGCCGAAATCGGTAAAACCGGGAAACCCAGCCGATGAAACTCGCCGGCTTCATGGTCGTGCGCCGGTGAATCGGCCTTATTGGCTGCCAGCAACACCGGCAACCCGATTCGACGCAAGACGGCGGCGGCTTCTTCATCTAATGGCACAATGCCCGCCTGCAAATCAACCACCATGATTGCCATATCGGCGGTTTGCAATGCCGCTTCGGTTTGCCGGCGTATGGCTGCGGCAATAACACGCTGTTGTGACCGGGCATTGTCTTCACCGGACATCTTGAATGGCTCCAGGCCGCCGGTGTCAACCAACATAAAATCGCGCCCGGCTTGACGCACAGGAAGCGCCAAACGGTCGCGTGTAACCCCGCTGGAATGGTGGACGATGGCGACGCGCCGCCCGGCCAATCGGTTAAACAAGGCTGATTTACCGACATTCGGCCGGCCAACGATAGCCACCACCGGCAAATCCGGTGTGGGCGTAGAATCAGAAAATGGCGTGGAAGGTGTTTCCATTGCGGAAATAATTTACCCTAAAAACAATATAAAATGCTGAGAACCACAGATGGGGAAAATGGGAGACCTGAAAGGGCGTGACATAGGGAAACTCCATAACTCCAAAATCCTTTTATCTTAAAAACGGCACAACTATGTCACGCCCTTTAAGGGCTAACATTGGCGGTGTGTTCCCTACCTAGGGCGTTGCCCTAGGCTAGGTATGTAACGCCCCGTTGGGGCTCATTTCTTCACCGCGGCTCGCACCACCAGTACGGCCCGCACCGCCCGCACCGGCGGCGCAGATGGGAGTTCAGGTGTTGGCAATGCCGGTCTCAACGGCTTGAGGCGGCAACTGGTCAATATGCCGCGGCAGCGCCATAATGCTCAGCAAGTAAAATGTCGTGCCCAACTGCACCCCATTCACCAGGAAAATAACGCCCAGGAACAGCAAACGATACTGGTCAAGGTCGCCGAACCCACTAGCCACCCATTTGCCGACCACTAGCAGCACAATCAGTATGCCGACAAGTAAAACCGCGGCGGCAATTATGCAGGCGCGTTCAAAGGTGAACCAGCGATACAACCAAGCGATTAATTGATCGTAATGCAGCCCGGAAAGATGCCCATAAGCCTTCGCCAGAATGCCGACCGCTATAATCTGCATGCTGATAATATTCAAGACTCCACCCAGCAGCATGCAGTGGATGTCAACGGTGCGCTGGTGGATAACGATCGGGCCGAAGGCTAACGGCAGAGAAATGGCCAGCCCTATCAGCCAGAAGATGATGCCAGGCAGCAACAACATCATGGTGGGGCTATGGAGAATCATAAACCGCAGGTGGCGCCAGCCGTCCTTGAAAGAACGCAACTTGGATTCCCCAAGGCGCGGATGGTATTCAATGTCACGTTCGGCAATACGCAGTCGGCAACGTATGGCGCGAATAACCATTTCGCTGGCGAATTCCATGCCGGTGGTGACGCAACGCAGGCGTTCATAAGCTTCTTTGGTAATAGCGCGCATTCCGCAATGAGCATCACGCACGGCATTGCTGTGAAACATAATGCGCAGGAAAAGCGACAGCAACGGATTGCCGATGTAACGGTGCAGACTGGGCATGGCGCCGGGATGAATACTGCGCATACGGTTGCCCATTACAAAGTCAGCCTTCCCATCGAGGATTGGTTGCACGAGGATGTCCAGCCGTTCGAAGTCGTAGGTCAGATCGGCATCACCCATAACAATGATGTCATAGGCGGCGTTGCGGAAGCCAGCCCGCAGAGCGGAACCGTAACCGCGGTTTTTTTCATGGATGACCCGCGCGCCGTTTTCCTGGGCAATCCGCGCGGAAGCGTCAGTGGAACCGTTATCCACAACTATAATTTCGCCCGTTTGCCCAACACGTTTAATGCCATTGCGCGCCTTGGCTATGACTTGAGCAAGGGAAGCTTCTTCGTTCAAGCAAGGCAGGACAACCGTGATACCGTTAAATTGTGGTTTTGATGTCATAGTGTATTAATGTTAGTGGTTATTCTGTTACAGGTTGAATAGGTTGAAATGAAATTGGCGCAAAAGATTGAGCTTCGCTCCCATCGGATGGTTGCAAGACTTCCGGTGACACATCCACCACTTCGGCTTGGTCGGGCTGAACAGGTTGAAACGGTGAAAAAGCCGGAGGTCCCGGCGGCGGCGCCACCGGTTGCACGCCGAATGGCATCACCCCGGCGTTGGTGATTGGTGTGAATGGGCCGAATGGCGACGCCGGCTTAACGGCGCTAACGGCTTGCGTGCTGGTTTGTTGTTGTTGTTTAAAAAACTCGGCGAACCCGCGCGGCGCAGGCGGATTAGTCCCGCTGGCAGCCTCGCGCCGCCGTCTCAATTCGGCGAAAAATGGCCGAGACGTGCCGCCCGGCGGTGAAAATACTGGTGGCTCGGCAGGCGACGGCTGGAGCGATGGGCCGGAGACGTTTGCCGCTGCGTCACCATCCTGACCGGGGCGCAGTTTAAAAACAATAGTCTCATTCATTTTGCGCAGCACGGCTTCTTCCGCATCGTAATTCACACTGACCAGCTCGAATTGGTCCACGGTCTCGCCCTGCTTGATGTAAAAACTGCTATTGTCGCGCCGGTCGAACATTCCAACACGAATCGTGTTGCCTTCTTCTATGATGGCCCGCAACTCCAAATCCTGAGCGGATGCAGATGCGCCGGCGCCGGAAGCGGCAAGGTCATCACCATGTGCCTTCACGGGCGCAATTTCTCCGAAAGGTTTGCGATCGAGAATGATTTGGTAGTGACTGAAGTCCGGCAGTTCTGACGCCGCCTGACAAAGCGACGCCCATCCCACCGTAAATGTCAACATCAAGATCAGATTATGGCTTAGTTTCATACCATCGCCCTTCGCCGACTCCTAAAACTGCGGCAGTTGGTAAGTTCATTATTGCCAAAGCGCATTATAATATCACTTTCCTGCGTTTAGCAATGAAATTATGCTCGTGGACTTTCCCCCAAAAATTCTGTCATTCCATAAAGACCAGTCCGAGCGGGTTAAATTCGGAGTCTGGCGTTGCCCTGAAAGGGCATGACATACCTAGCCCAGGGCAACGCCCTGGGATTAACGGAAAAATATGAAAACAGCCCTGAAAGGGCGTGACATATAAACATAATTATGTAACGCCCCGTTGGGGCTAATGCCGTGCATCTGCGGTTATCTGCGGCGCCAGTGCGGCTCGCACCTGCGGTTTTCCTCTCCGTGTTCTCTGCGCCTCCGTGTGAGCTTCTCTGCGTCCATCTGCGTAATCTGCGGTTTCTTTCTTGCGTTCTTGGCGCCTTCGGCGGTTCAACTCCATCCGTGTCCATCCGTGTTTATTCGTGGTTCCTCTCTTTGTTTGCCCGTGCGGCCCCGCACCTTGCCAACTGCCGCAGTTTTAACTGCTTCATTTATACTTGAATTTTGCACTTACCCCACTTAAATTCACGAAGCACGGTGAAGATTTATAAACCCATTCCGTTCAAGTATAGAGAAAGGTGATTTATGAAGTCAGACAATTCCCTTGGCAAACACATGCGGATAGCCGCATTGCAATGCGATTTCGAAGGCGGACTGGCGGGCACGATGAAAGTGCCTGCTTTGTGGCAAAAATTTGGGTTTGACACCGAACAGCTTTTTCACACACACGGGGAGTTGTACTCGGCTGTTTTTGACATAGAGCGCCATGGCGCAAAGCTGAAAAAATACCTGGCGGAATCCCGGAAGCGCGGAATCAAAACTATTTTATACCTGAACTGCCATATTCTGTTAGCCTCGCAGAATAAGCACGCCGCAGACTGGGCATTGGTGGATCGTAATGGTGAATACACAAAACTTTACGGCACTTATTACGGGTGCTGCCTGAATTCCGCCTGGGTGGATTATTTTATGGGCGTCATTGATAGTCTGGCGCCGTTTGAAATCTCCGGAGTGTTTTTTGATGGGCCAGTGAGCACCCCCTGCTTCTGCCGGCGTTGCCGCAAACTGTTTCGCGCGAGCCACGGAGTGGATATGAGCAAAGCTGCGCCGGCCGCTCTGACCCAGTTTGGCCGATCCGCTAAACAGGAATTCCTGCGCCGGGCATATGCGCGTGTTAAGCAGGTCAACCCAGCTTGGCTGGTTTATAACAATATAGGGGTGATGCATAGCGGCAGCGCAAATGACATGCGCGCATTGCTGGCCTGCAACGATATTGTGGGCACGGAAGGCGGGTTTCAATTTTACGGTCCGCCGGCCCAAACCGATATCTGGCGTTGCGGATTACAGGCGCGAGTGGTGGAGGCGGTGGCCGGCGACAGACCGCGAGTGATTTTTATGGCCGGCGATCATAAGCCTTGGTCATGGTACCTGCACACCCCGGCGGAAACCCGGCTGTGTTACGCCTCCACCATCGCCAACGGCGCCAGTGTCTGGTATGGCATCCATAGCTCAACCAAACTGCTGCAGTCATGCGCCGGTGCGGCGGCGCGTGAAATGGTTCAATTCGACCGTCGGAATGCCGCATACTATGCCGACACTGCAAGCGCCGCCGAAACGGCGATTTTTCACTCGTTTGAAACGGCTGCCAATTACACAGCTTCCGGCGAGGAATCGGACCTGTATGACAGCGCCGGCAAGCGGCGTGCCAACGCCGCCGGCGATTACATGGCGGGACTTAACGGCGCCGTCGGCGCATTATTCCGCGCCGGCATCCCCTTCGACATCACAACGGAATTAAATATTGACCAACTGAAACGTTACCGAGCGCTGGCACTGCCCAACATCGCCTGCATGTCCACAAATACCGGGCAGCGATTGCGTGAGTTTGTGCAAGCTGGCGGTTTGCTGCTGGCAGACGGTGAAACTTCGTTATTTGACGAACATGGCAAAAAACGCCGGGATTTTCTGCTGCGCGATCTGTTCGGCGCGCGTTTTCGGGGGTACCGCCGGTATCAGACGCATGACTATTTCTCCATATCCAAACCGTTGGATACATTTGAAACGGAAGGCGTGGATTTGCTGTCGGCGCCGACGTTGGCGCTGGATGTGGCCGCTGCTAAGGACTGTGTCCGCGGCCGGTTATGTCCACCACTGGCCGGGAGATATTCCGGCCGGCCGGAAGCGCCTAAATATCCATTCATTATGGAGCGCAAGGTTGGGCGCGGGCGGGCAATTTTCATTGCCGGGCTGTTTTTCGAGTTCTACAACAAATTCGGAATTACGCATTATGACCGCTTGATCGGCCGGATTCTGAATGCGCATGCCAAACCGCCGGTGGAATTGATCGGCGGCAATGGCGCCATCGAAATCACCATCCGGCGTTGCGCGGGCAAATCCGGGCGGTTAATTCACCTGGTGAATTACAATGGCGGGATGACCCGCCCCATCCAACAGGTAGCTGAAATCCGCGATTTGGAATTACGCATGCGCGACGGTGTCCGGCAAGCGCGATCGCTGACTACCGGCCGCAAGCTGGCTATCAGCCGCAATGGGACAATCAAGATACCGCGGCTGCGCGAATTCGAGGTGGTGTGGGCGGAGTGATTGCCACACCGGCGCTCTCAGGAAATTTTACGCAGGTGCGATGGCGGGATTTTAAGCGCGAGCCGATACTTGGCGATGGTACGGCGCGCTACTTGAATACCCTCCTCTTGCAGCCGTGCTTGGATTTCCTGATCGGACAGAGGCTGCGCCGGGTCTTCCCGTATCACAATATTTTTGATCATATCCTGCACGGTTTTGTTGGAGACCGTTTCGCCGCCGGCGGTTTTGAGCCCCGGGGTGAAGAAATACTTCATTTCAAAAACACCCTGAGGGGTTTGCATATATTTATTGGCCACGCACCGGGAAATCGTGGTTTCGTGCAGTTTCACTTTGCGCGCCACGTCGGCCATCACCAGCGGGCGAAGGTGAGTGATGCCATGATCCAGAAAGTCGCGCTGCACACGGACGATTTCCGTTGCGACGCGGTAAATGGTCTGCCGACGTTGTGCAATGCTTTTGATGAGCAGGACGCCGGAGCGAATGCGGTCACGGATGTAGTCCCGAACGTCCGCTTGCGTGTCACTTTGCTTCATTAATTCGCGATAATGCCGGCTGATGCGCAGGTGTGGCAGGTGATCATCGTTCAGTATAACCACGTATTGGTCATTGACCTTTTCGACAGTAATTTCGGGAATGATATACTGCGTGACTTCCGGGCTGAACGCGCGACCGGGGCGCGGATCAAGCGTGGCGATCAGGCGTGCAGCTTCATGTACGGCAGCTAATGGCTGATCGAGCAAACGGGCAATTTCCTTGTGTTCGCGACGCCCCAGCATCTCCAGATGATTGGTTACAATAGTGGCAGCAAGCGAATCGGCATGACCCAGCCGCTCAAGTTGCAGCAGCAGACATTCCTGCAAATCACGGGCGCCGATGCCTACCGGGCTGAAGTCCTGAACCAGATTCAGTACATCTTGTAAACGCGTCAGGTCGGCGCCAGTGGATTCCGCCAATGCTTCCAGCGATTGCGCCAAAAACCCATCGTCATTAAGCGAGCCAATCAACAGCTCCCCGATCCGCCGGTCATACTCATCAAGGCCGGAAACCGCCAACTGACGGCGCAGATGCTCCTGAAGCGATTCACCCGCGGAATTGATCAAAAACTCCTGTTTTTTGTGGTAATCCGGATCTGGTACACGGTATTCCTGTTCCTGCATGAAATATTCGCACCATTCGTCGTCCATGCGGGAAAGGACATCAAACTCTTCCTTAAAGCTCATTTCTCCGGCATCATCTACCGCACCGGCTGCCGGTTCAATTGCTATGTCGGCGGTTTCAGGCGGTTTTTCCTCCAGCGTAGGGTTTTGTTGGAGTTCTTTCTGAATCGCGGCACGCAGCTCCAATGCCGGCAATTGCAATAGCTCCAGCGACTGGCGCAATTGCGGCGCCAGCATCTGAATCTGCCGCTGTGACTGCAACAAACTGAGGGATTGGTTAGCCATACCGCTTACTGGTTCATTGCACCGCTCTGGTGTGGACGCTTACGGTCACTTTTTCATCTTTCGCGTCATCTGCCAGGTTTGGTTCAATAATTTCAAGCTGTGTGTTACGATCAAGTCCTCGGCGGCGGCATCCAAATTCCTGGTATCTGGTTCGTAACCGCCTTCCATTATGGCTTTGGCGGTGGGAACGTATCCGACGTAGCCATTGGCCAAGCCGATTATGGCAGTGTGGCGGAACGGACTTTTCTCTTTGATGTGCATGCCGATTTCAGTGAACAACTCGCCGGGGAAGGAAAGCATTGCGACATCGCCGACAGCTACGCAGGTCTGCTCAACGGCAACGTCCTGGTCTTGAATTTTACGCAGTTTTTTGTAGAGCTGGGCCTTATAGTCATCTCCCACACCGTCCGGCATGACCTCGATAGTATCCCCGACTTGCTTTAAAACATTATCGGCCCACTCTATTTCTTCATCGGTGATCTTCCGTGCGGGTACCTTGAAGGTATGGTTTGCGCCGATAATAGGTTGGTCGGTCGGGCTAATTTTTTCGGCCGCCGGGCGGATAGCATCCGCCAATGCTCCGGCGACACGCTGCAACCCGACTTCGTCACGATCTTTCAAACCATCAATATCCACTGACCCCTGCGCACCGTTCAGGAAGAGCGCCACACCGCCGAATTTTTCCTGAAGCATTTTTTCAGTCAGTCCGGGATAATCGCCGCTGATCAGGTAATTATCGCCGGATAATACATTCGGATGGCAGGGATGATTGAAAAGCAAGGCGATTGGTTCCGCCTCCGCTCCGGCAGTGGCCACCCGCAACACCAGCGCTTCCGGATCAATTTGCCCCAGCGGACCGATGATATGTTCCGGGTCGTATGGTTCCCAATTCATCACCACATGGCCGTCGTCCGCCATCAGGCGGCGGTAATGACTGATGGTCTTTTCCGTGGCGGACGCCCAGCCGGCCACGGCAGGTTTCAGGTCGGCGACGGTTTGTACGATTAAATCGGAGATGCGCGGTTTTAACGCTTTCAGGTACTCGTCTGCCTTGTTGCCCAGAGCGCCGGATAATGCGGGGCCGGAATGGGTATGAGTTGCAGCCAGGATGATATTGCCAATGGGAATACTGGTGGCGTCGGCAGCCGTTTTGCGGATGTCCCAGGCATCTTCCTTGCACAAGATGCAGACATCCACTGAAACCAGCACAAAACAATCCGCAGGACTCTTGGAATTTGCCAGAGCTAGAGATTTAGCGTAAATCTGATCATGGATGCCGGTCGAGGGATGGGCACGAACCATGCCGTCCATCCAGACTGGACCGTCCGGCGTAATATCTAACCGTTTTGCGCAAGCCAACATATCCGATTCCTCCTTGTTACAGACAGGATATTTTCAAGCGACAGCTAGTTGTTTATTGTGCAGACGATCCAGGACATCGGGCGCTTAAGCTGCGGTAAAATATAAGCCATATATACCCGAATTGCTTACAAAAGTCCACTGAAAATTGACACTTTACAAGCCGTAAAACAAGAACCGGATGAACAGTAATAGACACAGATAGGATTGAACCGCCAAGGCGCCAAGCACGCAAGAAAGAAACAGAGAAGAATGAAACCGCCGATTGACGCAGATTAGCGCAGATTGTGAGAGGGATACGCGGAGAAGAGGAACCACGGAATACACGGAATACACAGAAGGGAGGGAGCGGCGGAGGGTGTGGTCTGAAAAACTTACTTCCTCCTCCGTGATCTCTGTACCTCCGTGTGAGACCTCTGCATTTTCTTGTGCATCGTGTGCCTCTTTGTGGCTAATCCTCTTCCCCAATCTGTGTCAATCCGTGTTTATCCGTGGTTCCTCCCCTTCTTCTGTTTTGTACCTTGGCGGTTAATTTCTTTTTCCTATTCCTCGACGTAAATTGCCGCGGCCCGACGGGAATCCCGGGCGTAAACAAAGTAGTATTGCTTATCAAGCCGGGCCGCCCATATTTGCGCGAAGGTTTGAACCGCCTCTCCTTCCAACAGGCGGGCATTAAGCGGCAATGGCTTGCGCCAAGGCTGGACGTCCATTCCATAACTATGGCTCAAACTGTGCCGCAGTCGTGCGTAATGCAAATTATGCCGCAAGTTGGACGTTTTCCCGGCGCGCTCCTGCAGGAAAGTATCAAAAATACGAAAACGATTTTCCAAGCTGGGTGCGTCACAAAGCGCCAGCCGGCCGACGCAGGCCTTCGCCAGCGTCTTCCAAAAATCCGGAATTTGCACGGCGGCGGCGCCGGTTACAGCCTGTAAATCGGGCTGATTATAAAACCAATCCGTCAGGCATGACCATTGCCGGGCAGTCTCCAAATCTGCCGCGGTCATTGTGGCCGTGCTCAGGACTTCGTAAGGCGGAGTATCAGCGGCACAGAGTTCCCAACGCTTCCGGTCTGCGTCAAGAGCGGTACCGGGAAGCAACTTCAGAGTTTCTAACTGAATGGCGGCCGGTCGCATTTCCACCAAAACCTGTAAATCCGAAAGCAGCATTCCCAGCGTACCGCCAGGCAGTCCGGCAATTAAATCAACATGCGCTTGCAAGTTGGACATAGCGCATAACTGGCGCGTGATGGTTTTGGCGTCCTCCAGAGTACCGAGGCGGCCGATATTTTGAAATACCACGGGAGTCAATGTTTGTACGCCCAATTCCAGATAAAGCTGCCCGGGCCGGGCTGCGGCAAGCTCCTGTATAACCGCGGGTGTAACCCGCCCCGGATCTATCTCCAGATGGAAACGCATCGCCGGGAACTCTTCGCGGAACATGCGCAAGAGGGTGATACAACGCTTGGGCGCTTCATTGAAAGTGCGGTCCGCCAAGCGCACTTCGGGCATACCAACCGCCTGAAGGCGGCGTAATTCTTCCCGAACGCGGTCAATGGGAAAATACCGGGTTGGCGACGCGCCGGCGCCGCTGGTGCAGAAGACGCACCGGCCGGCGCAACCCCGGCTGGTCTCCACCAGAATAAACGGCTTGTGATTTCGTTGCCAATCCGGCGGTGTGGCCGGCGGCATATGGTTCAAATCCGGCAGATGGGCCATGCCCATATCCAGATCATTGCCACCGATCCGGGCGCAGATGCCGGGGACTTCATGCCAACGGTCAGGCCGATCCAAGCGCCCCAGAAACTCCGGCAAGGCCACCTCGCCTTCGCCGCGAATGACAGCATCCACGAACGGATACTGACATAAAAAGGCGCGATTATCGCCCAGAAACTCCGGACCGCCGCCGAGTATGACACATTCCGGATGCAGACGTTTATAACGTCCAAGTGCCTCCAACAAAAAATTACGGTTGAACAGAAAGAATGAAGCCGCCAACACCTCCGGCGCCATCTGCTCCAGACGCAACAACAACGGCAACATGGGTTCACGCGATGTCGCCTCAGAAACAAACCATCTCCAACCAGCGGCTTGAGCGGCGTGGCCAAGCGTCCAGGCGGCAGGATTGGTATGCGAATGGGTAGCGTTAACAGCTAGAAATACGGCAGTCCGCCCAATATTTTCCGGCATAGTCGTCATCTCTCCTCGACGGGTTTCGGAAGGCGGATTATAAGACATAATTTTTGCGTTGCACAAGTTTTACGCGGGACCTAAAAGCGCGGGGAAGAACCACGGATGAACCGGATGGACACGGATTTGGAAAAGATGAAAGGGCAGCCCTGAAAGGGCGTGACATATGCCCTGGGACATCTGGGATTGAACACAACTATGTAACGCCCTTTCAGCTTTCATCAAATCACCTCTAAGTAACTGCCGAGATATGAAAATCCCTCCAGCTCTGCTTCAAGCTCGCCTATGAGATGTGTCAACGCCGGCGAGTACACGGAGGTGTCCACATCAAAGTAAAACATGAACTCAAAATCACGTCCGATTATCGGACGGCTTTCCAATTTCGTAAGATTTATGCCAAGCGCGAAAAATCGAGCCAGAACACGATAAAGCGAACCGGGTTTATTCGGAATAACCATCATCATAGATGTCCTGTCCGCCCCTGGATATATCTCAAGCTTCTTCGAAATACAGATAAAACGCGTGAAATTACTGTCAGTATTCTGAATTCGCGTGTCAGCGATACGCAAGTTATACAATTCCGCGCATGACCGCGACGATATTGCTGCAATATCCTTACGCTCAGATTCCGCTACAATTTTTGCGGCGAATGCCGTATTTTCACAAATCGTAATCTTGATATTTTTGTTTTTCAGAAACTCACTGCACTGGGCCAGCGCCTGCTCATGCGACACAACTTCCCTGATGTCCTCTAATCTGACTCCGTCTTTCGTAAGCAGCACATGATTCACCTGCATGCGCACACTCCGCACTATGTAGAAATTTTTCTTTATCATCAAATCATATACGTAGCGCACAGACCCCGCTGAGCTGTTCTCGATCGGAAGGATTCCGTAGCGGCAAAGCCCGCTGTCAACCGCTGAAAAAATACTCTCAAAATTGTTGAAATACATAATGTCCGGTAACGCGAACAACTTTTCACAGGCTTCCTGCGAATACGCCCCCTCCGTTCCCTGACATGCAACAATCGCCTTTTCCGGAAACAAACGCGGCGTATTTTCCACTGCATCCGCCATTTTTGCAGCAAGCTCCGACTTCGTCAGCAGCAGCCGATTTTGATACGACTTCGATAACTCCATCAGTATTGAAAAAAGCACGCGCACGCCCGCCTCAAACTCTTCGCCGGCCTGTTCCGATACCGAACACAGAAGCTTGCGTTCTCGCAATGGGTCGTATATGGGAAGTTTGTGCTCCCGTTTGCACTCCATAATTTCAACCGCGGCTTTCATGCGCTCTTTGTATAGCATGACAATTTTTGCGTCTATCTCATCAATTTTACCGCGTAAAGCTTCAATATCCATTTTGTTGTCCCTCGATAATTATTCTGAGCGCGCATCGTTACGCAGCTTTCGCGGGCTCAATATCGCTTTCATGAAATTCACTCCAATCCGAGCGCAATCAGCTCATGTAAGCGCTCATGCGTTACTTTATGCAATCTGCACAAACCTCGTTTTTCAGGCAAAACCACTACAATAGATCCGCCGACATTTTTTTTGTCTGCAAGCGCCGCCGAATAAAGCGCCTTCGAACTAAACGCGCAATTTACAGGTAGCTTATTCCTTTCGATAACATCCACAATTTCACGACAAACCTCCGATGCACACAGACCTGATTTTGCAGCGGCACGCGCAAATACGCTCATCCCAATCGCAACCGCGCGCCCATGTGATATTGTGTAATTGCTTAAAGATTCAACGCCATGTCCGATAGTGTGGCCGAAATTTAGAAGCTGGCGCACATGTGTGTCATGCTCATCCTGTGATACAATCTCCGCTTTCATTCTAACACATCGCGCGATTACCGTATCAATATCAGCGCTTCCTTCACCACCAATCAAATCAAACAATTCCACATCGCCTATGGCGCCGTATTTTATCACCTCTGCCATGCCATCAATATATATTTCCGATGGGAGCGTTGTCAATGTATCAACATCGCATATGACCACATCCGGCTGGTAAAATGCTCCTGCGAGATTTTTACCAGCGTCAAGGTCAATTGACGTTTTGCCGCCAACCGAAGAATCAACCATGGCGAGCAATGTCGTCGGCGCTTGCACAAACCGCACACCACGCAAAAATGTTGCCGCTGCAAATCCTGCCAAATCCCCAACGACGCCGCCGCCAAGCGCAATAATCATATCCCGCCGGCATAGCCGTTCGCTCGCCGCATAATTCAACAGAGCCACGTAATTCGCAGTGTTTTTCGACCGTTCGCCGTGTGCGATTGTAAATCGTTTGACCTCGAACCCACATCCGGCTAGAGCTTTTTCAACGGTTTCGCCATAAAACTTTCCAACTATATCATCCGTTACCAGAACCGCTTTTCCCACTTTAACGACTTCGGCGGCATACCGTCCAACATCTTCAAGCAATCCGCGGCCGATTATGACATTGTATTCTTTCGAAGCATTTACTTTTATGATTTCCATGCCGTATCAATTGCCTCCTGTTCTCGCTCCCCGATGCTCAAAACGCGGCCACTACTTTACGAATAGCGAATACCTTTTTTGCTACTTCACTGAATTGTGTCGGAGTGAGAGCCTGAGGACCGTCACATAAAGCGCGGCGCGGATCGTTGTGCACTTCTATCATCAGTCCATCCGCGCCCGCCGCAACCGCGGCAAGCGCCATTGGAGAGACCAGCGTGGCAATACCGCAGGCGTGGCTTGGATCTACGACAATCGGAAGATGTGTAAGCTCACGCAGCATCGGAACTGCGGACAAGTCAAGCGTGTTGCGCGTGTAGGTTTCAAAGGTGCGTATTCCGCGCTCACAAAGGATAACATTTTCATTGCCGCTTGCCATGATATATTCCGCGCTCATGAGCAATTCCTTGAGCGTATTCGCAAAACCGCGTTTCAGTAGAATAGGCTTTTGTGTTTTGCCCAATTCCTTAAGCAACTCAAAATTCTGCATGTTTCGCGCGCCAACTTGAATAACATCAACTTTTTCAAACAGCGGGAGATGGTTTGTATTCATTATTTCCGTTACTATCGGCATTCCAGTCGCTTTTTTTGCTTCAAGCAGAAAATCAATTCCCGCGGCGTATAATCCCTGAAAATCGTACGGTGATGTGCGCGGCTTAAAGGCGCCGCCGCGAAGCAAATGCGCGCCCGCGGCATGAACCTGATGGGCAATTTCTGATATCTGCCCGGATGATTCCACCGAGCATGGTCCAGCGATAATTTGAAAATGTCCACCCCCGATTTTTACGCCGCTTCCGCAATCAATAACGCTGTTATCAGGATGAAACTTGCGGTTCGCTTTTTTAAACGGCTCGGTGATACGCGTCACACTTTCTACAATGTCCAAGCCTTCAATGAGATCCGTGTCAATTTTGCCGGCGTCGCCGATCAGGCCCAGCACAGTATTAAATTCGCCCCTGGAAATGTGCACACGCAAATTTTGTGATTCAATCCACGCAATAAGGTTTTCTTCTTGCTGTTTTGGTGTCTTATCTTTCAATACTATTATCATTTTTTATATTCCTTTCAGTATCATCCCACAGGATGAAGCTGTGAACACCAGATAGACACAGATGTTTCAATTCTATTTCGACTCATCCAGTATCCCTGACTTCATCCGTCCGCCCTCGTCCTTCACCGCCTATCTCACCTGCCTCTAGGCGCCCCAGAGTTCACGAACGCCATAGACCAACATCTGAGCGGCAATGGCGCTGAGGATCAACCCCGTGATCTTGCTCAGTATGGCAATCCTGGACCGCCCCAGCAATGCTTCAATGCGGTCGGAAAAGAAAAGCATACTCCCCACACAGGCGGACGCTATAACTATGCCGGCAACTGAAACCAGCTTCAACAATATGGACTTTGTATCCATACCAACCACCATCAAGGCGCCAAGCGTGGCCGGGCCGGCCGTCACCGGCACCGCCAATGGCACCAATGCAAGCTCTTGAAGGTTTTTGCCGGTATCATCCTTGTTCTGATTAGAGCCGAACACAAGCGAAACAGCCGTCAACATCAATAAGAATCCGGATCCGGCACGGAAGGCTGCGACAGTAATGCCAAAAGCGCGCATAATCCACGTGCCAAATAGAAAGATCAAAAGGCATACCAGCGCCGCATTAACGGATATACTGACCGCCAGCCGACGGCGGACACGCTTATCCTCGCCTTCTGTCACAACAATAAATGTGCTCAGGATGAAAAACGGCGTGAACAGGAAAAACAGGCGCAGCACAAACGCCAGCAAAAAATGGAGATGGAACAAAAAGCTATTCATTGCTTACCATTCCTTCATCTCGGTGCCCTGAGGAAGCGGGAGATTGCGGATCAGGCTGGCGATTTTCACCGGTTTGCCGGTACGCATGCTTTTATTGGCGCCGATGCCGGTCAGGATGCTCATAGCGCCATCCGCCACGCCGGCGGCGCGCAAGTATTTATCCTTGGGCGGACGCGGCGAAAAGATATCCCGCATCAACGGGGCGTCGCCACCCCCATGGCCGCCTTTGCCAACCTTCACGGTAATATCGCGGGCCGGCTTGAAGTGGGGATACAGGCGGATTTTAGTACCGCTCGGTATAGTAGCGCCCTGAACATTGCCGTCGCCGCTGATGTAAACACTTTCGACGCAATCATGCTCCAGGCGGCCCTTGGTTCCGTTGAAAGCAACCCGGTACCCCTCCCACGGCAGGAAGGCATTCAGCGAGTACGACATAAAAGCGCCAGTGTTGTAACGCACAACAACATTCATCGTATCTTCAATGTCAATGTCCCTGCCAAACACGCATTGGTCGCGATGATACCCATCGTGTTTTTCGCAATTGAGATACAAGTCGCGCATATTGGGCTTGGCGCGCATATCCAGCGCAAACGGGCAACGCTTGATATAGCGGCACTCCTGACAGCGTTCCGCGTGCCCTTTTAAGCCGTAGCGCTCCGCCATGCCATTTTCACTGCCGTAAAACTTGCGTCCGCCCATGGCAAACACCTCTTCCGGATAGGCGGAAAGCCACCAATTCACCAAGTCGAAATGGTGGGTGGCCTTATGCACCATCAGTCCGCCGGAATTTTGCTTCTGGCGGTGCCAGCGCCGGAAATAGTCCGCGCCGTGACTGGTATTGAGCAACCACTGGAATTCCACCGACAGCACCCGGCCGATAGTTCCACGCATCAGCAGGTCTTTGACCTGGGTACGTGGTGGCGAGTAACGGTAATTGAAAGTCACCCGCACATGGCGCCCGGTGCGCTTGGCGGCGTCGAGGATGTTCTGACATTTCCGGGCTGTCATGGTCATCGGCTTTTCCGTGATGACGTCGCAGCCCAGTTCCATTGCGCGTATGATGTACTTGTCATGAACATTATCGCGAGTGGTGACGATCACCACGTCTGGACGCTGGAGTTTTATCATCTTATCGAAATTGCGGGCGTCATAGGTTGGGAGCGCCTGCCCGCCCAGTTGACTGGTGATCTCGCGGTTATACAAGTCCATGCGGCCGGGATTGTTGTCGCACAAAGCCACCAGCTCGCAATGCTTGCTCCAGTCCTTGTAAATGGCATCGCGGAAAAGACGGCCTCGCCCACCCGTACCCACTTGCACATAACGTTTACGGCTCATAACAAAACGCTCCATCCTTTTTAAACATTAACCCAACAATTGATCAAGTTGTCCTTTTGCAGCGCGCATCTTCGCTATTTTTGCAACATCTGACGGCACAACGGCCTTCCCGAGGGGAGCAAAGGTTACTTCAGCCAGTTTGAAGTGCGCCAGCCCAAACGGGATACCAATAATTGTGATGCAGTAGAGCAGTCCCGCTACGGCATGGAATATGGCAAGCCAAAGCCCGGCAAAAACACACCACAGGAAATTAATGAGCCCTGTCCCTATAATTCTCTTCTTCCCGACCAGTTGCCCATCAATCAGCTCCTTCCCAAACGGGAACGCCGCGAACCGCGCTATCCGGAATGCCGCTTTTGCAAATGGTATTCCGATAATAGTAAGCGCGAATATAATCCCGGTTATACACCACATACACCAAGCCACAAAGCCGCCACCGAATACAAACCACAGCAGATTTCCGACGAATGCCATATACACCTACCCTTCACTTGCACTGTTGTTTTTATTCACTAGCATCCCATAGAGGAGAAGGGAATGAACCACGGATGAACACTGATGGACACTGATGTATTGAACCGCCAAGGCGCCAAGAACGCAAGAAAGAAACCGCAGATTGAAACAGATCCCGGATAATTGGCGCACCAAGATTCACAAGATTTTTCAGAATACGAACGCATAGCGGACAGCGCGGCATGCGCCCGTGGCAAATCCTCTTCTGACACCTTGGCGTCTTGGTGGTTAAGCCCTATCCCTTTGTGCATTGTGTGCATTTGTGTGGCTAATCTCTTTCCGTCTCCGCGTATGAGACTCTCTGGTTCATCCTATTGCTCCTCGAATCCGAACGTATCGAAATGGAGTGTGTGGCAATTTTCGGTGACGTCCCGAATGGTCTTCTCCGTCGCTCCATCCGGAAGCTCGGCGCGAATTTCCAGAGTTACCTCGACGTTGGCGCCGACATGTTTTGTCAGATGCTGAATGACCTCGTCGGCGATACGGCTTGCATCACGTCCAACCCGCAATGAATCAAGCCGCACCGAACCGTGGAATCGCCGGTAGGTGGCTCTGTCTTGATGCGGTGGCGGCGCTGCCGTATTGGTTCCGTCCGCCGATTCTCCCTGTTCCCGAACGTGCTCGGTTTGTGTGTCCACCGATCCATTGCCCACCTTTGCCTTTGCCGCTTCCTCGTCGCGCTGCATCTGTTCGCCTGCCACATCTGGTTTTACCACGAGCGCTCCGCTCTCGCACTGAACTGCGGCGATAGTGCCGCCCACAAGCCCCAGATAGCGGCCGGTGTCATCCTTGGACTGCGCATAGGCAAATGTTTCCAACTGCCAGGCCAACGTTATTATCCCTTCCCGGATGGCATTGATCAACACGTCCGGGGCGCGCAAACGTGGGAGATACAGGTAGGTCGCGAAATCCTCGACGAGTTGCTTCACGGAAACGTCATCCCCGCGCCAGAGCGGCACCCGGTCGAGTTCAAGGCGCAGGCGCACTCCGCCCATCTGAACGAGAAGCATTTCCTCGCTCTTGAGCTTCTTTGTGGCACGCAGCGCCAAGGAGTCCGACCCTTGCAACCGGATTTCAGTCCATATAGGCGCGCCCCGTAGATCCGGCTGGCTTGGCACAATCAGCCATTGATAGGTTTCGGGAATGCGGACGTTCACCGTGTCGTCAGCACTCCTGCGTTTTGTATCGGCCTGCTTGGACTGGAACGGATCAAGATTGAGCTGTTCCCGCTCGTCCCAGATGGATTTCCATGCGAGGAATTGTCGGACGCCGGCCTGTAGTTCCTTGATGCGATTTACATCTCCAGCCAGGAACACCAGTGTATTCTTGTATGACCGGGGGCTGTTGCCGCGATGATTGAGGATATCCTGCGCCTCCTTCCGCGCAGCGCTGTCCGCCTGACCCTTGCTATGGATATAATCAGGCCCGAGGATTACCAACCGCGCCTCTTGCTCATCCGGGATATCGCTGCTGGTCACGCAGGCATGCACACGGTGGAAATCGCCGCGGCTGCGCGCTTCATCCCGCAATCGGCGGATGATCTCATCCTGCACATCGTGCTCATGAATCTGATTCGCGCGATCTTCGGCCAGGCGTGTGACGGTAGGCTGGGTTGAGTACCAATAGCGGCTGCCATCCACGTACAGGTAGGTTGCCCGATCCGTGAGCCGCCGAATGGCATCCCCGAATGTTGCCACGGTTTCCCCGGGCTGGGCGCAGCCCAGCTTGACCTGCCGGTCGTCAATACCCCGGTTAGCGGCCCGTTGCGTCGGAGCGGATCCCAGATAGATGGTGCGCGCCACGCGGCGGCAAGCTGAATAGCGGCCGAGGTTAGGAATCTCCTGATCAAGCCGGAGCGGCAGGGAATGTTCGCCATCCACGTCCTTGGCGATTACAGGCGTCCATTGGTCTTCGAGATAGCGGGTCAGCTCAAACTGAACTCCAGGGTCGTCAATGGGAATCGTCGCGGGCATGATGAGCAGATTGCTGTCACCGCGTTCCCAGAGGGAATGGATCACCGCCGCCATCAGCCGCAGCACACCACGCGTGCGCTGGAATTTGTCCAATGTGGACCAGTCATTGTAAAGGCGGTCAAAAAGCTCCGGGTGGATTGGATATGCCAGCTTGATCCGACGCTCATATTCAGCCTCGCGGCACTCGGAAGGAAATTCATTGTGCTGCGTTCCATACATATCCACAAAGGCGCGCGCCACGGCATCACGCGCCACGAAGGCCTGTTTGTCGAGAAGCGGCTCGAAGAGACGGCGACGCACAATCTCAAAGCCCTCATCCGGGCTGGCCGGACGCCAACTCGACTCGACTCGTCCGATGGCATTTTTAAGCCGCGACAATGCGCGCTGGCCCCATTCGCCGCCGATCTCGTTATCCGACGCGGGGATGCTGACCACCAGCAAGGTATTCTTGGCCGCCTTAGCCGCCTCGCTGAGCGCCTGGGCAAACGTGAACTGCGTGTCAAACGTCCCAGCTGGCAGCGCGCTACCCTCGTGAAGCTGCCGGGCATAGGCTACCCATTCGTCAATTAAGATCAGGCAAGGCGAAAATTTATTAAAAAGCTCCTTCATCTTATCGCCGGGATTCGTGGCGTTTTCATCATCGGCGCGGATCATTTCGTAGCCGACCTTGCCGCCCAGTTGCCAGGCGATTTCGCCCCAGATCGTGCGGACGACCGTTCCGTCATCCTTGACGCTGGGGCTGCCCGGCGACACCTTGGTGCCGACCACGACGGCCCGGTTAACGCCCGGCGCAACATCGCATTCGGCGTCTTTCAAAACTTGCTCCGTGCCGGGCAGATCGGAGATTGGCGTGCCGGAAAACAGGTGGTAGAGCGCCAACATGCTGTGAGTCTTGCCGCCGCCGAAATTTGTCTGGAGTTCGACCACCGGATCGCCACCCTGTCCGCCGATGCGGCGCACCCCGTTGCTGAGGAGTTTTTGAAGTCCCTCGGTGATGAAGGTGCGCCGGAAGAACTCGGTGGGGTGTTGATACTCGCTCGCGGCCTCGCCCAAATAGACCTGCCATAGATCGGCTGCAAACTCCGCCTGCTGGTACTTGCCGCCGGCCACGTCGCGATGCGGGGTAACGACCTCGCGCCAGGGCTTGAGCCCGGCCATTGGATTGCCCTCGGTAGGGGCCACGGCATGTTTGCGCATCTCGCCCCGGCGCTGCTCATCAAAGCGCACCCGCAGAAGCGCCATCTTCTGCTCTTCCAGCGCTTGGGCCTCTGAGGCGGAGATAGCCGTAAGCAGACGGCCGATGCTATCCAACGCCCGGTAGGTGTCGTCGCTACTGAAAGGCTTCTGGTGCGCCCAGAGGTTGCGCACCTCCCGCAGCTCGCTCACCAGCGACCGTTCAGCATGGCCGAGTGTATTACGGAAAACCGCGTTCCATTGATCCCACATAACTGTGAGCAGGCTCTGTGTATCCCAGTTGAGCTTGCCCTTCTTGGCAGCCTTCAACGCGCCACGGTCTTCATGGAGCATATTCAGGACTTCATCCTGCCACTGCTCTTTATAAACGGCCTGCATTTCCCGCTCTACGAAAGGACGCAGCCCCTGGTTAAGAAGCTCCAGCGCTTCGCCTACTCTTGCGTGATTGCTTTTAGACATGTCCGGTCTCCATTTCGACGGTTTCCCCGAGTATGCGTTCAATGCCGTCCATCATGACGTTAAAACTCCGGGAACGATTTCCTTTGCGACTCAAGCAGGCAGCCATTTTCCGCGCCCCGGATATTTTTTGGAATTCGGGAACGAGCTTCTTAATCTCCTTGGAAGGTTGCACAACAACATCAGGATCACGATATTTAGCCTTGCCCCCAATATCTGACAGCCGCGGATTTTCAAAGGCCCGAGCCATTGCCTCCGGCTCTCCAATATACCACGCCTCAAGCTCCTGACAGGCAATGCGAACCAGTGTGTCAGGACGTCCCGCTGCAAGGCATGATTCCGTAAGTTGGTGTTTCAATTCGTAGCAGTCACCGCCATCATTATCGCGGACAACGATGAAACGCACGCCTGGTTCACGCCAAGCTCGAAGTTTCCGGGGAATACTCTTTTCTAAATCACGCTTGCCTTCATGAGGAACACAGATAAACGACAGCTCAGGCATTAATCGCGGCAAAAGATCGTCAAGCAGTGTCTTCATAGACAGCTCTTCAAGCAGAAATACAATACGTCTCATTGCGGAGATGCCCCTTCAAAAAGTCCTTGCTTCCAAAGCGTCCCGGGCAAATCACCTTCAGCGACCAGATTTCGCAAGCGTTCGTTTTCCGATGCGCGGCGGATTTCACTGAAGCCATCCTTCTTTACCAGCCAATAGATTTCTTCTAATTGCGCCCCATTAATGAAGTCCGGCGAGTGGGTGGAAACAAATACCTGTCCGCCTCTCCGGGCATAGTCCCGGAATTCTTCAACCAGCTCGCGGAGCAACCCCGGATAGAGCTGGTTTTCCGGTTCTTCCACTGCCAACAAAGGATGCGGTTTCGGGTCATACAAGAGTATTAGATAGGCAAACATCTTGATCGTCCCATCGGAGACATAGCGCGCGATGAAGGGGTCTTTGAAGCTGCCGTCTTGAAACCGCAACACCAGACGGCCATCTTCCGTCGGCTTCGCCTCAACCTTGCTCACGCCAGGAACGCGCTGTTTCATGGCTTTAAGCGCCTTTTCAAAACGATCCCGATGATTCTCGTAAAGGTACTGGGCAACTTGGGCAATGTTGTCCCCGCGAGTGGAAAGGTGTTCTGCATAACCAGCCTCCGCGCTGGGTCTCGCGTCGCTGATGTGGAAGTCGGATATATACCAGTTTTCAATCAGGCTCCGGAATTCGGAAACCACCCTGAACGCCTTGAATTGGCCAAGCCCCTTGATTGCTAAAACGCTTGGATCGTCCAAAATATAATCTTCACGTTCCGCTTCCACCCCTTCCTGTCCATAGGCTGCTTCATTGGTGATGGCCGAGCCTTTGCCGCGGGAAAAATCCACAAAATGCCATGGTTGGCCATATTGTCCACGCCTGAACTTCAGAATTTCCCGCACGACCACCGGCCGCCCTTCATCCTCGCCGATCTCCAGTTGGTATGTCGCCAGCCGTCCGCCGCTTTCACGAAACTTCACTGTGATGCCGATTGGCCCTGTTTCGCCGCGACTGACCAATTCCCGAAAGCCGCCCCGGCGTGTAACGGCTGACACAACATTTTGCGCCAAAGCCTCCTTCAGAAAACTGAATACATCGAAAAGCGTTGATTTGCCAGAGCCATTGGCGCCGACGACGATGACAAGGCGCTGAAGGTCTTTTAGTTCGGCATGTCGAAACAACCGGTAATTACGGATTTCAATCCCCTCAATATGCATATGTTACTCCTGGTTGAACAAACCCAACTCTTGTATGAAGCTCCAGCGCTTGCTATTGCCCAAAGCAACCTCTAGAGGTTGCTATCATTCTTTTTCAACAAATTCAACATACTTCGTAAACCCATAGGCCGAACTCAGAGCAATTCCTCTTGTGTCATCTGCGGCCTAGCCTGAGCCAAGCGAGTGATTTCCGGCCAGCTTTTAACAAGCGTGTTGTATGACAAGGCTTCAGCCGCGCGTTTATTGCGCTCGGATATTGAATAGAGCCGGTACGCGAGCTCGCGGGCGGTGTCGGCCATCCCGCCGAGCTTTGCCGCAAGTTCCGCTGCGCCGGCTTCAGTGGCTGTGTTCATCACACGAATCAGGTGATGTACCGCCTCCCAGACGGTCAGCCGCTTGTCAGCCGCCGGGTTCCAATCTTGCGGCAACTCGTCAGCGTTCAACAGCCGCGTTTTACCCGCGCCGGTCTTCACAATTCCCGCATCCATAAGGGCATTGAGCGCTGTGTTCTTAGCCTTGGACAAAGTCTCGGCATCGCCGGACGGCCCTTCATTGAACCCGAACTGTTCGAACCACGCGACGGCCCAAGCCGTCTCAGGATCAAGGCCAATATCGCCTTCCATCTCGGCCAGCGTCTCGTCAAGCGCCTGGTTAATTAACTGCAATGCTGTCCGCACCGTCATCGGCTTGCCGTCCATCTCCAGAATCCGGCTATAGCGAGAGAAGACCGCCATGCCCGGCCCGATACTCGCCTGCGCCAAGTCCACCGGCGCGATGTTGCCTTGTTGCAGGTGCCGCAAAGCGGGCGGAAGCTCACGGCGCAGCGCCGCCAGAAACTCCCGGCGCGTCGTCTGCGGCGCATCAGCCGGACGCGGACGGCAGACAAGGACGATGCTGGAGGCGAGAATGTTGGCGTTTATGCCGATGATCTTATTAGCCAGCTCGGTGCGCATTGGCCAGGTGCCGGAGATTGAGAATCCGGCACAAATCACCGCATCCATGAATGTTTCCCATCCGGTGGATGCGGAACCATCCACATCCTTCTCGGTCTGCTTGAATGCATAGTAAATTGTTACAGGAAAACCCTTGTGTGTCTGTTCGGCCAACTGCTGAATGGCCTGCGTCATGCCCGATAGGAAGAACTCCTCAGCCTTTCTCTTGCCGCCGTGACGGTATGGTGTAGCGACGAGTTCTTCAGCCTTGGGGGCAACAAGAGTGGTAAACAGTTCAGGGAAAACAGATTTCAAAGATGGTCGCAGCCAGACATAAAAAAAATCAGATAGATCAGCGTAAGCGATATTATCGTAGTAAGGTGGGTCAGTCGAAATAAGAGCGGCAAGTGGTCCAGTTGAGGCACAGGCGTCAGCTTGATAAGCGTACCCGATAATATTGGCTGGCATTGTAACAATGGCCTTCCATGTCCAGTCAGCCATTGCCATCCAGTTGCCAGTTGAATTACAAAACGGGTTTGTCTCGGCATAATCCCAGACCATCGGAATGGCTTGTCGCCCAAACGTATTACGGATCTTCTCGCCCGATGTGTGCCAACTGCAAACAGCACTCCAGTAGTCCGCGCATTTGTCCACAGCAAACGCCAGATACACGCTTACAGCTTCGGCATAGGCGTTAAGGCCAGCGCCTCCGTCGCGCAGAGGGCGGTCATCATCTTTAGGAGTTTTCGAGAGATATCCAACGGATTCCGTCAGGTTTCGGCAATCTTCACGGATTCGCTCCCGTACTTCAGCCATGAGGTCAGAGAAGGTCGTCAGCGCCACCAACTGGCGAGGGGTGAAAAGGGAACCCCATGTTGTCAGACCGTAACCATAACATGTTCCGCCTGTCAACCGCGATGGAACCGCACCCTCCGGTTTCCATTCCGGCTTGGCTTGCCGGGCAACCTCCTCGTGCTCCGGGATGGGCGGCAGATAGATGCGCCCGCGGTCACCTTCGCAAACGACAGCCATCAGCCGGGCGCCCATACGCCCGGCCATGCTTTCGGCCTTGATGTAGTCCGGCGACAGCGGCGACTGGGACAATACGCACTGGAAATTCGCGCCTCGCCCCAGTTTCGTTCCGTCATCTATGGCGGCCCTATTGGCGGGCTTTCCGGTACGGACGATGAAGCGATAACCTGACGGCGCCGCCGATGGTTCCAGAGTTTCCACCTCAACCCAGGCCTCCTTCCCCTTCTTTTTGGATAGCCAGAACGATGAGACCAGCGGCACATGGCAGCCGCGATAGGCTGGGTTCGAGCTCTCGACGGTCCGCGCCCAGAGCCAGGCAATGACGGTTAATTCGCGTCCGACATAGGGCTGCAGGTCAGGGCGGCCCTGCGCCATCTCCGCTGTAACCTTCGCCTTGGGGTACAAATGTCCGATCCGCCTCTCCGCCTCGTCGCGCATCCACTGACCGTAGTAACGCACGTCTTCAGCCAACCCCGCCGCGCCGTGCCAAGTCTCCTTGAGCACTTGACTATCATTGCGGGCTTCGGGATTGATTGGAGGCCGCCCCGCAAACCGTGGCGGGATTTCGATCATAGCCTTATTGATCATGACCGCGACTGGGTTCAAATCGCTGGCGTGCGCCTCCAGACCGAGACGCTGCGCTTCCAGTGGCAATGCCCCGCCGCCCGCAAAGGGATCGTGGAAAGGCGGCAGTTTTTCGGGGTCCTCGCCGGAATCCTTGCACCAGCGCGCCCAGGATTTCTTGATCTCGGCGCGCGCTTGGTTCAACACATCCTCATTGGTGGTATTTTCCCAACGAACCAAGTCCTCGATCAGCTTGAATAGCCGTTTTCGTTCAGCATCCTGTTTCTCCGGCGTGGGAAACTCTTCGGGAATCGAGCTGGGGTCATCCACCATCTGGGAGAAGATGACGGCCCGCGCCGCAGCCAGCGGCCGTCGCGCCCACCAGAGGTGCAGCGTAGAGGGATGTCCATGCCGGATGGACTTTTCCCGCGCCGCCTCACGGTTAATCGCCTCCAACGGCAACGCCACTTCGATTAGTTTTTTACGGGGATTGTTAGACATTATTTATCTTTCGGGGAATTCGCGCCGCAGCTAATTATTCATGTCCAGATCGTTGGAAGTCGTGCCGTGACTGGAAGTTCATCGGCGTAAACCTGATGAGATGCTTGTTTCCATAGCTGATTGATTTCCTTCACTGATGTCATCCCGGCGGCCCTCCTTTGTTCAGCAACTCCGCCAGCCGGTAGTTGACGCTGGTGACGCCGAAGTCCGGTTCGCGGCCAAATGGATCGCGGACATAGGTTATCGCTTCTGTGCGTTCACTGTCAACCTGTACGATGGCAAGGATGAATTGCTCGGGCTTGTTAAGCGCGGTCAGAATTTCGTTCTTGGTGATGGTGACAGTATCCGCCCCCTGTACGCGGCCCTTAACCTCAATGAAGCGGAGCCGGGCAGAACCCGTCGAGTCACGCGATTCGATGTCGTAACCGCACTTGGTGGCGGCCACATCACGCGGTTCAAAACCGAGCCTGCGCTCGGCCGCCATCACTGCTTCCATGGCAACCTGCTCGACTGCTCTGGTTTCTTTGGCATGGGCCGGAGCCGTGGAGCCGTCCTCCATACGCACCAGAAGTCCGGCCGGTATAACGAGCGCCGCGCCGAGCACATTCGGCGGTAGCGGTGTAATGCGGCGTTCCTGCTGGAGCTCTTCCATCCGCCGACGCAGCCGCATAGTCAAATCGTCGGCCCGTTGCCGGGCCTTGCCGGAGTTGATCTTTGCATTGGCCTTGCCCGCCTGTTCCTGCTGTTTGAGCTGTTCCGCCTGATGATCCCAGTAGCTGATCTCTGCGGTAAGCCTTTCCTTGACCGCGGCCATAGTCTTGTCAACAAGCTGCTCCTTGCGGCTCTTGACCTCTTGCAGATGTGTGGGTACCAAGTTGCGGACAGCGTAGTCGAGGGCGCGGGATTCGATGCTGCTGCACAACCATTCCGGTTCTTTCATCTGCCGGATCAGATCTAATTCCGCTTTGGTGGGCGGCCGGTAGTCCAGGTATGGCGCATATCCGGCGCAGCGGACAGCGCCGGATGCAGTCACTTCCGTGAACTGGACCTGGCGGGAAACCACACGCCGGTTGCCGCTGCGATCTGTGCGCGCATCCTGAATGGAATGCTCCAGATAAACAAGCGCGCGCATCTCGTCGTCCAGGGAATTTTCGTCAATCAGGATAGCGCCTTGACGTAGCAGGTCGCGATACCGTTCAAGAATCAAATCTATGGTGGCATCGAGAAGCGGGTGGCCGGGACAAATGAACTCTGCAAGCGGCTTGCCCGGCACACTGATCAAATTCTTTTCGAAAGCGAGACGTTCATAGCGGGTGAGAACAGGATCGCGTGTGCCGATAATCCGGTCGCGGTTGCGGATGACGGCGGGGACATGGGGCGCCTCGTAACGCTTCGGCTCGCGTTCCCGCAATGTGCCGCCAAGGCGCTTGAAGGCCTCGTTGAAGAAGGCGGCAACAAAGTGGGGCTGGAGCCGGCGCGCCTCCGCACGCTCCATGTCTTCCCGAATCGCCTGTACCCGGGAGACATTCATAGAATCGTGTGACAAGGCGTGTGCCTCAATCAGATCGCGGAGTTTGTCCCGATCCATTGCTTGATCAACGACTTCATTAAGCCGGGCACGAACCTCTGGGCGGTCGCCATAGCGAATGGCTTCCATCAGAAGCATCCGTAGTGGTTGTTCAGCAAAGAGCAGTTCGCCGAGGATGTCGAACACTTTTCCGCCCAATGCCTTGCGCTCTTCTTCCAGCTTTTCAAGGAGACGCCGGTAAACGTCGCCTTCCCGCGTTTTGGATGCCACAAGGTTCCAGCAGTGGCACACCTCCGTCTGCCCGATGCGGTGGATGCGGCCAAAGCGTTGCTCAAGGCGGTTGGGATTCCACGGCAGGTCGTAGTTCACCATCAGGTGGGCCCGTTGAAGGTTGATGCCCTCGCCGGCTGCGTCGGTAGCGACAAGCACTTCAACGTCCTTATCCTGGGTGAATAGCGTTTCCGACTTCCTGCGCTCTTCCCGGCCCATACCGCCATGAATGGCCACCACCGCTTCCGGCTTGCCTATCAGCGATCCGATGCGATACTGAAGATAGTTCAGCGTATCGCGATGTTCCGTGAAGATAATCAGCTTCCGGCGGTGGCCGTGGGCGTCAAACATCTCCGACTGGTTCTGCAACAGACGCGAAAGCTCGTCCCATTTCCGGTCTGTCTGTGATTGGCGGACCCGCAGGGCTGCCTGCTCCAGCTTTTTGAGTATCGCTATCTCCGCCTTCAGTTCGGCGATGGTCTGGGCCGCCGTGGCCAGATCAACAACACGTTCTTCCGTGTCTTCGACCTCATGGTCGGGCGCGTCGTCAAGATCCTCAAGATCGTCTTCGGAGAGTTCGGGGATATCTCTTTGCCAGTCAATCCGGACTTCAGCGCCACGCTTGAGGAGCTCCTCCTCGCGGCATCTCTTCTCCAGACGTTCCTTACGCCTGCGGAGCGACTGGTAAATGGCTTCCGGCGAAGATGCCAACCGGCGCTGCAATACCGTCAAGGCAAAGCCGACCGTTCTTTTGCGGCCATCGTTATTCAGTTGTTCGGCACGGTTGAATTCTTCCCGCACGTACTCGGTGACGCGCTGGTAAAGCTCTGCCTCGCCATCGGAAAGTTCATACTCGACCGTGTATGCCCTGCGCTCGGGGAAGAGCGGCCTGCCATCGAACTTGAGCAGATCCTCTTTGACCATCCGGCGCATCAGGTCACTGACATTGATGGAATGGACGCCATCGCGGAATTTGCCTTCGAACCGGTCGCCGTCAAGCAGGGACATGAACAACTGAAAGTCCTCTTCCTTGCCATTATGCGGCGTGGCTGTCAGGAGCAAAAAGTGCCGGGTAAGCGTGGAGAGAAGCTGGCCAAGCTGGTGACGCTTCGTCCGGCGGATTTCGCCGCTCCAAAAGGATGCGCTCATCTTGTGGGCTTCGTCACAGACCACTAGGTCCCAATCCGTAGTTTTCAGTTTTTCCTGTACATCCTCGTTCCGGCTGAGCTTGTCCAGACGGCAAATCGAGAGCGGATTTTCGGTAAACCAGTTTCCGGTACGCGCCGCCTCGTATTTGTCGTTTGTCATGATCTCAAATGGCAACTGGAAGCGGCGGTAGAGTTCATCCTGCCATTGTTCCACCAGATTTCCCGGGCACACGATCAGGCAGCGTTGCAAGTCGCCCCGCGCGATCAGCTCCTTGATCAATAGTCCGGTCATAATCGTCTTTCCGGCGCCGGGATCATCGGCCAGCAGGAAGCGAAGCGGCTGCCTGGGAAGCATCGTTTCATAGACCGCCGTGATCTGGTGCGGCAACGGTTCAATAAGTGAGGTATGAACCGCAAGGAGCGGATCGAAGAGATAGGCGAGACGGATGCGATGCGCCTCCGAAACCAGACGGAAAAGGCCGGGGTCGCCATCGAAACTCCAGGGCTTACCAGCCTCTATTATTTCAATTTCGCTCTCCCGATCCCGATAGATTAGCTCGTTTGCAAGTCTGCCATTGCTGTCTTTATAGGTCAGCTCAATGGCCACGGAGCCGATCCAGGAGACATCTACGACAATGACGACTCCATCGGGCAAAATACCCTTGACGGTTGCCCCGCGTTTAATCTCTTCAAGCCTGGCCATAGTGAATACCTTCTGCCGACACGATCTTACTTTACTACAAAAACGCCAAAAAAAGAACCATGGCGCACCGGATGGACACGGAAGGGCTCTTCACCCTCTCCGTTACCGCCAGTGCAGCCCGCAGCTCCGTGTCGCCCGTGCCTCCGTGTGAGCGACTCCCCCGCCATTAGTGTCCATCCGTATTTATCCGTGGTTCTCCCCACCTATGTCACGCCCCGTTGGGGGAACCCAGGGCGTTGCCCTGGAATGCTTGCCCGCAATGGCGGGGGTATATCACGCCTATAAGGGCTCCCATCTGCGTCAATCTGCGCCATCTGCGGTTATCCTCGGTTATCCTCTCCGCATCGCCAGTGCGGCTCGCACCTCCGCGTGAGACTCTTTGCATCTCTTATTTCCACCATTTACCGTGAATTTATTCCCGGTTATTTTATCGCTTGTGTAAAACAATATGACATATTATATGCTGGAATCGGGTTGTCAATCCTTCGCAGCGTGGACTTCCTAAAAAACAGCACGGAATAAGCGCTTACCCCACCCCTTTACAATCGCGCCATAAACGAGCCATAAACGAGCCAATCGCGCCATAAACGAGCCATAAACGAGCCATAAACGAGCCATAAACGAGCCAAGCAGATTGAATGGATCGGTCCGATCTGCCGGATCTTAAAAATCCAGCTCTCTCCTGATCCCTCTTGGTTTTTGGCGCCTTGGCGGTTCGCAATCAAAAATGCGTTGCAGCAATCAGAGAACAAATGATATAAAAGCAGCTATGAGTAGCGACCACATCACCATCGCGGGCGCCCGCGAACATAACCTGAAAAATATCACCGTGCGTTTGCCGCGCAACCGCCTGACCGTTATCACCGGCTTGAGCGGTTCCGGTAAATCATCGCTGGCGTTCGATACGCTATACGCCGAAGGACGGCGGCGCTACGTCGAAAGCCTCTCCGCTTATGCCCGGCAATTCCTCGAACAAATGCACAAGCCGGAAGTGGATTATATTGACGGGCTGGCGCCGGCCATCGCCATTGAACAACGCACCGCCGGCTCCAACCCGCGTTCCATCGTCGCCACCAGTACGGAAATCCACGATTATTTGCGTCTGCTTTTCGCCAATATCGGCCATCAACATTGCCCTAAATGCGGCCGCCCGGTAAGCCGGCAAACCGCCGAGGAAATTGTGGACCGCCTGATGCAAACGCCGGATGGCGCCCGCTTAATCCTGCTGGCGCCATTAGTGCGCCGACGCAAGGGACAGCATCTGGAAGTACTGGAGTCAGCCCAACGCCAGGGTTTTGTGCGGATGCGGATTGACGGGCGCATCGTGGAAATAGACCAGGCGCCGAAATTGAATAAACGACTGGCGCATACGCTGGAATTGGTGGTGGATCGTATCGAAATGAACGCCGGTATCCGTTCCCGCCTGACCGACTCCATCGAGCTTGCGCTGCGTCACGGCCAGGGCGAAATATGTGTAATCAGCCAAACCGGCGATAAAAAACCGGTGGAAACAATTTATTCCGAAAACAATGCCTGCCCTGACTGCGGCATCAGCTTTGAAACATTGTCGGCCCGGCATTTTTCCTTTAACAGTCCGCAAGGCGCCTGCCCGGCCTGCGCCGGTCTGGGAATGCGTCTGGCCATGGATGCCGACCTGGTGATCCCCAACCCCGCCCTCTCCATCAGCGACGGCGCTATCCATGCCTGGCGGCGCGGCGGGCGGCGTCTGATTATATATTACAACGCCCTGCTGCGCGCATTGGCAAAG
>JBMNRV010000003.1:0-104555 GCA_050944835.1 Kiritimatiellia bacterium
ACCGGCCTCAACAATAACAGGCGCCTTTGCCGTATGGATGGGTGAATAGCGCAAGAACCATTCCACCAGCAGTTCCGTCTCAGGGCGTGGGATTAACGCGCGTTGGTCGCATTTGAATTTTCGCCCAAAGAATTCCGTTTCACCCACAAGGTATTGCCAGGGTGTCCCCGCCGTGAGGCGCTCCAAATCTGCGCGCAAGCTTGGCATGATCTCCGGCGGAATGGCAGTTGAATAATGCAGTGGCAATTCCAAACGCGGGCAATGCAAGGTGCGGCTGACCAGCAACTCCGCCAACAACCGGCATTCCTCTGGGTGAAGTTTCCGCAGCGCATTAGTGGCTTCTTCCAAGAATATAGCCACGTTGACGGAGGGGATAGGCATAGGTGTATCAAGCGTCAAGCATTCGGTTCAAATCCGTGCCGGCCTGCATGCGCCGCATCAGACGGTTTTCCTGTAATGCATCCAGTAAGGCAATGAGATCACCTTCCATCACACGTCCCAGATTGTGCGCGGTATAATTGATACGGTGATCGGTGACGCGGTTTTGCGGGAAATTGTAAGTGCGAATTCGTTCGCTGCGTTCCCCAGTGCCGATCTGTGCCCGGCGTTCGTCACCTATTTCCCGGACGTTTTGTTCATGTTGGAGCGCAAAAAGTCGCGAACGCAGGACACGCATAGCCTTAGCGCGGTTTTTATGCTGGGAGCGTTCTTCCTGGCAGGCGACGACGATGCCGGATGGTATATGTGTGATGCGAACGGCGGAATCGGTTTTGTTGACATGTTGGCCGCCGGCGCCGGAGGCACGGTAAACGTCAGTTTTTAAATCCTCCGGCTTGATCTCAATCTCGTCCATTTCAGCGGCTTCCGGCAACACTGCAACTGTTACGGTGGAAGTGTGGATTCGTCCACAAGCTTCCGTTACAGGGACACGTTGCACACGATGCGTGCCGGCCTCGAATTGCAATGCCCTATAAACATTTTCTCCTTGCAGTGCAAATACCACTTCTTTATAGCCACCGGTCTCTGAAGGGGAGGCATCCATCAATTCCGTCCGCCAGCCTTGGCTTTCGGCGAAGCGGGTGTACATGCGCAACAAGTCGCCGGCAAACAGCGATGCTTCTTGTCCACCGGCGCCGGCCCGGATTTCCATGATGGTGTTGCGATTGTCTGTCGGTTCGGGTGGAATCAATTCCAAGAGGAACCGACGTTCAATTTCCGGCAACCGGGTTTCGATTTCCGGCAGCTCATCGCGCACCATAGCCTGCAGCTCCGGATCGGCTGCTTTGTCATTCAGCAATTCCAGATATTCATCGCGCGCCCGGCGTGCCTTCAGGAGGGCATCGGCCTTTTCGGCGATTTTTTTCAATCTGGCGTGATTTCTGATCAGGTCGCGCAGAAGCGTGGGATTGGAGGCGCCGGCTGGATCGGCCAGACGTTGTTCGCATTCATCGAGGCGTCGCCGGACTTCCTCTAGAAATTCTGGAGCGATATTGACATTGACCATCGAACAGCGTTCCACACGGAAACATGTTACAAGGGCGAGATCGTGTTGCGATAAATATTCTCGCCAAGCGTTGGGAGTTAAACCGATAAACCGCACACATATTGCCCGATGTAACCCCAGCGCGGGATAGGGGCGGCGTCGGATTGTCGGCTTACTTAATATTGTATTTTTTGCGGAACAGTTCTACACGTCCGGCGGTATCCACCAGTTTCGACGTGCCGGTATAAAATGGATGGCACGCAGAGCAGGTGTTGACCTTTATGTCTTTTACCGTTGAACGAGTGTTAATCACGTTTCCACAGATACAAGTAATTGTAGCGTCTTCGTATTTGGGATGAATGTCTTTTTTCATGCTGCGCTTTTCTCCTGACAGCAGCGGCGATGCCGTACGCGGGATCGGCTAAGACCGCGCTGTAAATGAACAAACATAGCTTAAGTCCAGGTCTATTACAATCAAAAAATCATCCAAAAATTATCCTGTGTGTTGTGATATGGTATAATTATGCTGGCAAACATCTTCTGTTGTTTGACGGAAGCGACGGCACGGAAGTTGCAGTTGTTGTCCGTATTGGCATGCCGACATGCCGGGCGTATTACGGATACATGATTATTTTAATGCCTTCTCCATGCGCCGAGCTTCACTTATAATTAAGTCAGCCGGCGTGGCGGGGATGATCAACCCGCGGAATTCCGGTTTGCGCAACAGAAAGAAAAGGCGGGCAAGGATATGCAGGTGGATTTTCGGTGTGGGGCTGGCTGTCAAAAACAAGGCGTAAACCGGCAGTCCATCCACTGCGTCAAAATCCAGTGGTTTTTCCGGAAAACATAGCGCCGCCAATGGCGCGGGCAATTGGGGAAGCGGCTCACGTGGATGTGGAATAGCTATACCGTCGCCCACTCCGGTGGAAACCATTTCCTCCCGATCCAGCAAGCGCTGCAGCAACATTTCGTCGGGAACAGATTCCGGGAGCGGCAGATACCCCACCGCTGCCGCCAATGCCGTACGTTTGTCCCGTCCGGGCAGATTATGAAAAACACCACCGCGTTCAAGGGCGTCGGAAAATGACGGTAACGCTCCGGGTGCGCGGCCAGGGAGCTTCATCAATTCATCTGGAATAGTGATTTTGTGCTCCGATAGCCAGCGCCGCAGTTCCTCGGCACGACAGCGACGCTCGCCTTGGTATTCTTCTACCGGCAGCCCCATACGCGCGATCCATTGCTCCACTGTAGAACGTGAAGTGCGCAGGATGCGTGAAATTTCCTCAATGGTCAGATACATGGCGTTCTTAACTGGCGGCGGCTTTTGACTTGGCGGATGTTTCCTTTTTGGCTTCAGTCTTAGCAGGTTTTCCCGATGTGGTATTGGCGCCGGCCGCATCAGCCTGAGCGGCCTTGCGGTATCCTTCGCTGCGGTAATCGGTAATATAAAAGCCGCTGCCTTTAAAAATCAGTCCAGCGCCACTGCCGATTTTGCGCCGTAGTTGCCCGCGGCATTTTGGACACTTTTTTAACGGTTCCGCCGTGATGGTTTGAAAGAATTCAAATTCATGCCCGCATTTGCGGCATTCATACTCGTAAGTCGGCATATGACAGCAATCCTTTCGCAGATTTAGGAAGTTTAATCAGGCAATGCAAATCATTGCAAAAAAACGTCCGCCATTATACCTGATCGGCTACAATTGGCAATACAATATCCTAGTGGACTTTCCCAAAAAATTTAGTCATTCCATAAAAACCAGTCCGAGCGGGTTAAATTCGGAGTCTGGCGTTGCCCTGAAAGGTTGGGGCTATTCCAGAAAACCACTTTTCCACTTCCAGGCATACCTGTTAAAAACTCATGTCGTTTGTTTACAAGGGATTATATATAACTGCTTCCTATTTTTTTTGGGGAAGTCCTGAATATGTCAATAAATAACATAAGAGACCAGTCATTGGATTTGAGTAATATCTGCCACGATCAATGAAGTTATCTCCTCTTTCACGAGGTATTTAAAGATTTTTCATCCCGGCATTTTTCATCCCGGCATTGACGGCGCTCGCTCTGTAGAATATAATAATCGCTTAATTTTTACGGTTAAGCCTTGTGATAGACAAGGTGTATAACTATAGCGGACGCCAAACCGCCGATATTGTAAAATTTTACATTAAGAAACTGAACACTATATTGAACGTGGAATCTGGTGACACATGAAAATTGAACCATGGATTTGCCCTTCACTGCTGGCAGGGGATTTTGGCGCATTTCGCGATTCCGCCCGGGCGGCCCAAGCAGCCGGCGCCGATGCTCTGCATATGGACATCATGGACGCCAATTTTGTCCCAAACCTCAGCATGAATTCTGACGTGGTGAAGATGGCCAGCAAGGCCGTGACGATCCCAATGCATGTCCACCTGATGATGATCAATCCGACGGACTACCTGCGACAGTATATCGAAGCCGGCGCACATACGCTTTTGATTCATGTGGAAGCGCGCGGCGATATCCCCGCCGCCCTGCGCGCCATTCGCTCTATGGGGGCATGCCCGGGTCTAACCCTCAATCCGGAAACTCCGGCTGAAACGGTGTTTGAGTTCCTGCCGCTTGTGGATGAAGTTTTGTGCATGACTGTGCATCCTGGGTTTGGCGGACAGAAATTCATGCCGGAAGTCCTGCCGAAAATTGCCGCCTTACATCGGCTCCGTGTGAAAGGCAGGGTAGGGGGGGAGTGCGCTTTCCGTCTGGCGGTGGACGGCGGCGTGGACGGCAAGACTGTGCGCGCCGTGGCGGAAGCCGGGGCGGAAGTCATTATTGCCGGCAGTGCCATCTACCGTGCGTCGGACATGGCTGCGGAAATCGCCACCATGCGTCGTATCGTCAGCGGCGCACACAATTGCCCCGTACCGGGTGGCGCTTGAACATGGAAAATTATCTCGATACCATTCGTAATTTCTGCATCATTGCGCATATTGACCATGGCAAATCCACTCTGGCAGACCGCATGTTGCAATTAACCAAGACCGTCCAGGACCGTGAATTTCGCGATCAACTGCTGGATAGTATGGATTTGGAACGTGAGCGCGGCATTACCATCAAGTCCCATCCTGTCACTATGGCTTACACCGCCGCGGACGGAAACAATTACGAGTTTAACCTGTTGGACACTCCGGGTCATGTTGACTTTACCTATGAAGTTTCACGTAGTATGGCCGCTTGTGAAGGAGCGCTGTTGGTGGTGGATGCCTGTCAGGGTGTGGAAGCACAGACGGTCGCCAACGTGTATCTGGCCATTGAAAACAATCTGGAAATCATCCCGATATTGAATAAAATTGATTTACCAAATTCCAATGTCGCGGAAGCCAAGCGCCAGATAGAGGAAGTGCTTGGAATAGACACTAGCAATCTCTGCATGATCAGCGCTAAAACCGGCGAAGGAGTGGCGGAATTAATGGAATTGATTGTCCGCTTGGTGCCACCGCCGGTTGCACGCCTGCCCAAAGGCAATCGTGCGCTCGTATTCGATTCAATTTACGACGCCTATCGCGGCGTGGTGCCCTACGTGCGGATTACTGATGGTGCGCTGCGTACCGGTGATCGTATCCGGTTTCTGGGCACAGGGTCAGCTTCGGAAATCAAGGAAATCGGCATCTTTTCACCTAAATTCACTCCCCTGGAAATTCTGCGCGCCGGGCAGGTGGGTTACATTATCGCTACCATCAAGGAACCGCGCGATATTCGGGTAGGCGACACGTTGGTGACGCACGACAGCTTGAGTACGCCGCCATTGTCGGGCTTTAAGAGCATCCATCCGATGGTGTTCAGTGGTATTTATCCGATCAACACCGCTGAATACGAGAAACTCAAGGCCAGCATGGAACGTCTTAGCCTTAACGATAGCGCTTTCACCTACCAGCCTGAATCATCCAATGCGCTGGGTTTCGGCTTCCGCTGCGGTTTTCTGGGATTGCTGCATCTTGAAATAGTTCAGGAACGCCTACGCCGTGAATATGACTTGGACATCATCAGCACTTACCCGGCGGTGGTTTACCATGTGCACCTGAAAAACGGTGAAATGCTGCCCATTGACAACCCCGTGTATATGCCGGACACCACCAAGATTGACTACATAGAAGAACCGATGATCAAGGCTTGTATCATCTGCCGGAATGAGCATATCGGCGACATCATGAAACTGGTCATGGACAGGCGCGGAGCCGTCACCAAAACCGAATCCCTTGATACTCGGCGCGTAATGCTCATATGTTCCTTGCCCCTGAATGAAATTTTAGTGGATTTTTACGACTGTCTGAAAAGCATCAGCCACGGTTATGCTTCGATGGACTACGAGCATTCTGGCTATGTTCAGAGCGACTTGGTCAAAATGGATATCCTGCTTAACGGTGAACCGGTGGATGCTTTTTCCTCGCTGATCCACCGCAGCCGTGCGGAAGCGCGCGGGCGCCAGATGTGCAAAGCCCTCAAGGAAGTCATCCCGCCGCATCTCTTCGCTGTGCCGGTGCAGGCGGCTGTCAACAAAACTGTTATTGCCCGCGAGACAATCCGCGCCCTGCGCAAAGATGTCACCGCCAAATGCTACGGTGGCGACATCACGCGCAAGCGCAAACTCCTTGAACGCCAAAAGGAAGGCAAACGCCGGATGAAACTAGTTGGGAAGGTCAATGTGCCACAGGAAGCTTTCGTTTCTATCTTAAAAGCGGGAATATAAAATGCAAATTAAAGCATGGAAAACATATTGGCAGTTGCGGCGCTTGCGCAAGCAATTGCGCCGCTTGCTGAAGGATGCGCGCCATGCACGCAATATGCGCGAGGATATCGCACCACCCGACGTCTTAGCCCGGCTCAACGCCGCTGAAGCCAGCGCGCTACAGACATTATCCAGCCAAGCAGACATTCGCCAGTTGATTGATGCGGCGGAAACACTCTCAAGCGCTATTCGTGCGCTAATGCCGGCGCGTCCATACGCCGCCTGGCGTGAAAATATTGAGGTAATCGTTGTGGCTGTAGCCGTGGCTATGGCTTTTCGCGCCTACTTCATTCAGCCGTTCAAAATCCCTACTTCTTCGATGTTTCCAACTCTCCATGGGATAAAGTATCACCACCCACCGGCAGATCCAAGCCTGTTTGACCGCTGGCCGCTGAAACTAGGCAAGTGGATGCTGTTCGGAGAATGGTATTCCGAATTACGGGCGGCACAAACCGGACTGACTCGCCTGGTCCAAGACCGACAGGGCCGCCAGTTTATCCTGATAAACCAGGCGCAACATGAGATATTCCCTGGCATGAAGTTGGCGATCACTCCCGGTCAATCGGTTTATCAGGGACAATTGCTTGCAGCCGGCATCCGCACCGCCGGCGACCACATTTTCGTCAACCGCTTGATCTGGCACTTCCGCCAGCCGCGCCGGGGCGAAATCATGGTCTTTAAGACCACAGGTATTCAACATCCACAGATCAAGAAAAATGAGCATTACGTTAAACGTATGGTTGGATTGCCGAATGAATCCCTGCAAATCGTCCCGCCTGATTTAATAATAAACGGCCGACCGGTAGAACAGCCGGATATCTTCCACCGAATTCAATCCGCCGCAGGCGACTATGTCGGTTATGTCAATATCGGCGATTTTCTGCAGGAATGTCGAGGAATTGTGCGTTTGGGGACGAATGATTATTTCGCATGTGGAGACAATCAGCGCAATAGTCTGGATAGCCGTTATTGGGGGGCCGTGCCCCGATCCAATCTGGTTGGACCTGCTTTCTTCGTCTATTGGCCTCTCTCGCGCCGATGGGGGTGGACTCGTTAGATAAAAAAATGCTTGTGGATTGACGGACTGCCCGGCATAATACTTGGTCATGGAAAAACAGGAAACATTGCGGATTATAGAGCAGTTGCGCGCATTACAGGAACTGGACACCACCATCATGCGTCTCCAGGAAGAATGCAACAGTGCGCCCATGCGTAAAAAGGAAGCGGAAGCTGCTATGGATAGCAGCCGGCAGGCGCTCGAACAGGCGCGCGAAACTGTGAAGACCCGGCAGTTGGCCATGCGTCAGTTGGAGTCGGAAGCGGAAGTCCATCGCGCTCAGATCGCCAAACTGCGCACACAGCAATTTCAGATTAAAACTAACGCCGAATATCGCGCTTTGAATGTCGAAATCGAACGCTTAGAAGATAAAATCCGGCAATGTGAAGATGAAGAATTGCAGATTATGGAGGAAATTGATAAGTTGCGCGGTAAAGCGGCAGAAAAGGAAACCAAATTTAAGCAGGAACAGGAGCGCGTAAATGCCGAAATCCAGCGCATCGAAACCCGTCGTCAGGCTTTAGAGCAAGAATTGAGCGATATTAGTGCGAAACGGGCCGAGATGGCTGGCGCTGTACCAGAGCAATGGCTGACGATTTACGAACGCGTCCTGTCCAATAGAAAAGACAGAGCCTTAGTCGGGCTGGATGGCAATGCCATTTGCGGTGGCTGCCATATGAAATTACCTGCTCAGGTTCTGCATGATGTGCGCCGCGCTGAAACTATCAACAGTTGTGTATTTTGCGGGCGATTGCTATTCGACAATCGTTGACCGACTATAGGTTTTAAGGCTGAAGCGGACGGTCGCGCCGGGCAATTTGCTCGGTGAGGAAAGTCCGGACTCCATAGGGCAGGGCGTCCCGGTGTTGTGCTGGGAAACCTTCTGGAAAACGGAAGGGATGGAAAGCGCCACAGAAAATATACCGTCCGCTGCGGCGGGTAAGGGTGAAAAGGCGGTGTAAGAGACCACCGGGTCGTACCGAAAGGACGACTGCAAGGCAAACCCCGCCCGGAGCAAGATCAAATAGGAAACCGTTGGAGCGGCCCGCTCCCGGTCGCGGATGCGCGACCCGGTTTCGGGTTGATCGCATTAGATAAATGACCGTCATCCGCCTTAGGTGGAGACAGAATCCGGCTTATAGCTTCAGCCTTTTTTACTATGGAAGAATCACACCTGATCCGCCAACGCATTAAACTGCTGCAATACATCAGCGGCATTGCAATGATTGCTGCTGCGCTATTCTTGGTGTGGCGTGTACATGCAGCCTTTAATCTGCCGCTTTTGCCGGATGGCGGCGGAATTGTCACGGAAACTTCGTCGGCGACAAATTCGGCAGCTATAGCTTGGAATGGCACGGCTTTCCCAAAAAACAACGCTGTTACAGCAACCTTTGATGGTGAACTAAACAAACGATACCGCTTAGCCGGTACGTTTTTCGCCTGTGGTGAGCGTCAACAATCGCGTAAAGCCATTATTGACGATTTACAGGCCAAATCTTCGGGAAACCAAAAACTAGTAGGGGAGGGCGACACCTTAGACGATGCCGGCGCGATATTAGTGGCAACTATTCAAACCGAATTCGTAATTTTGCGCACAGGTACACGCGAAGAGAAAATATGGTTAAGTTTCACCAGCGTGCCAAGTCATCCCGCGGCGGAGTCAGACCGCATAAAACCAACCGACGCCGATGCAGTGGGCATGCTTGCGCGGTTCGGCTCGCGTGTGGAAGACCGGCGTTGGCTGCTTAAACGAGATGCGCTTCTGCAATACTATCAGGAATTGATGGCCGATACCGAACGCTTAGGTAAAGTCTTTGAGTCGCTTAAGCCGGTATATAAGGAAAGCCGAATTGCCGGGTACGTCTTAGACGTCGTTGGCGAAAAGGATATGTTCCATGCTTTTGGATTAAGGCAGAATGATGTCATCCGTAAGGTTAACTCAATGCCTATGACCAGCCAGCGGCGTGCCGAATATTTCATCAGCGAATTTGTTAAAGACCGCGTCAATGGCTTTGTTTTAGATATCGAACGCGACGGCAAACCGCAGAAATTCGTTTATCTGATACGCTGATAGGGCTCGGTTAATTGCCAAATCTCCAGGAATTGGCGTCTGGAGCACATCAGATGACCAAACATCCAGAGCATCCGCCGAAAAAGCATCGGTGCCGTGACTGCTTACACTGTCAATGGTGTGCAGATGTCCGGTGTAAAGCCTGCCGTCAATCCCGTGTGCTTGCCAAAAGCGGCTTGCGTTCCCGGACTGGCAAATTTCTTCGTAACCACCACTAATAGCGGTTTAATATACCATCGTATTAGACATAAGATATATTATGCGACGTTGTGTTGGACTCCAACCATGCTTGGGTTTTGTCGGTGTTGCCTTTAATTTTTCAATATGTCCCCAGGGAATATCGCGGTACAAAATTTTTTGCCAATTGTTGGCCGGGCCTGCGACAGTCGCCCTGTTTCACACCCGGCCGGCAAACAAGCGCAATCACTCGCCGATGATCTCATAGATTCCCGATGCAGCGCCGAATGTTACCTGGCTGCAGTTAATCTGCTCGACCGGGCAAGCGGAATGGACTAATGGCGTCGCCTTAAACGGTGGCTGGAAAATAACAACTGCGCCGGGCGTCGCATAACCGCGCAAAATCCGCTCATTAGCGCGGTTTGAGCGTTTATCATAGGTAAAAAGCCCCATCAGGCGGACTGGCCCGTCTTGCGCCGTGAACTTCAACGTATGCACGCCATAGGCCCGATCCAGAATTCCCTTGCGGTTTTCCAGATACAGACACGTCCCATCGCGAAAGATAAACGGCTCGGCGGTACTGACAGTGAAAACCTCTTCATCATCAATAGAAGCCTGTAATGTTCCACCGCCTTCGGCATCTACCCAGACCGCTGAAAAATCGCTGCCGACGGCATTAATCGTAATGCTCTGCCCCGGCTCCAGAATCAAGATGCGCTTTCCGTAGGGATAGCCGGTCTGCGAGGCATACTCCTGTGTCTCATGCTGGACGCCCTGCCAGAGCGGTGAGCTGATACAGATGAACTGGCGGTTTGGGCAGATTTTAGCGTCAAAACCGGTAAATTCAGCCTCCTCTGCCGCCAATTCGACTATGTGACGGTCGCCCAAGGTCAGCCTTCCAAAGCGGAAGAGGGAGTTTCTAGGGTCAATTCTGGGGGAAGCAGCTTTTTTTGTTCCAACCTCTTTGCCATCCACTAGAATGGAGACTTTTTCCCCATTAAAAGAACCCCAGCAATTGAAGGCGCTGTCATCTATGATGAATGCGTCCGGACGGAATATGCGCGGGCTGCCACTGTGGTATGAAAGCATTTCCCCTTCCCAACCGTAGGTGTTCGGGTGGACTCTCTCCGGCAACTGCAACTGGGCCTGGCCGGTGGCGACTGGGTCATGGCACTCGAATGCCTTTTCCAACTGCTTAAACCAAAGATAATGCGCCGCCGCCTGGGGATGCCCGTCTATGGGCACTTGCGCATAGCGGTTGCCATGTGTATTGACCAAGTCACTGACCAGCCCAAAATCTATGAAGGGAATCTGGTAACGCAAGGCAATGGCCTGCAAGTCTCCTGGGCTTGGTGTATATCCGCCTTGGTTTTGGAACATGCAGAACAGGAATTCCGTGTTGGGATAATTGCGCTGAATATAGCGGATGGCCCCCTCGAAAACCGCCACTTCATCCGGTGTATCTGTTTTCTCATTTGCGCCGCTGCCATAAATTACCAGGTCCGGGCGCGCGCCGCCAGGTCGTGAGAACAGA
This sequence comes from Kiritimatiellia bacterium, assembly GCA_050944835.1. Classification (GTDB taxonomy): domain Bacteria; phylum Verrucomicrobiota; class Kiritimatiellia; order JAAZAB01; family JAAZAB01; genus JAXGPF01. The sequence continues at coordinate 11,086 of JBMNRV010000003.1, forward strand.
GCCGGATATAGCTCCTGCCAGGTCTTACCACTTTTGTGCCCATTGTCGCCGGGGCCAGGCGGTATGCTCAGCTCGCAGTATGCCCGCAGCCCGGAATGCGATTCCCCAACGCAGGAGCCATCCGCCGCCATGAAATTCAGCAGAATTTTGTCCGCTGGCAGATTAAATTTTACCATCAGCTCACGTTTCAGACGTCCGCCATAGCTGAAATAATGTCGTGGTTGCGCAAGATGTTCCGCCAGGTCTGCACGCCCGAGCATCTCTGCGCTGAAAGAGCCATCATACGCATCACAAAGCGGTTTTTTGAAATCCGGTGAGCTGCTGTCTTCATTATAGGGATACATCGGCGGATTGGCGCTGCCGCGGTCAATGCTAGACCCCATAATGATGATATGGATAGGCTCCCCCTTCCAGAGTTTCTGGATCGTGCGTGGGATATGGCGGTAAATCTCTGGTGTTTCCCGTAATTCCCCAACTGCATCTTCCGCTGTTTGGCTTTTGATCAGACTAGGCGCAAACACCCAGGCCGCTGATCCGGACTCATTCGCAAATTCCACTTCCAGACCAGCAGCAAAGATCGCGCTTGAATCGGATTCATTTTTGTCGTTGAAAGTGCTCCTTACCTGGAAGCCCTCAAGCACACAAGCCTGCGCGGCGATTCCATCGCCGGGGCTGCGCACTTCTACAGCATCCGCCACAACCAGTTCGCCGCGGGAGTGTTTAGGAAAGCTGCGCTTGTCCGCCATGCCGAAATCACTTGGACTCCATGTGCCATCTTCGCTGTCGAATTTCATAAGGCGCAGCGTTCCCTTGATTCCGGGTGTGGCATAGAATTTGAGACTGACGCTGTCACCGGGTAGCAGTTGGGCTTCCGGCAATGTGAAAAATTGCAGCATCCGTTTTCCGGGTTCGATTTTAACACCGTTGCGGAAAAAGACGGGTGGATGCAGTTTTCTGTCAATATGCGATGAGCGCTGTACCGTAATATCCCCAGCGCCATCGGTATTCCAGCAGGCGACATTCTGCGCCGAGTAGCTGATAGCCTTACCGTCGCGATGATTGATAAATGAGTGAAAATCAAATGCTGGGTTCGCCAGCAGGTTACGCTGATCAGATGCCATGGATTGCCCCACTAGTAACACACCAAGTAACATACCAAACAATAAAACTGGAGTTTTTTTCACAATATACTCCTACTATCTTTGTGACGCAAAGCGCTGCCTTTTCCTGTTCAATTTCCGTATTAACCTTCGCTCCGCGAACCTGCGCTCGGCCTCCTCCCTTCCCAGATACATTATCTCCCAATCCCGCATCCTTACCGCCATGATATGGTTCATCAAATCCGGGTAACCAATATTGCATTGCTGCGGCCGATACCTCACTCCTTTGCTCATCCGGCACCCCCTGTTTCTTAACAGCATACCCCTACTCCACTGCCGCTACCGGCAGGTCTTCCAGTCCAGCTAGCTTAACATCATCTTCTAAGCCCGGCTCGGCTCCACTCGCCGTTGATAGAACTCTTTCATTTTCGCCGCCCACGGGCCCATATGACTCCACCGGCGATACTCCCGGAACAGATTCTGGTCCTGCTCGAACTCCGGTGGCCAAAACGTTTTCGGCGGATCCTCCCGATACCCCGCCTGCTCTTCCTCCCAAAACCGCTCGAAGAGTTTCCGCTTTTCGTCTGATAATATCACGGATTGCCTTTGCATTTTCCCCTCCACTCAAATCCGCTACATGTACATTTAGCCTAATTTAGCCTAATAAGTCCGTTGTTTCCTGATAAATTTACGTTGGTTCCCCGATAGATTTTTAGCCACAAAAAGGTAAGAAGCCTCAGGGAAAGGAACCACGGATGAACACTGATGGACACGGATATACAGGAATTGAGACAGAGAATGAAACCGCAGATTGACGCAGATTAACGCAGATTTTATCGGAGATACCGGCTGACCAGAATAGCATGGGCGGATCGGCTGACACCCTGATACGCGAATTAATTCGTGTACCCGGGTGTCCACCGATCCATGTCCGCATAGCGGACAGCGCGGCATGCGTTAATAATCTGAAAATCTTGTGCTTCTTGTGCATCTTTGTGGCTAATCTCCTTCTGCACCTCCGTATTCTCTGTGCCTCCGTGTGAGCCCCTTCCGTCCCCCTTCATCCTCTCTTTTTCTTGGCGTCTTGGCGGTTCATCCCTTCCGCCTTCATCCTTCATCCTTCCTATTCTTGGCGTCTTGGCGGTTCATCCCTCCGCCTTCATCCTTCATCCTTCATCCTTCATCCTTCATCCTTCATGTGTCCTTCCCTTTTCATAACATGATATTAGTTTCTTATAATTATGGACAGAAAAATATTGTCTGCCTCTATTAGATGTTATATAGTTTTTCCCATGAAAAAACGCCAAAAATCTCAGCAGACGTCGGCTACATCACAACCTGCGTTGACCTTGCTTGGCAAGTCACGCATGGAATATCCAAATCACCCCGACAAGGCGCGTCTTGAGGCATTTCCCAATGCGCATTCCGGCCGTAACTATTGGATAACATTTCACTGCCCGGAATTCACCGCGCTTTGCCCTATCACTGGTCAACCTGATTTCGGAGTGATTACGATCGAATACATTCCTAACAAAATGTGCCTGGAAAGCAAGTCGTTAAAACTTTATCTGTTTTCATACCGCAATCATGGGACATTTCATGAAGCGGTTGTAAACCGGATTTTAGACGATGTGGTCAAAGCCATCCGTCCGCGGCAAATCAGAGTTACCGGCAAGTTCAATCCGCGTGGTGGATTGGCGATTACAGTTACGGCTGAACATCCCCAACATTAAAAGCCAAGTGATAATTTACCATTGCCGAATAATGGATGGCGTTCCGCCGCCAGACGAACAATGCGGCTACCCATAGCGCCATATGAATATCCCGCATTGGCGGCTGCGCAGGCCGTGCTGGCTTCGGACGTCAAATCAGTGTTAGCATTGGTGTCCAGGACATAAAATATTCCGTCGCGCAAACGAATATCAATACGTGCATAATCCCGGCAACCAGACGTACGATAAGCCTGCACTGCGGTTTTTTCGAGGTCATTGTATTCCGTCGCTGACAATTTGGCTTTGAATCGGGTGATTATTTTGCGGTAATGTAGAGAATTCGGATCAAATTTGGCGCCATGTGTGCATAATCGGTCTTGAATGTTTTTCAAGGCTGAGAAGTCCATTTCCACCGGTGGCAACATGGTAATATTGTCATTGCCCCATAGCGATACATGAAATTCGCGTCCGTCAATAAAATCCTCTACTAAGGCCGGCTGCTTGAATTTTTCCAAGACATACCTGATGCGTTGTTTCAACTCTTTACGATTAAACACCACAGATTCAGTCGTTACACCCAAACTACAATGCTCATTTGCCAATTTAACGATAGCCGGGAAACAATCCCAGTTATCGGCGGAGGTGTTTTCGTAAATTTGCCAGTGTGGCGTTGCGACGCCGGCATGTTGTAAAAGGGTTTTGATTTGTTGTTTGTGCCAGTTGGCGCTTAATGCTTCCGGTGTTGCGCCGGTATATACGAAACCCATGTCGGCGATCATGCGCGCTGCCACCGCCTCGCTGTGATCCACACCGGGCAACCCCTCACACCAGTTAAAGACAATCCAATCATCGGGATCGTAGGGTTTCAAACGCAGCGGCAAATCGGCATCACATACTTGAATCACGGTAACCGAATGGCCTTGTCGCCGCATGGCGCGGCCAAGTTTTTCAGTTTCCGTCACGGCCTCATGTATATCATGGGGCGGCCATGTCCGATCGAGGTTGTAAACCAGGAGCACAGGCGGCATATTTCGCGCAGAACGTTTGCGACGAGCTAAATTATTGAGTTGTATGGGCATACCCGACTTTTAACCTTAACCAAAAAGCGCATTTTTCGCGCCGCACACCTGCGACAAACTTGCCAGCTGCTCTTTTAAGCTTAGCGCATAGGAAATGCAAGTAATTTTATGCTTTTGTTTATAGAAATACGTGCTAGCATGGTTGACCATTCAATTGCGTTCCTTATTCCATTCACTCCGAAGGAAATTATTATGTCTGCGGAATTAGCGCCAATGCAAGTCCCGCAAATGCCGAGTTATTGCGGGCCGTCCAGTCTATCCACCTGTCTTTACATCTTGGGTATTGAAGCCACGCAGCGCGATTTAGCGCGTGCGGCGGGTGTTCAGCGCCGTATTTTCTGGGCCGGCACCGATGAGAAACAAAACCGGAAAGCTGCCGCCAAGTATGGCGTCCGTTCGGAATTCCTGCATATTGACGACAAAAGCAAGGGCAAGTTATTCGCCGGGCGCTTGCGTCGGCATATGCGCAAGGGATTGCCGGCTATGCTGTTAGTGAAAGACCTAGGGCACTGGGTAGCTGTCATCGGCTGCATCGAAGACGAAGATGATGAAAAATTCATCATTGTTGATCCTAATGACCGCGAACGTATATTCAGTCGCTGGAATGAGACTACCCTGCTAAAACGCGCTTGGAATGTATGCTGTAACGCCGCAGATGAAGACGGTGAATGTGACTGCGGCGAAGAAGAGGATCAGTACTTTGCCATCCTGTTGCGGCGCAAGGATGGCCAACCGGCCAAATGGAAAATTTCCGAAGCATGGCTCCGGCTTTATGAGACTGGTACCGCTGATACCGCTACCAACATGGCCAACGATCTGTATGAAATGGTTCGACGGTCGGTACCAGACGGCACACCAGAAGAAACCGGCGTCTATCTCACCGACGTCCTGGATCAATACGAGCAAATGGTGCTTGAGACCGTTTACCACTGGGTCGCCTCCCCTGCTGCCGATATGCTTGACTTAAAGAATCTGTATCGCGACTACAAGACCGTTGCCGCTGCTACCAGTGTACGCTTGCCCTTGGGCGCCGACCACACATCACTAGTGGCGCAGATTACAACAATTCTGACAACCTATTATCTGCGTCGCAAGCTCTGAACGGTCAGGGAAGTAAGCTGCGTGGTGTACCACTTGCTAGGATTTGTCAGGCATTCATGTAGTCTTGTGCCGCTCCCAAGCTGCGTAAATGCCGCATGGCAGGATGCGACCACCGGCGCGCGCGGGTAATCCCAACTCGCCCCCGGCAATCCGACCGCTTGATACTGGCATGATGTCCCGTAATAGATTTACCAGCGCTATAGACGACAGGCCGGTGGTATAAGCATTAACCAAAAAAAACAAAGGGGTATCCGAAAGCAGTTTGTGGCACTCGCGCAGCAGTAGCGATAATTGGTCCTCCAGCTTCCATACCTCCCCCCGGCTGCCTCGACCATAGGAAGGCGGATCCATAACAAGGGCGTCATAACGCCGGCCACGCCGTTGTTCCCGCCGGATGAAAGTCAGGCAGTCATCTACAATATAGCGCACCGGTCTGGCTTCCAAGCCAGAGAGCGCCAGATTTTCCCGGCACCATTGCACCATGCCGCGTGCCGCGTCCACATGGCAGACTTCTGCCCCGGCAGCTGCGGCAGACGCGGTGGCCGCACCGGTATAGCCGAACAGGTTAAGCAATCTGACAGGAGACTTTGCCTCGCGGATTCGCGCGTCAATCCAGTCCCAGTTGACCGCCTGTTCGGGAAAGAGTCCCATGTGTTTAAATCCAGTTGGACGTATTTTGAACGTCAGGTGGCGATAAGTTATCGTCCAGAATTCCGGCAATTGACGTGCGTTTTCCCACTGTCCTCCGCCTTCGCTGCTGCGGCGGTAACGCGCATCCACGTCGCGCCACTGCTTTGGGGCGGCAGGAGACCAGATAGCCTGAGGATCAGGCCGGATCAGTTTAAACTTACCCCAGCGTTCCAAGCGGTGTCCGTCACCGCAGTCAATTAATTCGTAATCTTGCCAAGCATCCGCCACTCGCAAGATTTGATGTATTTCCGACATATTCGCTCCCGATCAACGCACGACAGCCACCCAGCCTTCCCTGCCGGGAACACTGCCTGCGGCCATTTCGCGTTCTGGCAAATCCGGGGTATGAGTGAGGATCTCACCCAGTGGGCAGCAGCGTCCACCGCGCGCTGCCAGCTCGGCGAGAAATTGTCGGAAAAGGTCGGCGGCAGCAACGCCTTCCACTTCGGCATGGATGGTTAAGACATTGTAACTGTTCGGCTGAATCATATCCAATAAGCGCTGGTTGTAATTAGCAGAGGAAACACCATTGCGGCCTATCAATTCATCGTAGGTTGGCAGGTTGACAGGCGCTTGAGGAGTGCGCAGGCGGCGCCCATCAACGCGTGGGTAAAACATTGTTTTGCCACGGCAATCGCTGTTATATGTGAAGGGAAACGTGTCCTTGACAACTAATGCCTGTGGCGTACATCGCCATCCCGGCGCGGCGGAGGCGACGGGTGGTTGCCCCAAGATATCAGTCAACAAGTCGTATCCACGCTGGATTTGACTCAAGAGGGTATCTTCCGGCCAGCGTTCCACACGCGCCTGCCAGGCCTGATGATCCCAGGCATGCAGTCCGATTTCATGGCCGGCGGAGGCGGCATCGCGGATCACCGTTGCGCAACGAGGTCCAATCATCGGACCGGGCCAAAAAACGCCCCGCAGAAGAATATCCCATCCGTAAAGCGCCGGCGCATTACTGCGCAACATCTTAAGCAAAAATCTGGGGCGCACCAAACGCCAGAGATGCCGTCCCATATTGTCTGGGCCAACGGAAAAAAAGAAAGATGCATGCCAGCCATGCTCGGACAAGGCGCGGCAAATCACCGGCACACCTTTACGAGTACCGCGCAATGTGTCCACATCTACACGAAGGCCGATTTGCATTTATTGTCCGAATTCGTTGGATGCCACGGCCTCTTGCAGGAAGAAATCAAGAGTCTCGTCCACTGACTGCTCCAAACCGATGGTCGGATTCCATCCCAGCAAACGACGTGCCTTGCGGATGCTGGGACGCCGGTGCACTACATCCTGATAGCCTTTACCATAATAGAGACCGCTTTCCACTTCCTGGATACCGGCAAACGGCGGGAATTTAGGGCGCAATGGATGCTTGGCGAACTTAGTCACCAACAAGTCAGCCAATTCACGGATGCTGGCTTCGTTGTTTGGGTTGCCCAGATTGAAAATCTCACCATCGCTGTTGCCGTTGGCGTTTTCGATAATCCGGAACAATCCCTCTATGCCATCCTTAACATCGGTAAAACAGCGTTTCTGGGCGCCACCGTCCACCAACCGGATTGGCGTGCCTTCCACCAGATTCAGAATCAATTGTGTAATGGCGCGGGAGCTGCCAATGCGGGCGGACGTCAGGCTGTCAAGGCGTGGACCGATCCAGTTGAACGGACGGAACAGCGAAAAACGCAAGCCTTCCTTTTCCCCATACGCCCAAATCACGCGGTCCAGAAGCTGTTTCGAGCAGGAATAAATCCAACGCTGCATCCGGATAGGGCCCAGAATCAAGCGGGAGTTGTCCTCATCAAAGTCCTCATCGTCGCACATACCATAGACTTCCGATGTGGAGGGAAAGATGATGCGTTTGTTGTACTTGACGCAATAGCGCACTACGCGCAGGTTCTCTTCAAAATCCAGATTGAACACACGTAGTGGGTTGCGCGTATATTCGATGGGCGTGGCAATAGCCACCAGCGGCAGGATTACATCGCACTTACGGACATGATATTCGATCCACTCGCGGTGTATAGAGATATCACCCTCGTTAAAAAAGAAATCCGGTTGACCGATCAGGCGGGTAATTTTATCGGAATGCAGGTCCATGCCATGTACTATATATTTTCCTGACTGCAATAGGCGTTCGCTCAAGGCGTTGCCGATAAAACCGTTGACACCCAAGATCAGGACTCTGGTCTTGTGCTTTGTCTGAACGGCACGTTGTCCCAGAACAATGCCTGGCTTAAGCCCCATGACAGCAGATGCCTGGGCGCCGGCCATCAGGATGTCGTCCTCCGGCTGCGCTTGCTCAATACACAAGGCCTGTTTTCCAGCGGCTACTATCAAAGGGGACGCGCTTAGAACAGTGCCCGGCGTAGCTGATGGTGTTGGTGACGGAACCACGGCGGCGCGCCAAATTACCAGACGACGCTGGCCAAGGAAGGTAAAGGCGCCTGGATATGGCTGTGTCACGGCGCGCACGAGGTTGTAAATGTCCGCAGCATCTTTATTCCAATCAATGGCGCCATCTTCCGGGCGTCGTCCGCCGAAATACGTAGCTTGCGAGTGATCTTGCGGTTGACGTGGCAGCTTCCCTTTTAATAGACGTGGCAAGGCATCATCCAAGAGCTTCACGGAGGTGGCAGTTAACTTGTCAAACAGAGTTGCAGCAGTATCATCTGGCGCAATCGGGCATTTGACCTGCGCGGCAATATCGCCATTGTCTGGTTTCGGCGTCATATAATGCAGAGTCATGCCAGTTTCGTGTTCACCGTTTACCAACACCCAATTGACCGGGCAGCGGCCACGGTACTTGGGAAGCAATGAACCGTGCAGATTAAGGCAACCCAAAGGCGGTATTTCCAGGATATCCTGTTTGACCATTTGGCGGTAATAAAACGAAAAAATTATATCCGGTTGCATCTCCCGGATGCGATCACGCCAAATGGGATGGTTGATGTCAGCTGGGGCGAATGCCGGCAAGTGATGCCGCGCAGCCAATTCCGCTACGGAATTAAACCAGATTCTCTCCCCTGGATCGTCCTTATGGGTGAAAACCGCCTGGACATCAAATCCGTGGCGTAACAGAGCTTCCAAGCCGACGCACCCAATATTGTGATAGGCCAAAACCACTGCTTTCATAGATATTCCTTCCAAGGTGGACGTATGCCTGCAAATCAATTAGATTTTACCTCATCTGCGTGCATCAGCATTATTTTCAGTCAAAACTTGTCCCGACTGTTTTAAGTCGGACGTTTGTCCTATCCAAAGGGATGTTCAGCCGTAACGAAATGATGTAAACGGCATCAATCTCCAAGCCAGCGCTACTTACGCCGGGCGAATGCGATATACTTTATGAAACAGAACGGGGTAAACACAAGCAAAATCGGCGTATTACGCGACTTCCGTTTCGACGGGGAAGAATGACGCACAGAGACGCGAAAAAGGCGGAGGTGCGAGCCATATAGGCGATGCAGAGCCATATTTGTCTTTTTCCCACAGGTGTTTTTAGTTGAATTTAACGCTTACTTCCGCGATTATCATAAGATTTATGAGTTGCGCTCATATCCATGTCAACAATTACCACATGTTTCAGAATTTCATAAAACACATTCGACGTGAGTCCAAGTACTACGCGGCGGTATTACGCATTGGCATTCCGCTGATCATCAGCATGAGCGCCACAACCTTAATGCTGTTTACTGACCGCATGTTCCTTGGGCGTTACAGCGTAGATGCCATTGCCGCCGCGGGCCCAGCCGGCGCCATGGCATTTACATTCCTCGCCTTTTTCGGCGGCATCGGCAGTTATACCGGCACTTTTGTTGCCCAGTATTTCGGCGCCAGACAATTCCGACAGATTGGACTGACACTGTGGCAGGCACAATACTTTGCCATTTCAGCCGGCGCATTGTTGGCCCTCGGCGCTACTATGGCGCGTCCAATATTTGAGTTCATCGGTCATGCCGCGGTCATCCGTGAACAGGAAATCGCGTATTTCCGCATCTTAATGCTCGGTGGCATCACCCATGTCTGGCATGATGTTCTAGCCAGTTATTTTTCCGGCCGCGGCGTAACTCGTCCCATCATGTTGGTCAGCATTATCGGCACAATGCTGAATATTCCCTTGGATTATCTTTTAATCAACGGTTGCTGGATAATCCCGGAAATGGGTATCAAAGGCGCTGCCTGGGCCACAGTCATCAGCCATGCCTTCATCTGTATTCTGCTGGCCGCGATGATTTTTCGGCGCCGGAACGAAACTCTCTATGGCATCCTCAGCCAGCGGCGGTTTCACTGGGGGCGCTTCCGGCGCCTGATGCGATTTGGTCTGCCAAACGGTGTGCAAATGACAGTGGACAATAGCACATTCTTATTCCTTCTTTTAATAATCGGGCAATTGGGGAGAATGGAACTGGCGGTGAGTAATATTATATTTTCCATCAACTCACTGGTATTCATGCCGATGATAGGCCTTTCCATCGCCGTCGCCACTCTGGTCGGGCAGACTATCGGCAAAGGAGAGCCGGAAGAAGGCGTAAGATTCACTCGCAAAGCCATGCATATTACGATGCTTTACATGGGGGGGATGGCCCTGTGGTTGGTAGTATTCCCCCACCCTATTTTACGGCTGTTTTTACCGGCTGATTCCGCACCGGCGGAGGCCGCAGAAATTTTGTCCATTGGTAAGACGCTGCTAGTTTTCGTAGCAATTTACTCTATACTGGACACCATGAATGTCATCTATTCCGGCGCCTTGCGCGGCGCCGGTGATGTGCGATTTGTCACCTGGGCGATTGCCATTCTCTCCTTTGGGATCATGCTTTTGCCCGCTTGGATTGCTGTCGAGTGGTTCGGTGGCGGCATTTATACCGTCTGGGTCATTGTCTCATTTTACATTTGTGTGTTGGCGCTGGTGTTTCGCTATCGGTTTCGTCAGGGACGATGGAAGTCCATGCATGTGATTGAGCGTCCTGTTAGACCGACATTAGGTGGCATAGGACGGACAAAAACGTAATGACATGATCTGCACCCATTGCATTATTTTCACCCATCTTCATCCTGACCCTGTGTATGGTTCAATCAATATGCAACCAATGTTAGATGGTCGAGTTATCGTTTAAACAGAGAAGCCCGGTCTGCACCCGATCAGAACCTGACAGCATACCCGCCAATAATAATTTGTTTGCCTTTGCTTGCTGTTGAGATTAGTCTTCCGTTATTTAATAGTTACGTTTCTACAACTTCACCAAAAAGCGGCATTTTAAATTCAGGAAAAATATAAAGTCTTGATAACAAGAAGATTATGGCCGAAAGGTGCTGCCGTTTTTATGGTTAACCCTATGCTTATCGGGGCACGGCTGATCACGGATTGATTGAGATTGAGGGAAGAAGTTATGAGCAATATTTTCGGCAGATTTTTCCGTATCGCCACATTCGGCGAATCGCATGGACCGGCTATTGGCGCTGTTGTTGACGGTTGTCCAGCCCGCCTGCCGTTATCCGTGGACGATATCCAACCGCAACTTGACCGGCGTCGGCCCGGACAAAGCGCGTTAACCACTACACGCAAAGAAGTTGATGCTGTTAAAATCCTTTCCGGCGTAGAAGATGGCTTGACCACCGGTGGACCAGTGGCATTGCTACTGGAAAACCGCGATGTCCGTCCACAGGATTATTCCATACTACAAGAGGCGCCACGTCCATCACATGCCGATTTTACATATCGCGCCAAATACGGTTTGACCAGCTCCAGCGGTGGCGGTCGTGCCAGCGCCCGCGAAACTGCGGCGCGTGTGGCAGCCGGCGCCGTAGCGGAAAAATACCTGACTCATAATTTCGGCGTGCAAATTGCGGCTTGGGTCAGCGCTGTTGGTGATATAACAGCGCCGGACTTGAGTACATCTGAAATTTCCCGCACTGACGTTGATTCTTCTGCCGTGCGTTGTCCGGATGCCGCCACTGCCAAGCGCATGACAGACGCTATTCTTCAAGCGCGTCAAGCAGGCGATTCACTGGGCGGTATCATCACCTGTGTCTGCCGTAACCTGTCTGCCGGCTGGGGCGAACCGGTATTCGATAAACTCAACGCGCTGCTGGCACATGCCATCTTTTCCATTCCTGCCGTCAAAGGGTTTGAGATCGGTTCCGGTTTTGCTGGGACACACATGCGAGGCTCGGAACACAACGACCGGTTTATTGTTTCTAACGCCCAAATAAGCACGGCCACAAATCGTAGCGGCGGCATCCAAGGTGGAATCACCACCGGTGCGCCGGTGGTAATGCGAGTGGCTTTTAAGCCAACCCCATCTATTGCGCGCCAACAGACTACCGCCACTTATGATGGGCGTGAAATAGAGTTGACTGTTCCCGGCCGACACGACCCATGTGTGCTGCCGCGCGCCGTGCCGGTAGTAGAAGCCATGGCGGCGCTGGTTTTGGCGGACATGGCGCTTGCGCAACGGATGCAATTATCGTTTTTAGGCTAAATCATTCCAAGATCACGCGCACATCATCTACCAGCAGAGGGATATGGGTACTCCGCCATAAGGGATCATGCAGAACGATCTGATTTAAGCCTGGCTGGAGTTCAAGTGGCGGCAAGGCCCATTCCTCAAGCTGCAAGTGCCGGAAATCGTGATAAACGCCACCCGGCCCCATGGCGCGTTTTCCGCCATTGATCGCCATCCCACGCACTACCAATCGCGCCGAACGTTTTTGCTCTGTTAAGCTATAAACATCCAGCACTGCCCGATCGGTTAATACACGCCAATCACGAAAATCATTCAATTGCCGCCATAATTTTTCATACCCCCACCCTGCCCCGTAAAACAACGCAATCTCTCTGCCTGATTCGCGTGCTTTCATTAATGCATCTTCACGCGTATCATAAAACAGACTTATTACAACACGATTCGTAAACGGCTCATAAAAATCTTCCCTATAAGCCAGCCCTAGATTTCGTAGCGTCATGGCAGCATGGTTAGTGAAAACGTGCCGGCGTTTGAAATATTCTGCTGGCCATGACCATGGCCCGATCTCCGGACGCCCATCATAATTCCCAAAATATAGATAGCCTGAATCAGGATATTTTGCGAAAAACGCCTGAACCGTAGCCCGCCAGTTCTGCCCAGTATAGACATCCGGCGGTTCATTCGGGATGGTGAAAGTGAAGCTGACATTGGTAGAACTGTAAAGTTGCAATTCATTCCAAGGCTCAAACCAACGATCGGACAGGATCAGTGTACCCGGCGGCAATTCCGTGTTGCACCAATGCTGGATATCTTTGTAAGGTGTTGGGTTACCGGTCAACTTGGTAGCGACCCATGCGGGATAGATATTTAAAGCAATTGCCGTAAGTGCCAGTGCATATACCGGCAGACGCCGCCGTACCGGATTTTTGACAACTCGCCGCCAGCATGGGAGCGAAGCCCCCAGCCAAATGCCATACCCCAGAAATGCGACATAGAGCGGCAATGCAAAAGCAACATGGCGCTGACCATAGTCAAAACCACCAGTAGCCAAAAATGTGAGATAATAAATACCCAATCCGGCCGTTAAAAGCGCCAATATAATCCAGCCGCATTGAGCACGTCTTGGTCGGCTCAATATGCCAAACAGAGCAAGAGCCCCAGCAATAATCAGGAAAAATGAACGCAGCACTGTTACGCCCCAAGCGGCGCTTCCAGCCAATTGTCGTAAAAACACAAAAAGCGGTTCAGACTCACCGCCCATAACCAACCGACTTTGAGTCTTGGTGTCTGCGCTTAACGAATCCGTGAGAAAATAAGGCACACCCCAGTCAAAAAACAACAGTGGCGCCCCAATTAACAGTAGCGGTACCAGCCAACTCCAAAAGTCAGGAAGCGTATTGCGTTGACGGTATGCACGCCGTCCAAGTGTCCAGCCAATAAACACAGTAATCGGCGCCCCAACCCACCAGCCGGAGACATGGCTGTAGGTCATAAGGAAAAAGCCAACCGCCATCAATGTAAAAAACTGCCAGGAAAATTGCCGTGGTGAATTCCGGCGCCGCCAGACTAAGAGCGCGCCCCAAGTCTGCAAGGTCACGCCCAACAGCATTGCGGCATAGAAGTAAGCTTCACGCGACAACTGCACATGAAAAGGGTTCACAGCCAACAAAAGCGCCAGGAACAAACCGCAACGCCGCCCAGCCAACTGGCGCCCTAGCATATACATGGCGACAACTGTTAAAATCCCGAAGAGGGCGTTTGGCAGGCGTAAGAAAAATGCGCTGGGCGGCAAATGGAAAGAATCAATAAAAAACTTGGTGAACGCCATTGAAAACGGGAATTGCGCAGTGTGTCCAAGCAATTGTATCCAGGTAAAAAAAAGCGACCAAGCGGGCATCGGCTGGTTGCATATTCTCGGGAAAAGCATAGTATCGGCGCGAAAAGCTGGACCGCCGAGATTATATAACCGAAATAGAGCCGCCAAGGCAATGATCAGGACAAGCATTACAAAAAAACGCGCTGATTTAAGTCGTACTTTACACATAATAAGTTCACCTGTACAAAAATGATGGCAAATTGTTGTAGGGGCATTTGGACTGTACGTCCCCCTCCTATCAATCATGATTAGATCCATCCAGGAGGCCCGTAATTTATCTGATACAAGCTTACGTTAAACATCCTCTGCCTGGCGTCGGGTCAAAATCAGTGTCGGGCAGCCTCCACAACTGCCTGTATATCAGCGCCTTTGCTCCACCCGAAGAGAGTTGAGCTACGTACCCCACCCCAAGTCACCTTATAAGATACACACGTATAATTTAATTGACTTTTCACCAACGCACAAGCATGATAAATTGCTGATATTACACCATATAAAAGCATAGGTGTTTAGTTTAGCATATGTCGTATAAGAAACAAGACCGTTTTATTCGCTTGCAAATAGCAACACGATTACATAAAACAATGCCACAGCGATGTATATTATCAAGCAAATTCACCTTGGCTAGAGAAATTGCCACTATTACTATTTACCCTGCCCAAGGACATAGTCATTCAAAACCCCAGGATCATTGTGCGTTAGCAGCATATACGCGGTCTTTACTACATGCACTGCCGCAAGGTGAACGAGCACGACACCTCGTATTAACTAACCGCAAAAGAAATTCCACTTTTCAATTTGATGATAACGATATTGCTGTTTATGAAGTATGGCAAAAAGGAAGTCTAAAATGCTTTATTCAAATTATAAAAGCGATCAAATCAACCCCATCATTACGGACTGTTCACCTGCAACACGAGTTCAATCAGTTTGGCGGACCGCTGAGTGTTACACTTATACCGTTAATGTTGTTTGTTATAAGGTTTATACTGAAAAAAAACACACTTATAACCTTCCATGAAGTAGTCGGCAAAGACCTGCTGAGCCCTCTTTTGGTTAAAAAGGCTGTCCTGCCGATGCCGTTTTTTGTCACTAGGATTGTTTTTAAAATTTATTATAAAATAACTGCCTTTGCCGCAAATATTGTTTTGGTACAACACCAAACACTAATGGATAGACTCACAAATGAAATTAATATCAACCCCAAGAAAATAAAAATTTTACCCATAGGCACAGAAACCGAGGTTGCAATTCCAGATCGCGCGGTAAGCCGCGAAAAGTTTGGATACAAGGAAACTGAACGAGTTATACTGTTTTTCGGGACTATTGATTGGCGCAAAGGGATAGACTTATTGCTTGATGCGTTCGCTATGTTGCAGGAGTCTTCATATCGGCTGATTATAGGCGGCGGCCAGCCGGTGCGCATTAAGAATACCCCTGAATACCAGCAATGGTATCAAGGCATTTCAAACAGAATTGCAGCCGATAAACATATTAAGCATCTTGGATTTGTCGCCGACGATGACATCCCTTATTTGTTTGCCGCTTCCGATTTGGTGGTTCTTCCCTATATCGTTCCTCAAATGGTTAGTGCCGTACTGAATTATGCCGCCTCGTACGAGCGTCCGTTTATTGGATCGAATGCTTTTGCAGGACATGTTGATCCAATGGCTCTTTGTGATACAACACCGCAGGCGTTAGCAGAAAAAATAGAATGGGCATTTGGCAATATCAATCTCTTATCCGAATACTCGCGCCAATACAAAGACAATTTTAGCTGGTTCAAAAGCGCTGGATTACTCGTAAATTATTATAATGACGCAGGCAATACAACGCGCTCATAAAGGAGAATACCTATGCAACACACAAGATGCAGGCTGTCCGGTAAAGAACTTACACAAGTAATAGACTTGGGGAATTTATATATTTCAAACTTTTTCAAAAAACCGGACTTAAACGCACCACGCGCTCCGCTGCGGATCGGGATCGGCGCTGAATCTGGGTTGCTGCAATTGATGGACTCTGTAGATCGTCTGCCGCTTTACCAGCAATATTGGTATCGCTCCGGAACGAACGATACAATGACCCGCCAACTTTCAGATGTGACGACAAGCTTACGTGCATGGATACGGCTACGTCCTGGCGACATTATATGCGACATCGGCTGCAATGATGGAACGTTGCTACAGCAATTCCCGTCGGACCTTAAACTTTTTCGTATTGGAATTGATCCCGCTGAAAATCTTGCCGACCAAGCACGACAACATTGTGAAGCTCACGCTGCCGACTTTTTCACAAAAGAACGATTTATGTATCTTAGCGGCGGGCGTAAAGCTAGAGTTATCACTTCAATCGCAATGTTTTATGGCTTGGAAGATCCTAAATCTTTTGTATCCGACATAACGGAGTGTCTGGATGACACAGGGATCTGGGTGCTACAATTAAGCTATACACCTTTAATGATCAATCAAAATGCGTTTGATAATATTTGCCATGAACATATTGAGTATTACACGCTGATTTCTCTCAAATATCTTCTCGATCAATTTGACCTTGAGATACTAGATGTCGAGTTTAATGATACTAACTCAGGAAGTTTCCGTGTTATAATCTGCAAAAAGGATTGTGGAGGTAAAGACGCGACTTTGTTTTTAAGAGATATCGGGCGCTACCGCGTACAGTCAACCCTGACATTTGAAAAAAAGCAACAGTACGATAAACCGCATGTGTATCAAGATTACATGGGACGTCTCAACAAACTTAAAAAGGAAACAGTTGATTTGCTTTCATCGTTGGTGGACAAAGGCAAAAAAGTCATCGGATATGGAGCAAGCACTAAAGGCAATACGCTTTTGCAATATTATGGTATCACGCCAGATTTAATGGAAGCAATTGCGGAACGTCAGCCACAAAAATTCGGATTGTTTACTGCTGGCACCTGGATACCGATCATCAGCGAAGAAGAAATGCGCCGCCGCAAACCCGACTACCTGTTTGTGATGCCATGGCATTTTATGACTGAATTTCTAGATCGCGAACGGGCCTTTTTACAAAACGGAGGGAAATTTATTGTTCCGTTGCCAGCGCTACAAATAATTTCATGAATTTTGCGCAGTCATAGGTGTTAAGTTGGCGTGAAACGTTTGAATCTGACTTCACGCCATACTAGCAAGCACAGGCAGTATTGACAAGTGTGGTAAGGGCTCCATGTATGAGCAGGATCTCCTTCCCGCCCTACACTGCATCAAACTTGCGCAGCGTAAAAACGCAGTTATTACGAGGCGGATATTGGCTTCAAGCGCGCAACCACTAACCCGTTTGCAAACGGATAAGGGGTATGAAATTTTGCGCTGCGGATTGATTCCCAATCGGTTTCTTCCCACTCATTCATCGCGTTAATACGTTTTAAGCACAAACGATCAACAAGGTCGTCACCATCATCTATTAAGCGATTCAATGGTGGGCTGTATCCGACTGGCGCGGTAAAAATTAATTCTCCATCTGTTGTCAGCAAACTTCTTAAGTGTAAAATTGTTCTTTTGATTTTCTCCGGATCGCGCGGAGTCTCGTCCCACCCAATATGTTCGAATGTGGATACGCTAAGAATCAAATCATATTTGTGACCAAAGTAACATGTTTCTGCATCTGCTTGTATACAGCGCTTGCTTGTGGTTTTCTCGTATTTATCAACCACTTGATGTTGCAATGTTTTATTATAATGTGACAAAACATTGCCGATTTCCAGTACGTTCTTCCCGCTATTTGACTTCAAAATATCCATCATTATAGGTATTTCAACACGTCTTTCATTTAATCTGGTGAGATTGTAACGATGATCAAAATACGGATATGTTTTTCCGCAGAAATGAAAACATTGCGCGCTTTTACAAAAACCGGTTGCGATCCATATCACGCCAGCTTTAAGATAATAGCATTTATGGCTCATAAAGTGACTTATCGGCTAGCGTGTTGTTATACCGCCCGATCCGACCAGCCGGGCCGGATTTCACTTATCAGCATTCCCACGATTTTTCGACCGCAAGAAGTATAACGGTCGGCGTTTGGTCTCTTCGAATGTCCGCCCCAGATACTGGCCTAATATGCCGGTACAAATCAGTTGTACTCCGCTCATGAAAATTACAGTGGCGATGACCGAGGCCCACCCTTGAACCATCCCGCTTCGCCCTTGATACACCCCAATAATAATTTGCAAAACCCATGCGCCAGCCAACAGGCAAATCAAAAAACCAAACCCCATGGTCCAGCGCAAAGGGGCTGCTGAAAAGGAGGTAATAGCGTCAAAAGCCAGCCGAGCGGATTTCCAGACTGGATATTTTGTGCTGCCGGCATAGCGCGAATCGCGGTCATACAGCACTGCACCCTGCTGGAAGCCGACCCAACAGGTAAGGCCGCGCATAAACCGGTGTGTTTCACGCAATTCCTTTACGGCATCCACCGCACAGCGATCCAATAAACGAAAATCACCGGCATTCAACGGCGCATCAACTTTGGCCATGGCACGGAATATTTTGTAAAATGCGGCCGCCAAAAACTTTTTCAGCCAGGTCTCCCCTTGACGAGTGCGCCGGACGGCATAAACGACATCATACCCTTCGCGCCATTTTGACAACAAATCCGGGATAGTTTCAGGGGGATCCTGTAAGTCGGAATCGAGAATGATAACGGCATCGCCATCAGCATGGTCCAGACCGGCAGTAATGGCAATCTGATGCCCAAAATTACGGGAGAGCAGCAACGCTTTAACCCGTGGATCGGTTTTTTCCCGTTCCAGCAGCCAATTCGCCGAGCCGTCCTTACTACCGTCATCCACAAATAATATCTGGTATTCACATGACTGAGTGTTCATCACCGTCTCAATTCGACTACAAAACTCCGGCAAGCAGTCAATTTCATTGAACACCGGCGCTACGATGACTATTCTTGGCTTCGCTTCCATTTGCACCCCTTTTGGGATATTTCAAACAACCCACGGAATTATTGCAAACCCTTGAAAATATAATATAATAACTGGCATTTTAGCAAACATAAAATACAATTCGGCGCCCGTACTCATGACCAAATGGATTATTATTGACGGATACAACCTCCTCTACCGTCAAGACGGCGGCAATGATATTGCTGCACGCCGTTCGGCGTTAATACGTCTCTTGGAACAATCCGCTGGAACTCTGACGCCACGCATCACGCTGGTATTTGACGGCGCCTTGCATTCCGCCATGATAGAACCCTGCAAAACTTTTGTCGAAGAGACTTTCACTCCCGCCGGAATGTCAGCCGATGCCACCATTGAAGCCATGATTACCGCCGATCCGTGCCCGTCCAACATCTTAGTGGTGACCTCCGACCGTATGATCGCAGACGCCGCGGCTGCGGTCGGCACAGAAACTATGTCTTGCAGCGCTTTTTTGAACACACTGGATGACGCACATAAAAACATATCCAGCCATATTATGCGGTTGGCTGCAAGCAGCCGCGGCCCTAGCCTGGGTGAGTTTTTCCCTTGATTCATAAGCGGCAAAGGTGCTGCGTGTCGAAATTCCAGATGTTTTTGGATAATGTTTTGGATTGACGGCAGTCAGTGAATCTGGCAAAAATATGGATTTTATGGATAAGAGTGACGCATTAATATTACGAGCGAACAACTATGAATAAAATCATTTCCAAGCAGCAACTTGCCGACGAAGTATTCCGTATTGAGGTGGAAGCGCCTCTGATCGCCGCCGCGCGCCAACCCGGTCAATTCGTCATTGTTCAACTTGACACTAATTTTGGCGAGCGTATCCCATTAACCATTGCCGATTATGACAAAAGCAAGGGGACCATCACACTAATTTTTCAAACAGTCGGCCGTTCCACTCACTTGTTGGCGGATTTACCGGTCGGCGCTTCCATCGCCAACCTGGTTGGACCGCTGGGGCGCCCCACTCACATTGAGAAATTCGGCACGGTTGTCGGTGTCGGCGGCGGTATCGGCGTCGCCCCACTCCACCCCATTGCCCGCGCTATGAAAGAAGTCGGCAATCGTCTGATTCTGATTCTTGGCGCACGCACCAAAGACTTATTAATTATGGAACAGGAAATGACCGCTCTGGCGGATGAAATCATCATCTGTACCGATGACGGCAGCAAAGGCCGCAAGGCATTGGTCACAGAGCCGCTTGGTGAAATATGCCGGCGCGACCCGCCCCCCGACTTGGCAATAGCTATTGGTCCGCCGATTATGATGAAGTTCTGCGCCGAAACCACCCGTCCATTTAAAATTCCGACAGTCGTTTCCCTGAACACCATCATGGTAGATGGCACGGGGATGTGCGGCGGCTGTCGTGTTACTGTCGGCAACACCACTAAATTTGTCTGTGTTGACGGACCGGAATTCGACGGACACTTAGTGGATTTCGACAATATGATACAACGTCTGTCAGCTTACCGTCCGCAGGAAGAAAAAGCGCACCATCAGTGCCACTTGGACGAAGCCATACATGCAAAACAAACCAATAACCCTTAACTCGTATAACAAACGCCATGCATAAATCCCCTGAAGAACTGGCGGCGGATGCCCGCCGTGAACTGGAACGACTGTTAGCTTTAAACCGTACGCTCACGGTTAAAGAACGTCTGGCTATCCCACCCCAAGTAATGCCAACACAGGATCCGGTCGTCCGGCGCAAAAACATCCAGGAAGTAGCCTTAGGCTACACCCCTGAGCAGGCGCGTCTGGAAGCTATGCGCTGTTTGCAATGTAAAAATGCGCCTTGTGTCGCCGGTTGCCCTGTGCGAATTAACATCCCGAGCTTTGTCCAAGCTGTCGCCGACGGAGATTTCCAAGCCGCGATTGATATTATCAAGCAAAACAGCCTGCTTCCGGCGGTGTGCGGGAGAGTCTGCCCACAGGAAACACAGTGTCAAGCGCCATGTACCGTCGGGCGTTCGCTTAAGGATCCCGAAAAGTCTGTCGCCATTGGACGCTTGGAGCGGTTTGTAGCGGATTGGGAACGTGCTGGTGGCCGCCATGAGGCGCCGGCAGTTCAGCCGGAAACAGGACGCAAAGTAGCCATCATCGGCAGCGGTCCGGCCAGTATTACGGTAGCGGCGGATGTCCGGCGCGCCGGACATGCCGTGACCATGTTTGAGGCTTTCCACCGGCCGGGCGGGGTTTTACTTTACGGCATCCCAGAATTCCGCCTGCCTAAACAAATTGTAGATATGGAGATTGACACCCTGCGTACCATGGGGGTGCAAATTGTGACCAATTTCGTTGTCGGCCGCACACGCAAGCTTGACGATTTATTGGAAAAAGACGGTTTTGACGCTGTCTTCATTGGAACGGGCGCCGGTCTGCCTAAATTCATGAATATTCCAGGCGAAAACCTTGTTGGCGTATTTTCGGCCAATGAATATCTGACACGCGCCAACCTGATGCGCGCATACGATACCGAGCGTGCCGACACTCCCATTTACCGGTCACGCAAGGCGGCCATACTAGGTGGTGGCAATGTCGCCATGGACGCCGCGCGCACCGCAGTGCGCTTAGGCGCCGAGGAAGTGCATATCGTTTATCGCCGTACAGAGAAGGAAATGCCGGCGCGTGTGGAAGAAGTTGCTCACGCCAAGGAAGAGGGCGTTATCTTCCACCTGTTGCAAAATGCCAAAAGCATCCGCGGTGATAAAAACGGCCGCGTGACCGGTATGGAGTGCCTACGCTATGAACTTGGCGAACCTGACAGTTCGGGGCGGCGCCGTCCAGTGGAAATCAAAGGCAGCGAGTTCATGATGGATGTGGATACGGTGATTGTTGCCATCGGCAACGATTCCAACCCCTTGATCAAACAGACTACCCCACAACTGGAAACCAACAAATGGGGTAACATCATTGTGGATGAAAACGGCCAGACATCTATCCCGCGGGTATTTGCCGGTGGAGATATTGTGTTAGGCGCCGCCACAGTTATCTTGGCCATGGGCGAAGGCCGGCGGGCAGCGGCTTCCATCAATGCCTTGCTTAAATGAACGGCATCAACTTTGCGATTGCGATTGGGCTAGAGCAAGCTGAATTTCCCGACGCATGCCGGCGATAAAATTCGCTTCGCTGAATTGCCCGGCATGGCGGCAAATGGCAGATGAGTCCCACTGGATTCCGGCGCATCTATCCACGGCGGCTTGGAGCGCCGCAGGCGTTTGTTCGTGAAACAGCACACCGGTCACACCATCTTGTACTGTTTCGGCCGCGCCACCTTTGCCGAAGGCCACTACCGGCCGCCCGCATGCCTGCGCTTCCACCGGCACCAATCCAAAGTCTTCTTCCCCCGGAAAAATTAAAGCACGGCAGCCGCGATATAATTCGCGTAAATCCGCATCCGACACTCGCCCCAGAAATTTGATATTAGGGCTGGCACCGGCCAAGTTTCGGAGAGCATGGTATTCCGTGCCAACGCCGGCAATTTTTAATGGCGCGCCGGACGCCGCATAAGTGCGCACCGCCAAGTCTAAGCGCTTATATGGCACCAATGCGGAAACCGCTAGATCGTACCCGCCATTTCCCCCAGCGCCGTCCGGTGGTGGAGTCCAGTATTCCGTATTGACCGGCGGATAGACCACATCGGCTTCACGTCCGTAAAAGCGCTGAATGCGTTCGCGCACATGCTGACTGAGTGTAACGAACCGGTCAACGCGGCTGCAGGCATTTAAATCCCAGCGGCGCAAACCCGCCAGCACCGGTTTGAACAGCGCTTGTTTAAAGGGATTGCGCCCAAAATATTCTTCATAAAACACCCAAGCATAGCGCATGGGGGTGAAACAGTAACACAAGTGACGTGCTCCGGGAGGGGGCTTAATGCCTTTGGCTACACAATGGCTGGCGCTGATGATTATATCCACCGGCGCGATACACAATCGCTCCACTGCAGCGGGAAACGCCGGCAGAAACCAACGATACCGGCGCGCGATGCCGGGAACGCGCTGCAGAAAAGAGGCATGCACCTCCCGGTTGCGGATCAGCTCCGAGACTGACTCTGGGGAATAAACCAAAGTGTAAATCGGCGCGGCGGGAAACATCCGGCACAGGATTTCCAGTACGCGTTCGCCGCCACGCATGCCGGTCAACCAGTCATGAACTAAGGCTACCCGCGGGAACTCATCAGACGGGACAGTCATTATCGCTTCAGTATTTTTTTAAACTCGCTCGTCAGCATTGGCAGAATTTTAAACAGATCCCCTACCAAACCGTAAGTCGCCACATTGAAAATCGGCGCATCCTTATCCTTATTGATAGCAACAATAATATCGGAGGATGACATTCCCGCCAAATGTTGAATTTGTCCACTTATACCACAGGCGATATAAATCTTAGGACAGACCGTCTTACCAGTCTGGCCGACCTGATGAGAATAGGGAATCCAACCCGCATCTACCGCTGCACGGGAAGAGCCAACGCCAGCTCCGAGCGTTTCCGCCAACTCACGTACTAAGGCAAAGTTTTCCGGCGCTTGCAGTCCGCGGCCGCCGGAAACAATGATATTCGCCTCAGCGATATTCATTGTGGTATCGTGTTCAGACTCGAAACGCAAGCGGCGTGTCCGCGATCGCAAGAGTTCGGCGGCGATCTCTTCCACCACAGTTTCGCCGGTGCGTCCCGGAATCGCCACAGCTTCTTTCATGACTTTATGGCGCACTGTTGCCATCTGCGGGCGATGATTCGGAGTAATAATGGTGGCCATGATGTTGCCGCCGAAGGCTGGACGGGTTTGCAACAGATTGCCGGTTTCCGGATCAATCGCTAAGCCCGTGCAATCAGCAGTCAATCCAGCATTAATCGGCACTGCTACGCGTGAAACCAAGCTGCGGCCGATGGTGGTTGCGCCACAAAGCAGGATCGTCGGCTTATGCCGCCGAATCAACTCCACCAGCACGGCGGCGTAAGGTTCATCCTGGAAATACGCCAGTTCCGGGCGATCAATAAGGTAAACCTTATCCGCGCCATGTTGCGTCAGATCCTTCACAGACTCCTGCACCTTATCACCTATCAGGACAGCACAGAGCGACATCTTCAACGCATCCGCCAGCTTGCGCCCTTCACCCAACAATTCGTAAGTGATGGACTGGATCACGCCGTCTTTTTGCTCGGCGAACACCCATACATCGCGATAAGCGCTAAAGTCCTGCTGCGGCGCATCAACCTTTCGTATTTCGATTGCATTAAATTTTTTACAGGCTTCGACGCATGCGCCGCATAAATTACACTTGGGCACATCAATAACCGCCTTGCGTTCTACCAAGCTGATGGCGCCAAATGGACAAGCCTTGACGCAGAGACCGCAACCCACGCATTTTTCCGCAATAACAATAATCGGGTCCATGCCATTAATTCCTTCTGTAATAAAAATTTTACACTCCCGCCGCGATCACGGCATCTTTGAGTTTTTCAACAAGCTTTGCGGCAATTTCCGCAGGCTCGCCGGTAAACACCTCGCCGCCGCCACGGGGTGGCGGGTTGAAAATTTTAACCACCTTTGTCGGCGAACCGTTCAAGCCTAAATGGTCGGCATCGCAGTTCAAATCCGCTGCCTTCCATTGGATAATTTCAGCCTTTTTCGCGGCCATTTTGCCTTTAAGCGACGGCAAACGCGGTTCATTGATCTCTTTTACCACAGTCAAGACACAAGGCAGTGGGCTTTCGATAACCTCGGATCCGTCTTCCAGCATCCGTTCTGCAACAATACGATCGGCAGTGATTTCCTCAATGCGGCGGACATACGTTATTTGCGGCAAATCCAAATGGGCGGCAATGCCTGGACCAACCTGCGCCGTATCGCCGTCTGACGCCTGTTTGCCACACAGTACCAGATTAAAATCGCCAATCTTGCGCAAGGCCATAGATAAAGTATAGCTGGTAGCCCAAGTGTCGCTGCCGGCAAAGGCGCGATCCGTAAGCAGAATGGCTTGATCCACTCCCATGGAAATCGCCTCACGCAGCGCGCTGTCCGCCTGGGGCGGCCCCATAGTCAGGACGG
Source organism: Kiritimatiellia bacterium (assembly GCA_050944835.1). Lineage (GTDB taxonomy): Bacteria > Verrucomicrobiota > Kiritimatiellia > JAAZAB01 > JAAZAB01 > JAXGPF01. The sequence goes on from JBMNRV010000003.1 coordinate 36,138, forward strand.
TCACCTTCCCTCCCATTTTTTCTTTCAGGCGTACACCCTCTTCAATGGCGTACATGTCAAATGGGTTAATAATGGATGCCACACCTTCACGAATCAAGGTGTTGGTTTTGGGGTCAATTTTGACATCCGCCGTATCCGGCACCTGTTTAATGCAAACAATAAAATGCATGATTTTCGTCCCTCCTGCGTACATACTGGTAAACCGACGGAAATTGAAACATTGTATCTTTTAACAAATGGTTTGCAAGAATCAAAATCAGTGGACTTAAAAAAATGAAGGATGAAGGATGAAGGCGGAGGGAATAGGAAGGATGAAGGATGAAGGATGAAGGATGAAGGGATGAACCGCCAAGACGCCAAGAAAAAGAGAGGATGAAGGGGGACGGAAGGGGCTCACACGGAGACGCGGAGAACACGGAGGTGCAGAAAGAGATTAGCCACAAAGATGCACAAGAAGCACAAGATTTTCAGATTATTAACGCATGCCGCGCTGACCGGCATCTGCCGGTCTGGCGGATCGGTTGACACCCAGATACGCGAATTAATTCGTGTATCCGGGTATCCGCCGATCCATGTCCGCGTAGCGGACAGCGCAGTCTGCCATCAGGATCATTTGGTATCTCCGATAAAATCTGCGTTAATCGGCGGTTTCTTTCTTGGCGTTTCTTGGCGCCTTGGCGGTTCAATTTCTCTGTTGTCCCTTGTGCTGCTTGTGCATCTTTGTGGCTAAAAATCTATCTCATGGGGCGGCGGGGAAAAATCGCGGTTGCAGACAGCATCAAAGCGGCGACCTGAAAATGGTGCACCCGAGAGGAGTTGAACCTCCACGGCCTTGCGGCCACAAGGACCTGAACCTTGCGTGTATGCCAATTTCACCACGGGTGCATGACACAAAAGACCTTTACTAATATCACAAGCCGAGAGCATAGGTCAATCAAAAATTAACAAACGCCCCAATAACCCCTTAGCGCGCGCGCCAGCCAGCCAGCGCAGTTCCCGGCGCCGCATGCGTTTCTGGTCGGCTGGTGTGTAATCACCGCTGCCGGTCAGATGATCCACCCCATGTGCCAGATACAGCGCCAACTCGTCTTGAGCGCCGCCGCGACGTCCTTCCCCTACTTCACAAGCGCGCTGCACATTGACGAAAATTTCACCCTGCCAACCATCAGCGGGCACCACTGTGGGCGTAGCAAAACTAATGACGTCCGTCACATGTTCACGATCAAGATAAAGGCGGTTGATGCGCGAGATTCCGGCATCATCCAGCAATACCACAGAAACTGACTGCCATTTCCGATGCGGATTAAGGCGCGCGGCTTGTTCCATCAGGTATTGCATCAACTTCCGCACCCGGCTGGTGTTGATCCGTTGCGTAGTTTGGTTCCAATTTATTTCGATTTTCATCAGTAGTAGGATAAGAAATCCGCCCATGCAGCATATTGGTCAAGGTGAAGACAAAAACGCGTTGTAATTTATGCAGCTGCGCCATGGTCAAGTCGCATTCATCCAGCTGCCCGTCGCGCAGTCGTTCTTCCATAATATCCCGCACCAACCCTTCGATACTAGACGGAGTGATCTTTGGCAGTGAGCGTGAGGCGGCCTCAATGGAATCGGCCAGACACAACACCGCGGTTTCACGCGCTTGTGGCTTGGGTCCGGGATACCGGAAATCGTCTGGCGCGGGTAGCGCTTGGCCGGAGCTCGGAGCGTTACTGGCGGCCTTATGGTAGAAAAATGAAACCATGCCCGTGCCGTGATGTTGTTCAATGCCGTCCAGCACCGGCTGTGGCAACTTGTGGCGCAACGCCAGGCTGACACCTTCCTTGACATGGGAGATGATCACCAAACAACTCATGCGTGGAGTCAGGTCATCGTGTGGATTGCCGCGAAAACTGATATTCTCCGCGAAAAAGTCCGGCTTTACCAATTTACCTATATCGTGGAAATAGGCGGCGATGCGGGCGCGCAAGGCGTTGCCTCCTACCGCCACGGCGCCGGCTTGAGCAAGATTCGCCACCATCAGGCTATGCTGATAGGTGCCGGGCGCCTCCATAGCCAGTCGTTTCAAAAGCGGGTGCTCCATGTCGGCCAGTTCCAGTAAAGAAATATCCGTGGCAATTTTAAACATCAACTCCAACAAGGGCAGCAGGAGCAGTGTTGCCAGTGCAGCCAATAAGCCGCCGGTCAGACTGAAAATACAATTTCGTAACAAAACTTCTCCCAAACTATAGCCGACCAGCCCAAATCCAGCGGCACACACCATGCCGGCCGCTCCAGCCATCAGCCCCAGTCGAAAAATCGCCAAACGCGTACGCGCACGGTGTGCCCAACCTACGACAAGCAGTCCCTGACAAGCGCCGGTAATAAAAACTGGCAGACTGTAATCAGCTAAAACCGCTGCCGCCAAGGCGGTCCATACACCTGTTACCGCCGCCGGCACCGGACCCAGTAAAATTGCGGACAACATAGGCGCCAGCGCCACCGGCAGTATAAAAGCCACATCGCCGGAGCCCGGCCACGCCGCAATCCGTCCGGCTATCAACAACCTTGCCACAGGCGTCAAGGTGAAAAGTGTCAACACCCACAGCAGCAGCACTCGGCGGTTGTTTTCGGCATTGGACACAGGCGCCGCCAGATTCAGAAAAAACGCCGCTGCAATCACGGTCAACAGCAGCAGCACCCCATCGCCTACACGGCGCACCAGCCATTGTGTGCGCCCCGGGTGGGTCTGCAAGGCGTGGCGATATGACCGCAATACATCCACATCTTTCACGGTGAGGATGGCGCCACGCACGGCAAGTAACTGACCGGCCGGTACTACTTCGATGTCAGCCGGACCATCAAAATCAATAGCCGCTCGTATAGTTGCCGGCGCCGGCTTGTCCGGCTCAATCCCAGCGGGAAACTCCGGAAAATCCAAGACTCGTAAAGTCATTACCGTCAACCAGATCAGCCCCCAGGCAAAAACGCCGAATCCGGGGCGCTCCCACATGCGCACAACTGGCGGCTCAGTGCCGCGGGGTTTAGTCGTTCGCCGGCGCCGGTTCTTTTTAGATAATCGTTTAATCCATTGCCAAGTCATAAATTCAAACCAGCCTCATCATCCCACAGGATGAATGTTTATTTAGCCACAAAGATGCACAAGCAGCACAAGGGACAACAGAGAAATTGAACCGCCAAGGCGCCAAGAAACGCCAAGAAAGAAATCGCAGATTAACGCAGATTTTAACCGAGATACCGGCTGACCAGAATAGCATGGGCGGATCGGCTGACACCCTGATACGCGAATTAATTCGTGTACCCGGGTGTCCACCGATCCGCCAGACCGGCAGATGCCGGTCAGCGCGGCATGCGTTAATAATCTGAAAATCTTGTGCTTCTTGTGCATCTTTGTGGCTAATCTCTTTCTGCACCTCCGTGTTCTCTGCGTCTTCGTGTGAGCCCCTTCCGTCCCCCTTCATCCTTCCTTTTCTTGGCGTCTTGGCGGTTCATCCTTCCGCCTTCATCCTTCATCCTTCATCCTTCATCCTTCCTATTCCCTCCGCCTTCATCCTTCATCCTTCATCCTTACAGCATACACTCCTTTTGCCGTGTATTTTTTGTCCAAATCATATTGAACGCGGTATGTCGGCGCCAATGCCGCCGATCAGGCGGATGCCAGATATTGACCGATTGCCTGCGATAGTGTGCGATAAACTTCAACGCGGTGGCTGGACTCACGGTCGAGAGTGGTAATGCGGAAGCCCGGCCAGGGCGACTCGAAATCCGATGCCGGCACAACACAAATGCCGGTGGCTGCCAGCAAGTAAAATGCAAACCGCTTGTCAAGCGGCAGATTCGGATCAGATGTCAGCCGCTCGATATGTTGGCGCACCGCTGTATTGGAAATAGGCAACGTCTGACGTGAATTAAGCACGCCTTCCTTAAAAAGCGGCATCATATAAAACGCGCCATGAATCGGGTTGACCAACACACCGGGGCAGGCCGACAAAATATTGTAAATATGATTGCCGGCCTCCTGCAAACCGGCAATGTATTCCGTCAGCCATGCGGCATAGTCAGGGTGGTTGTAAATCCGCGGCAGCGCCATCTGCGGCAATGTGGTGGCGCAAACTTCGAGCATCATAGCCTGTTTGAAACTATCGAAAAATGCCGCAAACGACCGGCTCAGATTGGTGTTGTGAAATTCCAGCCAGCCGCATCGCGCTCCCGGCCAGGGCACATCTTTAGACAAGCCCCGCATAACCACTAAGGGCACACGGCCATTTGCCAATTCCGTAATATGCACGTAGCGTAATGGAGGAAATATCATGCGGAAATAAACTTCATCCGAAATCAAAAGCAACCCGTGGCGTTCTGCCATTTGCACAACCGCTTGCAAAACATCAACGCCGTACACCGCGCCGGTGGGATTGTTAGGGTTGATCAAGAGGATACCCACAGCTTCCGGATGCCGCTTGATTTGCGACTCCAAGTGATCCAGATCAGGTTGCCAACCTCGTTGTGGATCCAAGCGGTATCCGACAGAAGCGCTGCCAGAGGGAAATCGCTCGCTGGAAATATGCGCTGGATAGCCTGGATTGGGTTGAATGATTCTTGCGCCCTGCTCCAACATGCGGTAAAAAATCCCGATGCCTGCACCCAGTCCGTTGGTAAAAACCACGTGTTCAGCGTCCAATTTACCGGATGGCACCATCTGCCGGGATTGTGCCGCTACCCAATTACGCGTTTCAAGGTTGCCGCGTGAGTGTGTATAGCTGAAGGCCGCTTCCGTTTTTCGGTTGATCAAATCACAAAGAATGTCGCGGACAAACTCCGGCACCGGCCAGCCCTTGGCAACTGGATCGCCGATGTTTTCCCAGAAAAATTTCATTCCAGGATTGAGCCGCTCCAGATCACCGGATAGTTCCACGATTTCGCGGATACCGTAGCGCATCAGGCCGGCTTTGGAATTATGGATGATGGTACGCATATCAATTGGTTTCCAGCGGCGTCTGAGCGACCGGCGCTAAACGCTCCCATAACTCATCCAGTGATTGAGGGATTACCTTAACGTCCGCCAGCACCGGCATAAAATTCGTGTCGCCGTTCCAGCGAGGGACGATATGCAAATGAATGTGATCTTTCAAACCGGCGCCGGCAGCCGTACCCTGGTTGATTCCGATGTTAAATCCATCCGGACGCATAATCTGCCGCAGCCAGACACATGCCTTGCCCGTTAACCCCAGCATCTCTTGGTGCTCGTCTGACCGCATACTTTCCACTGCATCCACATGGCGGTAAGGCGTCACCATCAGGTGCCCATTATTATATGGGTAGCGATTTAATAAGACCGCGCAATGTTGTCCGCGATACAACACTAAATTTTCCCGGTCGGCGTCACCATGCAAGATTTCGCACAGGAAACACCCCGATTGTTTGGATTTCAAAATATACTCCATGCGCCAAGGCGCCCAAATACGTTGCATATCAGTATCAACTTGCTAATACGCTTTTTTTTGCTAAACTGACCGTTGCTTTTATCATTAAACACCGATTACGGCAAGGATATTTATCAAATGGTTGCAAAACGCGCCAAAACCACCAGTGCGACCGCTACCCCGCCCCACCCCGCCAACGACCGTCAGGCATACCTTATAACCGGCGGTGATGACTACCTGTTGGACACCGTGGCGCGCGAACAAATCAACCGTTTGCTGCCAACAGCCGAACAGGAATTCGGTTTGGAAACTTTTGATGCCGAAGCTGAGACGGTCGCTGAGGCCGCCGCAGTCTTACGACGTTTACTGGAAGCCTTGCGCATGCCAACCATGTTCGCCGCGCGCCGCCTTGTCTGGGCGCGGAATGCGTCATTCTTGAGTGATAAAACCATCAGCCGTGGCAAGGATGTCGTGCCGCTAGTAACTGAATTGGCTGCCATTATCTCCGCCGGTTTGCCACCGGAGCAGCATTTAATCATCACTGCCGCCGAAGCGCCGGCCAAGTCTCCCCTGACCGATGCATTTGCCAAGCACGGCGCCGTGTTGCAACAGGAAACACCTAAGCCCTGGCGCCGCCAGGAGGCATCGTTGGCGCATGCAACCCGAGAACTGCGGCAAGTCGGATTGTCAGCCGATCCTGCAACTGTGGCAACACTCGTGCGCCGCGTTGGCGCTGAAACGCGCCAACTGCACCAGGAAGTCATAAAACTATCTGTTTACATGGGAGACCGCAAACAGGTGGCGCCGGAGGATATCGCTGCCGTTGTCTCCACCACTCGCGACTATTTCGTCTGGGATTTGGAGGACGCTGTAGTCCAAGGCAATTTACGCGAAGCGCTGATCATTCTGCGGCGGCTGCTTTTTCAACGGGAAGACCCGATTCGTCTGGTTAATACCCTGGAAACGCGATTTCGCTACTTGTTAATCCTCCAAGAAGCCGTACAAAACGGATGGATTAATCCTAAGGGCGGCAAGACGTATGGCGGCGGATCATTACCGCCGCAGTTGGCCGGAATCTTCGATGGTGACCGCCGGATGGCCAACCCATATACGCGCAATATTCTGGCACAACAGGCAGCCGACTTCAGTCATGACGCTTTACTTAAAGCGCTCCGTCAAATTCTGACAGTGCGCCAGCAACTGGTTTCCAGCCGGACGCCGCCTGCGCTGCTTATGGAAATGCTGCTTATCCGATTATGCCGGGTGGCGGCTCGGTCCAACGTTTAAAGGCCGTGCCGGTTACTTGGATGGGTATCCCACCGGCTGCGTCAGGATTACCTGCTGCTCCGGGCGTAGCCCCATAGCACGGCCTAAGCCCTCTTTATCCACGCTACCCAGCACCACTGTGGCCAGATTTTCCGAAGCACAGAACAGGTAAACGTTTTGACTGATGAATCCAGTATCCACAGTGGAATAAAACGCTTTGGTTTCGGCATCGCCACGAGTCATCCGGGCCAAATCCGCCACGTAGATCAAGACTACCGGCGCACGAGCAGTAAACAGTTGTTTGCCTGTCAACGGTCGGAAATCTTTACCGGAAACCGGCTGCAGTTGATGGGCGGCAGCATCGTAAATAAAAAGGCCTTCGGGCAGCGCTACATAAACGTCAATTTCCTGCCAATTCACCGCCGATGGAGCAGTGCGCTTGCCGGTATCCGGCCGATTAACACCAAAGGCCGCCCAGAGCAAATCGCTTAAATCCTTATGCGACAAAGGACGCTTATCCATTTTGCGACGAGATTGGCGCTCCTTAAGCGCTTGCATTAACGGTCGGCCGCGCGTCAAATCCGGCTGTTCGAGTTTTATCGGTTCCGGCAATTTGGATTCCGCGCCGATACAAGCGCTGCATACCCATAAAGTCGCAACCGCCGCTAGAAATATACGATTTGGTTTCATTGCATACATGATTTTTCTCCTGAATTAAGTCCAACGCAATTCCTGATTATATAGGCGAGCCAGCGACGCTCAGTCCGATGCATCCTGCGACTCACCGGCGTCATCCTCCAGATCGGTTTCCGTCTCCGGCATGCCGCTGGAGACTACAACCTGTGCCGGGCGCAACAGATAATCGCCTAACCAATATCCATTGCGGTTGACATCCATAACCATCCCTTCGGCAAAATCCTGTGATGGCAGATGTGCAATACATTCATGGCATTGCGGATCAAAAACCGCACCAGTCGCCACAACTGGAACTACATCGGCTTTTTTCAAGACATCCAGCAACTGGGTTTGTACCAGCGCCAGCCCATCATATACGGCAGTCGGCAAGTGCGATTGCGCCGCCTTCAATCCCATCTCGAAATGGTCCAATACCGGCAGTAAATTGCCAATCAGTTTTTCCGTGGCGCGGCGCGCGCGGTTAGAATCGTCACGGATCACGCGTTTACGATAATTGTCAAAATCCGCTTGCAGTCTTAATAATTGGTCACGCAGGCGTGCTGCATCATCTTCCGGAACGGCAACGCCATCGGCCGCCGCTTGCGGTGGAGTATCCGGCTGTATTTCCAATTCCGACACTGCATCCGAATCAGATACTACAGGCACAGGCGCGGGATCAGACGCAGGTCCATTCTCATTCGTCAATTTATTTTTATACTCATTCTTATCTGCCATGTCAGGTATTCCTCAACTCCATCAAAATGCCTGTATCTAAAACCAGAGTCATGACTGTACTGCCGGTAAAATAAAGCCGGAGTCAGCGTCCGCTGAAACACCGAACTCCGGCTGCCGCACACGCAATCTTCACTTGTTTTAAGAATTGTCGTTCCGCATTGCCCGGCAAGATAACATTAATCCGACTCAATGGCAATCTGTTTGCGATCCGGCTTATCCTCCGCGGCTTTTGGTAAATTCAGGCGTAAAACACCTTTCTTAAAAACAGCTTTAGCCTTGCTGTGATCCACCTCTGTCGGCAGCGGAATTACCCGCTCAAAACGCCCATAGTTCAACTCCGACATGCAGTAGTTTTTCTTTTGCTTGTCAGATTCTGTTTTTTTCTCACCACAGACGCGGAGTATCCTTCCATCGAGAGTCACCTGAACATCTTTTTCGTCCATACCAGGCAACTCAACAACAACTTCCACTGCCTTATCGGTTTCAGCCACATCCAACTTCGGCAGAGTACTCCACTGGTCGTCGAAGAGCATGGGTAGTTGCCGGCTGCCACGCCCCTCAAAAACGTTATCGAACAGATCGTTGATTTGCCGCCGCAGAACTTCCAACCCGGCGCAAGGCGCGAACGAATCTTCCGAATCGGATGATTTACGGCGCCATGGCGTCATTCGTGAGCTTTTTTTCATTTGATCCTCCTCTTTTATAGTAATTGATCCGTGTTGCCGCCCAAAGGGACGGCAACACGGATTTTATTAAACTTAATACCGGCAGTTTCCTGAATTTCAAATGCCGTTCTTAAGTTAAGCAGTCTCAACCTTAATCTTACGCGGCCGGGCCGATTCCGCCTTGGGCAGCGTAATACTCAAGACACCATTGACCAAGCGCGCCTTGATTTTCTCGCGATCAATATCCGTCGCCAGTGTGAAAACCCGCCGGTAAATACCTGTGGGATATCCACGGTAAACCAGTTGGCAATCTTTCTGGGACTGATCCTCCTGACGCCCGGTGATCGCCAAGACATCATCTTCAAGATCAATGTCAACGGCATTCTCAGGCACTCCAGGCATATCGCAAACCACCAGCAAGGCATCATCCTTCTCGTAGATGTCGGCCGCCGGTGTAAACACCGGCAAATCACGCGTCATCTCCGCTTGCGTCACAGACGAACGCTCTGCCGGAAGATTTTTTGCTTTAGCTTTGTCCATAATATTTCCCTCCTATTGTGCTGCGATTATTTTTCCGCGCTGATGGCGATTTTTCTAGGCTTTCCAGCTTCCGCACGCGGCAGCTTGATAGTCAGCACGCCCAATTTATGCCGTGCTTTCACGCCTTCAGCATCAATCTCGAACGGCAGTCGCAGGCTGCGTGAAAAACTGCCCTGCCCACGCTCACAACGATGGCAGACCACACCTTCCTGCAAATCTTCGCTTTGGCGCTTGCCTTCCAACGTCAAAATATCTTGGTTGACGTTGATGCTCAGATCTTTAGGGTCCACCCCCGGAACCTCAGCCGTTACCACTATCTCATCTTGCCCACTCCAGACATTAACAGCCGGAAACTCATCTATATCAGTTCCATATCCGTCAAACAGCCGGTTCATTTCCCGCTGCAAACGCCTGAAGTCACTGAACGGACCTAACCCATACATGCTGTTGAACAACATAACTTAACCCTCCTATTAACCATCTGAGAGTTGATCTCCCAAATTTCAATATAATATAACAGCAATTATCATGCCAGAACCCTGTTGTTTTCATTATCCCATCAAAACCAACTATTTACAGAAAAACCACATATACGCAAAAGCGACATTATGTCGCTACGTAGGATTGTCAAGTGTGTAAATTAGCGACATTATGTCGCTAGTGAAACACAAGATATGATGGTGACACCCAGCGAAGACGGGATTATATTGCCATTGCTGGCACGGAAGATGAATGGGGGAAAATTAAGGTTTAATCGTCGGCGGGAGATTTTTCAGCTGATATAAGTTTTGCCGCAGCGCCCCAGGCCGCAGCATAGACAGCGGGCAGCGGCACATGCTGTCGTTCTGCAATAGCGCGACAGTCTTCATATTCCGGCGCCGCCTTGATATCACGGCCGTGCCGGACGCCGATTTTGACCCGTACCGGGCCGTAAGGCGTGGCGACTTGGGCGTACCGGCGCGCCAGGACGGTGCGCCGGACGCTATGCTCCCGCACGCCGAACGCCGTGCTTTCACGGAAAATTTCATCCAGCATATCCAAGCGCTGTTCCGGCCGGCATAAAACCGTTAATAAAACTCCCGGCCGTTGTTTTTTCATCTGCACCGGTGTAAGAAAAACATCCAGCGCACCCCGTTGTAAAATCCGCTCGGTCAACGCTCCAATTAATTCGGGAGAGGCATCATCGAGATTACACTGCAATTCCAGCGATTCCTCCAAGGCATCATCCATAGCGACTGTAGTTTCACGCAATACGGCGCGCAGTAAATTTGGGCGTCTATGGAGTTGCGAATGTCCGAAACCGTAGCCGACTCGCCGAATATAACCGGCTGGCGGCCGCGACAGGGAGCGCCAAGTAGTTAGCAGCGCCGCTCCGGTAGGTGTCACCAATTCAAATGGCTCATCTGTAGGAATAGTGGGAAAATCCCTGAGCAGCTCCACGGTGGCCGGCACAGGCACAGGCAGTATCCCATGAGCGCAGCGGACCGTGCCGCTACCCAACGGCAGGGGGCCGACGGCAACCGCTTCTACGCCAAGCAACTCGCGCGCCAGGCAAGCTCCCACGATATCCACGATGGAATCCACCGCGCCGACTTCGTGAAAATGAATTTCCTCCGGCGTCACCCCATGCACTCGCGCTTCCGCCCGGGCCAGATTTTCAAAAACTTGCAGACTCATGGCGCGGACCGCCGGCGGCAAATCAGCGGCGGCAATTATTTGACGAATATCCTGAAGTCCGCGATGCGGCGCATGACTGCCATGTTCATGAGAATGATCATGACCGTGTTTATGATCATGGTCGTGGTTGTGTTTATGATCATGGTCGTGATCATGATCATGGTGATGACCATGACCGTGCACATGTTTATCATGGTCTGAGGCTGACTTGTCGGATGCAGTCTCCCCTACCCGCACACGCACCTGAGCGCCGCGAAATCCGCCAAAGACACCGGTTACAGCCTCAATTTCAAATTCACCGATGTTTAAGGTTCGCAAGCGGCGCTGCAACTCATCCTGATCTACCCCCAGATCAATCAAGGCGGCCAGAATCATATCACCGGCGGCGCCGCCTACGCTTTGAAATTCCAGTATCTTCATGTCTTGGCTCTGTTAATCATACCGGCAGCTACGCCGGCGCCGAAACCGTTGTCAACATTTACAACCGTCACACCGGGCGCACAGGAATTCAGCATTGCCAGAAGCGCAGCCAATCCTTGTAATCCTGAGCCATAACCAGTGCTGGTAGGCACGGCAATGACCGGACATGGCACCAAGCCGGCGACCACTGAAGGCAGTGCGCCTTCCATGCCGGCCACTGCCACTAACACCCTGGCTCGGCATAATTGATCCAGACGCCCCAGCAGGCGGTGCAGGCCGGCCACGCCGACATCATACACCCGTTCCACTTGCGCGCCCATCCATTCCGCAGTCACGGCGGCTTCTTCCGCAACAGGAATATCCACCGTGCCGGCACAGACAACGGCTACACAGCCAACCGGCGCGGGTGGATTATCAAGAGGGACGGTGATTGCGCGGGCAGTTTCATGGAAAACGGCTTTAGTGATGTGGCGGCGCGTCTCTTCATATTGCGCCGCCGATGCGCGGGTAGCCAAAGCCGGCTGGCCGGCATCATTCAACGCACGTAAGACCTTAGCAATTTGCACACCGGTTTTACCGGGACAGTAAACCACTTCCGGGACGCTACAGCGCCGCAGACGATCTAGATCCACTTTGGCAAAACCAAGGTCGCAATCGGCGGTTTTTCCCAACATCCGCTGCGCTTCCGCCACGGAGATGGTACCGCGTGCCACCTGCTCCAGCAATATCCCTAAATCCATAATCAGCAGGGCGCAGCCGCTAAACGCTCGGCGCGGCCGGTCTCAATGGATTTGCGGGCCGCTATCATGACAGCCAAACCTTCAAAGGTTGTCTGCATGGAAACCGGCGCCGGCCCGCCGTTGAAGAATTTTTTAATTTGGCGCATGATTTCAACTTTGTCGGGTTTACATATGAATTGATGTATTCTGTTTTCGCCCTTGCATACGCCTTGGACGCGGCCGCCGTAAGAGCCGCACTTTTTTACAATTTCCAACAAGCCTTGCCGCTCGTTGCCATAATCCACCACGACCGTAATTCCGTTATCGTTTTCAATAGCACGAGCAGACTTCGCACCGGGCCCCATAAGGCGCTGCATGGTTTCCACCACATGCACACCATACCAGATCAGCGAATCACCGGACGGAGCAATTCCTAACGGTCCAAAAATGTGAGACAAACGGGGATCCGGGACAAGTTCTTTGGCATGTTTAACATCCGGCGAAAACGGTATTGACGAGCCGGACCAAACCCGCGTCTTGTGTTTCGCCGCCAGACGCAAGATAGCGCGTCCATCCGCCAAGCTGCAAGCCAGCGGTTTATCCAGGAAAACCGGCTTGCCTAAAGCCGCAACTTTTCGAAAGTATTCCAAGTGGTAACTGCCGTCATTGATTTCCAACATGATGGCATCGCAACCTTCCAACGCTTCGTCCAGATTTTTAGTAACCTTGACGCCCAGCTCCGTCAATTTCGCAGTGCGTTCATCAATGACCTTTTGATTGGTGAACGGCGTCATAAAACTCAAGCAGGAAATAGCCCGCATACCGGTTAAAGCGCGTTTGGGACCTTGTATTACTTCCGGATAGCTCACAGTGTGGCTGGTGTCAATTCCGATGAGAGCAATTTTTATCATCTCATTCCCCTTCCTATTGGTGTTGGTTGTTAAAAAACAGCGGCGCCGGATATACCTGCGGCAAGACGCGCCGGCAATTCAGCAATCGGTAAACGAATTTGGCGCATGGTATCACGGTCGCGCAGCGTAACAGTATTGTCCGTCAAAGTATCAAAATCCACCGTTATGCCGTATGGTGTGCCGATTTCGTCCTGACGGCGATAACGCCGGCCGATGGCGCCGGTCTGATCCCAGAAGCAGGGCCATTGATCACGCAGCATTTCAAAAACTTCACGGGCTTTGCCAACGAGTTCCGGTTTGTTTTTGACTAGCGGGAAAACAGCCGCCTTGATAGGGGCCAACGTCGGTGCGAAACGCATAACCGTCCGCAACTCATGGCCATCCGGCAGCGGTTGTCCAGGCACAGCCGGGCGCGGCTCACCGGCGCCACCGGCGGGAACCCATTCCTCCGCGTAAGCCTCACACAACACTGCCAAGGCGACTCGGTCAACGCCGGCAGACGGCTCTACCACATGCGGGATGTATTTTTCTTTGGTTTCTTGATCAAAATACTCCATAGATTTACCGCTGCATTCCTGATGGCGCCGCAAATCGTAGTCGCCGCGCGCGGCAACGCCCTCTAATTCCTGCACTCCAAACGGGAAGGAATACATAATATCCACGCAGGCAGTGGCGTAGTGGGCCAACTCGCCTGGCCCATACACATGCCGATGCAGCCGGTCAGCCGGCAACCCTATGCGCTGATACCAATCCATGCGTTGTTCAAGCCAGTAGTTGTGCCACTCCTGATCCGTACCGGGTTTAACAAAAAACTCCAATTCCATCTGCTCGAATTCGCGCGAACGAAATGTAAAATTACGCGGATTGATTTCGTTGCGAAACGCCTTGCCAATCTGAGCGATACCAAACGGCACTTTTTGACGTGACACCGCCAGCACATTCAGGAACTGCACAAAAATGCCTTGAGCCGTCTCCGGGCGCAGGAAGGTCGCAGATGTCTCCTCTTCCACCGGGCCGATGAAAGTCTTGAACATGAGATTAAAAGCGCGCGGCTGTGTCAGTTCCGTAGATTTGCAGGCCGGGCACCGCATGCCCGGTGGCAAGGCGAAGCCGCCATCTGTCTTGATCAATTGCGCGCCCTGTTCTTCGCAGAGCATGTCTGCCCGGAAGCGTTTACGGCAGGCCCGACAGTCCACCATCGGATCCACGAAGCCAGTGGCATGGCCGGATGCTTCCCAAACTCTGGGGTTCATGATGATGGCGCAATCCAAGCCAACCACGTCATCGCGTTTCTGAACAATGTCGCGCCACCAGGCATCGCGGATATTCCGCTTCAGCTCACAGCCTAACGGTCCGTAATCCCAAAAGCCGTTAAGCCCGTCGTATAGCTCCGAGCCTTGAAAAATAAATCCGCGCCGTTTGCACAGTGATACCAACGCGTCCATTGTCACCCGCGGTTGCTCTTCTAAATTTGCATTCATAGCTTGGCATCATGCCTTTTCCCTGATGGCAGGTCAAGCAAAAACAGGATACGCGCTACCTCTCGGTGGATGTGCCGACCGGCAGATTGGGGATCATCGCGGTTCCCAACTTTGGAACAGATAGATGGCGCCGCACAAGAACGCAGCGATGTATAAGGCAGCATACACCGTTGCCGCTGCGCAATAGGCAAGGGTAATCTCGCCGCTCGCTAAGGCATCTGCGGCCCAGAAGTCCTGCCATGTCGGCAACAGGCGGAGTAATGCTTTCCCAATGACGCCGGAGGGAACGCGTTGCACCAGATAATCAGCTATAGATCCTGCTGCCAACACACCGATATAGACTACGGTTGTCAAATGCAACGGCAGACGCACGGTCAAAAACACCGTCATGGCGGTCATGATCAATAAGGCCAATGTAATCAAGCCGCCGGCGGGCAAAATGCTCCAGTTAAAATAAACTCCAAAATGGCGCCAGCCAGCAGTGCTATGGACGCAATCGGACACGGTCTTGCCATGTTGACACATGGCGTGGCAGTGATGATGACAGCCGCCGGCGGGATGCATGCAGCCGACCACGATCATAGCCAACAACATAGCCGGAAGCAAGGCCGCCAGCGCCGCCCCGGGAAAGGATGCCCGGCCTTGGAAATCAATTCGAGCGGCGCACACCATCGCTAATATCACGGCAGCAACGACCACCAGCAGGACAGGTAGATCAAAATCCGGCGACGGCAGGGCAATCCGCTCGGTCAGCAGGACACCCATTATAGCAATTGCGCTATGCCAGAGGACCAAAAGGGCCAATCCGGCATAGCGTCCCAGCAACAACACCGTTCGACCAACTGGGGTGCAGAGATTCAGCGCCAATACACCCGCGGAAGCCGGTTCGTAGGCGGCCGTTGCCGGGGCGGCTAAGGCCAGGAACATGCCACTGACGGCAAACAACGCTAAGGCGCCGTCACGCGCCAGACGGTTTTCATCGCCAAGATTGAACGCCACCGTGGAAGGCAACAACACCATCAAGCCGAGCATGACAGTGACCAACAACAGGCTTAATGGCCGGCGCGCAGATGCTTTAACGGTATAAAGAGCCACTCCGATGAACTGCCGCAATAAAACACTTATCATCTCTTCTCCTCTGTGCCAGACAATGCTACCAACCGTGCCAAAGCACAGGCGCGGCCATAGCGGCAAACTATAACAGTGCCAAGCGTTGCCGCCGTAATGCACCAAACACCCCAAGTTCGGTTGATCATCAGCATGCAAAATGTCGGGCCATATCCCCCACCCCCGTCGGCGGCATATGCCAGCAATATTAAAATCAGTGCACTGTAGGCAAGAATGGCCCAGGCATGAGCCGTGGCCCAACGGGCGGCGGCGTGGGCATCCAGCCGCCTCAATAATTGTGCTGACAGCAAATTCAGCAGTAACATGGTCATCAAGAATGCCACCGTCAAGGCAGTATAATTGCCGAGGATAAACGGTTCCAGTGGCTGCGCCCGCTGCCACACGGCAAACGGCGCCATGCATAATTGCGCCGCAAGCATCCATCCCACTGCGCGTGCCGGGCGCAAGTCACCGTCCGACAATGTCAAGTATTCATGGAGCGATAAAACCCCCCAGCCGGTCAGCAGCGCCCCCAAAATATAGGCCGGTATCCGCAAGCTCATCACATCACATGCGCAAAATGTGCGCGTACCATGTAAAAGCGCTGTCGCCAACACACCCCAACCCACCGCGGCAAAACCTCGCGCCAACAGACAAAATGGCTCCGGCACAATGCGCAGCGGCCGCCGCTCGGCTTCCACATTCAGTTCATTAGTCATGGTCTGACTCCGCCCCGCCGCGTGTTCAGCTTGTCATCAGGCGCAAGGCCGCCAACGCTGCCAACGCCAGCACCATACGCCGGAAAAACACAGGAGAAAGGCGCTTCAAAATCTTTCGCCCCAGTAGCGCGCCTACGATCGTAGCCGGCGCACAAACCAAGTCCAACAGCAAGACATCGCGATTAATCATGCCTAAGCTGCAATATAACGGAACTTTAACGCAGTTAAAAATAAAAAAATACCAAGCGGCCGTCCCCATGAAACGGAGCTTGTCGAAGCCGCGGCTGAGCATATAAATATTCATGATCGGCCCAGCGACATTGCCGACGGTGGTGGCAAAACCTGCCAGAGTTCCCATACCCACTGTAAACCATGGTCGGCGCGGGTAATTATTCCATCCAAATCGCTGGCGTCCCAACTCCAACAAGGTCAAACCCAGCACCAATGCACCGAGTATGAACTTAAGTTGCACATCACTGACCGAACGCAGGAAAAAGAACCCGCCGATAACACCCAGAATGACACAGGGGAACAAAGCCCATAACCGCGCCCAATCCGCATTCCGCCGGTAATATCCGATGGCAAACAAATCGCCCAAAATCAGCAGCGGCAGCAAGGCGCCAACTGCCATGCGTGCCGGCAGGATTTCCATCAGCAATGCTATAGCTAATATACTTATGCCGGGCAACCCGGTTTTCGCCAATCCAACCAACAAACCAGCCGTCAGCCCAATCAAGCTGGGTTTAATTACTTCCAACACTTACACCCCCAAGACTTGCACCATCCGGAAAAAAACCGGCACCGTTGCCATACTTAAGACAGTGGACCAAAAAATCGCCTGCGCGCTTAACAGATTATCGCCTCCAAAACGCTCAGACATTATGCTGGCGCTGATTGCAACCGGCATAGCGGAGATTAAATAACAAATCAGACGTGTATCCTCTGGAATATGAAAACCCAAACATGACAGAGACCAAAAAGCCGCTACAGTCAGAAATGGCCCAGCAACCAAGCGCGCAAAAACCACTGCCGTCAGTTCCTTAGTCGGTGGCCGCGTCTCGGCGGCAGGCAGCGCGGCCAATTGCGCGCCGGTGATCAGCAAAGAAAGCGGGATCGTCAAGTCTCCCAGAATATTCATTGCCTGTATTGTCGCTGCGGCAATAAATTTCCATAAAGGCAGTGAAACGGCGCCGGCCGCACCCAGAGTGCGCGCCTCCGGCCAGAGCAAGGCCAGAATAATTCCGGTTACGGTCGCCAATAAGCCCGGATTCGTAAAGAGGCTTTTCAGGGACATTCCCTTTTGCGCCGCACCGCGCAGCACCCAGACTCCGACCGACCACATAACCAACTGCGCGCCAATATTAATCAAGAGGACATCCCGCACACCAGCGTCGCCGTACAGGGCTGTAACGATCGGCAGCGGCAGAAATATCCAGTTAGGCAAGCCACTCAAAAACACGGCCGTCGGCAGACGTGAACGGGTGGAAAACCATGGCGCTACGATCAAGCCCGCTATACCGGCAATCAAGAGGATACCACCGCCGAGCAGCGGCACAAACCATCCCCGGCTCAACACATCGGCATCCACCGTGCGCAACATCTGGGACAGCACCATGCAAGGAAAAACCAAGTCCACCACCAGGCGACTGAGAAACCCCACTGTGACATCATTGATGTATGCCCGGCGATGCGCTACCCAGCCGACGGCCATCACCAGGAACATGGCCATGATTTTCAGCATCACCACGGAAAATTCAGACATGGCTGACACCGTTTCGCGCGGTGAAAAACCGGCGTCCATCACATTCTTGTACGCTCAGGCGACCATCTTGAAGCATCGTTTCCAAGACTTGTGCGGCTTCCGTCGGCGCCAAACTCAAACCGGCGGCAACATCGTCCGCCGTCCCTGGATGCCTTTGCAACATGGCCAAAATTTCTTCGGGGTCGGCTGTGCCCAGCGGCTTTGTTTCCCGTGGACGATACTCGGCTATGACTTCCGCCGGCGGGTGGAAACTGCGGGCAATCTCTGTCAATTCTTCCTGCGGCAGCGGCAGCAGGCCGGCTTCCGCCGGCGGGCGCGCCACGGTGTTGAGGTGCACACGATCCGGAGCAATGCGCTCTACCCATCTCCGCAAAGCAGCCAAGCTTTCGGGTCCGGAGTTCAAGTTTTTCACCAGTAAAATTTCAAGCCAATAACTTCCGCGATATTCACGTCGAAAATCCACCAGTCCCTGTGCCATAACATCAAAATCCAGGCCGGCACAAGGACGATTGATGCGGCGAAAAGTTTCCGCATCGCCGGCATCAAGCGAAGGCGAGACCAAATCCGCCGCTGCCAGCTCGCCACGGACTTCCGGCTGCCAGAGTAACGATCCGTTGGTGATGACTGCAATCGGTATAGCCGTCAAGCGTTTAATACCGGCAATCAGATTACCCAAATCGGCATACAGCGTCGGCTCGCCGGAACCACCCAACGTGATGTAATCAGGCTTACAGGTCAAACGCGATTCTAACTCCCGCAGAATTGCGGCGGGCGTTTGTAATGAACGACGTGCCAGAGTATGGTCGGTTGTGCGGCCGAGCTGACAGTAAACGCAATCGTAACTACAGGTCTTAAAGGGTACCAAGTCTATCCCAAGCGAAAGGCCAAGACGCCGCGAGGGCACCGGCCCAAAAACACTGCTCATGCCGCTCTCCTCTACATCTACATACTGACCACTTCACCCAGTTTGAAGACCGGCAGAAACATGGAAACGACAACGCCACCGATCACCACCCCCAGAAACACCATCAACAGCGGCTCGATCAAGGCGATCAAACTGTCCAGCATTGCTTCCACTTCGCTATCGTAGAAATCGGCGATGTTCTGCATCATTTCGTCAATCTTGCCGGTTTTTTCACCGGCGGCCAACATATGAACCAGCAATTTTGGGAAGCAAGGTTGTTTGACCAAGGCCGATGAAAGCGGGTCGCCCTGCTCCACCGTATGTCGTGCTTGGAGCACTACTTTTTCAAACACCTTGTTGCCTGTGGCGCCTGAGACAATTTCCAGGGCGCTCAGAATCGGCACTCCGCTACGGAGCAATTGGGCGAAAGTGCGGGCAAACCGGCTGGTGGCAACCTTGCGATTTAATTCGCCTACGACTGGGAACTGGATGGCAAACATGTCAAACTGGTAGGCGCCGGCCGGCGTTTTAATCCATTTGCGAAAAGCAACGACACCGGCAATTATTATTACCAACATATAAATACTGTAACTACGCATAAAATTGCTTAAGTTTACCATTAGTTGGGTCAGAGCTGGCAAATTCGCGCCAAAGTCCGCAAACATTTCCGCGAACACCGGCACGATGAACAGAATCATGGCGACGGCAATACCCAATGCGATACAGAGCACAATCACCGGATAACTCATGGCGGATTTGACCTTGCGCATCAGTTTGGCGGAATCTTCGAGGAAAGTAGCCAAGCGGGCGGCAGTCTCACCCAATTGCCCACCCGATTCTCCGGCACGAATCATATTGATGAATAATTGATCGAAAACAGTCGGATAATTTCCCAGAGATTCCGCAAAGGACGAACCAGCCTGAAGATGATTCTTCAAACCCAAAATTACCATCTTCATATTCTTGTCGCTGGTCTGGTCTTCAAGGGCATCCAGCGACTGAATCAACGGCATCCCCGCCAGCAGCATCGCGGAAAGCTGGCGCGAAAAAACCGGCAATTCCTTCTCGCGGATTTTTTTAGCGCCGGGCACACGGACGGCGCCGACTTGGCCTTTACGTGCTCGACCAGCCGCTGTGCCGGCCGAACGTCCTGCACTGGCCGAACGTCCTGCGCCAGCCGAACGCCCTGTGCCAGGCGTGGATCCGCGAGTGTTCCTGATATTGCTTTTTGTCACTGCCATAATTGTCTATCTTTCTCAAGCGCTGCCGCGGCAGCATAAGTTCATTCTCCGCCACCGGTTACACTCAGGACTTCCTCCAAACTGGAAATACCTTGTCTGACTTTTTCCAGGCCAATCGTCCGCAGGGTCAACATGCCGTTTGCCACGGCCTGCTCAGTCAAAGCTCCGGCGTTGGCATTGGCTAAAATCAACTGGCGGATAGTATCGTCCACAATTAACACCTCCATCAACGAACTGCGGCCCTTGAAACCGGTATTGGAGCACTTAGGACAGCCATGCGGAGCAAAAATCTGCGCCCCTTCCAGTATGGCGGGGTCCAGATTGTTTATCCGGAGATAATCCGGTGAAATTTCCGCCGGCTTTTTACAGGCCACACATAACTTTTTAAACAGGCGCTGAGCCTGCGTCATAATTAGTGATGATGCCAACAAGAATGCCTCCAGTCCCATGTCGCGCATACGGGTAATAGCGCCGGCAGCATCGTTGGTATGGAGCGTACTTAAAACCAGGTGGCCCGTCAAGGCCGCCTTAACGGCAATGGCGGCGGTTTCCTGGTCGCGGATTTCCCCAACCATGACAATATCCGGGTCTTGACGCAGGATAGCGCGCAGAGCATTAGCGAAGGTCAAACCAACCTCATCATTAATTTGCACCTGATTTATGCCGGCCAACTGGTATTCCACAGGGTCTTCTGTAGTAACGATGTTGACATTCGACTTGTTCAGGTCTTGCAAACAAGAATACAATGTAGTGGTTTTGCCGCTACCGGTGGGTCCGGTAACCAGAATGATGCCATGCGGCTGGTTGATAGCAAAAAGCAAGGCTTCGTAAGCTTTCTGATCCAACCCCAGAGCGGAGAGCGAGGGCGCCAAGTTGGAGCGGTCGAGTATGCGCATAACAATTTTTTCGCCGTGTACCATCGGCAATACATTCACGCGCAAATCCACTTCTTTATTCAAAGCGCGGATTTTAAAACGTCCGTCCTGCGGAATGCGCCGTTCAGCAATATTCATATCCGACATGATCTTGATGCGGGAAGTAATAGCCGATTGCAAGTTCTTGGGCGGACTTGGGACTTCGTATAACTCGCCGTCCACGCGATAACGCAGCCGCAGCACGCGTTCCATCGGCTCGATATGAATGTCGCTGGCGCGCCGGCGCAATGCCTCCACTAAAATCGAATTTACGATGCGAATCACCGGCGCGCCTTCAGCGCTTTCCAGCATTTCGTCAATACTGACATCCTCTTCCTTTTCACGCCCGACCTGGACATCATCCTCATCTATCATGTTTTTGAAAATATCTTCCAAGTTGGGCGAGGCCTGTTCCAGAAACTTTTGCAGCAAGTCTTTAACCTCTTTTTCCGCCGCTACCAGCGGCACGACAGTCAGGTCGGTAATGGTCTGCAGTTCCTCAATGGACCCCATATTGAATGGGTCGCCCAGCGCCACCGTCAGCACACGCCCGACTTTGGCGATCGGCACTGCCATGAGGGTTTTCAGGCGTTCCGCAGGAACCAGTTCCAGGAGCTGGGGGTCCGGCGTGAAATGTGCCAGGGTGATCGGACGCAATCCCAGATATTCGGCGACGGCAAGTGTGAGGTTAGTCTCTGAAACCAAGTGGTTGGCGAGGAGATATTCTTCCAAGCGGCGCTCTTCCTCTCGGGATGCTTCCAGAGCTTTATCAAGGCTTTCCGCGTCAATCGCTCGGCGCCGTAAAAGAATTGTGACAATTTTATTACTTAATGATCCGCGTTCCATGTGCAATTTCTCTGCGGTAATACCAGGCCACTATTATTAGTAAATGTAAATATGGCGTAAATATGGCATAACAACGGCTAATTATCCAGCAAAAACTGGGACACCGCAAGTCTTTCATGGCAAAACGATAATCATGCCGACCAATAACCCTAAATCATTGGGAAATCCAGCAGCGCCGGAATCCCATGCCGGCCGCGCTTGTATTTCCACCCATACCCATTCCGGCTCATCTAACCGACGGTGAAAAGGCGCTGCCACCCATTGCCATTCCATCGGTGACAGCCGTCCGGACCACAGCATGCCGCTCTCAGCCGTCAGTGTCAAATGCGAGCCATCGGGCGGAGCGCGCCCTAAGAGCAGCAAGCGACCGGCAGGCGTTGGCGGGCGCGGCAGCAGTATGGCGGCATCAGCACGGGCCCAGCGGGCATCAAACGGAAGCATATCCCGTTTCGTCAGCATTTCCGGCGGCGCTGTCGCGAGCAAGTCCTTAATTAAACGCTGCCCACTCCACAAGCTGCACCCGGCCACAGCGTCAAGCTCATACGCCTCAGCGCCGGCCAAGTGCGCCGGCAGACGCAGAGCATGCCACCCATTGCCAAGCGACGGACCAAGCTCCATCTTGGCATGTGCTGAATCATTGCCATCTAAGGCCAAGACAAGCAGCTCCTCCGCAGGCGTAACCGCCGGGCAAAGTGCGCGCAGATCATTCAAAGCGGCACAACTGATTGCCCAATCGCCGCTCCGCGTGGCGGCAAATCGGCGTAACCCCATATTACCGGCATCAAATTGGACGCAATAAGGTTCAGCCCAATCTCGGCAGGCGGCCGGCGCCTTATCAGCCAACCGCATACGATACATGCTCAGTGTCATGGTGTTATGGCGGACTTCCGACGGCAGGTGGCGACCGGCCTGGCGCAGCCGCCGGTATTCCAATTTGCCTTGCAGGACAGGTGTAAAAGCAAAACGATCACTGGTTGGCGCATGGAAGGGCGTGATAAAATAAGCAGGCACCGTCGGAAAGTCGTACATCAGACGTTCCAGTTCCGCTTCAATCTGCGCATAATCAGAACGTCGTTCATTGTCTATGCCCAACACCGGCAACCCGAAATAATGATCAAACGGCGCCGCCAAGCGCGAATATTCCACGATTAACGCTCCCTCTGCCGCTTGCACCAAGCTTGCAAAAGGACGCAGAAAATTCGCCAATCCTTTATATTCAGTTAGCGTCAAAAGGTGTATGCGACCCAAAAGCCCCATCCAGACCAGCAAGATTGTCACAACCATCACCACCACTGTCGGTAACCGTCGGAGGATCGCCGGTGCAATCGGTAAGAGACGAGCCGCCATGGCGCCAACGGCGCCCGCCAATGCAGCCAGAGACAATGCCAGCATGGGGACCACGGTCACCATCAAATAACGAGTCATCATAAAATCATTGATGCGACCGGCAAACAGGATGCCTGGCAAAACTGCTGCGGCTACTGCTAACCGCGCCGTCAGTGAGCGAGCATCCGCAAGGCGGCCGATCGGAGGCCAGAGACACCAAACCAACCAACCTGCCAGTCCGGCGCAAGCCGTCGGCGCCGAAACCATATTAATCAACGCCTGAAAGTCGGTCATGTATAAAAAATGCTCAAGGGGTCTGCCCAGAAACGGCAAAGCGCCCGGCACATCGCGTCGGAAATAGCAAAACAAGGGTAACAGCACGCCAAGTGAAGCAATCAGCCAAGCGCCTATGCGCACTCGTTGTGCCGTAAATGAAGATGTTTGTTGTCGCCGCATCGTCCAGCCAGCGGCAAACAAACCACCGATGGCGGCTATGCACAGCGGCCAGATGCGCGGATCGCCAATAACTTGCCACATCATGTGTCCCAACCCGTAATAATCGGTAATCCGCCGCGCTTGATAATCCAGTGCATACAGTGACAACACCGCTACTAATACCGCCGGCAACCATTCCCTACGCCCGGCCCCTATTCCGACGATAAGCAACGCCACCGATGGCGCGACGACATACCAGGCAGTAACGTGAAAAAACGGCGCCAACATCAGACAAACAGCGCCCAGCCAAACATCCAAATCAAACCGGCGCCGCACAGCCGGCGCCGGCGCGGACAAAAGGGCCAAACCGGTAAACAACATGGCAGCAGCTATAATTTCCGGGCGCGGCGCGCGTCCATGCCAAACCGTCAGTGGATTCAATAAAAACAACCAAAAAGCTGCGATGCCGCAGTGCCGCCATGGCAGAAGGTGAGCGGCCAACACGCTCAATGCCAGCGCGCCCAGTAAGGCGAACAATGGAACAACATACAGCGCTGCATCAGGTGTTCCCGTCAGGCGCATGGCAATGGCCGCCAACAGGGAATAAGCCGGTTGGAAATGCGGACCAATCAGCGCTGACTGTTCGTGGCACACCCAAAGGCAGGCATCTTTAGTGGGGCCGTAACCGGAATGGCCGAAGTAAAACTCAGGACGCAACTCCGGCTGCACCAGTATCAACAGCTCATCGGTGTGCACAAACCGGCCTAATCGCCCGTAGGTTATACCGGCATTCAAGTAAGCGCCGGGGTCCTCACCGCCGAAAATATCCTCATGCGGACGGAACATCAAAACCGTTGCCAGAGCCAGCATCGCCGCCCACATCCAAATACCGGGACGACAGTTGGCGGCAGGCGCTAGATGGCGCACCACTCGCCAAATTGCGGCGACGGCCACCACCCATAAAAAACCGCCTATCAAGAACACATACATTTGCCAACTGCCGTTTTCAGGTTTAACTTGCGTCGCATTCTACCCTCTGCTAGACTGACGAGCAATCAAAAACCAACCGCACCATGACAACCAATTCTTCATCACCACCCATCCCGACCGATTCTGCCACCCGGGTCATGCCGTGGTGGAAAACACTGGGACGAATGGCTCTGCATGACTTGCAGGCGCGATATGCCGGCGCGGCGCTGGGCCTGATCTGGAGCATTGCCCAACCGTTGGTTATGGGAGTGATTCTCTGGATAGTGATTGGGTACGGGATGCGCACCAGCCGCATCGGCGGATTGCCGGGCTTGGCCTGGATTTTACCCGGAATGGCCGCTTGGAGTTTTTTTGCGGAAGCGCTCAACGCCGCCACCCTGGCGCTGCAGGAATATGCATTCTTAGTGAAAAAGGTGCGTTTCCGGGTCATCCTGCTGCCGCCGGTAAAGATTATTTCATCACTGGCCGTTCATCTGATTTTTCTGGCATTAACTATGGTTGTAATAGCCATGCAAGGCGTCACCCCATCTTGGAACTTGTTATGCCTGCCCTATTACACTATCGGATTACTGGCATTGCTGGTTGGTCTCTCATGGATTACAGCATCGCTGCACGCCCTGATGCGGGATGTTGGACATATGGTCAATATCCTATTACAATTCGGGTTCTGGTTAACGCCGGTTTTTTGGAGCCCGGAGATGCTTCCGGTGGGTATCCTGCGGCGATTGATTTGCCTTAATCCCATGTATTACATTGTGAACGGATACCGCCAATGTCTGGCTTTTTCCAATTGGCCGGATTGGAGTATGCCAACAATTGTCTTCTGGCTGGAAACGGCCATCATCCTCTGGATCGGCGCTTGGATGTTTAACCGCCTTAGCGGCTATTTTGCTGACACCCTATAATGGCAAAAAGAGCTTGCAGCACGGCGGCGGATCAGGTATAAGTATTTGAATTTTGCGCCGATCAACCTTGGCAATACCCGTATCCGTGTAAAATCAGTAAACGCCAGTCGGCGCCGCCACACCCGCAAAGGAGTTGTAAGACATGGGAATTTTCACACGTTGGTTCGGACGCGCCGACGCTCAGTCGGATTTCAAATTTTCACCAGAATCCCAGCGATATATTTTCGACGCATGTAAACTGTCTGAAAACGGAACGAAAAACGGCGCTGCAGTCTCTCCGCGAGATAATTTCGAAACTTTGAAACTCTTGGCCAACTTTGCCGCTCAGGAAGGATTACGCCTTACAGCGGTTTTTACCGGTCGCCCCCTGCGTGAAGCCGCGGAAGGCAGCAACTATAAAAACGTCACCGTGCATTATGCGGAAAATACTCCTGCCTGCCGCAAAATCATCTTGCAACTGGTCAATCAGGCCGGCGCAAAGGCCGTGGTGGTGACGGCTGATGCCGAATTGGAGCAGACGGCCAGCGCCAAAGGCGCCGACTGTATGCGCATCAGCACTTTTAAAAAAGCGCTGGAAAACCGCGAATCCCGCCGTTCCGGCCGCCAGCGCCGCAATGACCAAGCTGCCCAAGGCAATGGAGCAAAGGAACAGCAGTCAGATGAAGCCTCGCGCAGCTCCGCGCCACGGCCGACGTCCACCCCGGATGCGCCAAATACGCCGAAGAAAGAAATCCTGGATTTGATTGATCCGATTTGACCGACCCGGGTTTATTCCTTAACACCCGAAGGCGATGGTTCTGGAAAGCGGCCTGCCATGGCATCGCTGACAATTTGCTTGGTATCGCAGGGGAAATCGCTTTTAATCAACCAAGATAAAAATTTTTGATTGTCACGCGCCAGATCGCGTAATTTCTGTCCAAAGTGTTGTTTGCCGAAATTGATCACAACTTCGCCGTTCACCCAGCGCAACTTACCCGTCTTATCCGCCCAGTCGGCTTGGCGCATGCTGCAATAATCGTCTAAGCCATCCAAATCCCTTGGCAAATCGGAATATTTTTTCAACTGGGCCGCAAGCACTTTTAAAGTTGCTTCACAATCCGCTTTAGCGCTATGGGCGCCCACATGCGCCTCGTTGCAATAGTAGGACAGGGCCGCTGTCAAATCGCGCGGTTCTTTTTTATGAAAAATGCGCTGGGCATCCAACAAACGCCGACCAGCCTCCTGAAAAGTCATGGCACAACGGGCAAATTCCTCACGCAACATCATGACATCATAACGCACAATTCCGAATCCCGCCAGGTCACACCCATCCAGCAATTCCCAGATGCGGGGCGCCAGATCGGCAAATGACGGCTGGTTGGCCACATCGGCATCCGTGATGCCGTGAATAGCTATTGCCGCCGGTGGAATAGGTATGCCCGGATTGATTCGGAACTCGTAATCCTCACGCCGCCCGTCCGGCATTAACTTCAAAATCGCGATCTCGACTATGCGGTCAATGCCCGGATTCAATCCAGTCGCTTCCAAGTCCAACACTGCCAGCGGTCGTTCCAGTTTCAACGGCAACATATTTCATCCCCTTTTTCAATATCGTATCAAACCGAAGATAGATAAATTTTCAAAGCTGCACAACCTACAGCACGACCAATACCGGTTTTGCGCAATGCAAAGATCAGGTATTTAGTTGTTATAATCATTAAATTATGTATGCTATAAACAATACATGCAATTTTTGGCGCGGGCAAGCCTGGATTACGCCCGCCATCCAAACATTGATTGTACATCCGCGCAATGAGTGTTTTATTTTGAAAGGAGACATGCAATGCAACCAACTCTGGTAGTAATGGCGGCCGGCATCGGCAGCCGTTTTGGTGGATTGAAACAGATTGAGCCGTTCGGGCCGTCCGGTGAAATCATGCTGGATTATTCAGTATATGATGCAATTCGCGCTGGATTTGGCAAAGTGGTCTTCATCATCCGGCATGATATTGAAAAAGATTTTAAGGAAGCTATCGGATCTCATTTTACCGATAAAATAAAAGTCGCCTATGTATTCCAGGAAAAAGACGCCTGCCTGCCAGCTGGATATAGTGTGCCGGCAAACCGCGTTAAGCCCTGGGGCACCGGCCATGCAATTCTGTGCTGCCGGGATGAAGTGCGCGAACCTTTCGGCGTGATCAATGCCGATGATTTTTACGGCCAGAAATCCTATCGAGTTCTGGCGGAATATCTATCCAAAAAATCAGCCGATAGCACCGATTACGCCATGGTCGGATTCCCCTTGTCCAACACCCTTTCTGCTTATGGGCACGTCACCCGCGGCATCTGTGAAGTGGATGCGAACCGGATGCTGATCAGTGTCAAGGAACGTTTTAAAATAGAAAAAACGCCTACTGGCGCCCGTTATGAGGATGAACACGGGCAATGGCACGACTTGTGCGGCAGTGAAATCGCTTCCATGAATATGTTCGGATTCACCCCTGCCCTCTTCCCGGAACTGGAGCGCAAACTGCCGGATTTTCTGGCAAAAGCCCATGACAATCCCAAGGCGGAATTCCTGATGCCTACCATTGCCGATGAACTGATACGGGAAAAGCGCGCTACGCTGCGAGTGCTGGAAACATCCGAAAAGTGGTTTGGCGTAACTTATAAAGAAGATAAACCCATTGTTGCCGCCGGCATACAGCAATTGATCGCACGCGGAGATTATCCGGCACAATTATGGAAATAACCTGAATCTGTGTCGCGTTGCTGCGTCCAAATGATAGCATAAGCAACCACCGGATTCGGCGTCACTCATGGTTTAGTCGGCCGACGCCGCTACCGCCTGTTCTAACGAGGACACGTCTTGGACATTGCTCAGGTCGGCGCCAGGGACAATTCGTTTGATCAAACCGGATAATACGCGGCCGGGTCCACACTCGATGAATTGCCGTGCGCCGGCCTGATCCAGCGAACGAACGCAGGCGATCCAATTGACCGACGAAGTCACCTGAAGCACCATCAGGCGGCGGATTTCATCCGGTGTGCCATGCGCACAGCCGGTGACGTTGGACATCACCGGCGTCGTCGGCGTCTGCAACGGCACACTTTCCAGCAGGCGGGCAAGCTTTTCCGCCGCCGGCTGCATCAATGAGGAATGATAAGCTCCGGCAACGTTTAACTGCGCCACACGCTTGGCGCCGGCGTCTTTTGCCAGTTTTTCCGCTGCCGGCAAGGCCTCAAGCCTTCCAGAAAGCACGGTCTGTCCTGGCGAATTATAGTTGGCGACTTCCATTCCGGTGGCGGTGGCAATCTCGGCCACGCGTTCGGCATCCAAGCCGATCACGCTTAACATGCCGCCGGCTTGGGCTTCACAAGCCTCCTGCATAAACCGGCCGCGGGCGGCCATAATTTTCAAGCCGTCGTCGAACTGAACCGCGTCGGCCAGATGCAAAGCCGTCCATTCGCCCAGACTTAAGCCGGCTAGACCCACGAGCTGGTTTGTGGCGTGCGGCAGGCGCGCGCGCAGTGCGGCGGCGCAAACCGCGGTAACAGTGAAAATCGCCGGCTGGCAGATGTCGGATTTGGTCAACTCCGACTCCGGCCCCTCAAAACATAAGCGCGCCAAGTCATATCCCAGTATGGCATTGGCAGTATCAAACATGGCGCGGCAAACAGGCATAGTATCCGCCAGGTCGCGCCCCATGCCTGCAAACTGTGCGCCCTGCCCCGCGCAAACCCACGCCGTTTGATTTGCCTCAGGCGTCATATCCGTGCTCCTGTCACCATTCCAAAACTGAAGCCGCCCAAGTAAATCCACCACCAAAGGCCATCAGCAGCACCAGGTCCCCGCGGCGAATGCGGCCCAAGCGCACGGCCTCATCCAACGCCACCGGGATGGATGCGGCGGATATATTGCCGCAATGCTCCAGGATGACATGGTACTTCTCTACCGGCGCGCCCAAGCGTTGTCCGATCGCCTGAATGATCCGCAGGTTGGCTTGGTGCGGAATAATGCAGGCGATTTCGTCAATGCCAATGCCGCCGCGCCGCAACGCTTCCTGTGCGGCGCTGAGCATGGAACTGACGGCATGCTTGAACACTTCCCGCCCATTCATTTTTATGTAATGCATGCGGGCGCTCAAGGTTTCCGGCGTAGTCGGCAGGCGGCTGCCGCCACCGGGGATTTTCAACAGATCGGAAAGCCTGCCATCCGATGCCATTACTGATGAGATGATACCCCGCCCGGTGGGACGCGCTTGCAGAATCGCTGCGCCGGCGCCGTCGCCGAAGAGCACACATGTGGAGCGGTCTTCCCAGTCGGTGATAGAACTCAATTTCTCCGCGCCGATGATCAAGACATTATGGTATCCGCCGGTCTGGATAAAGCGGCGGCCGGTTTCCATGGCAAAGAGGAACCCGGAACAGGCAGCAACTTGATCAAAACAAACTGCGCGCTCCGCGCCGATATTTTTTTGAACATAGCAGGCGGTGCTGGGGAAAATCGTATCTGGGGTAGCCGTGCCTACGATGATCAGGTCTAAATCCATTGCGTTCAGTCCGGCCTGTTGCATGGCGCGCAGCGCAGCTTGAGTGGCCAAGTCAGAAGTGGCTTGATCAGCGGCGGCAATATGGCGCTCTTTAATGCCAGTACGGGTGGTGATCCATTCGTCGGAAGTATCTACCATCTTCTCAAGATCTGCGTTCGTCAATATTTTTTCCGGTAGATACGACCCGGTGGCAACTAATGCCACCGTTGGCAGATCGCTTCTGGTGTTATTGTCTGGTTTGCGATACATGACCCTCTCCCACTGTCCGGATTATATGTTCGTTCAAATTGAGTTTTACCGAATCGCGTGTCACACGGATTGCATGAAAGATAGCGCGGGGTGAAGATGCGCCGTGAGATATGGTGCAGACGCCGTTGACACCCAGCAAAGGCGCGCCACCGTACATTTCCGGATTCATATTGGTGCGCAGGTTGCGCAAAGCGCCGCTGAGCAACGCCGTGCCGAGCAGGCGCACAGGGTTGCTGCGAAATTCCTGTTTAATCCAATGTCCCACGGCGTGAGCCACACTTTCACTGGTTTTCAGAATGACATTACCGACGAAACCGTCACACACCGCCACATTAATTTCACCCTTAAACAAATCGTGCCCTTCAATATTCCCACGGAAATTCACCGCAGGCGTTTCATGCAACATTTTGAAGGCTTCTTTTGTCGTATCATTGCCTTTGCCATCCTCGGTGCCCACGTTCATAAGACCGACCAGCGGCTTTTCACACTTCAGAATTTCTCCGGCATATAGCGCGCCCATGATTGCAAATTGCACAAGCATACGCGCTGAACAATCAGTGTTGGCGCCGGCGTCAATCAGCACGAAGGGTTTACGCGGAGTCGGCATCACAGTCGCAATGGCCGGCCGGTCAATCCCGGCCAAAGTGCGCAACTTCAAAGTGGCGGCAGCAACAACAGCGCCGGTGTTACCGGCGGAAATCATGCCTTGCGCTTCGCCGGATTTTACCAGATCAATCGCACGATTGATGGATGAATCTTTTTTGCGCCGTACCGCATGAACCGGCGCTTCATCCATGCCGATTACTTCGGAGGCATGATAAACTTCAATCGTTTTGGGGACGCCCCCCCGTTGGGAGTCTAATTCCCGGCGGATTGCGGTTTCATCACCGACCAATACCAAGCGATCAATGCCCTGCAGGCGTCTGGCGGCATCCAGTGCGCCTGTGACCACCGCCGCCGGCGCAAAATCGCCACCCATGGCATCAACGGCAATTTTCATCAGGTATCCCGGGTCAATCGGCGTTGACAGTCAGCACTTGGCGTCCGCGGTAATATCCGCAGGCCGGACAGACCCGGTGCGGTTGATGCGCATCGCCACAATTAGAGCAAGGCTTGGGGGCGGGAAACACACTTTTATGTGCCCGTTTAGACATTTTTACCTTGCTTTTCGACCTTCTGCGTTTCGGCATTGGCATTGTATGTTTCCTCCGTACTGCCTTATTTGCTTTTCGTTGTTTACGGTTTGCGCGCGCGACCGGGTTTTAACGTCCCGGGGAAATGTGCTCCAACGCCGCCCACACGCTGCCGTCATCCGCGTGGCGCTGCCGTGGACAGCGGCAAGGCCCATGATTCAAATCGGCGCCACAGGCCGAGCATAAGCCCTGGCAATCATCGCTGCAAAGCCAATTTGACGGAAAGGAAAGTATCATATCTTCACGAATATCATCGGTCAAGTCAATTGCAGTGTCATTATCGTGCAATCTAAAAAGACGAACAAACTCCGGCACAGTCTGCTGCCGGTTGAACCAGGCGCCGCAACGTGCGCATAAACACTCCAAATCCATCGTCAGCTTCCCGCGCACCAGCAGCTCATTGCCCAGACATTCAGCGCGCAAATCATAATGCAGCGCGGCGCCGGTCCGGATAAACTGAATTGTTTCCAAATCCAGGTCCAGCGCGTCAATTTCGCCTTGTAAGTGGCGCGGACGTTTACGCAGATCTGCCAGCTCTAATATCATGTATTTTCCGTTGTAGGGCGTTTTGTACAAACTCCGGCACAAAGAGGCTTGTGTCACCGCCCAATACCGCAATTTCACGCACGGTACTGGAACTGACATAGCTATAGGTTTCCGCCGGCATCAGAAAGATGGTTTCAACATTTGGCTCCAGCTTGCGGTTTGTCAAAGCCATCTGAAATTCATACTCGAAATCAGAAAAAGCCCGCACTCCGCGAATCACCGCCCGCGCGCCGCGGCGCCGGGCATAATCCATCAGGAGGCCTTCAAACGGCTCGACTTCCAATGTCGGCATCTCCGGCAGCAGCTCGCGCGCCATAGCAACGCGTTCATCAAGAGTAAACATGGGGTTTTTATGGGTGCCGATAGAAACCGCTATCACAACGCGCTCAAACAGGCGCAACGCCCGGCGCAAAAGGTCCAGATGACCGAAGGTCAAGGGGTCGAATGTTCCCGGATATATAGCTAGTCCACGCAAATCTTACTCCCCGGCGCCAGAACGCCGATATATGCAAATACGCGTCTCGCCGTAACGGCGATCACGTATCAACTCCCAAGCCGGATCCACCACCGGCTCCAATCCGCTTGCTTGTTCCAAGACCAACCAAGCGTCGGAAGCCAAGATACTCCCTTGTGCCAGCGTCGGCAAGAGTTTTTTAATCTCAGAAGCATTTTGGGTATATGGCGGGTCGGCAAATACCAAGTCGAACATATCAGAGCTACACCGTAAACGTCCGGCCAAAAAACGCATAACATCATCGCAGATACAGACGAAGCCAGCCCCGCCGCCGGTCAACGCCTCGACATTTGCGCGCAGGTTAGTGTAAACTCGCCGCTCATGCTCTACCCATGTCACCGACAATGCGCCGCGACTCCAGGCTTCCAACCCCAAAGCGCCGGTGCCGGCATAAAGGTCCAGAACACGTGCGCCGCTTAGCCGCCCGACCAGCATGGAAAATATCGCCGCGCGAACGCGATCCTGGGTCGGACGCACCGGCCCCTCCAGCACCCGTAATTGTCGGCCACGCGCAGCGCCGCCGGTAATGCGTATCTTCATGGTTTCAGGCACCCGTTCCCGCGCTCTCAAACCGGGTGGTTGTAGCGCAAGCTTTAAGCGCAATCTACACCGCAGACAATGGAAAGTCCACACAGAAAAATATTTGACAAATCATCACGTTTTATTATACTGCCATCACATAAATGCAATTTGTATTATAATGCGGTGAAACTATCAAAACAGGAGCTCTAAAATGCACCAACGTAAAATTCCCGCAGTCATGATTGCATTGGCTTTTGCCCTGATCGCCAATGCCGATGAGCCGGCAAGCGCACCTTGGAGCCCCGATTTCATTCGTTATCTGGACCGGCAAAAACAAGCAGTGCTGGCGCCAGACGCAGTTGATACCGTTGAAAATTATGGTTTGATCCCGTTGCCAACAGAGATACCGCAGGCGCCGGTTCCGGAGGGAACCGAACAGCGCAAAACTTTTGCCGCTAGATATGACTTGCGCGAAAAAGGAAAAATGTCACCTGTCCGCGATCAAGGCAATGAAGGCGCCTGCTGGTCCTTTGCTACCTACGGCTCAATGGAATCCTGCTCGTTACCGTCGGAAACATGGGATTTTTCTGAAAACAACATGGTCAACCTTGCCGGCTTTGATTGGGGCTTCAGCGACGGCGGCAACATCAGCATGGCCACCGCTTATCTGGTACGCTGGAACGGCCCGGTGCGCGAGAGCGACGATAAATATCCGCGTCCAGGGCAGAGTGTAAAAATGTCTCCGGTTCGGCACACTCAGCGAGTTTACGTCTTTCCTAAACGCTCCGGATACACCGACAATGCGACGATTAAACAGGCCATCATGGATTATGGCGCCGTATATACCGTTATGCACTCAAGAAGCGGCTGCCTAAAAGAAAGCACAGGCGGATATTATTATAACGGCAGCGCGGCCTGCAATCATGCTGTCACTATTGCGGGATGGGACGATAATTTCAGCCGTAACAATTTCCTGATTCCGCCCCCCGGCAACGGCGCTTTCATCGTCAAAAACAGTTGGGGAACCGGCTGGGGTAAATCCGGTTATTTCTATATTTCATATTACGACACAAGGATCGCCGAACATAGCGCGGTAATTCCAAAAGCGGAATCGGTTGACAACTATACTTACCTTTATCAATATGACCCACTAGGTCAAGTGTCGTGGTTTGGCAACGGAAACAGGCCTGAGGCATGGGGCGCCAATATTTTTACGGCAGCCTCCGCGGAAACGCTGCGCGCAGTCAGTTTTTACACAGTCACACCCAACTCGAAAGTTACGATTTATATCTATACTGGGTGCGCAGCCAACAGTCCGCGCAGCGGTTCGCTCCGCCTGACTCAGAGCGCTACGCTCAAACATGCCGGTTATCACACATTAAAACTGAACAACTCGGTAGGGTTGGCTTCCGGCAGCCGGTTTTCGGTTGTGATTAAATTTACA
The DNA here is from genome assembly GCA_050944835.1 of Kiritimatiellia bacterium. Lineage (GTDB taxonomy): Bacteria > Verrucomicrobiota > Kiritimatiellia > JAAZAB01 > JAAZAB01 > JAXGPF01. The sequence goes on from JBMNRV010000003.1 coordinate 70,796, forward strand.
GCGTCTGGCTATAACTACCCAGTCCCCATGGAATGTGCTGAAAGAGGCTATTCCAGCCGCGCTACCGCCAGGCCTGGACAGAGCTTTTACAGTTTCAACGGCTCCACATGGTCGGATCTGACCGGGTTTGACGCCTCCGCCAACTTCTGCATCAAGGCTTTCACCGGCACCGGCGCGCCGCCGCCGCCACCGCCACCACCGCCGGTGCCGCAAGCTGGAGCGCCATTGCTGGCGGATTACGACGGGGACGGATATGCCGACCCGGCGCTTTATTGGTCGAACGGCAGGTTCCGAGCCATCCTTTCGCGCTACGGCTATGCACAGCGCGGTGTTATCACCAGCTATAGTGGCACCCAATACCAACCCATATCCGGCGATTTCGACGGGGACGGATATGGCGACCCGGCCGTATTGGACCGCAACCGTGCGCAATACAGATACATTTCTTCACGCAACGGTTATACCGGACGTTACTTTACCCAGAAATGGTATTGGCCCGGCCTGCGAAATGGAGCCGGTGATGCTGATGGTGATGGACGCGCCGACCTCATTGGATACGAACCCACGGCCCCGATGGGCACCTGGTATGTGTTGCTGAGCAGCTTCAATTACCGGACCTATTACTGGCTCGAATGGGGTGGCGTAAACTGGGTGCCATTCTGTGGAAACGTTGATGGTGACCGATTCGGCGACTTGATCGCCTACGATGCATCCAGCCGGTATTGGTATGTTCTATTGTCATCCACCGGATACACCCGATACGTTTACATGCGCTTTAACGTTCCCGGCAAACCGATTGTCGGCGACATAGACGGTGATAGACGCGCCGATTTTGGCACATATGATCCTGCGACAGGTATCTGGCGGATACTAATGTCCAGCTACGGCTACCAATATTACGTTGAAGCCACTTGGCGCGGCAATTGATTATAGGCGCTCGCACTCGGTCTTAGCATCGGTCAGAAGTTTAAATGAAAAAAGCCAACAATATTCGCCTGCCAAGAGACCCGTTTCTATACATCGGGTTATGGCAGATGCTGACTTTCATCATGCTGTTGCTTCTGATCTGGGTAAACGAGCTGCGCGACATTTCCGGCTTTTATTTTGACGATTTACCGGATCATCCCTCGTTGGTGCGTGGTTGTGTGCTGACCGCTGCGGTTTTGTTCACCGCCATCATCACTATTGGCAACACCTATATCCAACAAAAACGCATCCTGCGGACACTGGTTGCCATCTGTGCCAAGTGCCGCCGGGTACGCATCAACGATGACTTCTGGCAGGCAATCGAGGATTATATCAGCGATAATTCACTGCTTTCGTTTTCCCATGGGCTGTGCCCGGAATGCATGGAAGAGACGATGCAAAGCGTAGCGGCTCTGAAAAACAATGGCCAACCCAACGCCTCGTCCAGCTGCTGTGCTAAGGTGGAACCAAAGCCCGACAAAGCTGCGTCGGATCACGCCTGCACCAGTCCGGAATAATGTGAATCGGTCATGAAAATGCCGCCGCTGCGGCTGTAAAAATCATCGTCCAGATTAAACACGCCGCGGACAGGCGTCGTCCATGGCGCGCCATGACAGGGATGCCGCCGCACCATGTCATCCCAATTCCGATAGTTCTGATGGCCATTGGTCTCCAGCACTCCGATGGTCATACCCGGCAGCGGCGCCAGTCTGGCCGCCACGTTTTTATTCCAGTCCACCAGCACAGGGTTAACGGTCAAATCCGCGCAAAAACAAGGCACCTGGCGTTCCGCCGCCAGACGGGCAATACGCAAACTCATGCTTAAGGTTTTGGCAATCGGCTTCAGCGCAATGGCGCTGTAGCCCATATCCATAAGACGGCGCGCATCTTCTGCGGAATGAGCGCTCTCATCAGCGGCCAGCCGCACCGGTAAATCGCTGACATCCTGTTCCATCTCTTCCGGGAATGGTTCTTCAAGCAGAACAATGCGCTCCAGCGCGCCGATTTTAGCGGCGTGATCCAGCAGTCGGCAGAGGCGATCCTTATTATCATACCGGCCATTGGCGTCCAAGTAATACGGAATGCGGCCGGTGGTTGTATGGGGCGTCGTCAAATCCTTCAGGACATAATGAATATCGGCGAGGCGTTGCATATCCCACGCCAGCATCTTTTCACGATCGCCGTCACCATCCGGATCGCAGCCGATTTTGATTTTGAAAAAAAAGAAACCATCTTCCTGGACCGACCGCCGGATTTCCGGCACTGGAACACCATAGGAAAGCAAAGGAATGCAAGCAATTTGGGTATGCCGGGCCGACAGCGCCGAGTGGAATTCAGACGGAATCGCGGCATCGAAATTGCGGCAACCGTTGGCGGCGGCATAGAGTTGCCAAGCGGCATTATCAACCGCCACCAGCGCATTCAATGCGAATGTCAAACGCAAATCCGGGTTGCCACTCAGTTTTTGCCCGTAGGCATGAGTCTCCGGCAGCAGGCGGTCCAACAGTTCCAACGGGGTTTTGAACGACATCCCAACAGCGCGCCGCAATGCGAAGGCGCTCATCATATACATCAGGCAATTGCCCGCTGCCTCCGAGTTGGCAGTGAAGACCGCCGCATCGGACCAGAGGATGCTTTGCGTTCCCAGCCCTACTCCACTGCGCCCGGCGTCATCGGTCAGACATGCAACTGTCTGCCATAATTCCCCGAGATACCCACCTTTGAATCCGAAAGGGGCGCGCAGCGGTTCGCGCTCGAAATTGTCAGAGGATTTTTTTATAGTTATCATAGTCATGTTCTCAACGCTTGGCGTAAAATCTTTCGAAGGCTGCGCCGTCAAAGCCTGGATCATCATCTGGTATATCGGCCAACTTGACTTCCACGCCGCCGCGCGCGCGTGACAGACGTCCGGCCAGCATAATTTTCACGGACTCCAGCAACGCCGGGACATCCGCCAGGATATTAGGCTTGTTTTCCAGCCGATTAAGCACCTGATCCAGCAGAGCCATATACAAGCGTTTACTGTCAACCGCAAACTGGAAAGTAGTCTTGGTTGTCATAATAGTGGCCGTGAATGGTTGATGGATCGCATGAAAGTTGTTATAAATAGCAGTCAAGCCAGTATCGAAGCGGATAAAAAATGTTTCACAACGCCTGCCATCTACTTCGCCGCTGCCCACACAGCGACAGGCAATCGCGCCTGTTCCAACCAAACCGCCGATCATTTCCACTACATGGATGCCATAATTGAATTCATCTGTGCCAACAGTGCCGATGACACTGACAATCTGACCGCGCTCGGCTTCCGGTTTATCCAGAAACTCGCGCACCTCATAACAATAACGCAGCGAAGAACTACCCAGTATGACGGCGCCTGATTCAGCAAAGGCCTCCAACTTCCGGCAATCGCTCAGGGAACCTACAATCGGCTTATCTATAAAAACCGGTTTGCCTTTTTTAATAAAAGGCTCAGCCAGACGCAGATGCTGCTCCCAATTACAGCTATGAACAAAACCCACGTCCACAAAATCAACCAATTCATCAAGTGTGCGGCATCGTTTTTCCAATTGGAAATCAGTTATGAATTTATCTATCGCCGCATCATCACGAAGCCCGTCATTATAAATTGCTGTATAGCGGGCGCGTTGACCATCATGCAAATACTTGGCAAATGTAGCAAAGTGCGACGTATCCGGATTAACTGCGCCTATTCTGATCATAAACAAACTTCTCCTGAATTTTTACGATTCTTTTTTCTGTTGATACACCTTTGATTGCGCCTGTCCATTTGGGCCTAACTCGGCACGAGTAAAACCTTGATCGCTTAAAATGCGGTCCGCAGTGCGGAAATGACACTTGGCAGTTTCCAGCAATACAGTCGGCCCATGGCGTCCGACCAGTTCCACGCCACGCTCAATGACAGCGCTTGATGCGCCCTTGGGTAGTTTTACGTCATATTTCTCAGCTAACTCCCGCAGGGCAAGCAAGAAATCCGCGCGTGCTAAAATGGACGCGGCGGCAACTGCCGGGTCTGATTCGGCGCGGTGCCGCTGTTCAAGCTTTATTTTGCGCCCCTTACCCATCAAAGCGCGCAAGACCTGCTGCTGGCTGCCAAATTGGTCGGAAACGGCGCGCGGGCAGTCCGGAACCACCGTCAACAAGTTTTCAATAGCGCGGGAATGTCCCCAGGCCAGAATACTGTTGACACTGCGCATTTTAGTATAAAGGCGGTTATAAGCCGCCGGCCCGATACGCACCAAACTGTAGCGCCGCCCCAGCAACTGTCGCAAGTCACGGGCAATTTCCAGCAGGCGTTTATCACTGGTGATGGTTTTGCTGTCACGCACACCCAGTTTCGCCATCTGTTCAGATAACGCCTTGTCGGTATAAGCAGCGGCAATCACCAACGGGCCGAAGAAGTCGCCTTTTCCACTTTCATCCACTCCCATGTGCGGCTGATAATGCTCGGCATCCAGGATTTTTTCGTACCCCAGGCGGACAGCGCCCAGGACCTGTGGCTCCATTACAAAACTGACAAAGTCCGCCGCTTTTTTCCCTTGTACCAGACATTTGCCGCTGTTGTAGAGCGCTACACGGCAACCATCGCCATCAACGGCAATCTGGGTATATGGCATCGGCACCGGAGTGTAATTGCCACTGCGCAGGATTTCCATTAACAGTATCTGCTTGGCATCATCTAACTTAAATGTAAAGGATGTTGCGGGCTTGTCGGGTGTCATTACCATACTGTTCCATTTTTAATTTTAGCGATGCAGCGGCTCGCACCGCCAATCATAGCAATTCCCCTTGACTGACACGTGGTGTATTCGGCGCGGCCAAACCCAGACGTTCATAACACAAGGCAGTGGCCAAACGCCCCTGCGGCGTGCGCTGCAAGTATCCTTCCTGAATTAGGTAAGGCTCATAAACTTCTTCTATGGTATCGGGCTCTTCACCTATGGAGACTGCCAGCGAGTTCAAACCAACCGGACCGCCGGAAAACTTATGCACCAGTGTTTCTAAGAGCCGCTTATCCATTTCGTCCAGACCATAGCGGTCAATCTCCAGCATTACCAGCGCTTGATCGGCAACCGACCGCGTGATTTTATTGTCGGCGCGTATCTGCGCATAGTCGCGAACACGCCGCAGCAAGTTATTGGCGATACGCGGTGTTCCGCGGGCGCGCATGGCAATTTCCAGCGCGCCGTCCTTATCCACATCAACTTTCAACAGGCGGGCGGAACGGAAGACAATCGCCTGTAAATCCGCATGGCTGTAATAATTCAGGCGGCAGGCCATGCCAAAGCGAGAACGCAGCGGAGAAGAAAGTAAGCCGCTGCGGGTAGTGGCGCCGACCAGTGTGAAACGCGGAAGATTCAAGCGGACTGCGCGGGCATTGGCGCCTTGATCCAACATGATGTCTATAACAAAATCTTCCATGGCGGAATACAGATATTCTTCCACAGATTTCTGCATGCGGTGGATTTCATCAATAAACACCACATCCCCGGGCTCAACACTGGTAAGGATGCCGGCAAGGTCAGCGGGCTTGTCAATCACGGGGCCGGAGGTGGCGCGTACGTTGCTGCCCATAGCATCCGCCAGAATGTAGGCCAACGTAGTCTTTCCAAGACCCGGCGGGCCGGAAAGCAAAACGTGATCCAAGACATCGTTCCGACCGCGCGCCGCGGCGACAAACAGCTCCAGCCGGTCACGAATCTTGACCTGCCCAATGAAATCCGGGAATTTCGCCGGACGCAAACTCACGTCCAACTCTTGGTCCTTGCGATTAAACTCTACGGCATAATTTTCGCGCATACGCCTTAATCCTCGGAAAACCAACGCTTAACCACGCAAGTCCGGTTCAGTGCGCTTGCTTGCATCGCGCAAGCATTCACACAAGATTTAACCTTACATTCGGCAGCTGATGCCGTTTATGAGGCTTAATAATGGGTGATCATAACACACCACTGTTGGAAACACAAAGGATTATTCTGCCGTCCTTTTTAACTTGGCGCTCGTGGCGTCTTGCAGTTTTTCAGAAATGAATGACAGGATTTTTCTGGAAAGTCCACAGAAAAATCCAAAGAAAAATAAACTTGAAAAACCAACTGACGGCATGGTATGATGCGTACAATTTAATATCCCCATTACTGATGCACATAATACATAATAACCAGGGAGAGCCGCATGAGAACGCCGCTTTATGCAGAACACACCGGCTTGAATGCCCGCATGGTGGACTTCGCCAACTGGGAAATGCCCCTGCTCTACACTGGAATTATTCCGGAGCATCAACACACTCGCACCCAAGTCTCGATGTTCGACATCTCGCATATGGGTGAATTCGAAATGCGCGGCCCGCGCGCGGAAGCTGACTTGGAGCGCCTGCTGACCCAATCCATCGCCGCCATCCAGATCGGCGCCGGCTCCTACGGCTATATGTTGGATGAAAGCGGCGGTGTAATTGACGACTTGATCTGCTTCCGTATGGGCCCCGACCGTTTCTGGCTGGTGGTCAATGCCGGTACAACTGCCGATGATTTAACCTGGATTCGCGAACATATCTCGGAGGGCACCCAATTACTGGATCTCTCAGCGGATACTGCCAAATTGGATATTCAAGGACCGCGTTCCCACGCGGTGTTGACGGAACTCTTCCCGGGACAGGTGCCGGAGTTGAAATATTTCCGCTTCCAGGAAGTTATTTGGCAAGATACACCTTGCCTGCTCAGTCGGACGGGTTATACCGGCGAGTGGGGCTATGAGCTCTTCCTTCCGGCCACACGGGTCGGTCATTTTTGGCGACTGTTTGCAAGCACGGGCGTGATTAAACCTGCTGGACTGGGCGCACGCGATACCCTGCGTCTGGAAGCCGGCTACACCCTCTACGGACACGAATTAACTCGCCAACAGACCCCAGCCGGAGCATCGCAAGGCCGTTTTATGAATTTTGACAAGGATTTCATCGGGCGCGAAGCCGTACGCCGGGAACTGGATGACGATCGGCGCCGCGACCTGGTTGGGCTGATGCTGTCAGGCCGTATGGCCGCGCGTCAGGGCGATCTCGTGTATGACGGTGATACGGAAATCGGCACAGTCACCAGTGGCTTGTTCGCCCCCAGCCTCAACTGTGCGGCGGCTCTGGCTTATGTGGACCATGTCTGCGCCGCGCCCGGCAAACAATTGGAGATTTCAACCCGCGGTCGTAGGCTGTCGGCGGTGGTAACGCCGTTACCGCTTTATACCAACGGAACTGCGCGCAGAAAAACGCCGCCAACCTGAAAATATTTTACAGACAAAAGGAATAATTATGAGTGCAACTCTCTTCCACCCTCCAGGTGACAACGAAGCCCGGGAAATGCTGCAAGCGATTGGCTATGACAATTTCGACCAATTGTTCCGCAGTGTGCCGCAAAACCTTCAGACCACCAGTTTCAACATCCCGCAGGGCATCTCCGAAATGGAAATGTCCAGCAAAATACAACAGCTTGCCGGAGCCAATGCCGCTAATTTGGTCAACTTCTGCGGCGGCGGGTTCTACGACCACTTTATCCCGGCCGCTGTGGATGCCCTGGCGGGCCGAGCGGAGTTTTTCACCGCTTACACACCCTATCAACCCGAGGTTTCACAAGGCACACTCCAGGCAATCTATGAATACCAAAGTTCCATCTGCCGCTTGACCGGCATGGAGATTGCCAATGCCTCACTCTACGATGGCGGCACCGCCATATTCGAGGCGATTATGACGGCATTTCGCGTCACCCGCCGCCGCCGAGTGTTGATAGATACCGGTGTCAACCCCATCTACCGCGCAATGCTCAAATGCCTTTCCACGAATCTGGATTTTGAGTTCATGGAAGCGCCGATGAAAGACGGACTCGCCGATCGCGCCGCGCTGACCGGAAAGCTTGACAACAACACCGCTGCCATCGTCCTGCAAAACCCGAATTTCTTTGGATGCCTGGACGATTTCACCGACCTCATCAACGCAGCCCATTCCGCCGGCGCATTGGGCATCATCTCGGTTTATCCCCTGTCGCTTGGTGTGTTGCGTACACCGGGCGCAATGGGCGCGGATATCGTCACCGGTGAAGGCCAGAGTCTGGGCCTGCCGCTTTCCTTCGGCGGGCCTACCTTGGGCATATTGGCTACTCGTGCCAAATATGCGCATAGAATACCCGGGCGATTAGTCGGAGCAACTAAGGACACCAAAGGGCGGCGCGGATTCGTATTGACGTTGCAAGCACGCGAACAGCACATTCGCCGTGAAAAAGCCACCTCCAACATCTGTTCCAATCAAGCGCTCTGCGCTCTGCGAGCGCTGATCTATCTCTGTCTGCAAGGAAAACACGGACTGGCGGAAACTGCGGAAATCTGCGCGGCCAACGCCGCTTATGCATGGGAAAAACTCACTGCCATCCCCGGTGTAACCCCCACTTACCGGAATGACTTCTTCAATGAATTCTGCCTGACCTTGCCGATTAACGCCGACGACGTAGTCGGCGCCATGATGGACCAAGGTTTTGCCGCAGGCTTCCCACTGGCACGTTATTACCCAGGTATGGAAAAGGAATTATTGTTGGCCTTTACTGAAAGGCGCACTAAAGAAGAAATTGATAATTTTGTAAACGCATTGAAAGCGATGCTCTGATTTTGCCGGAAGGAATAAATATGCAACTGATCTATGAAAAAAGTGTTCCCGGCCGCCGCGCAGCACGTGCGCCGCGTTTAACCGTGCCGACGCGTAAAATTGACCGTAAATTCCTCCGTGAAACGCCGCCGGAGTTACCGGAAGCGTCAGAATTGGAGATCGTCCGCCACTTCACCAACCTCTCACGCCGGAATTTTTCGGTGGACACCAACTTCTATCCCTTGGGCTCCTGCACCATGAAATATAATCCCAAGGCCTGCGAAGCCGCAGCGGCGCTGCCGGAACTGGCCAGGCTGCATCCGCTGTGGCCGCAATTAAAAAACGGTGAGCGGATGACACAGGGCGCATTGCGTCTGTTATATGAAACTGAACGCATGCTTTCTGAAATCATCGGCATGAGCGAATTCACTTTACAGCCGTTGGCCGGAGCACATGGCGAGCTCACCGGCGCCATGATCATGGCGGCTTGGCAGCGTGATCACGGGCGGGACAAGAATGAAATACTTATCCCCGATTCGGCTCACGGCACCAACCCCGCCAGCGCCGTGCTGGCCGGATTTAAAGTCGTCACCATCCCTTCTAATGCACAAGGGAAAGTAGATGTTGAAGCCCTCAAAGCCGCATTAAACGATAAAACAGCCGGTATGATGATGACCAACCCAAACACTCTGGGAATCTTTGAGTCGGATGTGGAACAGATCGCCGGCCTGGTGCATGATGCCGGCGGCTTGATGTATTACGACGGCGCCAATTTCAATGCCGTCCTTGGCCGTTGCAAGCCGGCGGAGATGGGATTTGATGTCTGCCACCTCAACCTGCACAAAACATTTTCCACGCCGCACGGCGGTGGCGGGCCGGGCGCCGGCCCAGTGGGAGTCGTTGAATCATTGCGCCCCTATCTGCCGGTTTCACGCGTGATCAAACGCCCGGACGGCTCCTATGCGCTGGACTACAACTACCCTAAAAGCATCGGTTACATCGCGCCCTTTTACGGCAATTTCGGTGTGCTGGTGAAAACTTATGCCTATTGCCTGTTGATCGGACGCGATGGATTGCGCACTGTAAGTGATCATGCCGTTTTGAATGCCAACTATCTGCTGGAAAAACTCCGTAAACATTTTGACGCCAATTATGACGATCCATGCATGCACGAGTTTGTGCTTAGTATAAATCCAAAACAAACCGGCGGCGCACGCGCTATGGATTTCGCTAAGGCTTTGATTGATCGTGGCATCCACCCGCCTACGGTTTATTTTCCACTGATTGTTCCGGAAGCCATGATGGTTGAGCCCACGGAAACCGAGACACGCGAAACGCTGGACCATTTTGCCGAGGTCATGATCGAGCTGGCCGAAATTGCGCGGACCAATTCTGACGCGCTACACGCGGCGCCGGTCACCACTGAAATTGGAAGGCTGGATGAAGTAGCTGCCGCGCGTAACATGGACCTGGCCAGTCTGGCTTAATCCGCGTCAATTCGCGTCCATCTGCGGTTAAAATTCCCCGCCGCCTTGTGCATTTTGCATCTTTGGTGGCTAATCCTGGTTGTCGTGCCATCGTGCGCGCATCCTGTGCTTATTAAAGTCCAAAGTCAGAATCTGCCGCGGCGCCAGCATTAAACGCCTATCGGTATTATCTGTCAAAAATTGCGGCCCAAACCCATGCGGAGCGCATTCAACTATCAGACGCCCCCCTGCCCCGCTTGATTCATTCAAATTGCGTGGCGCTATTACAACCTTGGAGCGCGACTGATCATTGTCACTCGGCATGATTGTCACGGCCCAGTCCGCCCAGGAAGTTTCTACAGTCATCCTGCCTGACGTATTTGCATCCGGCTCAGCCTGCCAATTCACGCCACCCGGCAATTCACCGGATACCGCCTGACACACCTCCGTGAAATCTGAACCGGTCTGAGCCAAATTCTGGCGTATATCGGCAAACACACGGTAACGCGATCCGCCAACCGGATAAACGGTATGAGCCGTCTTGAATTCACCGCTTTCAGCTAATGACCTTGCGGCATTGACATGTCCGGCATCCATGCCGGAAAGTATCCACAGGTCCGGGCGGCTCACTCCGGCTTGGGCCAACATTTGCTTTAACTGCCGCATTTGGCGCCAGCCGCCGGCATTGGCAAGCCATACGGCGTGACGAACATATCCCGGCCCGCGCCCTAATACTACCGGCGTCCCGCCGGCATTCAGAATTTGCACCCGACCGCCGCATCCATCAGCGAAGTTCCATACCGGCCAGACTGCGATCAGCGCCAACGCCGACGCCAAGCGCCAATCCCACCAACGCCGTTGTCTGACCAGCGACACGCTAGCCGCAGCTTCAGATGGAAAGTTATTGGTTAAGATTGCCGCAGTGTCAGCCGATGGCCGCTTATATCGAGCAAGTCGCCGCTTGTTCAAACGCCACACCAGGAGGCCTAACCCGGCATACCAGGCACAAATTGTCCAAACCGGCGGGCTTTTAAGGATCAATTGACAGCCTGGTATTGACTCAACGAACCCCAGCCAGTCGCGCATCAGGCTGACAGGCACAATGTTCAGCCAATTGCAAACGGTTGCCGCCGCCGGAAAAATTCCTCCCAGAAGCAAAGCCAGAAATCCCAATCCCATTGATATAGAGACTAGCAAGATGATCGGCAAATTAGCCAATACAGAAAATAGCGAGCAAATATTAAACCAATATACCGTTAACGGTATGGATGCCAACCATGCCGCCACAGAAGCCGCCAGACTGAAAACACAGGCGCGTTTGCAATGGAATATCCAGCTCCGCCAACGTTCACGCAAGGGATCCAACGGCGGCACAATGAACATGCCCCGTGTAAAAACAGGCACAACAAATATAAGCCCGGCCACAGTCATAAAAGACAGGATGAAACCTGGCGCAAACAACTGATCGGGAGCGCACAGCAGAATCAGCCATCCAGAAAGCGCCAGTGCGGATACACCGTCGCTACGCCGCCCGATTAACGGGCCCAACAAGTAAAGCGCAGACATTAAACTGCCGCGTATAGCGCTGGCCGGTGCGCCAACCATGACTGTAAAAAACGCCAGAACCGGCGCGACCGTCAGAAACCAGTAAATTCGGGAGACACCAGCCAAGCGCAAAACGCCTGCCGTCAGACCGGCCAGCAACGCCATGTGCGTCCCGGAAACGGCAAACAAATGAAACGTGCCAGTTGAGATAAATCGGCGACGCAAGTCAGCCGACAATTCCTCATCATACCCCAGAATCAATGCGCGTAAAATGGCGGCAATATCCGGATGATTGTCCAGACCACGACCCAGTAATTCTCCGGCGCGCTGCCGCCAGGACTGAAACCATGCACCGGGATGCCAGACGGCTGCCGTTGTCATACACGACGCCTGCGGGTCCGCCCTCAAAGTATAGCGGCGCATTTTCAAGGCAACCGATGGTCTGGGTGGCGGGTTGGCAGATGGATGTACTGGCAGCTGCCAGGCCGTGATCGGCTGGCATATTTCCCATTGCCGCCGTTCCATATGCAGGCGCACGTTATCCGTCAAGACACCCGCAATCCGCCAGAGCGATCCACGCTGGATTTGCAAATCTTTCTCGCCTGTCAGAAAGACACGCACATGTCCCCGTGCCGGCTGCCATTCCGGCAACCGTCGTATATGCGACACATCTAAATCGAACCACCACGATCCCTTCTGTGCCGCTGTGCCGGAAGAACGCGCCGTGCCAGGATAAAAAACCGGATGGCCGGCGATGCGTCCCTGCAGCTCTACAGTTTCGCGGGCATTTCCCTGTAGATCGGCCAAGCGCTCAGAGGTGGCATCATACCGGCGCACATCGGTCATCCCCCATGCGACTAAAAACCAGACCACCCAGAGCATCCATCGGGCTAATCGTGTCAGACGCGCCCGTTTAGCTATCAGGAATGCCGCCAAAAAACCGATTAACACCGCCAACGCCCAGCGCCAATCCCAACAGTCAAACCATATCGCACACCAGACACCGGCGCCATAGATCAAGGCAATCCGGAGCGAGGCACGCGCAGGCGGTAGCGGAGTTTCCATTGGCATCATGCGGATAAATTAATTCATCCGGCAAGGGATTGCAATTAGTAAAAGATTTTGCCATGATTCAGGGCATGTCAACAAATACACACATTGAATATGAATGTCGGCAATGCGGCGCCTGCTGTCGTCTGCCGGGCATCGTGCGCCTGCAGCCGGAAGAAATCGGCCCCATGGCTGATTATCTGGGGATACCACTGGATGAATTCATTGCGCGCTTTACTATGCTCGCCCCTGACCGCGCCGGATTGATTTTGACAGAACAACCAGACGGCGCCTGCGTCTTTCTGGAAAACAACCTGTGTCGAGTGCATGCCGCCAAACCGTTGCAATGCCAGGATTTTCCCGGCAACTGGAATTTCGACGGCTTTGAAAAAATATGTCAGGCACGCAAGATTTACAAACCTGACACCCATTTGTGAAAGCGATGCAGAATCATCAAAACACGCCCGCCGGAACCTATCACCGCCTGCCACCTTGGATTCGTGTAAGGGCATCTGGCGCAGAACACAATTACGGCGCAGTGCATGCTGCCTTGCGAATGACGGGACTGCCGACAGTCTGTGAAAGCGCAAAATGTCCGAACCGTCTGGAATGTTTCAATCGCGGCACGGCCACAGTTATGATACTGGGCGATACCTGCACCCGTAACTGTAGGTTTTGCGCAGTCAAGCACGGCGCCCCTGCTCCACCGGCAATGGATGAACCGGAACGAGTGGCGCAACTGGCCGCTAAATTAGGTCTGCGTTATGTTGTGGTCACCAGCGTTACCCGCGACGATTTACCGGATGGCGGCGCAGCGATTTTCGCGGATGTCATCCGCGCACTGCACGCGATCCCGGTCCGCGTGGAAGTGTTGACTCCGGATTTTCAAGGTAATGAAGCGTCCATCACCACCGTGCTGGCGGCAGAACCGGAAGTGTTTAACCACAATTTGGAAACGGTCAGGCGGCTGCAACCCTTAATTCGACCACAAGCAGATTATAATCGCTCATTACAAGTTTTGCGCAGCGCCGCCCGGCGGCGGCCGACAATGCCGGTCAAATCGGGGCTGATGCTGGGACTTGGAGAAACCGATGATGAGCTACGGCAAGCCTTGTGTGATTTGCGTGAACATGGGTGCACGACATTAACCCTGGGCCAATATCTCGCGCCTTCACGGCAACATTTCCCAGTGGCGCGCTATGTCCATCCAGACGAGTTTGAAGCTTACCGCCAACTTGCGCTGCAGTTGGGGTTCGTCGGAGTAGCCGCCGGGCCATTGGTGCGATCCTCGTACCACGCCGAGCGTTTAGCTGGTGATATTGGCGGTGGATAAGCTTGCCGAGATTGATGTATTCCGCTATTATGCTGCATATTTGCTATGCAAAATAACGGTCAAATCCAGCAATCGAAACAATGAATTTATATATTCCTTACCGCATTGCGCAATTCATTTGCCAGAAACTTCCACGCCCTTTCGCCTATTGGCTTGGCATGCGTATTGCGGATTGCTTTTATTTGTGTGATCGCAAGGGCCGGCGGGCGGTCCGGCGCAATTTGCGCCAAATCATGCACTACCTGGGCCGGACCGTTACACCTCGACAACTGTCACGTATGGCGCGAAAGAATTTTGAGCATTTTGGGAAATATCTGGTTGATTTTTTCAAGTGTACCGGTATGAGCATAGAAGATGTCAACCGCTTGGTGGACATGGAAAACTTTCACTACCTGCCTGAAACTCGCGCTAAAGGCAAAGGCGTCATCATTCTTACGGCTCATTTCGGCAACTGGGAGCTTGGCGCCGCCATTGTGACGGCGCTCGGCTATCGGCTTTCTGCGGTTTTTCAGCCGGAACGCACTCGCAGCGTTAACCGCCTGTTCCTGGAACACCGCACCAACCGTGGCATTAAAGCCATCCCATTAGGGCGGGCAGCCCGCGGTGTTATCAAAGTGCTGAAAAACCAGGGTTTAGTCGCCATGTTGGCCGACCGCGATTTCAGCGCGCATGATAATCCGATAGATTTTTTTGGCGCCCCGGCGCAATTACCCAGCGGCCCGGCGCGGCTGGCGATGCGCATGGGAGTGCCAGTACTGCCCATTTTTTTGTCCCGCAAACCGGATGATCGTTTTTTGCTGCGTTGCTATCCGCCACTGATGCCAACGGATTTTCAATCCCTTGATGAACTCCGCCAGCACATTCGTGATATTCTGCAGGAGGAAATTGCGCAAAACCCGCTGCAATGGTTTATATTTGAAGATTTTTGGCGAAAGGGAAAAATATGACTGTTCAAAATAAACCGCGCAGCCAACAGCGTTGCTGTGTGGTGATGCCGGCCTACATGGAAGAACAACGCATCGGCGATGTTGTGCGCCGTAGTCTGGGACACGTTAGCGACATCATCGTCATAGATGATGGCTCCACCGACCGTACAAGCGCGGAAGCCGCAGCCGCCGGCGCCACAGTTATCCGCCATGAACGCAATCTGGGCAAAGGTGTGGCTCTGAACACCGGGTTCAAATATGCGCGGGAACATCATTTCGATTATCTGATCACTATGGATGCTGATGGACAACACGATCCGGACGATCTGCCGGAGTTTATCGAAGCCTATCAACGGACAGGCATTCCGGTTCTGATCGGCAACCGGATGGGCGCCGTAGGCAATATGCCCCTGGTGCGCAAAATGACGAATCGTTTCATGAGTTGGCTGCTCAGCCGGGAAATGCGCCAATATGTACCGGACACACAATGCGGATTCCGCCTCTACCGCTGCGATGAAATCCCGTTCATTTCCACAGAATCCACACGATATGCCGCTGAATCGGAAATCCTGCTGCACGTAGCCGCACGCGGCATCCGCATTGATGCCGTCCCGATCGCCGTAATTTACCGTGACGAAAAAAGCAAAATCAGCCCCGTGCGCGACACACTGCGTTTTATCGCAATGATCTACCGTTACCGGCGCCGACGCCGACGGCAAGCAAAAAGAGCCGTTTAACCTATATTCGGCAGCTGGCAAGTTTGCCGCGGATGCGCAAAGAATCAGAAAACCCGGATGCACACGGATTGACACGGACGAGGTTCAGGCGGAGGTACGAAGCCGCCTATTATTCTCCTGCGTCGCTGTCTTCTTCCGAATCGTAATCGTAGGCTTCAGACTCTGATTTCGCCAATTCGGCCTCAGAAATCAGATTGTGGATTTCCGCATTGGCCACCAGATAGTTTTGCCATTCGCCGAACAACAATTCATAGCGTTGACGGCGGATGTAATCGCTTAAATCAGAGCTGATAAAACTCGATAAGAACGGACTGGCCGGCTCCCGATCTTGTAAAAATCCGATTGCATAACCATCGGGAATTTCCACTAAGTCGGTCAATTCACCGGGGTTGCATTTCAATGTTTCACCTAATATCGCCTGAAAACCCTCTTCCGCATCCTCCATCACACTCTCAAATCCGACTTGTAGGGAAAATGGATCAGTTACATGGAATTCCAACCCATACCCGGCGAAAACTGGCGCCGGCGAACGGCCGTCCGCACACGCGGTGCGTGCAGCTTCCAAGACGTCACCAGCCAATCGGCGCAATTCGTCCACCGCAGCCTGCGCGCGTGCAGCTTCCAGAACGGCAGGACGCACTTCATCGAACTCCGGCAAGCGCGCGTCGCAACGATCATCAAGAGCCAGGACATAAAACGCATCCACGCCCGGCACCGGCCAACTGAAGTATTCATCCGGAGTTTTCCGCAATTCAAAGGCGGCACGGTTGAATTCCAGGCCGACCGCCGGCTCCGGCAGCAGCTCATCCGCTGCAAAATAGTCCGTCATGCGCACTTCCAGCCCAGCCTTCGCCGCCGCCGCGTCAAATTCCGGCGCCCGGCCCTGACGGTCAGGGGCAAGGGCTATCTCGAAATCTGCGGCCCGCTCAGCCGCTGCATCTTGAGCACGCTGACGTATCAGCGTCCGCCGGATTTGTTCACGCACATTCTCAAACGGCTCGGCAGTCTGCCAGTCATTCGTATCGGTCACCGTGAAGTCTTCAATATTTTCCTCATAATATGACTTCAAGGTTGCTTCATCAAATTCCGAGTCGGCCGCCGGAGTTATGGGTATAACAGCATACTTGACGCGGACTTTTTCTGGAATCCGGAATTCTTCCCGATGCCCGTCAAAATATACGCGCGCTTCCTCCTCTGTAACTTCCACCGTGTAATTCAGGTTGGATTGACTCAGGATGGCGTAACCTATGATGACCTGATCGTTAACCTGATGATAAAGCTGCCTGACTTCCGCTGGACTGACCCACACCAACGGCATCATCATCTGCCGCGCCTTATGCAACAGAATTTCATTTTTCAGATAAGACTCGAATTGCTGGGGTGTCAAAGACATGCCTATCGGCAAATTATGCAGGAAAGCCAAGTAACGGTTTCGATTAAACTTGCCGCCTTCATGGAAGTGCGGTTGCCGATGTATTTCCGCCGCGACTTCACCATCCGTCACGCCATATCCCGCCGCCTGGGCCCGGCGCACCGCCGCCAACCGCCGCCAAGCCAGCTTGTTCAAAGCCAAATCGGTCCGGGGATTAATTGGAATCGGTCGGCCTAACATAAACGAAGTAGCCAGATGTGCGTTCAATCGGGCGACCTGAAATTCTTCCGGCTTCACGACGCCATCTTCCAGCTTGCCGATTTTTTCCTGATCCCCGCCCCTACCGCTAGTCTGAGTTCCCCATCCGACAAATGCAATCACGATCACTACGGCAATAATGCTCCAAACCAAACGGTTGCGAATCAATTTATTGAACTTTGAAATAAACATCATATTGCAAATCCTCCCCGGACATGATTTCGGGCTGACATAAAGTGGGCTTGTAATCTAACCGGTGTTGCGCCCAAGGTCAAACTGTTTTTGCTTGGCATTTGCACAGGATTGGCATACTTTAAACAGGGTTTAGACGTGTTATTCCGCCCGGCGCATCCGGAGCGGCTTCAATATTACAGGGAGTTATCAGATGCCCGATCGTCATTTTTACATCACTACACCGATTTATTATGTGAATGACCTGCCGCATATCGGCCATGCCTACACAACTATCCTGGCCGATACGCTGGCACGCTTCCAAAGACTGCGCGGCCGTCCTACCCACTTTTTGACCGGCACAGACGAACATGGCCAAAAAGTCCAACGCGCCGCCGCCAAAGCCGGTATGACGCCGCAGGAACAGGCTGACCAAACTGTGGTGCGCTTCCAGGAATTATGGCGCAGATTAGACATCCGTCATGATGACTTCATCCGCACTACGGAACCGCGCCATACGGCGATAGTTCAAAAAATCCTGGCCGACTTATATGCGCGCGACCTGATTTACAAAGACCGCTATGACGGTTGGTATTGCGTTCCCTGTGAACGTTTTTATACCGACACAACCCAGTGCGCCGAATGCGGGCGTGAGTTGGAGCAGATATCCGAAAGCAATTATTTCTTCCGCATGAGCTCGTATCAAAACTGGCTTCTGGATTATATCAACCAGCACCCCGAGTTTATCCAGCCGGAATTCCGGCGCAATGAAACTCTGGGATTCCTGCAGAAACCGCTGAACGACCTTTGCATCTCCCGCCCGAAAACCCGTCTAAGCTGGGGCATCGAATTGCCGTTTGATCGGGATTACGTAACTTACGTCTGGTTCGATGCTCTGATTAATTACATCAGCGCCGTCGGTTATCTGGCCGATGACCAGAAATTCAACCGGTGGTGGCCGGCATCTTGCCATTTGATCGGCAAGGACATCCTGATCACCCATACTGTTTATTGGCCGACCATGCTGCAGGCGATCGGCTTGTCGCAACCGCAAACAATTTTCGCGCATGGCTGGTGGCTGACCGATAATGCCAAGATGAGCAAATCCGCCGGCAATGTCGTCAACCCCATGGACTTAATCGAAAAGTACGGCGCCGATCCCTTCCGTTATTTCCTGATGGCCGAAATGACCCTCGGCCAGGATTGCAACTTCTCCGAAGCGGCTTTCATCCGCCGCTATAACGCCGATCTGGCAAACGATCTGGGCAATTTACTGAGCCGCACAGCCAAAATGATCAATAACCATTGCGACCGGAAAATACCGGCGCCATCACCCAAAGCTGACGGTCCGGAAGAAGCCGAATTGCGCGCCGAAGCTGAAAAAACCGCGCGCCGCATGTTTGAACATCTGGATACCATGCGTCTGGACTTGGCGCTCGCCGAAGTCACCGGCATGGTGCGGAATACCAACCGCTACCTTGAAAAGCGCCAACCTTGGACTCTGGCGAAACAGAAAGAAACAGATGCCCTGCATACAACCCTGTACCACGCAGCGGAAATTCTGCGTATTGCTGCCGGACTGCTCGCGCCTGTCATGCCGGGCAAAACCGCCGCCCTGCGCGGCGCATTGGGGCTGGACCCTGCCGCTCAACCGGTGTTGGATGATTTAAGCGTCTGGGGTAAACTTCCACCCGGCCAATTGTTGCCGGAAACCCCTATCCTCTTCCCGCGCATAGACGCCACCGCAATCCAAACACCTGCGATAGCAACCCCCACTCCACCACCTGCCAAAACGCCGACTGCGGCGCAAAAATCGGCAGAAAATGTCGCGTTGGTGGAATACGCTGACTTTGCCAAGCTGGAATTGCGCACTGCCCGCATTCTGTCAGCCGAGTGCGTGCCAAACGCCGACCGCCTCCTGCGGCTACAGATTCAAATCGGCGATGAAACACGCCAGCTGGTAGCCGGAATTGCAAAGTATTACCGGCCGGAAACACTACCCGGCAAAACCATCGTGGTTGTTGCCAATCTCAAGCCGGCGCGCATCCGCGGCGTCGAATCACAAGGGATGCTGCTGGCCGCCTCGCACGGCGAGCAGCTGCGCCTGATTACAGTAGATGGCGAGCTGCCGGACGGCGCCGTAGTGAAATAATCCCCGAAACGGCACTTGTTAAGTTTTTGGCATCTCACTGGTTGGGATGTGTTTGTCCCAACGTGATACGTTTATGACATAATTTCAAAGTGGGTGGTTCACGCCAGAGTGCGATGGTGCAAAGGTGTGGACAGGACTGGCGGTGCGAGTTAGCCCCAACGGGGCGTAACATACCAGCCTAGGGCAACGCCCTAGGATTAACAGAAGAGTATGAAACTAGCCCTTATAGGGGCGTGACATAGAATTTTATTTGACAAAATTTTCGCAACGATGCCGTTCCGCAATGTCGGCGGCCAACTTGTCCAAGGCGTCAAAATCCGCCGCACGCGGCAGGCCGCGGCAGACTACGGAACCCAATACTTCTATCTTCGCGCATTGACAAATCTCGGCGACCTGCTCCGCTGCCCGGCTGTTCCAGCCATATGACCCGATAAAGCCGGCAAACCGTATTTTAGGCTTGAGTGCAATCGCCAGATTCACAGCGTAATGTGCCACTGGATGCGCGCCCAAAAGAACTGTGGGAGTACCGAGCACTATGGTTCCGGCATTGACTAAGGCAATCGCCAGTTTGCCAATATCCGTCACCACCAGGTTAAATGGATGCACCCGAACGCCATGTCCGCGCAGCGACTCGGTCAGATGCTCCACCATACGGGCAGTGCTGCCGTGCATGGAAACAAATGGCAGCACCACGGTATTGTGGGGCGTCCCGGCCACCCACTCGCGATAAAGGTCCATGATAAACGCAGGGCGGCAGTGAAGGGGCCCGTGACTGGGCGCAATGACGGCAATATCCAATTTGTCGAGCTTGTCAAGATGCCCCTTGATTACTGTGCGAAACGGCATCATGATTTCAGCATAATAACGCTGGGCCGCCTCATGCACCAGACCCTCATCCTGCACGAAAAGGTCAGTTGACGCCAGATGCGACCCAAACAGATCGCAACTGAACAGAATGCGATCCTCGGGCAACCACGTCACAATCGTTTCCGGCCAATGCACCCAGGGCATGGCCAAAAACTGCAATGTCTTTCCGCCCAAATCAATACATTCACCGTTCGCCATCACCCGAATACGTTCCTCCGACACATGTAAATGTTCGATTAACATGCCACAGGCTTTGGCGGAAGTTAAAACTACGGCGTCCGGATACTTGGCCAACACCATCGGCAGGGAACCGGAATGGTCCTGTTCGACATGGTTGATGACCACGAAATCAATTTGTGGCACATCTGCCAAGCGCGCCTGCAGCTCTTCCCATTTGCTAGGGTCAACCGTATCAATCAGTGCGGTGTGTTTCCGTCCCTGCACCAAATAGGCATTGTAGCTGGTGCCATCCGGCAATGGAATCAGCGCATCGAACAAGCGCGCATCCCAATCCTGCGCCCCAACATAATAAACTCCATCCGCTATCTCTCTTCGTGTTGTAGATAAATCCTTGACGCTCAACCAATTCATATAAGACTTAAGAGCATTATCAACCTGTGTTTGAGTGTAAGTATCCTCAAGCACCGCCTCAAGGAAGCCTTCAATACCGACCACATCTTTTTCTTCAGTAAGCTCAGCTTTCGCTTCATCCCATATCTGCTGAAGCTCCTGGCGGTTTTCAGGCTTCATAAGCCCACCAAGAAATTCTGCGGCCTGGAAGTTCTTAATGTTCTTTACCTTGTACCCAGCAGCAACCAATGCTCGACGACGAATAATATCCATAAGCACATTGATTGCACGGCCAAGAATTTCCTGCTGTGTAGCTTCTTGTGGTATGCCGGTAGTGTCTTCCGTTTCAGCAATGATAAGATTGGCAAGCTTGCTCACAAGCGCACCACGCTCAGCTTCTTGCTCGGTCTCTCCTTTGAACACTTCCGGCTCTGACATTTGCTCCTTGCCTTGCTCGGCATCAGTCTGCACCTGTTGAATAACTTTGTATCCTTGATTTTCCAGGCTTTTGATAAAGAACTCAGCGTTTAATATGTTAGCACGTGTTATGGTATCACGAATTTTTGCGTCAACCTTACTGCGCGTTTCCTTATCGAGCGTGCCGTAAGGTGTATCATTCTCAAGCGATGCACGAATTTCATCCATCATCTCTTTGTTGTCTGGAGTAAACCGGTCAAAATGTTTGATCACCATTTTGTCCAACAACTTCTCAATGACTGGTCGCATGTCGAAACGTTCTGAAAAGACAATACTATCAGTCTTATCAACTGGAAGGCTTGCCATAGCTTTTTTAAGATTATTACGCCTTACGCGCCGAACAGCACCGTTTACCGTAGTGCGTATAGCTTTATCCTTACGCACTTGCTCAACACCCTTGCCCACGTCTTTAGCTGCCTTTTCAATGATAATAGCACGGTCATTATCGTTAAGTGGTTGCATTGCACCCTCCTGTAATAATCAAGCTACGGTATCCAAGCAGGTCGCCATTTATGTTTTTTGCAAAAATACTGTAAATCACGCATAAACGAAAGCTTAAAATCAAGATATTGTTCGCATAAATAATAATTTATGGTATTTTCAATTACAAAACACATCATACGGTTTAGGCGCTTTGGAGAATATGCCATGCCGGAATTGCAAAATATTTTTTCCTGGTCGGTCTCCGCGCGCGAGGATTTTCAGGAATGTCCCCGTCGGCGCTATTGGGCTAAATACGCCATGTGGAATGGGTGGCAAACCTCCGCCACCACATTGCAGCGCACGGCCTACCGGCTGACCAAGATGGAAAACCGTTACTCCATACAAGGCAATGCCGTCGAGCGCGCTGCAATGTGGTTACTGACTGAACACCGCGCCGGTCGCCGCCCGGGGCCTGATAACGCTTATGCTGAAGTAGCCCGCCCTTACCTGAATCGTTGCTGGAGCGAGTCACGCAACCGGCTTTGGGAAGGCAATCCCAAACGCTTTTGCTGTCTGCATGAGCATTACTATCCGGAACACCATCAGACACCTGAGCGAGAAATGACTGCGCGGATGATACAAACCATAATGGATTGCCTGACTTACTTTCACGCCACCCTGCTGCCATGTTTGATGTCAGTCGGCTTGGAAGCGGATATGCCCATTGCGACGGTGGATACAGGCGACCCGGAATTTTTCATGCTGGATGAAGTAAAAATTTACGCTATTCCGGATTACGTTCGCCGGATTGATGATAAACTGGAGATTTTCGACTGGAAATCCGGCGCGCCTCGATCGTCGCATAGCGATCAGATGGCAGTTTACGGCTTATGGGCACACCGTAAACACAGTTATCAACCGGAAAAAATCATAATTCGTCTGGAATATTTGGCGGCAGGCAAATCACTCCAGACACCCATGACAGCCGCCGATATTGAGAAGACCGAAAACATGATCCGGTTGTCCGTTGGCGAGATGGCTGAATACCTGGAAAATGGCGATACCCAGCGCAATGTTCCACTTCCATGTGAAGAATGGGAAATGTCGGCCGATATGCATACCTGCCGGCACTGCAGTTTTTATGAATTGTGCAAACCGGAACTGGATGCCTAACCATAGCACGCCTGGCATTACATGCCATGTGCGGCGAGGAATTTTTCCTCATCCTGCTTGCGCCAGCCGGAAACTTTAGCGAGCGGAGTCTGACGCACATGGGGATACAAGACTACCTTGCCTTCCACAACTGCATCATTCACTGCCTTCAGTGCTTCTGGGAAACAATCCAAACTGCCGACCATGTCCAAGTGAGCGCCGGGATCAATTTCACCGGCCGCCACCATGCGTAAAGCTTCGGCCACATCAGCCGGGCTGCCGCCGCTGGAGCCGCAGAGACGGATTTCATCATAATGCACACGCAATGTGTCCAACTCAATCAGATGTTCGCCGCGTTTTAACCCGCCAAACAGATTCAGGACTCCGCCATGTGCCAACCATTGCTGGCTTTCAGCCTGCACCTGACGCACACCAACGGCGGCGATAATGTCATCCGCGCCACGTCCGCCGCTTAGTTCACGCACCAGCGCCGGCCCTTCCGCCGCAGGAACGGCATGTAATTGCGTTCCGGCCCGCTGCGCTTTTTTAGCGAGGTTGCGCTTAATCCAATCCAATCGCCCTGGTGCAATATCCGTTACTACCAGATGCGCGGGACGGTACCGCAAGGCCGCCTCAGCATGCAGACGTCCCATTGGCCCGGCGCCGATAACCAATGCCACGCCGCCCGGCAGCAGCCCCAGACGAGGCTTTCTGGCGGACAATGGCGTTTCCTGAGCAATATGGATATGGCGATCCTGGGCGGAAATCACGCATGAAAGCGGCTCGCACAAAGCGCCGGCAAAAAACGGTATGCTGTCATCCGGCAACGGCACGAGACAATCGGCCGCCAGTGTCTCTTCAGTAATTAACATATACTGTGACAGATGCCCCGGCAGGGTATAACCGACTGCCACCTTGTGCATCCCTTCCGCTGCGTTACGGTAACGCTCACGATGATTTATCGGGGGATGATCCACCGCCGGCTGCGTGGCATAACGTCGGCCGACGGGATACTTGTCGGCCACATCCCGTCCGGCCTTAACAATCGTTACACAACCTTCATCACCAAGCGTCACCGGGAATTTTGCCAGGTCCCATCCGTTAATAAAAGTATGCGCTTCACCCTGTGCCAGAAGTTTCAGGATGGAAGAGCAAACTCCGGCGGCTTCCACTCGCGCCAGCAACTGTCCGGGACCCGGCTGCGGGACTGGGACAGTCTCTACCTTGATACTCTCAAATCCACGTCCATGCAAGCGCACGGCCAACATGGTTTCCGGTATTGACGTTGTTGTGTTCATAAACTTGTACCAGTTTTTAATGTATATGGTTAATCAATCACTTGCGGCGTGGAGGCGCATGCACACAAAGGCCAAGCGCCACATCTGCCGCTTCCATCCAGGCTTCAGACATGGTCGGGTGCGCATGAACCGTCCGGGCGACGTCGCGCAAAGTCAACTCCGCCTGCACGGCCATGGCAGCCTCAGCGATCAGCTCCGTCGCATGCGCGCCAACGGCCTGAGCGCCCAAAATCTGCCCGGCAGCCGCATCGGCAATCCATTTAACGAAACCGATTGTAGCATCAGCCGCCAGCGCTTTGCCGAGCGCCGCAAAGTTAAACTTGCCTACAATCACCTCACGCGACTGTTGTTTAGCCTCCTGCTCGGACAAACCGACCATGCCAATCTCGGGTGTCGTGAAGATACATGAGGGCATCGCGTCACGGCGCGCCGGCGGCATGCCGTTCGCAATGGTTTCCACGACTGCCAATCCCTGCGCCGTCGCAGCATGTGCCAATTGCGCGCCACCGTTAACATCGCCGATGGCGAAAATTCCGGCCACATTCGTCCGGCAAGCTTCATCCGTTTCGATATAGCCGCGCTCATTGGTCCGCACCCCTACCACAGTTAAGTCCAATGCTGAGGTGTCCGGCACACGCCCAACCGCCGCCAGCAGATAATCCGCTGAAAGGCTCTCTCCGCCGACTTCCGCCTTCACACCACGCTTGCCCTTGCCAGATGTCACTTTCTCCATCTTAACGCCGGTGAGAAGACGGATTTTCAAATCCTTTTCCATGTAACGGCGCAATATTGTACGCGTATCGCGGTCCAGCATCATCAGAATATCTTCCAGCATTTCCACCACTGTCACCTGTGCGCCAAGTTGCGCAGCCAGGCAGGCCAGTTCACATCCGATAATGCCGCCGCCCATCACGATTAATGAAGCCGGCAATTCAGTTAATTCCAAAAATGAGCGGCTGTCCAAAACTGCCGGAGATTGCGGCAGAAACGAAGGACGAGCCGACACTGTCCCAGTGGCGATAATCACATGCGCCGCCTCCAATCGAGCCGCTTCATGCTCTGCATCCGAAACTACTACACAGCGGCGCGACTCAAACCGGCCTGTGCCACGGTAAACGCTGACGCCATGCGCCTTCAGCAATTGACCAACGCCCTGCTGCAGCTTTGACACCACCTGTGCTTTACGCCCAACCATTGCGGCGTAATCCGCTTTCGGCGCAGCAACCTGCACCCCCATATCAGCCGCATGTTGAATTGCATGAAACAAGCCCGCTGACGCCAACAAGGTTTTGGTGGGAATACAGCCCCAGTTCAAACATGTGCCCCCCAGAGCTTCCCGCTCTACCAACGCTACACGCATCCCCATTTGCGCCGCGCGAATGGCGGCAGGGTAACCGCCGGGGCCGGAACCCAACACGATTAAATCATATTTTTCCATGCTTCCAAATCCTCAATCCGACTACGAATTTTATTAACAAACTGCGCCGCCATAGCGCCATCCACCACCCGGTGGTCAGATGACAGCGTAATCTTCATCAACGACCGCACTACTATCGCGCCCTCATACACCGCAGGCTGTGGACGGACAGACGAAACCGCCAGAATACCGCTTTCACCGGGATTGATGATCGCCGTGAAATTTTCCACATCCAGCATGCCCATATTGGAAACGGTAAAGGTTCCGCCGGTCATATCATCCGGCGCTAATTTGCCGTCACGCGCGCGGCCGGCCAGCTCCACAATCCGCGCATGTAATTGCGGCAAGTCCAAATGATCGGCCCCGCGGATTACCGGCACCACCAAGCCATCCGGTAATGAAACCGCCATACCGATGTTAATCCGGGTGCGTCGGCTAATGGTTTTACCATCGGTAGCGCTATTCACAACGGGGAATTCGCGCAAGACCAGCGCTACGGCTTTGATAATGAAGTCAGTCACGGAATAATTCATCCCGGCTTGTTTCAATTCCTTGCGCCACTCAAGCAGATCAGTCACGTCCACCGGAACCGTAACATAAAAATGCGGTATGCCAGTCGTGCTCTGCAACATCCGGCGGGCGATAACCTGGCGCATGGTGCTAAGGGGGCGCGGTTTTTCCGCAATCGCCGTTTGAATTTCCGTCACTCCAATCCGGCCATCCGTATCCGCTTCAACTTCCAACACATTTATTTTTTCACGCAAGGCCAACTCACGGGCCGCCGGCGTAAGGCGCAGCTTGCGGTACCCGCTGGTTTCGAGATAAGCCAGCACGTCCTTTTCCGTCACACGCGCGCCGGATGACGGCACGGCGGCGGGATCTATAGGCGTTTCCTTCAACAATCGCCGTGCGCGCGGCGAGAAAGCGCGCCGCTGTGGTTGGGGCGGAGGCGCCACGGCCGGTGTAACAGCCGCTGGCGTCGCCGCTACCGCTTCGGTGGAAGCAGCTGCCGCAGGCGCTGGGGCGCCCGGCGCCGGAGCCGGAGCAGCCGGCGCCGGTTTTGGTTTTGCGGCTGGCGGCGTGACAGCAGGAATCTTTTCACCCGGCTCTCCAACAAATGCGACAGGCGCGGTTACCGGAACCGTCTCTCCCTCTTTCACGACAATGGCCAGCAGAGTGCCGTCAAAAAAGCTTTCCACTTCCAGCACCGCTTTATCCGTCTCTATTTCAAACAGCACATCGCCCTTGGCGACCGGATCGCCGACTTGCTTGTGCCATTTTACTATAGTGGATTCTTCCACTGTCTGCCCGAGTTTGGGCATGATAATAGTATGTGGCATAATAGGTTCCTCCTTTACACCAGCGCCACGCGCGCCGCCGCAAGAATATCGTCGGCATTCGGGAGGAAGGCGGCTTCCAAAATATGGGATTGCGGCGCAATACCGTTCTTGGCATCCACCCGCAGCACCGGCGCATCGAGAAAATCAAAGGCCTGTTCCATAATCGTAGAGGCGATTTCCCCAGTGAAGCTGCCGTTGTGCACACATTGGCTGGCAACCACGCACCGGCCGGTTTTGCGCACCGAGTTCAGCACCGTTTCAATATCCAACGGCACCAAGCTGCGCAAATCCACCACCTCAGCCGATTTGCCTTCCGCCGCCAAAGTCTCCGCGGCACGCAAGGCATCGTGTAAAGCCGGGCCCCAAGTCACAATGGTCAAATCCTCCCCCACCCGCTTGATTTCGGCCTGCCCAAGCGGCACCAGATAATCATCCGCCGGCACAACGCCTTTGGTATTATAAAGCAACTGGGACTCGACAAATAAAATCGGGTTATTGTCGCGGATGGCGCTCTTGAGCATGCCCTTAGCGTCATACGGCGTGGCGGGATACACCACATAGATGCCCGGGATATGCGCAAACACCGACTCCAGTGTCTGCGAGTGCTGGCCGCCATACCCCTTGCCACCGCCAACTGACGCGCGAATCACCAACGGCAACTCGACATTAGCGCCGGACATATAATGCCACTTGGCGGCTTGGTTGCCGATCTGATCCGAAGCCATCAGGGCAAAGTCCATATACATCAACTCCACCACCGGGCGCAGTCCTGTCATGGAGCTGCCAACGGCCGTACCACAGATAGCGGCTTCCGAAATCGGCGTGTTGAAAACACGTTCACGGCCGAATGCTTCCAAGAGGCCTTTAGTGACCTTAAACGCGCCGCCATAGTCGGCCACGTCTTCACCGTAAACAATCACCCGACGGTCACGCAGCATTTCCTGCACCATGGCTTCCTTGAGCGCATCCTTGTAGGTCAACTCACCGGCATCCGTGCGCTTGATTTCCGGAAGTTCCATGACTGGACTGTTCTGGAATTCCGCCGGGACGTTTTTGGCTACGGTATCCGTATAAATATACTTGATCACATCCGCCGGCGAAGGATCGGGCGCGGCAGCGGCGCGCTGGGCGGCACGCGCATTGCGCTCGCTGACCTTGCGCTCCAGAGCAACGATTTCTTCCTCCTTCATGATGCCTGATGACAAAAGCTGCGCGCGATAAGTGACAATCGGATCCACCGCCTTCCATGCGGCTTCTTCATCGCGTGTGCGGTATTCCGTGCGTGGATCGGTCAAGGAATGCCCGTAATAACGGTAGGTGTCAATTTCCAGCAGACAGGGCCCCTCGCCGGCGCGGCAGCGGGCCGTTGCCCGGCGCACAGCGTCCATCACAGCCAGGACATCCATCCCGTTCACCACTTCGGCGTGCATGTTGTTATCCGCGAAACCTGCGGCGCGGCGCGCCAGACGAGTAACGCCGGCTACCTCTTTTTCAGCCCGCCCCGTCATGCCGTAATGGTTGTTCAGCATGATGAACACTATCGGCAAGCCACGCGGGTTGTCAGCCATCTCATTGGCAAACTGCCCCATGGCCGCCCAATTCAACGACTCCAGAACCACGCCGTTGGCATAAGCGCCGTCACCGGCAAAACAGCAGACAACCCGCCCGTTTTCCATATAACGGCAGGTATATGCCGCCCCAGTGGCAATTGGGACACCGCCACCGACAATCGCATTGGCGCCCAGATGTTGCAATGTAAAATCGGCTATATGCATTCCGCCACCGCGCCCGCGGCAATATCCCGTTTCCTTGCCGAAAAGTTCGGCGATCGTGCGGTAAATATGGTCTTCCAAAGCGGCATCCAACAATCCGGCATCGTCACCAGTGTAATCTGGCACACGCTTACGCATCCGCTCCGGCGAGAGCGCGCGAACTGCCGAACATCCTTTGGCAATGCTGTCGCCGTGACCGCGATGTGTGCTGGTGATGTAGTCCGTCGGCGCCATACCGGCACAGGCGCCGGTTGAGGCCGCTTCCTGCCCGATAGAAACGTGCGTCGGCCCGCGGTAATTATAATCGGGCAATGGAGTATAGGCGCCGGAACGCAGCTTGACAATCATCTCTTCAAATTCACGAATGGTCAACATGTCTTCAAACAGGCGCGCCGCCGTGGCGCGGTCCAAGTGTCCGGCCTTGACTTCACCGGCTAAATCACCGGTAAAAGTGTAACATGGAATTTTTCCGCAATCTATGACGCCTGGCTTGAAGGCCGGCCGCATATCGCTTAAATAATTTGACATTATACATTCCTCAGGGTTGATAAAAAAACTACGCGGAGACAGCGTGAACGCCTACTCCGCAACAACAGATTAACGCGCCATAAGCATTAATTTCAAATTCTCTTTACAGGGTAAAACAGCATAGGCGGCACCCCCAGTTTGAGAGTGCCGCCTGCGCCTGAATACCGTGTCGAGCGACTGCGCCGTGCTCAAGCGCCGGCGAAATCTATCTCTGCAACTATTTTACCTTCAGCGACTTCCCGCAAGGCAATATCTTCCAATTCCTCATCTTTCTGCGGCTTGAGCAACGGGCGTTGCCCGGCTATCAACTGGCGCACCCGCATGGAGATCATATTGATCAGCACGGACGTGCCCGGCACCCGATGTTTAGCTGTTTGCAACAAATCAGTCTGCATATGCAATAACCTCCGTAAAAACACAACGCATTATCCACAAACCGCCATCATATTCAAGTTGTTTTTAGGATGCCGGTCAGCGCAGCATACATTCGTGACCTGAAAAACTTGTGATTTTTGTGCATCTTTGTGGCTAATCTTTCCCCTCTCCGTGTTCTCCGCGCCTCCGTGTGAGACCTCCGCTTATGTCACGCCCCGTTGGGGGAATCCAAGGCGTTGCCATGAAAGGGACAGCAGGGACGGAAGGGACAAAAAGGACGGAAGGTGCGAGGCCGCACTGGCGGTGCGAAGCCGCACGAGCTGGTATGTCACACGCCCCTTCACCATCTGCGTCATCTGCAGTTTCATTCTTCCTTTTTGTGTTTATCTGTGGTTCTCTCTGGTTCCCCAGCGTCATCCGTGGTTCTTTCACGGCAACCATCACAAAGCAAGAAGACGGGTGGCGTTGCCGCCGAGAAGTAGTTCCTCGCGTGGCGATCCCAGATTCAACCGGCGCACCAAAGCAATCGCTTGGGTCTGGTCAGTCCAAGGGGAATCCGTGCCGAACATCAGATATTCCGCAGGGTGTCCCATCAGCAGTTCGCGCACGGAAGTGGCATCCATACATTCCAGTGAGAATGAAGTTTCGATCCACACCGGGTGTCCCTGTAAATGCCGGCGCACTTCGTCCCAGTCGCACCAGGCGCCGCAATGGGAACAGATGAAACAGAGCCCCGGAAAGCGCCGGAGCACATTCACAATTCGGCGCGGCTCCGCCCGGCTGTCACGGGGATATGCCATATCAAATCCGGTATGACATAAAACCGCCAGACCGTTTTCACGAATCGCGGCGTAAAGTGGATCCATTTCCGCGTCATCCAGCACAAAGTCCTGATAATGAGGGTGCAATTTAACACCGCGGAAACCGGCTTCGCGAATACGTCGGATGTTTTCCGATGCCTCCGGATCGGCCGGATGAACGGAAGGGAAAGGAATAATCCGGTCGGAACGAATTTTTTCCGACCATTGCAAAATCGGCAAAAATTGTGAAGGGCGCGTAGCAATCGAGTGCACAACCGAGCGGGAAATACCGGCAGCGTCCATTGACTCCAGCAGGGCTTGAATTGTGCCGTTTAAAAAGGCGGTGGTGGCGGCTTTAGCTTCCAAAGCGGCCATGGCGCGTTGCGCCAATGCATCTGCAAAGGCATGTGTATGAACGTCAATTATTTTCATTTTGACAAACCGGGCAAATATGTGTTCCGCGTTGAGCTACCACCAACCGCTGAATTGTAGCGCCACATCTGCGACATGGCAATCCCTCGCGATGAAATACCTGCAACCAACGTTGATTACCGCCTTGACGTCCGGAAAGCAACTTAAAATTACCAAGTCCTTCGCCAAGCGTCGTGCCGCCATGCCGAATCCCCTGTGTTAACACTCGACGTATGGCCTGATGCAAACGCGCCGCTTCGGCGTCGGTCAAGCTGTCGGCCCGGCGCGTTGGACTCAGACGCGCCGTCCAAAGCGCTTCATCCGTGTAAATGTTACCCAGTCCGGCGAGAAATGTCTGATCCAGCAACAATGGTTTTAGTCGCCTGGCAGTACGTTTCAGGCGAGCGCGTAGCCAACCTACGGAAAAAGCTCTCGAAAGCGGTTCCGGCCCTAAGCGCTCCAAAATCTTCTCAGGCTGGTCAGTGGCCAACCAGCGCCCAAACTTGCGAGTATCACGATATCGCAGTTCTAACCCACCATCCAAACCAAATATGAGATGTTGATGTCGTTCACGTGGGACATCCGGCGCCGAAACTGACAGTTGGCCGCTCATCCGCAAGTGGCCCAACAATGTCCAATCGCCGGAAAGGTTTATTACAATGTACTTGGCGCGGCGGGCAAATCCAGCAATAGCGCGACCCTGTAAGCAACGCGTAAATTTTTTAGGTGTCAACGGCGCAAGCATGGCCGGGCAATCGGTCCACACGTATTGAATAACTCGCCCAGTCAACGGCAGCGCCTGCAAACTGCGCACCACTGTTTCAACTTCAGGTAATTCCGGCATATTAAAAGCTCAGTTCCGGTAAATTTTTAGCCACAAAGATACAGAAGAACCACGGATGAACACTGATGGACACGGATTAAATTGAACCGCCATGACGCCAAGAACTCCAAGGGTGGACGAAACAGGATGACAGAAGTCTCACACGGAGGTGCGAGCCGCACTGGCGACATGGAGACGCGGAGACACAGAGAAGAGATAGGAACCGCAGATTGACGCCGATGTAAAGGAATTGGCCACAAAGATGCACAAGAAGCACAAGGAGGACAGAGGAATTGAACCGCCAAGACGCCAAGAAACGCCAAGAAAGAAACCGCCGATTAACGCAGATTTTATCGGAGATACAAGATGACTCGAATAGCAGGCCGCGGCAAATCCTCTTCTGCCACCTTGGCGGTTTATCTTTCTCTGTTCATCAGTATCCATCCGTGTTTATCCGTGTTAATCCGTGGTTCTCTTCTCCGTGAAACCTCTCCTCCCCTTTCCGTGTATTCCGTGTATTCCGTGGTTCCCCCCTCCGCGCCCATCTGCGTCATCTGCGGTTCTTTCTTCGTCTGTTTCTTTCTTGGTTTTCTTGGCGTCTTGGCGGTTTATCTTTCCCTGTTCATCCGTTGTTGTCATCCGTGGTTCTCCCCTGTCGGATGCTAGCATCAAAAAAAATGCGCCGACGCGGTTGCAACACGCCGGCGCAAAAGGCAAAAATCAATAATATCTAATTAACGACGGTACCCACCGCGTCCGCCGCCACCGCCACCAAAATCGCCACGGGGAGCGCGTTCTTCACGCGGACGGGCTTCATTAACCGTCAGAGGGCGACCTTTGAAATCCTGCCCATTATATTCGGCAACGGCTTTAGTGGCATCCTCTTTCGAGGCCATTTCCACAAAGGCAAAACCGCGCGACTTGTTCGTGAATTTGTCAACGATCAACGTGCAATCCGAAACAGCGCCAATCTTCTCAAACAGCTCGCGGATATCCGCCTCGCAAATGTCGAAAGGCAGATTCCCCACATACAACCTCGTACCCATACCGATCCTCCATACCTCCATGCGCCGCCGGACGTGCAGGTGAGTGTTCCCGACTTGTTCGGATTTCGGCAACCCAACCCGATGGCATTGGGTCCCCACCATCTCACCAAACTGCTATCTGACAGCTACTAAGGCGAACTCTATCAATTTTCCAGCAAGACGCAAGTTATTTTTTCATTTTTATTTCACGCGGAGCGGGACATGGATGAAAGAGATAGGAAAACCGCAATTAGCCAAACACGAGGGAAGAGAGAGGGGCACACGGATCCGCCTCCGGCGGAACAGTCTGCCCCAGTTGTCTATATTCCAAATTTATATGGTGGTGGGGGATGGATTCGAACCATCGAAGGCATCGCCAACAGATTTTCCGCTTGCGGATCCGCCTCCGGCGGAACAGTCTGCTGAGATGCTAAGTGAGCCTTTAACCAGGCTCGACCTTGGCCGCTTTTCAAAAACAGTTCTTGTTTACGCGCTGCCGTATAATCGTCGAAATACTGATAGTAAAACAAAGTCAAAGGGCGATGGTTTTTGGTTCGGGAAACTCGCCCGGCACGATGATCTTTCAAGCGTTCCACAAGATTGCGAGCAGAACCTTTGTACAGATACAGGCCATCGCCCGGGCCAACTACATATACGGCAGGCCGCGGCTCTAATGTCTGAATCCCTGTATTGATATCCACGTTATGCGATAAAGGCATCGCCAACAGTTTCCATCCAGAGGCTGGTCCGCCTCCGGCGGAACAGTCTGCCCCAGTTGTCTATATTCCAAATTTATATGGTGGTGGGGGATGGATTCGAACCATCGAAGGCATCGCCAACAGATTTTCCGCTTGCGGATCCGCCTCCGGCGGA
>JBMNRV010000004.1:0-101572 GCA_050944835.1 Kiritimatiellia bacterium
AGAGTTCCATATGATGAACAAAAATATCTGGCATCATTAAAACAGCACGGATCATGGCTTGCCGAGGCTGTAAATAATGCTGCATAAAAATCAATAAATTTACTTGACGGACCGGCTCAGATGTCTGTAAGAAAGGTTTTGTGTCGTTTTCAAGACCACGAGTGTAAGAGCCGGTCGCAACAATGATGTCGAAGTGCTTGATCACCTGTTCAATGGTCTTCGTGGCCGCCGCCGTAGTCTTCGGAGTGTAATCAACATAACCGGCATCAGGCGCATATTTCAGCACACACTCCCACAACATACCCGGATGATTCCAGGAATCATTGATCGCCCTCTGGTTGTAGGTAACACGGTCCACCAACAGGATTTTTTGGGATGGCTGCAGCGGCAGTAAACCCTGTTCATCCCGCAGCGTCCGGATCACGCGGCGTGCGGCTTCCAATCCGACTTTGCGGTATTGCGGCTTGCGAATAGCGGCTTCCACGGTTTGAGGGTCCACCAAACCGCCATCCTTAAACAGGCCGTAGTCATATTTCATGCTCCAGATTCGCCGCAGCGACTGGTTCACCCGTTCCTCGCTAATACGGCCACTGCGTATAGCGGCCACAATCGAGGCGTGCATTTCCCAACGCAACACATTGTCGTCCTTAAGCAACAGGATGTCCACCCCGGCTTCCAGCGCGCGGATGCAGGCCTCGCCCACATCATACTTGGCCATCAGGCCGCCCATAGTCATGGAATCCGTAGTGATTACACCGTCAAACCCAATCTCCCCACGCAGGATTTCATTGACAATTTTAGGCGATACGGTGGCGATTTCACCAGTCGGGTCCAGGCCAGGGAAAATCGAATGCAACAACATGATCGCCGGCACCTGCCCTTCACGGCAGAGCGTATGGTAAGGCGCCAGATGGTCACGCCACAAGGTGTCCTTATCCAACGTTACACTTGATATGCCATAATGCGAGTCCGTCGCCGAAGCGCCGGAGCCGGGATAATGTTTCAGGCAGGAGATCATCTTCGCCCGCCGGAACCCTTCCAACGCCGCCCGCGCGCACTTGGTCACCACATCCGGATCAGCATTATATGACCGCGTATAAACGCCAGGATTGCTCGGATTGGTATTCACATCAACAACCGGCGAATGCAGCATGTCAATCCCCACGGCCTTGAGTTGTTTGCCAAGGGCAAACGAAACACGACGCACCAAGTCAACATCGCCCAAGTCGCCCAATCCCATACATTCCGGCGGAGTTATCATACCTTTCGAAATAAAATTTGAGCTTTCACCGGACTCGGCATCCATCACCATGTGCAATGGAACGGCATTTCGGCGGGCCAGTGCCCGGCGTCGAAACACGTTCAACATCTCCGCATATTCCGGCGCTGTTATATACGGTGGCGGGATGGAATCGTCGAACATCTTTTCGCGCGGAGCTTTTGGACGCAGAACATTTTTAAGACCGGGTGAGCCATCCGGCAAATACCGGATGAATTTGCGCGCCAGAAACGGGGAAAGGCGCAACCCGCCCAGACCGTAACGATCAATAAACTCCAGCAATTCCGGCTCGATGAAAGAACCGGTGTAACCCAATACCATTAATTGCGCCGCCTTTTCCTCCGGCGATAATGCTCCCAATAACTTATCCAACGTCTGCTTTTTGCTCATAACGGTTACTCCTGCCCAGTATGTTAAATTCACTTCAATCGCCAGCTCATAATTTCCGTGTCTCCACAACCGCCAACGCCGCTGCAATGAAGGCACGGCGGCCCTTGTCGCGCATTTCAGCCGTATTCAATCCGAACCATGGAAACTCAAGCGCCATACCGATGCTGCCATGGATTTCTTCACAGTAAACAATCCAATGACTGATGTTTGCGCTAAGAATATTCACCGCCTGATCTATCGCATCCGCGCTGGCCGGCTTCCCGCCCCGGCGAACATAAGCAGCCATGTCGGTCAACCCCATTTTGTTCAACGTCATATATCCAAGCTGGCGCATATCCCAATGCTTATGGTGCGCGACGTCCGCCGGCATCAGCCGCTGAAACGACTCGGCCACATCTTGATGCCGCCCGTAAAGAATGCCATCAGTAAATTTCAGCGTCCAGTTATGGAAAGTAAGATACATGCCGGGCTTGATCCGGTCCACCATTCGCTTGACTGCTTTAAGGGCGCTGTCCGGTATGTCGAACACTTGATCCATGCGCGGGCCGCGTTCCCAAGTGCGCTGGCTCATGCCGTTATATACACCGTCCGGATTGGTCATCGGCATGATATGGACACTAAATTTTTCCCGCAGATAACGGGCCATAGGATCGTCTGTGGCAAGGAAGCGCGCCACACCTTCGGCGGAATACGACCCGGCAGTTTCATAGGCATGATCACGCGCCTGGATGAAAAACGGCATAGCCTTGGGATTCGGCGATTTAAAATTGATCATCCAGATCGGCCGCCGTTCACGGCTGCGGCCGACGAGCTCCACACTCACCCCCTGCCGCCGCAACTCGCGCACGAATCCGGTCAATTGCTCAACGTTGTATTCTGGAAACAACCCCAAATGGGTTAAACCGGGCGCAAGCAGCAGATGGTATTCCACGCGGGCGCCTTCCCGCCGCCCGGGAATCATCGTCCATTCCGGATCAGCTTCATGGCGTACAAACCCCAAGTCGTGATGTTCGGTTCTGGCGGGCGTATCCCAATCCACGATCAGTGTCACTGCTTCCGACGCCTTGCCGGTGTTCAGCAGGCGGGTGGAAAAGCGCGAGCCCTTGCCGGGGATTTCTTCACCCAATCCCAGTTCGCGCCGCAGGCCGGGATAGAAAACCCACTGCCCACTGCGGAGGCGCTTCACGCCGGCATCGGTATGCGGACAGGCGCCATCAAAATCTGTAATAATTTTGATCATAATCTCAATCTCGAAAGCCACCCATCAAGATTGCCGCAGCAGAGCAATTACAGCGGCACAAGTTTTAAGGCATTGCCGGAGTAAATTTTGTCCAGCACATCCTGCGGAAGATTCAGGCTGTTGATGAGTTCCTGATGTCGGTTATCAAAGTAATCGCGGGAATAAAGTACACGATCCTGAAATTCCAGCAGAAACTCGCGGGCAAATTCCGTATCGCGGGCCAGAGCGCCATGACCGGAACCAGCGGAGATATCGCAATACAGATTGGGATATTTGCGCAGACATTCCGGAAGTTTGCCACCGGGCACAACCTTGGTCTTGGGGTATGAAATCTTCAAGTACAGATCATCGCCGGAGATGTGGCTCCAGAAACCCGGTGCATGCCCGAGAAAGATAGTTTCCGGGCAGGCCTGCAAGGCGCGCTCCAAGGTTTCGATACCGCCGCCATGCCAGTAGCCGGGGCGCGGATATCTTGGGGCATCGTCCGGCGCCATGTCATAACCCATGTGCAGTATCACCGGCAGCTTTTTCCGGCCACAGAAGCGGAACATGCGCAAGGCATCGAAATTATCATACATCATCCGCAGCTTTAATTCCCCGTAAACACGCACTCCATGAATATCTATAGCGGCTTCCAGACAGTCTATCGCATCCGGACGGCGTGGATCCGGAGCATATCCCAGGACGAACTTGTCGGGCGCGCGTTGCGCATACGCGAGGCAGGAGCTGAACGGGATTGGACCGGTTTTGTCATCATGCAACGGGGAAACAACTCGCTTGTCACCCGGCGCATATTCATCCTCCGGTGATTCCCAAGAAAGCAGCCATGTGACATCAATGTTATATTGGCGCATGTTGGCCAGAAATTTTTCAAATCCGTGGGCATGCCAATCCGGATGGTTATGAGCATCTATAATCATGTTATTATTTCCTGTATGCGGCAGACACCTTTGTTATAGCCTTGACTATATCGGCCCCAACTTTTCCATGTCGGTCGGTTTGTAAAAAGACGGGTAAATATGTTTCCGTCCCTTTTATGATGTTTAATTTATGAAAGCAAGCTTTTCTTACAAGTGGACTTTCCCCAAAAATTCTGTCATTCCATAAAGATCAGGCCGAGCGGGTTAAATTCGGGGTCTGCGTTGCCCTGGGCTGCTTGCCCGCAATGGCGGGGGTATGTCACGCTTATTTTCACGTCTCCGCGTGAGACCTCGCCTCCCCTTTCCGTGTATTCCGTGGTTCACTCCCCTCCCCCCTGCGTCCATCTGCGCAATCTGCGGTTCTATTCTTCGTCTGTTTTTGGCATTCTTGGGCAGTTTAAACCAAATCAGTGTTAATCAGTGTTCATCCGTGGTTCTCCCCTCCGTCGCGCCGCGCATCCGCAGTTTTAGTACCTTTTTTATCACTTGCTTTCACTGAAAAAGAGTGGTTAAATGCCAGTCATAGTATAAATCCGGCGACTGGGATGACCCCGGGCGTTGTGTGCCGACGGCAGATGTAAAACTGCCCGTAAAAAGACCTTATGCGCCGTGAAAAACAAGTGAAACAAGCGCCAAAACCAACAGCCAAACGCCCCGCATACCGGCGCGAATCATCCTGCCGCGGCCGGGGTGGAGCGCCGCTGTTAGCCACATGGATGCATAATCTGGTAAACCGATCAACCATGCATGGCATACGCACGCATGTACACACGCATGTTGAGATACAATACATCCGGCAGGGTTTCGGCTGGTATTTCATTGACGGCAAAGCCTGCCCGTTCCGCCCGCACACCCTGATTGTCATACATCCCAACGAGCCACATAATCTGGTTATTAGACAACAGATGCTATTGCGTAAATGCTGCCTGATGTTCATGCCGGCTTTCTTCAAGGCGGAAATACACACGATACATCCCCTGACCCAACTGCCACGGCCACTGCAACTGACGTCCAAGGATTCAGCGCGCGTCGAGTTGCTGATGCAACAGCTTGCCTATGAATACAACGAAGACCTTCACGAGCGCATCGAGATGCTACGCGCCTTGCTGCGCGCCTTATGTGTGACGTTGGCGCGCGCCGCCGCGGCATCCAGGCAAACTTCCGGCGCCACTATCCCGCAATCGCCATTGGTGGATCAACTTATGGATTATCTGGAATTGCATTTCCGGCGCGAGGTCACCGGTGCGGAATTGCAAGAGCGATTCGGATATTCCGCAGATTACCTCTCCAGAATACTGCGCCGGCATACCGGCTGCGGATTCAAACATTTCATAACGGAACGGCGTATAGCCGAAGCCCGGCGCCTGTTGCATGTCCACCCCAACATGAAAATCTCCGCCATCGCTGAAACCGTGGGATTCCATTCGTTCACCCTGTTCAATCGTATCTTTAAGCGCGTTGTCGGTGTCACGGCCCAAGCCTATCGCACAAAATAAAAATGCCTGGCCGGAAAAGTATACTTGCATGGCGGATTGGTACACTGACATATCCCGCATTTTATGGCAAGATGTTGCCTGTTTGATACCGCCCATATAAATCGAATATAAATCGATAATGAAGGGACAACGCATGCGCTGTTTATCATTAAAATCCGGTTTGGTGGCTTTGGGCTTAATCATAGCGTCATGGCACGGAACGAGCGCGGAAATTAAGGTCGGAATCTATGCGCAGGGCACAGGCGGCAAGGGTCTCCATGATGCGCTCCTGGAGGCGCCGGCGATCAAGGCGGACATGATCACGGAAATGCGGCTGAATGCGGACGACCTGTTCAAGTACGATGTGCTGGTTATCGGGAGTTTGAAAGGTACGGAACAGGGAAATATCCAGGCAATCCGGATATATGTGAACGCCGGTGGCGGTGTGTTGCTGAACCACGACGCCTGCGGGTTCCGAGGCTGGAAAGAACCGCTTTTTCCGGAGGTGTGCCGGGGATTAAGGACTAGTCAGACGGCAACGCTGATGCCGGTTGTTGACACGGGCCATGCGCTGATAAAAGACTTGCCGACAGAATATACGCATGCATATTCGGATCATATCGTGCTGGAAAGCGGACCTAAAGGGACGGTCATTGTGAATGACAAGGACGGGACACCGGCGGTAGTAGCCGGCGAGGCCGGGCACGGGCGGGTGGTAGGAAATGGGGCCGTCAGCGGCTATTGGGCTGATATGGCGCTGCAGCGTCAGGGAGAAGGCGCGCCACAGGGCGGGGAACTGCAGGTGGTACTGAATGCGGTAAGATGGCTGGGGGAAAAGTCCGTGACCGCGCTGGCCGCGGATGAATTGAATCGCCGGAAGAAAGCGGCCATGGCGGATCAGATTCTGGCTGAAACGACATTGTCTTCGGATACGGACTGGTTCGGCGACGAGATGCTGCGGGGCTGCTACTGGGTACGGCCGCCGGTGAATGAGCTGGGCGGCAAGTTTTTCATGTTCTGCGACCGCAATATCGTCTTGATGAGAATGGATCGCGCCCGATTGGATTTGTATATGCGCCAGTTGAAATGGATGGGGGTTACGGATATTTTCTATAACGGCGACTTTTCCGGCGGTCGAATCTATCGTCCTACGGATATTTCCCCCGAGGTTCTGGATGGGATACCCACTGAGAAAGGCCAAGACCTGCTGATGGACGTGATAGATTCGGCAGCCGACGCCGGTTTGAATGTATGGGCTATGTGGCATTCAAGCCGCGTGCCGGATGGAATGGCGGCCTATGATCAAAACGGCAATAAGTACCTGGAACCGGATTATGGCTGCATCATGGACGTATTGTCGCCGGCTTATCGAGAGCTGTGCCACGCGCTGCTTGACGAATATGCCGCCAAATATAATAAGCACGGCAACTTCAAGGGCATATATTATGACGAACTGTTTTTCAATTGCATTGATTTTCACGGGGACGATTTGAAGCTGTTTGACGATTTCTGCCAAGAGCGCTTT
Source organism: Kiritimatiellia bacterium (assembly GCA_050944835.1). GTDB lineage: Bacteria > Verrucomicrobiota > Kiritimatiellia > JAAZAB01 > JAAZAB01 > JAXGPF01. The sequence continues at coordinate 6,830 of JBMNRV010000004.1, forward strand.
GGCGAGTCCCTGCCCGCAGACATCGGGGATAAACTAGCCAAAACCACGAAGTGGGTGGATCCCACGGACAAATGGTGGCGGCGCTATATCCTGTTCAAGAACTGGGCAAATACCGACTTCATCAAAGACCTGACCGATTATTGTCATAAAAAAGGCCTGCAGATACTGGTTGAACTGCGCCCCAACGCCATTCACAAAACGGGCTGGTGCTGGGGGATTGATAACGAAGCGCTGACGCGCCTTGGCGCGGATTATTATTTCGTTGCTTCCGCAGATTCCTGCGAGCCGTGCTATGTCTATACCAATGCCCTGGTGGGCGGACACGTAGGCAATACCTGGGGATATTACAATACGGTTGCCGTGCGGGGCCACGCGGCCAGCGTCCATTTTGTTGACAACCAATTCTGGCGCCTGCTTGTGTACGGCAATAACCCCAAGGGCGGGCCGCAGGTGGAGCGGTTTATCCGAAACACGCGTGAATGGGCTGATGGGACGAATCTGGCCGGCGCGGCGATTTTATACAACCAGAACACCTTGCAGATGATCCTGGGCGCGGAAGCCCCGAAGGCGGTGAGCGCTGAATGCGCGTTGCTCAACCGCATCTCGATCCGCCAGGATGCGGACATGCTGTTAGCCGGAGCGGTCGAGTATTATAAAAACTACAGCGTTCTGCTGGCGCCACCCTATAGCCTGCGCGGCATGCCGGAAGCGCGCTATAAGGCCCTATGCGATTATGTTGAAGGCGGCGGAACATTGATCGTGATGAGCGAATGCACCGTATCCCGGGAAGACTTAACGGAAGAGCAGGACCGGGGAGAAGCGCTGTGCGGGGTGAGAATGAAGGGAGAAAAGCAGGATATTGAAGGCGTGACTCTACCCGGGACGGAAACAACGATCAGCCTGAGCGGGAAGATGGAAGTGACACCCGTGGAGCCGCTCGAAGGGGTTGAAGTACTGGCGGTTTGCGAAGGAATCGGAACACCGGCGGCAACGCGCAAACGCCTTGGCGCAGGCCAGGTTCTGGCCATCCACGTGGATGTGATGCGCGAGATCATGCAGGCAAACCAGGGGATGGAAGACTGGCTGTGCGGCCTGGTCGGCGAAGCGTCCAAGCCTGCGATCACGGTCTCCGGCGAACTGAAGATCATGACGAGCGTCAAGAAAGGCAACTGGGTGGCGGTCACCCTGCTTTCAGAGAAGATCCCCGGCAAAGGCGTGCTTAAGCTTGACATGGCCGGGCTGGGAATAACCAACAGCGCCTTTCGCGTAATCATGCTGGGGAAGCAGATGGAAATTACACGTCCGGGCGACTGGTTCCGGAACAAGGATGGCTGGACGGCAGCCGAACTTGCCAAAGGCATCGGGGTTACAATCGTGAAGGATAACGATGAAAAGCTGGCGCTGCCGAATGAGTTTAATTTGGCTGAATTCAATGAAAAAGATGCCGAGTATATCAACAGGGTGACGCGCAAGACATGGGATGCCGCCGGCGCCCTAAAACGCCATTACGAGCATGAAATTGTGGTGATAGCGCCAGCCGACGAAATTGCCAAAGGCCGGCCGTAGGGCTGTCACCTGACACAATTAATGAAAACATATAACCCACAAGGAAGGATAGATCATGTCGAAACTAAAAATACTGTTGCTGTGTAGTGTGGCGCTTGGATTGACGTTCGCACCGGTTGCGCACGCGGACCGCTACGTTGTTGCGCCGGGCACACACATGGGAACCCCCACCCCGCCTTACGATACTTGGGACACCGCCGCGACCAACATTCAAGTAGCGGTGGATGCCGCCAATGACGGCGAAACGATTTGGGTATCTAATGGAACTTACAAGGCTACCGGCGTCGGCCCGGATGTCGGTGGCATCAACATGGTTTCCCTTACCCAAAACCGTAAGTTGTGCAGCGTCAACGGCCCGGAAGTGACTATCCTGGATGGCGGCTATCCTGCCATCACCAACCGTCTGGTCTGTTTGCATTTCACTGGATCGGTATTATCCGGATTTGCTGTTATCAACGGCTGCGCTGGACGTGGCGGTGGAATTCTGTTCGGCGCCGATGGCGGCACAGTAAGCAACTGCCTGATTTACAATAATATCTCCGATCGTGCCTTGTCTTCTGATGGCGGTGGTGGCATTGCTTCATATACAACCACCGGCCGTACCGGGTATTTTTATAATTGCTCAATATATGATAACACTGCCATAAGCAATGCCGGTGGCGGCGCTTGGTTGCGCGGTACTGTTGTGTTGCGCGATTGCGAGTTTTACACCAACCGCTGCGAGTTATACGGAGGCGGTTGTTATATTGATGGCAACGTCACTATGATTAAGTGTGTTTTTTCCAACAATTATGCCTCGCCAAGCTGGGGTGGCGGCGGGATTTATGTAAGCGGTGGCAAACTGATTGCTGAGGGTTGTACGATTGTCAGTAATTCCGCCAGCTCGGGTGGTGGTATTAACATAAACAATATAAACGCAGATGACTCCATCATAAGCAATTGCGTCATTTCCGGTAATACCTCATCATCGGGCGGCGGAGGGTATGCAAACCAATCGAAGAAAATTTTCCAATGTAAAGTAATTAATTGCGTCATCAGCTCTAACAGATCCACCAGCAGTTTTGGCGGTGGAGCATATCTCAACGGTATCAATGAAATTTTTGACAATTGCCTGATTGAAGGCAATTACGGGCATTCCGGCGGCGGAATATATGTCGCCAACACCAACATCGCCTGCATCACTAATTGTACTATCCGTAATAATACCGCTTGGTACCGCAATGGCGGTGGCGGCGTATTTCTGAATGGCGCTGGGCGGATAGTTGGCTGCCTCATTGTCAGCAATGATGTCGAGGCGACTGAATCGACATCATCGGGCGGCGGGATCAAGATTAATAGCGCCGATGCGGTATGCGAGAGCTGCACTGTCGTGGAGAATAGTGTCAATAGCGGCTCCAGTGGCGGAATCTACATGGGCGCCGCCGGTCAGGTAATCAACACTGTCATCTACGGCAACACCGCGCGCGCGGGGGTGAACCAGAACTGGGGTCCGACTGGCAGAGGGACTTTTTCCAATTGCTGCACAGCGGATACCAATGGGATGAACGGCGCCAGCAATATTGCCGCCGATCCGAAGTTTGTAAACGCCGCTGCGGGCAACTACCGTTTATCGGCATCGTCGCCCTGTGTCAATGCCGGATTGAATCAAGACTGGATGACCTCCGGCGTGGATTTGGACAAGCGCTCGCGCTTGGACAGGTTTACAAGACGGGTGGACATCGGGTGCTATGAACACTTGGCTAATGGCGTTTTATTCATGATAAAATGAAGATGACGAGGCATACAAAATGAAAGAAAAACTTGCAATCAATGGTGGCAAACCAGCAATTACACAGGACTGGCCCAAGGAGCAATGGCCGGTGATCAATCCGGAAGACGAAGCGGCGGTACTGGATGTTTTGCGACAACGGAAAATGTCCGGCACTGACATCACCGTAGAATTTGAAAAGGAATACGCTCAGTGGCAAGGCGCCAAGTACGCATTAGCCTGCAACAATGGCACCTCGGCTTTGCATTGCGCCATGTTCGGCATCGGATTGCGCCGGGGCGATGAAGTAATTTCCACCACTTGGACTTATTGGGCCAGCCATGTCGCCTTAACCAATCTGGGGGTAACGGTCATTTTCGGCGACATTGACCCGCACACCTTGTGTCTGGATGCGTGCGATGTGGAGCGTCGGATCACGCCGCGCACACGCGCCATCGTGGTGCCACATATTTACGGGTACCCGGCTGACATGGATGCCTTCATGCAGTTGGCTGAAAAATACAACCTGAAAATCATCGAGGATTACTCACATTCGCATGGCGCGGTTTGGCACGGACGCAAAGTCGGCTCAATCGGCCATGTCGGCGCCGCTTCGATTATGACCGGCAAACCCATGGCGGCAGGTGAAGGCGGCGTCTTGAACACCGATGACCAGGAAATTTATGAGCGGGCGGTTATGTTCGGGCATTATGAGCGCATTGCGAAATGTGTAAAGAATCCGGACTGGCTGCGCTATGAAGGGCTGCCGCTCGGCGGCTTCAAATACCGTATGCATCAGATGACAAGCGCCATGGCGCGCGTCCGGCTGAAATATTATGATCAGGATCGCGCGCCGGGCTTGCAGTCGCTGGACCGGCTCTTCCGTCAACTTGAAGATATTCCCGGTGTGGATTTCAATTTCCCGCTGCACGACCCAAGCATCAAGGTTGCTTCGTCATATTGCCAGGCGTTTATTCTGGGGGATGAAATCATTGACCGTGTCCCGAACACCGTCATCGCCGAAGCTGTACGCGCTGAAGGTGTGCAGTGTTCCGCTGGTGGCTACGCCTGCCACCATCTGCACCCATTCTGGAACGAATGTGATGTGTATGGCGACGGCAAGCCGACCCGGCTGGCATTCGCCGATCGCGATGTCCGCCAAAAACCCGGTGATTGCCCGGTAGCCGAACGCATCAATCATCGCCTGATCAGTGTGCCACGTTTTGTCGGGTTTGATCCGGAACGGGTGGATCAGATAGCCGCGGCTTACCGCAAAGTCCTGACCAATCTGGATCAATTATCCGACCATTCAGAAAAAACGAAAGTAGATCGCGCTACCACTTTTGGCTAATCCCACCCTCCTACCCCTTGCTCGCTTTGCGGTAGGCGCTGGGCGTTTTCCGGTAAGCACGCTTAAATGCGCGGCTGAAGGAAAATACCGAACTGTAACCGATTTTGTCGGCGATTTGCGATAACGTTAAATCAGTTGTGCAAATCAGACGACAAGCTTGCTGCATCCGTGTCTTCTGCAGGTACTTGTGTAAGCCTATCCCCATTATCGAATTAAACCGCTGAAAAAGGCAGGTACGAGATATGCCGAGATGGCGGGCTATTTGTTCGGCGCTGATTTTCTCGTGCAGATGATCCAGTAGAAATGTCTGTAATTTTTCCAAAAACTCCATGTCGCGCACAGGATGTGTTGGTGTGGCGGCGGTTTTTTTTGGATTAGCCGCCGCATAATCGGATAATGTCAGAAGCAGCAACCATAAATTTACAACGATATCGGCCAACCGGCGCGGTCGCATGTGGTCCGGATTGCAATAATCACGAGCCAGCGCATGGATCATCGGCCACATTTCCGGCTGGATGGGCACGGGATTGTTTTTCAACTCGACAATATCCCTGGTATAGGTCAGCTTAAAGGAGCAGAACAGCCAGAGAAAATCGTGTTTGCCAAGGCCGGTAAAATGATGAAATTGGTGTGGAAACACCAGTAATGCCTGTTGTGGGCGCAGATGGAATGCAATTTTGTTAATGACCGCAGTACCGCTGCCGCGTAATGTTAAAACCAGCATGTGCAGGTCGGGGTGAATGATAGGAATACTGCTTGGATACCTCTGCGGCGAACGCCGCATCAGCATGACACATTGCGGCAAATCCATTGGCGGCAGCGGCAGTTGTTGACCGGGAACAGGGTGTAATACCGCAGTTATTTTGGCGATGTCGTCAATTATAGCCCGGCTCATACACACACCCTGAATCCGTAATGAATGATATCGGCATGTCACGCATGATAGCGGATTTAGCAAAAAATATCAAATAACAATGGCGTCCCCAAACTGCGGCAGTTGGCAAGTCTCATCAGGTGTTAAATAAAATGTACTCCCGGTTATGGACGCCGATGCGTAAATGAGCTAGTATGACACTATTAACTATTATCACTAGCATCCCATAGAAAACTGTTAAGGGGAGGAAGATTAACCGCCAAGACGTTAAAAAAGCCAAGGTAGCGGAAGGAGACGCCACCAAAAATCAGGTGGAGATTGCCTGCAAAATGTAAAACGAAGGAATGATAGATCATGTTGAAACTAAAAATACTATTGCTGTTTAGCGTGGCGTTTGGGTTGACATTTGCGCCGACTGCGCTCGCTGACCGTTACGTTGTCGAGCCGGGCACTCCCGGGGCAAATCCCGAATCGCCTTATGACTCCTGGGCCACAGCAGCGACCAACATTCAAGTAGCGGTGGGCGCCGCCAGCGCCGGCGAAACGATTTGGGTCTCGAATGGCACTTATAAGGCTACCGGCGCCGGTACTCTTTTTGCGGGCGTCACCACCATGGTTCACCTTGCCACCAATGTCATATTGCGCAGCGTCAACGGTCCGGAAGTGACTATCCTGGATGGCGGCTATCCTGACATTACAAACCGTGTGATTTCTTTGAATCGCAACGCAGCCTTATACGGCTTTACAGTCGTCAACGGACGTGCCGGGGGTGGCGGCGGGATTCTGATCGGCGACTATGGCGGCATAGTAAGCAATTGCGTGGTTTTTAGTAACATCAGCGACAAAGCTCTGAATTCTGGAAAATACACTGGTGGCGGCGGCATATTTTCGTATGCAACCACCGGTACTGGGTATTTTTACAATTGCTCAGTATATAATAACACTACCATAAGCAATAACGGAGGTGGCGCGTATTTTTCCGAGAATCTCATAGCAAGTCAGTGCGTTTTTTCCAACAATGCTACGGATGGCTATGGTGGCGGAGTTTATTTACTACAAGGCGCAACGGCTCTTGACGATTGCATTATCATTAATAACAGCAGCACAAATTCAGGAGCCGGGTTGTTTGCTGCCTCTGGCGGCGCCGGTGCAATCATAAGCAAGTGTGTGATTTCAGGTAACACCGGAGATAGAGGCGCGGGATGTTTTCTGAACTCGCCCGTTGAATACTGTAAAATAATTAAGTGCAATATCAGCAACAATCAAGCTGCGCGTTGGGCTGGCGGGATAGAGAGTCAAAGCAGTAAGGTAATTTTGACAGATTGTCTGGTGGCAAACAATTCCGCACAGGAATATGCCGGCGGCATTCACTATAACGATTCTAAGGGGAATAATGTCGCTGAGATCATAAACTGCGTCATCCGTGATAATAAAGTAAACGGAACATCCGGCGGCGCCGGCGCGTATCTTCGAGTAGGTTCATGCCGAATGGTTGGCTGCCTTGTGGTCAGCAATGTCATTACAAGCACAAATTCCGGTGGCACCGGCGCAGGGATAAACATTCAATCGGCCGGTGCGATTTGTGAGAACAACACTGTTGTCGGAAATATAGTTTCAAACGGCTCCGGCGGCGGAATCTATATGTCGGGCGCTGGTCAGGTAATCAACACTGTCATCTACGGCAACACCGCGCTTACCAGGCCGGAATGGTATTCCACCGGAGCCGGAAGCTTTTCCAATTGCTGCACGGTAAATACCAACGGGATGAACGGCTCCGGCAATATTGCCGCCGATCCAAAGTTTGTGAATGCCGCTGTTGGCAACTATCACTTATTGGCATCATCGCCCTGTGTCAACGCTGGAATAAATCAGGACTGGATGATCGCCGGCGTGGATTTGGATGGACGCCCGCGCCTGGATAGGTTTACAAAACAGGTTGACATCGGATGCTATGAACGCTTGGCTAACGGCGTTTTATTCATGATGAAATAAACCAGAAGGGGGATCACTATTCTCCTTCTGTTCATCTTTGTGGCCAATTCCCCTCCTCCCCCTTGCTCTCTTTACGGTAGGCGCTGAGAGATTTCCGGCAAACACGCCTAAATGCGCGGCTGAAGGGAGGCACCATGGTCATATACACACTCTCTGAGTCCGTAATGAATAATATCGGCACGTCATGCATTACAGAGGATTAAACGAAGATTATTAAATGGGACATGGGGCCAACAAGTGTAATCAGGTGTTAAATAAAATGTACTCCCTGCTATGGACGTTGATGCATAGATAATCTAGTATGACGCTATTAAGTTGAGTTTAGTATTTGCTGTCGCTTATCCGTGGTTAGCAACAACTAGATGCACGGGTTAAATGCTATCACGGGCGGGCATAACAAGCACAGGAGGTTCTGAATGACCAACCGAAGCATACGTAAAGCAATAGCCGGTGTCAAAATATACACAGTGATGTTGGTTGCTCTGGCCTTAGGCGCCGTTTGTCTAAACGGGGGTGAAGCCGATATAACGTATTTTATGTGCATAGGGCAGTCCATGACTTTGGGTGAAATGGCATCGGCCGGCATCAATACCATTAGCCATGTGCCGTTCTATCCGGATTTTGCCAAGGAAGCAGCGGGGAAATACGGAATTCGCGTATGTCCATACGTTGATATGTGGAAAGTTGTGACCTCTTCCGGTGACGCCTTACTGTTGAATAACCCCTATTGGCGGGAAGTGGACGCCGATACCACACATCATCCGGAGTGGTTGATGATAGATGAAAACGGCAAAGTCAAGCGCCCTTACTGGGACACTTATCATCCTGGCTTTCAGCGGTCATGCACCAGACATCAGTCGCTGACAGAAGCGCAGATACGCGGAGTGCTCAACCATCTTTCCAACGGTTGTGGCGGTGTTTTTATTGACAATGCAGGGCTTGCAGATCACTTTTGCTGGGGCGAGAAATATAAACTACATGACCATCCCTGGCCAAAACCGGGTGGCGATGGATCGAATCGGCGCGCCAAGGAAATGGTTTTCCAAGCCATTAAGCAATTCGATCCCGACAAGTTGTGCATCATTAATACCAGAGCTTCCGGCGATATGCGTACGGTATCCGATGCGTATATGAGGGAGTCGTATATATATGCAAGCGTACAACGGCCGGGCACGGGCAATTTAGCGGATCGGCGCGCTTGGTTGAACCGAAATCGTGATTGGAAACAATTTTCAGAGGAACGTGCAATGTTTACCCGGGCTTTCGAGAGAGGTCGGCCGGTATGCCAGAATTTTTTCCACGATCCCTGCACGGATGACGAAGCGGCCTTTCATTCCTTTGTCTGGAGCAAGCTGTGGCACCCCAGCATAATCTGGTGTGCGGCGTTGCATTATTGGTACACAGGCTTTGCTGACTGCCTGGCACGTACGGATGCGATGCGCGTGTTATATCGCATTCATAATAGTTTGGGCGACCCGCTCGGTGAGCCGGCGGTGACTGAAGAGTGGGGATACCGCTGGTTTGATAATGCTTGTCTGGTCATTAACGGTGTAAATATGGCGCAGACGCTGAAAGTGCCGGTTGATTCATCCGCCGCAGCTCTGGGAGAATTGTTCACCGGCGAAGAATTGACTATCCAAAATGGGAGTGTGGTCCTTGATATGCCGCCGCAGACTGGGCGGATTATTATGCCCATTTCCAGTATTTTGAGCAATTATCTGTGTGAAATCCGCATGGAAGCAGAGACCATAAGACGTTATCTGCAAGCCGAACAAACAGCCGGCAATCAGGCGCTGTTAGCGTTGCCGGCAACGCTGGAATGTTTGCGTGGCATAGAACAATCTGCGGATATGATGCTTGCCGCCGATTCACAGGCGCCTGATATGCTTGATGACGCAATCAACATGGCGGCGGCGGCGCAGAGTCTGGATGCGAATGGCATGTTGCAAGAGCCTGCCCATCGCCTGTTGAATGAAGCGCGGAATCTGACAACGGAAGACATAAAGGGTTTTTTGCGTCTGACCAATTGCGCGCCGGCCAGCATCGAAATCTTTCGCGGGGGAACGAATGGAGAAGCTATTAAGATGTTCATGCGGTCGGCTATGGTATCTTTTACGCCATTTACACATAATCTGACGGCATTTTTGCCTTTTGGCGAAGATGCCGCATACAACTTGCATGTCGGCCAGATATTCGGTTTTGGTGCTTCCGGCGAGACGAGGTTGAACTGGAACAAGCGGAAGCATGCCCGCCTTTTGATACCAGCGTTGCCGGGAATTGATGTGAAGGATGTTTATTTGCGCCCGGACGGCTTTTTAGCTGTTCGCAAAACCGTGGATACTCCCGCGCGCCAGGAAATTGAGGCGGAAATTGCGCTGGCGGGGCATACTTCCAATAAGCGTATTGACAATTACCGCCTTTTGATGAAGGCGGGCTTGGAAACGGGCTTGCCATTTTTGAATCTTGAATTTTGTGTGGTGGATGATGAAAAACAGATCTGCGAAGCGGAACTGCGTTTCGATGCCGGGCGTTATCCGATGCAAGTTGATTCCGTGCATGGGGCAGCGCCTGTGCAGGAACGAAACGATCAACACCTGGAATGGGTGTACTTCATGTCCAATCCTCAGGATCGCTGGGGGGTGTTGTTTTTAGGGGATAAGCTTAATTTCAGTCAAAACACATTGCTCGGCAAAGGGCAATTGAAGTTTGCTGTTGCGCCTTTGGTCGCACGCGCAGGGCCTTTTCTTGAGGAACGCATCCGTAATATCCGGGACTATAGCAGCCGTGTTCTGTCTTTGACTTCCGGCATGTACCTTAAGCTTGTGGCTCCCGATGAGTTTTGGCTAGATGCGACCAATAATAGTTTCCAGTCGGTTTTTATTGGCTGTTCGAACTATACGATAACATCGCTGGAGTTTGCGCCGGAGGTGGGAGCGCTGGGCATGCGCAAGGATATGGCAAGGCCGATTGGCAATGTTGCAATCACTCGCACAATCATCCGCGAACAGGACAACGCGGCCGATTTTGTTTTTGAAACGCCGGAAGGATATGAGGAAAATGACTTTATATCCGTTCGCTGCCGCGCCACGGCGACCTTGGATTTCGGCAAGCGATTGGTTTTTGAGCGGTACCTTTCCCGGCGGCTCAAGTATTCGTTTAATGCCACCCCCCCAGTTGCGATAGAACCATTGCCGGAAGGCGGCGTAAAGTTCGCAATGAAAATAAAAACAGGCGCTCCATTGACGGGAGCAGTCCATTTTGCGATGTCCAATGCCGCGTATCAGGTTCGACCCGATCAGATGGATATTTCGCTCGACGCCAATACCGAGAGATTTTTGGAATTCGATGTTGCGGCGCCAAGCATTATGCCGAATCAAGCGCCGGTCCATGGCGCGGCAAAATTGGATTTACCCGCTAAAACCTTGACATTCCCTTTTGAAGTTAAATGCTCACCGGTCATCAATATTCGTGCATTGGATGCTAAAATTGTTGTGGATGGCGAATTTAACGAACCGGCTTGGGAAGATGCGGAATGTGCGGGAGATTTTGTTAATGCCACGGACGGCGCACCAGCGGCAAAGCGCACGGAAGCGCGCACGTTTTATACGTCCAATGCGTTATATATTGGATTTAAGTGTTACGACGAGAAAATGAAACTCAAAGTGGACTGCGCCAGATCAAACAGTGAATTCAACGATTTGGCGCTGAAAGACGACAGCATCGAAATTTACGTGCGTGCCGCTCCACGAGACGAATCAACTGATCAATATCAATATGTGCGCTTTGCATGTAATAGTGACTGTGTAAAGCGCGAAAGAGGCCCGAGTTGGAATGTGGCGGCAGCCAGGAAGGCGGACCACTGGACAGTGGAAGTGGAAATCCCGTTTAAGTCGCTTGGCGCCGTGCCGCGCCAAAGTGATTTCTGGGGCATCAATTTTTGCCGTAATAATCCAGGATTGCCTTCCAGCTCATGGTCATATACGCATGGTACTTTTGCCAACCCTAAATTTTTTGGATGGGCCAGGTTTGAGTGATGTGATTTGGACATAATGTGGGCAGGCGGATTTATATAAATCCGCCCGCCCACAATAATAACCCTCTGCGTCGTTATGTAATTAAAAGGAGGTGCATGTTAAAACAAAAGACCGGAACTGAACTTTTAGAAACCAACGTGAATTTATTAAGAAATAACGGCCTTTTTAGGATAAATATTCATCCTATGGGATGAGACTGAAATGAGTAAAAACAATTACAACCGTAAAGATTTTTTAAAACAATCTGGAATTACAGGCACAGGACTCACAAGTTGCTCATCGAACACAGAAAAACCAAAAACTCAGAATCGGGCACAAACCTTCAATATGTCTGGTTTTGTTGCACCAAAGCTTGATGTAGTCAGAGTCGCTGTTATAGGACTAGGGGATCGTGGGCCGGGGACAGTCAGAAGACTTGCAACTATTGAAGGTGTTGAAATCAAAGCCCTCTGTGATTTAGAAGCAGACAGAGTTAGCAAAACAGTTGAGTCAATCAAACATTTGGGACACACACCGGATTCATATTCGGGTGGTGAAAATGAATGGAAAAAGATTTGTGAACGGTCCGATATTGACCTGATAGCTGTAGTTACGCCTTGGCGCCTGCATACGCCTATTTGTGTGTATGCTATGGAGAATGGTAAACATACATATACAGAGTTGCCGGCAGCTTTGACGATTGACGAGTGCTGGCAATTAGTGGAGACGTCAGAAAGAACCCGCAAGTATTGCGTTCAAATGTCCGGGAATTGTCACAGCGGCACTTCAGCAGTTGTTCTCAATATGGCCAGAAAAGGGTACTTTGGGGATATTATCCATGGCGAAGGCGCTTACATACATGATCTGACGCGTTATCTATTCGATAAAGAAATGTATCACAATATGTGGCGTCTTAAAGAAAACACCAATAGAAGCGGGTGCCTTTATCCTCAACATGGGCTAGTGCCCATCATTCAAATGATGGATATAAACTACGGAGATAAAATGGATTATCTTACATCCATATCAAGTAATGATTTTACAATGGCAAAAACAGCTGGAGAGCTTGCTTTAAACGATGACTTCTTTAAGCCCTGCGTGGGCAAAAATTACAACGGTAATATAAACATAACGACCATACGCACTAATAATGGCCGCACAATTATGATACAGCACGATGTAACTTCCCCCCGGCCAAATGTCAGGTTTAGCTTAATAAGCGGCACGAAAGCTATATACAAGGCTCCTGATAAAATTGCAACAAGTCATGCTGGCTGGTTGCCTGATGAAGAATTTAAAGCGCTAATCGAAAAATATACTCCGGAAATTACCAAAAGGTTCGATGAGCTTACTAAACAAGCAAAACAGATTGACAACAGGGGATATTACAAAGTAATGCCGACCGACTGGAGATTGATTGATTGTCTCCGAAATGGGCTGCCAATGGATATGGATGTATATGAAGCAGCGGTTTCAAGCGCTATAATTCCATTGAGCATTGAGTCTGTAGCAAATAGATCAAACTCAGTTGACGTTCCAGATTTTACTTGCGGATCATGGAAGACCAATCCAAGAGGGATGGACATTAACTTAGAAAGAGGCGGGGGAACTACAAAACTTCTCTAGAACAGACTTATTTTTAGGCTGAATACCATCCTGAGGGATAACACTGATTATTAATCACTGTCATCCCATAGGGAAGTTGAGCAACATTTATCAGCTTGACCTTAATAATATTGTGTTAGGAGTCATGTCAACAGAAAAATGACTAAATTTTTGGCGAAACCCGCGGTAAAAATCATCGTTTCTGACGCCGGTCTAGGCGGCCTCTCTGTTTGTGCGGAATTGGCGCAACTCCTGGAACGCCGAGGCGATTTCGAAGTGGCGGATATAGTTTACTTTAATGCCTGCCCAGACCTCCATCTGGGATATGACATATTGCCAAACATGGCGGAAAGAACCCGCGTTTTCAACTGTGCACTGGAAGGCATGCAACGACTAAATCCCGACGCCATCCTGATTGCCTGCAATACGCTATCGGTTATGTATGAAAACACGCCTTTTAGCCGCAAGGTCGCCATCCCGGTCGTAGATATCGTTGGCTTCGGCGTCGATCTGATTCAGAATTATCTACAAACGACACCTGCCGGACAAGCGATTATATTCGGCACCCCAACCACCATCGAAGCCAATACACATCTTAGGCAATTGATCGCACGCGGCGTAGATTCCCAGCGGATTGTCTGCCAACCATGCCCACAGTTGCCCGATAAAATTGAAAATGGACCTGAGCGGCCGCCGGCAACCGATATGATCGAGAATTATGTCCGTAAAGCTGTCGCGCGCCTACCCGATCGGCGGCAACCGCTGGCGGCGGCGCTATGCTGCACACACTTCGGCTACAGTCGAAAACCCTTCGTACAGAGTTTGGCGCGCCACATCCACTCACCTATAACCATCCTGAATCCCAACAGCGCCATGAGCGCATGTCTGACGGGGCCAGGCAACGGCAAAGCTCCAATTAAGCCGTGCATAAATGTGTCCATGCTGTCTAAATACAATTTCCCCGAGGAAAAAATCCTGCCCATTAGCCAAATATTGGCGCCGATTTCTCAAGCTACAGCCGACGCTCTGAAACACTACCGCTACGATCCCGCATTGTTTGAATTTAAAACAACAGTATCCTGTGGAAAATAACAAAGCAGGAATAATCCTTGCTATTATCATAATTAAAAGGACATGATGAATTAACGCCACTAGCATCCCCCCTAGCCTGCCATCATCCCCCCTCTGCCTGAGCGAATGTGATGTGTATAACGGCGGCAAATTACCACGATTGGCGTTTGCCCGAGCGCTATGTCGCCAAGCTTAGCGAGCGCATCTATTTCCAAACACAACGAGGTCTATTCGTAAAGAAAGAATGTGGTGGAATCCACTTCCGGCTTGACTTTTTCATAGAGTTAACTTAAAAGTCTAGCCAATAAACACGGCGGCGGTCCGCCTTTTTAAAAAAAACGAAGCGCACAGTATAGACGTATCTGAAACTTCAGGAGAATCCCATGCACAAGAAAGATCAAATCATCAACCGCTTGATTGCACTGACGCTCGCCGCCACCATGGCTGGTATGACCGGATGCGCAATGTTTCGCATTAAAGTAGCCGAAACTGACGTAGATGATATGCCGACGCTGGATGCCCGCTACGGCGCCCAGGATTTGCGCAAATTGAGCCAGGAAGTGGCCGATGAATTGGCGTCCGGCAAATTCCTCCAGGAACAAGCTGGCAATCCGATAATGATCATTTACGGTATTCAGCCCCGCACTACCACGTTTGTTGATACTCAAGCTCTGACTGACCGCATTAAAACCACATTGCTGCAAACATCAAATGTGCAGTTTGTTAATGAAGCCCGGCGCGACCAACTTCTCAAGGAACAAGGTTATCAGGCGGCACATGCTACGGATGAGACCCGCGTTTCCATTGGGAAACAGGCCGGCGCGAAATATATGCTCACCGGCGCGCTGGTGGAGATGGAAAAACGCACCGGCAAACAGGTACGGGTTTCCAAAACTGAGTTGATGTATTACCAGTTGACGGTTGATGTCACGGATTTGGAATCCGGCCTGATCGTCTGGTCCACCACTAAGGAATTCGCACGCCAGGCACGCAAGCCTTTGATCGGCTGGTAATCGGTGTATGTGTTTATGAAGCAGTTCTGCCAGGCCTGCGGACGTGTCGCCCAGCCTGCCGCTCTCCTGTACGGCTTGGCGCTGACGCTGCTGGTCGGCTGTAAAACACCGCCACTATACCAAGCCCGTACGGATTTCTACGCCGGCCAACCGGAAAGCGCGGAACAGCTATTGTTGGAAATCCCGGCGGAAAACAAGGACGAAGTCCTCTTCCTGATGGAACGCGGCATGATACGTCACGTTCTCCGGGAGTATGATGCCAGCTCCGACGATTGGCGGCGCGCCGCCGATCGGGGAGACTGCCTTGAGACTTACAGCCTCACTCACGGCGCCACCAGCCTGGTCAGCAACGATCGTGCATTGCCGTTTCGTGGCGCGCCGTTTGAAATGACGCTGTTATACTCATTCCTCGCCAAAAATTATATTGCACAGCAGAATTGGGATTACGCCGCCATCTGCGCGCGTAATATTATCAAACGCCTGGAGGACCTTAACGGCTTTCCGGACATTGCATACAGCCGGTATATTGCCGGCCTCTGCCTGGCGCTTATAAACGACACCGGCAACGCAGCCATCCAGTTCCGCGCCGCGAACGAGCTGTTGGAAGATTTTCAATTGGACCCGGAAACCGGCCGTATACTCGCTAGCACCAACACGCCGCCTGCAGCGTACAAGGGACAGGAACTAGTGGTTTTCATAGGCATGGGGCGCATGCCGCCGGGTTATGATTCTTACGAGGATGACGACGAAGCCCCGCCCGTGGCAGAAATTTTCGCCGGTAACCGACGGCTGGGCGAAGCCCGCATATTTAACAATACAGCAAGCTTGCTGACAGACACCAAAGCGCGCATGGCCGCCCTTCAACTAGCCAAAGATGCGGCCCGGATTGCCGCAAAAGAAATGATTGCCTCCTCAGTCGAAACTAACAACGAGGCTTTGGGCGACCTGATACGCATCATCCTGTTCGCCATGGAGATGCCGGATGAACGCCGCTGGGAGACACTGCCACGCTGGTTGGCCATCGCCCGTGTCCCCTGCCCCTCTGACATCCAGAGTTATACTGTGGTCTTCAACAACGGCGCCGCAAGCAAAACCATTTCCCAGCCGTTGATCCGCCGCGGCAATATCCTGATTTCATTCTGCCGCGACCTGCATTTCAGCGAATCAGAGTAACGCTACGGCGTATTCAATGGCGCTACTTCTATAATTTCTGCGGCAAGGAAGGTTCTAAAAATACCCGGCTCGATTTCAAGCTTGATATCGCCATTATTGAAACGCTCCCGGATAATTCCCTTGAAGGTGAAAGCCGGCCCCTCGCCGGTACGGATGATATGCGTAGGCACAAATTCCACCGGCCGCAAGCGCATTTTTTCGTGGATAATCTCGGTCTGGCCTTGAGCAAGCGTCCGCGTATGAGTTACATCGTAATAGCCCTGACGGGTTAATTGCAAGGTTTGCCGGCCAGGAGCAACAAAATCCAGCGCCATCTGCTCGGAAATGCGTTCCGTACCGCGGGCCACAGTCACGCCGCGATTTTCGCCGTTCAGAAAAACCGTCACCCCTGGTGGCTCGGTGGTAATAAGCAGTGTTCCGCCAACGCGTTCCAGCTTTAATTCCACCAACAGATTCCCACCGAGCGATAAAACATTGGTGGAAGACACGGGCGCATAGCCGCGCAACTCCGCCCGCAGCACGTATTGACCGGGCGCCAACCCTTCGGCCAGAAATGGCGCATCCCCGTAATATTGATCATTCAGGAAAATTCGCGCTCCCGGTGGATCGGTATGCACCGTCAGGTTACCGGGCAGTGGAGTCAACACAATGTTTACTTTATGCTCCACCCCCGCTTTGACGACGAACTCCTCCCGATATGGGGTGTATCCAGCCAACGTCAGATCCAGCACGTGCTGACCGGCAGGCAGGCGCGGCTGCCGGAAGGGCGTCTGCCCTAACTCGGCGCCATTCAAAACCACCTGAGCGCCGGGCGGCTTGGTTTCAACTATCAAGCGTCCAGCATCAGAATCCAAACGCGTTTTGACCAATACCGGGACGCGATCCGGCACTTCGGCTTCGATCACTTTGGGCAAGTGCCCCGGAGCGCTGAATCGGATTTGATGCCTCCCTAAGTGAATATTCGGCAGCAGCAGCGGCGTTTTGCCATAATGCACACCGTTTATTTCCACATCCGCACCTGCGGGATGGGCTTGCACCAACAGCAAGCCACGCAATGGCTCCATCTTCAAATCCACTGGGATGCGCTCACCCGCACGCGCATTGATCGTTATCCGTGTCTCTTCGTAACCAGACTTTCGAGCGGCCAACAGGTGATCGCCGGGGCGGACCTGTAAGGTCGCCGGAGTGGATGCCTGCAAGACGCCATCCAATACCAACGACGCACCGGATGGATCAGATGTAATGTAAATCTGACAGGGACGATTAGCATCCGCCGGACGCGATGGGCCACATCCAGTCAGGCTGACAAAGGCAAGGCACATCGCAAAGGTGGCGCATTGTATTAACGACTTTATAAGCTGGCTTAATTTCATTTCCGTTTTAAATTGCGTTCCACGTCAATCAGGCGGCGGCGCGCGCGGGCGTGGCGCTCATCCGCGCGGTCAGGCACACGGTCGCAAATCGTCCGCAACTGGCTGGCGGCTTCGCTCCAATCCTTCAGTTTGATTGCGCGTTCCGCCAGAAATTCATGGTTTTTGACAATTTCATCCAATTCACGTTTTGCTGCCTCAAGCAAGGCAACAGCATCCGTGTAAAAATCCGGCTTTGGCAGGATGGTTTCCAAATACCATTCCGTCTCCTGCAATGCGCGGATGGCGCCGGCCAGATTTTCGTTGCGCACCAGACGCTGGTCATACAGACCACGCCCCTGCAGGAAGGCCGCTTGAGCTAACTCCAGCAGTTTGTCGGGCGTTATGGCCAGAGCCGCCAATCCTAGTTCGTTCTGCGCAAATTCCTCCAACAACTCACGCAGGCGCCGGAAGGCGTCCGGCTCCAACACATTCAAAACCTTGACACGCCCGGTCCGCCTTCCGATGGTTATGCGCAGGTCCAACTGATCCCAGACATTCGTAGCGAGCCCTTTGTATTCAGGGCGCATCTCGAAAAAGCCGGAACTATGTATTTCTTCCGTCAGACGCCGGACAGTTTCAGCATCTATTTTCTTGTGCCGTCCACCCGGCACATGCCGGTTATTTTCCAAGTCGTCAATCTGTACCGATAATTCCCGATTGCGCAATTGCAGAGCGTAGCGGAAAATATTCTGCGTACTACCCTGCACTTTTTCATACTCAATTTCCAAGTCATCTGAAGCGCTGACACCCGGTGATGTGGCATGGTCGCCACCAGATGACGACAGCCCGATTCCAGACTTCAATATTATAACTGCCACAGCCACAAGTAGAACCATCAGGAATGCAACCAGCGCTACAAATTTCGCACGGGCGCCGGCAGGTGTTCCGCTCGGTGTAACGTCTGTCGGCGCGGGCGCCGCAAAAAGGTTCTGCGGCGCGGCGGGGGGTTGATCGTTGATCACCTTAATTTCAGTGGCGCCGATAGTCAGGATGTCGCCCGTATGCAAGCGGGCCAAATGCAACGGTTGGTGGTTAAGTAAAGTCTGGTTCGCGCTGCCCAAATCTTCCGCCCACAAGCCTTCTCCCGGCTTGAAAAAAAAGCGGCAGTGAAAGCGCGACATAGCGGGGTCGCGCAGGGCAATGTCGTTACTGGAAGAACGCCCCAGACGTGCCGCCCCGCCGACAATGCTGAATGTTCGCCCGGCATCCTGTCCCGCGACTATTAACAAATTGGCTGACGGCTTATCCATAACACGAGGTGAGGGTCAAGCAACTTCTGAATCGTTGACGCTACCGGCATGCCGGGTATTACGGCAGAAATAACGCATACGACGCCCGAACGCCCGGGTTGGGGTTATTCTCCCGATGGCAATTCAATATTCGCTGGCGGCAGGCCGTCATCCGCGACTGGAAAACCCTCTTTGGGCAGCGGCAATTCCGATTGCCGCACCGCATAGGGGTTATAGTTACGGCGCGACTCGTTTTCGTCCGTCAGTGTAAGCTCATAACGCTCTGCCAGTCGTTTCCATTCACGCGGTGTAAATCGGCAGACATCATCCAAACCATTGAATAAATCCGCTGGCTGCAAAGTTGGAAATCGCAGCGTCTTAGGCGCTATCGCCATCACAGCAGCCTCCAAAGATGGCGACAGCACGCCGGGTCCACCAATCAGCGCTACAGAGACATCAGCAGGTAATGCACGCAGATTTTCCGCGAATTCCATTTCTGAGAGCAAGCGCCAAGCTCCGGCCTCCCACAGAAAAACATCCGGCGCAGGACGGCCCGGGTCTGTCCGGTAAGCAAAAATCGTGACACCTCGCAAATGTTGCAAGTCAAAAGCCATCTGCAACGGGCGCAGACGCGCCGGCGTTACCAGAGCCGGAGGCGCAGTACGCGGCGGACGCGGCGCCATGGCAGGCGCCGACAATACTCCCACCAGACATCCGACCAACAACAATACCAGAGCGAATTTACGCATGACTGAACTCCTGTTATACTTCATTTAAACGCACACACCATACCGACGGTGGGTATACCTCATCTTTATGTTTTAAGACAGTATAAATTTAACAAACCTTAACGTATTGTCAATAGCCGTCAATAGCCGCCAGTTTTAGGTATGCCTCCAAAGTGCGCAGGGCGGTTTCCTCCCACCTGGCTCGCCGTGCACGCTCCATCCCACGCGCAATCAAGGTTTCCGACAGACCCGGCTCACTCAGCACTTGCATCAAAGCGCGCGCTAGCGCGCTGGAGTCACGCGGATCAACCTGTAAGGCCGCATCGCCGACAACCTCAGGCAACGACGCACAATTGGAACAGACTACTGGTGTGCCGCAAGCCATCGCCTCCAGCACCGGCAGACCAAACCCTTCGTAAAACGAAGGCAACGTGAAAACATCCGCCCGGCGGTATTCCTCCAGCAACTGCGAATCGGATAAATACCCTAACCACACCACCGCCTCCGCCACCCCCAATTCCTGCGCCAGACGCGGCGCCTCCGGGTACCGCGGGTCCATCGCACCGGCTAACCGTAACTCCACGGGAAATTGTGCTATCCTTCGCAATTCTGCGAAAGCCCGCAGCAGACCGCTCAGATTTTTGTAGGGATCCGGGCGTCCGACCCAGAAAATTTTCCTGACGGCTCCGGGCGCCGGACTGGCACGTACAGGGCCCGGTGTGAAGCGGGACGACACACCTTCGCCGATCACCGCTAATGCCGGTGGCCGCCGCAAACCGCTCAACAAGCTATTTTCAATATCGCGCCGGGATATTTCACTAACCGTAATAATCAGGTCGGTACGGCGCACTACTTCACGCATTAAGCGGCGGTAAACAAAAAACAGACGGCGCTTGCGTGCCCGCGGGGCATATTGCGGGAAGAGCAAAGGGATAAGATCATGCAGGGTTATGACGCATTTGACCGGTCCTGCCCTCCCCGCCGGGAAGGCGCCCAAGGGTATCATGTAATTAGGCGAATGAAACAGATCCAGCCGTAAAGTGCGCAGCAGACGTGGCATGAGTAATTGCCCACGCGGAGAAAACAGCCCGTATGGCAACAACTGTGTGGTAAAATTCGACCGCCCGGCAAAGCCGGTCTCCTCCGCCATACGCGCCATTACTTCCGCATCCTGGAAAAACAAAACGAATTCGTGGTCATGATCCAAGCGGACAAACTGACTCAGTAATTCACGAGTATAGGAACCAATGCCGGAAATTTCAGGGAAAATCCAACGCGCATCCAAGCCGATTCTCATGCCACTACTCCACGGTAAACATCCCAAGTGCGCCGGGCTGTCTCATGCCAGGTATATTGCGCCGCCCGCACCCGACCGCGCGCCACCAATTCCATACGCAATTTCCGGTCATCCAACAGATTTGATACCGCCGCCGACCAGGCCTCTGAATCGAATTCCGGTATAATCCGGGCGCCATCGCCCAGAACTTCCGGCAGTGAGCCTCCGGCTGAAGCCACAACCGGCGTGCCACAGGCCATTGCCTCCAGCGGCGGGAAACCAAAACCCTCGTAGAGCGATGGAAACAACATCAATTCCGCTCCCGCGTATAATAATGGCAACTCACCATCCGCTGCATCCGCCAGCCATCGGATACGCGCGGCGCGTGGCGAATTGCGCATCCGTTCCAGAATTGCCTCATATTTCCAGCCAGGTCGGCCGACAATCACCAGATCGCCGTCAAACCCGCCTAACCGTTCAAACACCTCGATCAAAAACGTATAATTCTTACGTGGTTCCAGCGTACCCACTGATAGGATATAAGGACGTTCCAGACCGCGCAGGAGACGCTCGGTGATCACAACGTCAGCTGATGGCTCAGCAAATTCGCTGCCGATACCCAAGGGCACGGCCGTGACTTTACCGCGGCACTCCGGCAGCATCTCTTCCATTTCGGCGGCACAAAAATTGGAGTCGGTGATAATTGCATCGGCACGCGCCACGGTCCGGTTCAAGCGCGCGCGCAGATAAGCCAGATTGCGCGTTTCCGCGCAATCCGGATGGCGTATAAAACTCAGGTCGTGAATGGTAACCACGGCCCGGCCGCGCCGCAGAGGCGGGACGATAAAATTCGGAAAATGATAAACATCAGCCGGCCCGGCCAGACTGTCGAAAGGCGGCCACCCCAGACGTTTCCAAGCCTGCTGCACCAATTGTCCGGGCAGCCAGCGCACCGCTCGTGCCCGGAGGCCAGCGGGCAAGTTGGTGTCGGCGCGCCGGCGGAAATCGAAATAAAAACCGCTGATTTCGTCCGTTCCACGCAACTCGCTCAGGTGGATCGCCAACATTCTGGTATAGCGTCCGATGCCAGCCCGTTGGGCAATGGCGGATTGAATATCAAGACAGATATGCACTTGTTTTTCCATATTGAATGTGCGGACAAATGCCGCTATCATTCCAACTTAATGCAAGCAAAGAAACAATTCGACAAATTCAGCGCTTCGGAAATTTACTGTCCGCGCTGTGGCAGACTGCGCCAAGTCCGCGAACGTCTGCTGCTGGTGCTGCCGCGAGCGGAAATCTTCGAATACCGTTGCGTTGTCTGCGCCGAATCGCTTGGCACAAGGGAAGTTACCGCCGGCCAAGCGGACACTCCGCCATTCTCAACATGACCACCGCAGCAACAACAGGATTGCGATTATAGCCGTCACAATCAACCAGACGGGACGGGGCGGCGGCGCTTCTCCGCGATACTGCGGCTCCTCATCAATACTGCGCCGACGCATATAATCTCTATCAGCCAACCCCATGCCATCCCCCCGAATTTATCACGCACAAAAGTCTAACACCCCTATATAACGTCAAGCATCGCCTGACGCAGCGACCAACGGCACCACCAGCACAGCGCACTCAGCCTTACGCACTACTTTTTCTGCCACACTGCCGAACAGCACACGCCCCAATGGACTGCGCCCCTGTCGCCCGACCACCAACAAGTCGGCTTTTACCTCAGCAGCATATTTCAAAATTTCAACCGCATCCACGCCGATCAGAATTGCCACCTCCAACCGGAGATCCGCCGGCATGCGTTTGGAATAGGTCTCTTGAACTTTGGCGTTAATATCGTGGTACGCTTTCCGGTTGACGCCGTCAATATCGTTGATGTAAGCCCTCCAAAACTGGGCATCCGGCTCGGGAATAACGTGCAAGAGCCGCAGCACACCGCTGCCGCCGCGTCGCGCTTCCTCAACGGCAAAACCGAACGCACGGTCGGCGTTTGTCGAAAAGTCAGTGCAGAACAACACATTCTTGAACAATCCACCGTTATCTGTTTTCGGCATACATCCCTCCCATCTTTAGTATAAGTTTAACCTAAAAAGAACAGTTGGCAAGTTTACCGCAGCGTACCCCCCGAACACACAACCGGACTTTCGGAATACAACAGCAATAGTGCCACATTCGGCGAATGAAACAAGCGCAAAATTGCAAAGTTTGGGCTTGACAGTACGCTCGATATCGGAACACTATACAGCAGGGGGCTGAATACGTGACGGGGCATGGCGGCAAATAGCCCAAGGAGCGGTGACATGTTTATTAATTGGCGCAAGTTAATCCCAGTCGCACTGATGGCGATCGTATTCTCTGCCTTTCAGGCTGCGGGGCAAATTCTGGAAATCACTTATCCTGATCAAGTGCTGGACTTTCCGGAAACTGCCGAATTTGCCGGCATCGAAGCCGGTAAAGCATGGGATATGTCAGAACTTTACGACATTACCTACCGCTACGGCTTTCACGAGCCGTTTATACCGCCAACCGGCGGCATCTGGAAAGGCTGCGCTTACGATTTGGATTTACCGGCACTTTTTCATCCGCTCTTCCGGGGCGTCATATCCGATCCGGGGTATCCGCAGTATTTCACCATGCATACTCCCGGCACGCCATATGGCCCATTGAACCCTGTCAATACCGAGAATTATAACCGGCTATCTTTCCGGCACGCGCTGGATGCCACAAACCGCTCGTTATGTCAAATTCTCTGGAACCACACCATCCTTGAAAACGAAACCAATTGCTTGTATTTCGCCGACGGCGATTACGCCCGCGCTGGCGGTTCCAACACTCCCGTTCCGAACACCGACGGTTTCCGGATTTATGACATAGACTTGGCTGGCGGCATATTCAGCGAAGATTGTCTGCCGGAATGGGACAAACCAACAACCATAGGCGCTTGGACCGGTACGGTTTATGGATTCGTTATTGTGCCGTCTGTCTATGCCCGGCGCGGCATGGAATATGCCCTGGATTGGATTCGCCTGTACCGTTCCGATACCAACACCTGTATCCCATTAACTTGGACTGCCAACGACCTGCATCCCCAAGCAAACTTGGTATCCCTGCAACTATACGTCGCCACCAACAACATAGGCGATCCGGGCGATCTTTTTCTCTCCGGTATCGCCAATGACGGCGAAATGGAATTCCATACCGGCGCCTTGCCACCGGGCGAATACTATCTTTATCTGAAAGCCGTACTGGATACCGGTGACGGGTTTGACGAGCTAGCCCGCAGCGCCTACTCGCCCATGATCCGCATTAATGCGCGCCCGACATTTGATTTCACGGCGCCATCATTCACCAGCGGTGTGGAATATGCCACCGCTGAACGCGGCAACCCGTGGGATATGAATGACGTTGGGGATTTTGACATCGGGCGCGTCACCGGCATTACCGACGCGGCGCTTGATAATGGCATATTGTACGCCACCACTGTAAATGACGATCCGCAAATAGCCTTGAGCTTGCGGCGTCCCGATGGCACGATGGCGCCGATCCCCACCGCCGACTATCGTTACCTAACCTTCCGCATGTATTTCAACCCATCGAATTATCCATCATCCGCTTTTACCAATTTTCATGAACGCAGCCATATTCTGGGCGGCGTGGCACGCTGGCAATGGGTTTACACGGATTTCGAGCTTGACCAATCCTACACCAAAGATTTGATCCTGCATGAAGGCTGGAACAATTACACGGTGGATTTATGGGATGACGCTCTACTGGAAACCCGCAATGCTCCGCCAAATGCCGGCTGGACAAATATCCCCGAAGTGAATTACCTGATTTTTCATCCGATAGAGTCCAGTGTTCTTATGCCGATGCGTCTGGATTGGGTAAAACTGTGTGCGCCCAATAAGCCGAATAACCACTACTATAAATTCCAGTGGCAAGCCGGCGACGCCGATGGCGACCCCCTCAACATCACCCTGTTTTACGGCAAGGGAACCGGTACAAACTTCACGGGAACCGCGATTGTCACCCTGACCAACCAAACACCAGGCCCTGGCGCCTTCACTTGGTACACCGGAGAGGTGCCAGCCGGCGAATACACCATCCGCGCCATCGTTTCCGATGGCTGCAACACGTTGACGCGGGACGCGCCGGCGCCACTGATTGTCGGGCCACCAAAGCCGCGCTTCCCTACCCCCCTGCTCCGTGGCAATGGCGTTCAGGACCACCTGATTTTGCGCGCCGGTGACACATTGACAGTGACGGCGGAAGTGGATGCCGGCGACTATACCGGACTGGAAGCCGAATGGTGGCTTGCAGCCTGGGACACCAAACGAAATTGCTGGTATTATCTGAATTCCGCCATGCTTTGGACGAAGTTTGACGGCAACCTTTCGACTTTCCCCCCAGTCTATCGTGGCCCTCTACTCCACCTGCCGCCAACAGAAGCATTACGCGATTTTCCGCCACCGGCAGGCGATTATTACCTTTTCTTCGCGCTGGACCTTGCCGATGGCCGGCTGAACTATCCGGAAGGCCCGATAGTCTATAATCAATTGCGGGTTACGGTCACCCCATGAAAAATGGCAAACCATTGATTTCCGTCATCATTCCCGCCTATAACCACGAGCGATTCATCGGCGCCTCGATTGAGAGCGTTCTAAATCAGACCTACGAGAACCTGGAGCTGATCATCGTAGATGATGGCTCTACAGACGGCACGCCGGATGTAATCGCCGGGTTCCGTGACGCACGCATCCGGGCGGTACGTCAAACCAATCAGGACGCATATAACGCCTTGAACCGCGGCATGTCTATGGCCGAAGGCGCTATCATCACTATTTTAAATTCCGACGACGTTTTTGCGCTCGACCGTTTGGAAGTCCTCTTAGACCGGCGTGCGCAGACGGGCGCAGCCTGCATTTTTACCAATGTGCGCCCAGTAGATGCTCAGGGGCAACCATTGCCGGACAGCCACCCCTGGCGCGCTTGGCACGAACGCAATCGCCGCTTCTATTTCGATTGCGGCGACCTTTACACCGCATTTCTGAAGGGCAACCTGATGATCGGCACCTCCAATCTTTTTCTGGATGCGGAACTAGCCCGCAAGGTGGGCGAATTTGCGCCATTGCGTTATCTGCACGATTACGATTATATCTTCCGTGTAATGACGGCAGCGCCCGGACGCGTGGATTATATGCACGACCGCGAGCTATGGGACTACCGGTTGCACGGCTCCAACACTATCAGCCGTGGAGCAGTGACCGCCCGCGAACAGGATCAAGCCCTGATTATGCGCTATCTATTGTCCGGCCTGCCGGAAACCTGTCGTCCGCGCGCAGCCGCCGGCGCCGAACGCCTATTGGAATTGGAGCGCGAGCTGCAGATTGAGCGCCATCGTCTGGCGCATCCCTGGCGCTGGAAGTTGTCGCGCATCCTGGCCGCCGCGCGCGGAAAGTGATAATCTGCGGTTTACTCCGGTTGCGTACGCCAGCGGCGGTGCATCCAAGTCCATTGATCGGGATGAGCGCGGATGACATCTTCGATCACAGAAGTATATTGCTGCGTGGCAGCGTGGATGGTTTCCGGCTCGCAATCAGCCGGTGGCGCCAGCGGCGGAAAAAACTTCACCAAGAGCCGTCCATCAGGCTGGCGAATGATAAAAATCGGAATGACAGGCGCTTGGCTGCGGGCGCTCAAAACAGCCAAGCCAGGTGAAGTGCAGGCCGGACGCCCGAAAAAGTCCACAAAAATTCCGTGTCTGCGCTTCATGTTCTGATCCAGCACAAATCCCAACACTTCATTATTCTTCAGCACCTGCCGGCAAGCGCGATAGGAATTGCGCGCCGGCAAAGTTTTTACCCCCATTCGATGCCGCGCCTGTTCCCAGTACTGGTTTAATGAATCAGGCTTAATGGTTTTAGTGATGACCGTCAAAGGGACACCAAGGGAGGGCGCTATAGTACAGAGCAACTCAAAGTTGCCGACATGTGCGGTTAGCACCAAAGCGCCCCGTCCTTGTTCCAGTACATGCGGGATCGTGTTTTCCCCTTCCATGTCAATCAGGCCGTGAATCTGGCTGCGTTCTATCGCGCCGAATCGCAGGATTTCAACGAGCAGCAGCCCGAAATTATCATACATGCCGTCAGCAATCAATTGGATGGCATCTGGATCGCGGTCAGGGAAACACCGGGCAAGCGTCTGCAACACTTCACAGCGGCGCAGACGTAAAACCGACCCCATCAGAAACCCCAGACGCTTGCCCCAGCACATAGCCCGGGCATGTGTCATACGCGCAAAAGCCGCTTCCAATCGTTTAACTATCCAGACAATCATGTTTCCGCCGACTTCTTCTTCCGCGGGCGCGCGCGCGGGGAACGCTTAGCGGCTGGTTTTGCAGGTGCGGCGGCAGAAACTTGAAATGCCAGCTTATCGCCCTCACACACCACCCGCACTTGTGCCGCATCGGTTATCCGCCCGGCAAGGATTTCCTCGGCCAGTGGGTCTTGCAAATATTTTTCCACAGCACGGCGCAGCGGACGCGCGCCGAATTTCTCGTCAAAACCTTTTTCAACCAAAAATTCCGCTGCCGGTTCATCCAAGTCAATCTGGATATTGCGCACATCCACCCGCTGACGCAATTTAGCCAATTCCAACTCCAGAATGCGGGCGACATCCTCACGTGTCAATTGCCGGAAGACGATGATGTCATCCACGCGGTTAACCAATTCGGGCCGAAACACCTTACGCGATTCGTCCAACATAAGGGTTTTCAAGCGCTCAAAATCAGCTTGACGGTCGGGCTGACCGAAACCCAGCCCGCCGGCGCTATTAATGAAATCTGAGCCCAGATTAGAGGTCATGATAACGATGGTGTTACGGAAACTGACTCGCCGTCCCAGACTATCGGTTAACATACCTTCCTCCAACACTTGCAACAGAATGTGCATGACATCGGGATGAGCCTTTTCAACTTCGTCGAACAAGACCACTGAATATGGTCGGCGGCGGACTTTTTCCGTCAGTTGCCCGCCTTCATCGTATCCAACATAGCCCGGCGGCGAACCGACCATGCGCGACACCATGAACTTGTCCATGTACTCCGACATGTCAATCTGGATCAGGGCGTCCGGATCTGAAAACATATAATCCGCCAACGCGCGCGCCAACAGCGTTTTGCCGACGCCGGTCGGCCCGAGGAAGATGAAAGAGCCGATAGGGCGGCGCGGGTCTTTCAAGTCAGCGCGCGAACGGCGCAGGGCTTTGGAAATCGCGGCTACCGCTTCATGTTGGCCGATCACGGTTTTTTCCAGCTCCTGTTCCATATTTTGCAGGCGCATGGTTTCTTTGGGGTCCATCTTGGTCAATGGCACTCCCACCCATTTGGAAACCACGGACATGATTTCGTTTTCGCGTATGACCGGTTTTTTGCTTTCCTGACTTTTACGCCATTTTTCACGAGTTTTTTCGAGTTTTTCGCGCTCCGCTCGTTCCTTATCGCGCCATTTCGCGGCATCCTCAAATTGCTGGGCTTCAATGGCCTTTTCCTTAGCGGCTTTCAGTTCGGCGATGTTTTCTTCCTGCTTACGCAGGCCGGGCGGCCGCGACATCGTAGTTAAGCGGGCTTGCGCACCGGCTTCATCCAGCACGTCAATTGCTTTATCCGGCAAGTAGCGCCCGGTGATATAGCGATCCGCCAGACGGGCAGCAGTCTCCAGCGCCGCATCGCTGAATTTAACCTTATGATGTTCTTCGTAACGACCGCGGAGGCCGCGCATGATGGCGATAGTCTCCTCGACCGTCGGCTCGTCCACCAACACCGTTTGGAAACGCCGTTCGAGGGCGGAATCCTTCTCAATGTATTTGCGATACTCGTTCATGGTTGTGGCGCCGACACATTGCAGCTCGCCGCGCGAAAGCGCGGGTTTGATTATATTAGATGCGTCCATCGCGCCTTCCGCCGAGCCGGCGCCGACAATTGTGTGCAATTCATCCATGAACAGGATGACATTTTTGGCATGGCGTATTTCATCCATGACGGCCTTGATGCGCTCCTCGAACTGGCCGCGGTATTTCGTGCCGGCCACCATCAGCGCCATGTCCAGCGCAATCACCTGGCGGTCAGCCAAAGGCTCAGGCGCTTCGTGATTGGCGATCATCTGGGCCAGCCCCTCGACAATCGCCGTTTTGCCGACACCAGCCTCCCCGATCAGCACAGGGTTGTTTTTAGTGCGGCGGCACAGTATTTGAATCACGCGCCGCGTTTCTTCGGTGCGTCCGATCACCGGGTCCAGCTCGCCCTTGCGCGCCATTTCCGTCAGATTGCGCCCGAAGGCATTCAAGGCCGGCGTCTTTGTTTCGGCGCGCCGTCCGGTCGGCGCATCCTGCACCGCCGCGGCATGGTCAAAATCGGGATTCAGTTCCTTGAGCACCTCCAGACGGGCATGTTCAATATCAACGTTAAGGTTACGCAGCACACGGGCGGCCACGCCTTCCTCTTCGCGGAGCAAACCAAGTAGTATATGTTCCGTGCCGATGTAGTCATGATTGAGCGCCCCCGCCTCATTCTTGGCCAGCGCCAGCACCTTTTTGGCGCGGGGCGTCAATGGCAATGTGCCAGCCACCTTAGTTTCCGGCCCCTGCCCAACCGCCTTTTCCACCTCCAGGCGCAGAGCCTCCAAATCCACTCCCAACTGTTCCAGCACATTGACTGCCACGCCTTCACCGAGGGCGATGAGTCCGAGCAGCAGATGCTCCGTGCCCACGTACTGATGATTAAAGCGCTCTGCCTCATTCCGCGCCAACTGAATCACCTGTCTGGCACGCGGTGTAAAATCATTCATCATGTCAGCCGCCTTTCATTAAATATGGCAACGCTCAGAACACGGTCATTCACGCAACATCACTGACGCAGCGCCAGCCGCTCCCGCACCAACCGTGCACGCGCTAAATCTCTTTTTTCCGAACCGATATGCCGTCCGCCTAATTTCTGCAGGTGGCCGGGTTGAATCAGCAGAAACAATTCGTCTAATAAGTTTTTGGGCCAATCTACCACAATCCCCATATCAATGCCAAGCCGCAAAGCGGAAAGCAAATCGAGCGTTTCTCTGGAATTGAGCATGAAAGCATGCGTCAGGATTCCCATGGCACGGCCGATATGATCGCGCAGACGGTTTTCACGTTGCTGCAACAGGCGCGCGCGGGCATTCTTTTCATGGTCGGCGATCTCCAAAACAATCTGTTCGAGGCGTCCAATGATGTTTTCCTCACGTTCACCCAAGGTGGTCTGATTGGAAATCTGGAACATGTTGCCCGAGGCATCGGTACCTTCGCCCCACAGGCCGCGCACCGCCAAGCCGATTTTATTGACGCCTTTGATGATACTGCTGATCTCGTTCATCAACACTAACCCCGGCAGGTGCAACATTACGCTGGCACGCATACCGGTGCCGACATTGGTGGGACAGGCCGTCAAATAACCCAGCCGCGACGAATAAGCGTAAGTTGCCCGCTGCTCAATGGCAGTATCAATCAGGTCAATCCGGCTCCACAAATCACGCAGCACCAAGCCGGGTGACATAGCCTGCAAGCGCAGATGGTCTTCCTCGTTGACCATGATGGCGATGGTTTCGTCGCGCTTCAATATCAGGCCGCTGCCCGGGGTCTTGGAAACAGAAAGGTCACGACTGATCAGGTGGCGCTCCACCAACACTCCCCGATCCACGCGACTCAGTCTGGACATTTCCAGCGCCATCGGTTTGGGATCGTCCAGCACGGCAGGCAAGATCACCGACATTTCCTGCCACATCCGGAGCGACATCACATCTGGCGCCCAGCCGGGAAATGGCTGATGCGCCAGATTGCGCGCCAGCCGCACACGGCTGCTGACGATCACCTCGTTGTCGCTGCCTATCTGCAGCCAAGCTCCCGGTTGTTTTAACAAATCATCAATGCCGGACATGATCGCAAAGTCCTTTTCACGGCGCAGCCTTCACCCGCAATGCCTCAAGATTTATGCGCCAGCCCTCGCTGACGGCGGCTGAAGGTTTTCCAGATTGCGTATGCTATCGCGGATA
Organism: Kiritimatiellia bacterium; assembly: GCA_050944835.1. GTDB lineage: Bacteria > Verrucomicrobiota > Kiritimatiellia > JAAZAB01 > JAAZAB01 > JAXGPF01. The sequence continues at coordinate 37,962 of JBMNRV010000004.1, forward strand.
CGGGCAGCCGCCTCATAATTTTCCGCACGGACGGCCTCCTGCAATTCCTGGCGGAGTTCCGCCAAAGTGACAACCGCCGGCGGCACGGTGGCGACGGCAACGGATGGCTGCTTACCGACGTGCTGGAGACCGCGATGCATGGCTTCGAGAAGCGGCTCCAGCTCCGCGGCAAAAGCTTCATAACAATACCGGCAGCCCAGCCGGGAAGACTTACGGAAATCATCGAGGCTCATCCGGCAATGCGAACAGACTTTATCGGGCTGTTCCTCACCCTCACGAGAACCTCCCAAACCGAGCAATACGTCCGTGATCGAGACTGCGCCACTGACATCCAAGCCGTGCTCAACGGCACAGGTCTCGCATAGATGCAGTTTTTTTACTTCACTGTTCAGCATCTGGGTCAAGTGTACCGTCGCTGGTTTCTGGCCGCAAGATTCACACATCATAGATTGGCGTCTCCCATATCACTCAATCGGCGTGCCTTGGTCGGCGGCAAAAACATGAAACTTCTTTGTCAGCATACGGGTCAACGGACCAGGCCGGCCGGAACCGATTTTGCGACGGTCCATTTCCACCACGCTGATGATTTCCGCTGCCGTGCCAGTCAGGAACATCTCGTCGGCGTTGTAGAGATCATACCGGGTCAGTTGTATCTCACGCACTTCCAAGCCGTTTTCAGCAGCCAGCCGCATGACGACGTTGCGCGTCACTCCATCCAAAGCGCCTTCACTGACAGGCGGCGTCAGAAGTTGTTTATTCCGTATGATAAAAATATTATCACCCGTGGCTTCGGCAACATAGCCCTTGGTATTCAGCATAACTGCCTCTTCCACACCGGCATTGACAGCTTCAATCTTGGCCAGAATGTTGTTGAGGTAGTTCAAGCTTTTGATATTGGGATTAACCGATTCCGGATGATTGCGCAATGTACCGCAGGTCACGATCTTTAATCCGCGGGCATAGAGTTTTTCAGGGTAAAGCTGAATCCCGGCGGCAATAATAATAACCTGTGGGCGGCGGCAATTGTACGGGTTCAGACCTAAAGAGCCTTCGCCACGCGTTACGACCAGCCGGATATATGCGTCGCTCAAGCGGTTGGCCTTACATGTTTCCACCACGGCGCGTGCCATAGCCGTGCGCGTCATAGGGATTTTCAGCGCGATAGCATGTGCGGAACGGTAGAGCCGATCCACGTGCTCATCCAGCATGAACACCCGTTTATTGTAAGCGCGAATGCCTTCAAAGACACCATCGCCATACAACAGGCCATGATCAAATACCGAAACCCGCGCTTCCGACTCCGGCACCAGCTTACCATTCATATAGATTTTCATAACATCTCCCGTTTGCGTCCGCCGACGCCTGTTAGGCAGCGGCCAATCGCTTGTTTAATAATAACTAAAACTGATTCTTCAACAGATGGCCAGTGCGGCCCGCATCATCCGTGGTTCATCCCCAAGCAAAACTTTACGCCTCAACACTGGCACAAACGACCTTCCTTCAGCTCCATAACACGCGGGCAGCGCTCCGCCACATCGGCATTATGCGTCACCACAATCAGTGTCTGCGCTTCCCGGTCCACCAGATCAAACAAGCCATCCAGCACATAACGGCCGGTGGCCGGATCAAGGTTCCCGGTCGGCTCATCCGCCAACACAAAGGACGGACGGTTCATCAGGGCGCGCGCTAAGGCCACCCGCTGTTGTTCGCCGCCGGACAATTCCATCGGCAGATGCGTCAAGCGCTTTCCCAAGCCCACTGCCTCCAGCAAGTCACGCGCGCGCCGGGTGACAGCTTCCGGCGGCAAGCGCCGCGCCGCCAGTGGATTCATGGCAGGCAAACAAACATTTTCCAGAACATCCAACTCCGGCAGCAGATGGTAAAACTGAAAAACCAAGCCGATCCGGGTCGCCCGCAGTATATTGCGGCGACGGGCAGAAACGCCATATAAATCCTCACCCTTAAAGAGAACACGTCCACCCGACGGCTGTTCCAATCCACCCAGCACGTGCAGCAAAGTGCTTTTGCCGGCGCCGCTCGCTCCGATTACGGCAACGCGTTCGCCAAGCCGCAATTCCAGGTTGACATCCCGCAACACTTCGACTGACGCGCGTCCCAGCGCGTAGCTTTTGCGCAGATGCTCAACCGTCACCAGAACTTCCGGCGCCTCTGACCTCTCTTCCATCCGTTTATTCATACCGTAAAGCACGCGCAGGATCAAGCTTTGCCGCGCGCCGGGCGGGAATAAATCCCGCCAGCGTACAGATCAGCAACGACAACACCGCCACCATCCCTACATCCGTAAAAGTCACCCGGGCAGGAATTTCGCTCAGGTGATATAATTCCTTCGGGAACAATTCCATACTCAGCAGACTGGCCAATCCGCGCATGATTGCGTTGCGGAAGCGCAGCACCAGTATCCCTAATCCGATGCCCATGACCGTGCCAAACATACCTTGGATAAAACCTTGCCAAAAAAACACTGACATGATGGAGAAGGAAGGGAATCCCAACGCCTTGAGCAACCCGATTTCCTTAGTTTTCTGGACCACCTCAACAATCAGCGTATTGGTTAAGCCAAATGCCGCCACTAACACAATAAAAATCAAAAGAAAAAACATCATGTGTTTTTCCACGCGCAACACATCAAACAACTGGCGGTTTAAATCTATCCAAGTGCGGCATTGCAAACCAGGAAACTCATCCGCCAGACGCTCGGAAATACGCTCTGCAACGGCAGGCGCCTGATATGGATCATGCGTCATGACCCGCACGGCATGCACCCCCTCTTCTATGCCGCATAATTCAGCGGCCACACCGAGCGGCGTCAGCACAAACCCGACATCGTATTCCCACATGCCGATTTCAAAAATGCCGGCCACTGTGAGCTCGACCGGCAGAAAAACCTCATCCCGGCCACTGGTAAATTGCTGGGGCGCATATAATAAAAGACGGCTGCCGACACTTAAGCCAAGTCGCTTTGCCAAATCCGACCCGACGACGACATCTTCCGGGCCCATATCAAAAGTGCCGGCAATAATATGTTGCGGCAGACGGCTGACCTCTTTCTCAAGCTCCACGTCAACCCCACGCAGCAACGGTGTATGTATGCGGCCGCCATGCTGGACGAAAACCAAACCTTGCATATACGGCGCTACACCCGCCACCCCCGGCACAGAACGCACTGCGGCGGACACTTCCGGCGCATCCGTTATGATGTCCTCCGGCCGCATTACGGTAACATGCGCGTCAAAACCCAGTATTTTTTCACGCCACATGTCATCGAAGCCGGTCATGACGGCAATCACGATCACCAACACCGCCACGCCCAGCACCACCCCGATCATGGAAATGACCGAAATCACGGAAATGAACGTGCGCTTAGGCTTAAGGTACTTCAGCGCTAGAAATAATGAAAATGGCAGGTACATCACAAGAGCGATTCCGGGTTAAAGAAGGCCGGCCACACAACCCTACGGCTTTCGGCAACGCGCAAGTTCAGTCGGACGTTTCCAGCGCCCGTAACTGCGGAAATAAAATTACGTCACGAATGGTTTCCGCGCCGGTCAAAATCATCACCAAACGGTCAATCCCCATGCCCATTCCGCCGGCTGGCGGCATGCCGTATTCCAACGCCGTCAAAAAGTCTTCATCCATTTTTTGGGCATCCTCGCCCGCCTGCTCAGCGAACCTTCGGCGTTGCTCCAAGGGATCGTTCAATTCCGAATAGCCTGGGGCAACTTCCATGCCGTTGATCACCAACTCGAACACATCCACCAGTTCCTGATTGTCAGAACAGCGCTTGGCTAACGGCACAAACTGCCGCGGCAGACGTGTCACAAAAGTAGGATTGATCAGTGTGCGTTCGATCAATTTTTCGTAAACTTCATGCGTAACCAGCAATTTATCCCAGGCGGGATCAATGTCCAAACCGGCGGCCTGAGCCCGTACGCGCGCTTCGTCCAAAGGCAGCTCAAACCAATCATCACCCATGCGTTCCCGCACCAGATCGCTATAAGCGACTTCGCGCCACGAGCCGCTCAAATCAATCTGATGATCCGGCCGACCGACCAGCAAGCCGCCGCAGACTTCACGCGCGGCCGCTTGAATCAAGTCCTGTGCCAGTTGCTGCACGCCCTTACGGTCCGACCATGCAACATACGCCTCCAGCATGGTGAATTCCGGGTTATGATTGCGCGACAGCCCTTCATTGCGGAAATTGCGGTTCAGCTCAAAAACCCGCGGCATGCCGCCGACTAACAGGCGCTTGAGATACAATTCCGGCGCAATCCGCAGGAACATATCGGAATTCAAGGCCGTATAGTGCGTGCGGAAAGGCCGAGCCGTCGCACCGCCCGGCTGGGGCTGCATCATCGGCGTCTCGACCTCCACGAAGTCGCGGTCCCACAGGAACGCACGGATGGCGCGAATTATGGCAGCCCGACGTGAAAAGACTGTACGCGTATCGGCGTTGGCGATCAAATCCAGATAACGCCGGCGGTAACGCAAATCCACATCGCGCAATCCATGCCACTTTTCGGGCAGAGGGCGCAGCGCTTTACCCAATAACCGCCACGCATCAACCCGAATCGTCGGCTCACCCATGCGGGTCGTGAACATTTCGCCTGTCACACCAATCAGATCGCCCAAGTCCAGCAGGTGGAAGGCTTCGATCTGTTCCGGCGGCATATGCGATTTGCCGATATATATCTGAATTCTGCCGGTGGCATCTTGCAAGTCGGCGAAAATGCTCTTCCCCATGTCGCGGACGGTCAGCAAGCGCCCGGCCGCACGCGCCGGATGATTTTCGGCGAATGCAGCGCACACCTCGCCTATGGAAGGCGTAGCGACAAATTCACCACCATCCGACTGGCAACCAAGCGCCTCCAGACGCCGGAGATTTTCCAACCGTCGCGCTTCCACGCCTGCACCGGCTTCCGGCTGTAGTTTTGGGTCAACGGCGGTCATGGGGCAACGAAAACGCCGGAAAGCGGCTTATTTCTCCTTAATGGCTTCCACCGGACATTCACCGGCGCATACCCCGCACTCAACGCATTTTTCTTCATCAATCACATAGCGCTTTTCGTCTTTAGATTTAGAAATTGCTTCCACCGGGCAGGATTCCGCACATTTTCCGCAAGCTGTGCATTTGTCTGTAATTTCGAAAGCCATCTTTGCATCCTTCCATTTATTTAATTCAACGCCCGATTGCCAACCGGGCGGCCAGTCGTTCCGGCAAGCCGGCGCTCCTGATTTTTTCCTGCGCCAGAGGAACATTGTATTCCACACGACGCAACTCAACTTCCTTCTTATCAACGTAAAAAACAGCATAAGCCGCACGCGGATCACCGTCACGCGGCTGGCCAATGCTGCCAACATTGACAAAATACTTTTTGCCGAGATTAATTTTCAGGCGGCTGTAAGTGCCTCCCACAACTTCGGAGGCCTTTTCAAAAGCCAGCGGAACATGGGTATGCCCAAAAAAGCAAATGGTTGTAGTTTGATAATTAAAACTCGACTCCGCCTCCAAGCCTTCAAAAACATACCCCCACATATCCGGCATATCCAGCGTACTATGGACGATAGTAAACCCACTAACCCGTTGCACCAACGGCAGATCCGCCAAGTATTTTTGCTGATCGGCCGACAATTGTCGCCGTGTCCAATCCACTGCATCAGCCGCCAGGGGATGAAACCCGGTTAAATCGTCGTCAAAGGAGCAATAATGATCATGATTACCGCGTACCGCCACGCAATTCAACTCCCGGATTTTATCCAGGCACTCCGCCGGATTGGCATTGTAACCGACGATGTCGCCCACACAGACAAAATCCGTTACTCCGGCTTTGGCGGCATCCTCAAACACTGCCTGCAACGCCTCCAAATTTCCATGTATATCGCTCAAAACCCCGTAAATCTGACCGCTCATCAGGTAATCCTTGCCTGCGTCTATTTGCCTGCGTCTATAAACGCATCAATGCGGCAGCCAAAACCAAGTCGTCTGGAGTAGTGATCTTGATATTAGAAGAACTGGATGGCACAATCCGCACCGTTTTGGATATCAATTCCACCGCTGAAGCCTCATCGGTTATCTTCACACGTTTTTTATTCACCTGCTCAAACGCCTTCATCAGTAAATCACGCTTAAATGACTGGGGCGTCTGCACTCGCCAGAGCTTTGTCCGGTCAATCGTCTTAGCGACAATCATCCCGCGCGGCACTTCTTTGACAGTATCCGTAATTTTAACCGCCGCCACGCCGGAGCCATGTTGCCGTGCCGACTTGATCGTATCGGAAATCAGGGCCGGCGTCACACAGGGGCGCGCGCCATCATGCACCGATACGATATTCACTTCCGGCCCCAGCTCCACCAAACCGTTCCAAACGGAAGTCTGGCGCTGAGCGCCACCGGCTACAATTTTTTTAACCTTCGTACAACCAAACATTTGCACAGCACATCGCGCCGATTCCACCCGCTCTTTGCGGACAACCAGAATGATTTCCTCAATATCACGACATTTCTCGAAAGCCGTCACAGCATGCACAAACACCGGCTTGGAACCAAGACTCAAAAATGCCTTGTCCACGTTCGGGCCCATGCGCTCGCTGCGTCCACCGGCAACTATGATTGCACAATTCATTTTATTATCACATAAAAGCCGACATTACCCACCCAATGAAGGCTGAAGTTACCTGATTTCGGCAATAAAGTCAAATAATGTTTGCTATTATTTCAAAACCGTGTAAAAAGTTGCCACTTAACTTATTAAGCTTAAAACGGCATTTAAAATTCAGAAAATGATATAAAATGTTGAGAATAAGTATATTAAGACTGAAATATACTGCAATCATTGGGTGTAAGAAAAATTCCTGAATTTTAAATGCCGGATATAAGATTAAGCTTTACCCTGTTGCGTAAAAAAGCAAAAATGAGCGGCGATTTCTTAATTACCAGCCTGCAAAACCAACGTATCAAACAAGCAGTTAAGCTGCGTCAGCACACTTACCGCGACCGAACGGACCTGATGCTGGTCGAAGGGTATCGAGAAATCCGGCGCGCACTGGATAATCATTACCGTCTATCCTCTTTATTCGTCTGTCCCGGTTTTTATCTCGGTAAAAATGAGCCGGGACTCGTTGAACAATGTCGGGCGAGCGGCACGGAAATCATTGTCTGCACCAAGCCGGTGTTTGAAAAAATCGCATACCGTGAGCGCCCGGAAGGGTTGTTGGGGGTTATGCCACGCATGCGGACTACCCTGGACCAGCTCCGCTTGCGGCCACAGCCCCTGCTCGTGGTAGCGGAAGCCATAGAAAAACCCGGCAATCTGGGGACTATGCTACGTTCAGCCGATGCCGCCGGCGCGGATGCCGTGATCGTGTGCGACCCGCGAACGGATATTTACAACCCCAATGTCGTGCGGGCCAGTATCGGCACAATATTTTCCGTGCCGGTGGTGACGGAAACTTTTGAAACAGTCCATGCCTGGCTGCGCCGACACCGTATTCTGACCCTGGCGGCCACACCGCATGCCCAGCAGACCTATACCAAGCCGGATCTGACGGTCGGCGTAGCGATCGTGTTAGGGACGGAACAACTCGGCCTCAGCGAACGATGGATGACTGCCGCGGATTTGCAAGTGCGAATTCCCATGCACGGCCAGGCCGACTCGCTCAATGTGGCCGCGGCAGCCACCATCCTGCTGTTCGAAGTACGCCGCCAACGAGATGCAGCCGCAGCCAAGCGTTAATAATCAATTGCCGGCTGACGGCGTATTAGTTGCTGCGTCAGCAACTGCGTTCGTATCCACAGCGGGTACACTGTTGCTCTCCGCCACGGCATTCGTATCCACAGAGGTTACCGCTGCGGCATTTGTATCCACGGTGGCGCTCGCCGCTGCAGCATTCGTGGCGGCGGCGGCTTCGGCCTCTTTTTTGGCTTTGGCTTCCGCCTCTTTTTTAGCTTTGGCTTCGGCAGCCTTCTTTTCGCGGGCAGCCTTAGCGGCAGCCGCTTTGGCTTCGGCTTCCGCTTTTCGCTTCAGCTCCGCCAACATGGGCAGCTCGAAACGATTACGGGTGCCCGGTGATAGGTATTTCCATGGATAAGTCACACTGCCGCGCGAAGTTTGCATAACTAACCCTTCCGGCAGGGCCTGTTCCACCGTGCCCTCCAACACTTTACCGTTGGCCATACGTGGTGGAGCATCTGGAAGCGAGGTAATGGCTTCATCGGCCCATAGCGCCACGTTGAAAATAAAAGCCAGCGCTAAACTAATACAAATACGTATATTCATCCTAATGTCTCCCGTTGTTCGATTGGCACATAATGCCTTTCTTCAGCGCCAATATAAACCTGACGCGGCCGCGCAATTTTGAAACTTTCGCCATGCACCATTTCATTCCAATGCGCCAGCCACCCCGGCACCCGCCCAATGGCAAATAAAACCGTAAACATGTTATTAGGAATGCCCACGGCCTTCAAGATCAAGCCGGAATAAAAGTCCACGTTGGGATATAGATTGCGCTCCAGGAAATAAGGGTCGGAAAGGGCGGCATCTTCCAAGTGTAATGCAATATCGAACAAGGGACTGGTATTACCGGATTTACGCAAGAGTTTGTGGCAAGCCTCTTTAAGAATTTTTGCGCGCGGATCAAAACTTTTATAAACGCGATGTCCGAACCCCACTAAGGGTGTTTTGTTTTTACGCCGTTTGGCCTGTTCGATGAATTTGCGTCCATCGCCGCCGGATGCCAGTATCTGTTCGAGCATATTGATGACTTCCTGATTAGCGCCACCGTGGCGCGGCCCCCACAAGGCTGAAATGCCGGCGGAAATCACGGAATAGATATTCGCCATGCTGGAACCTGCCAAGCGCACGGTCGAGGTGCTGCAATTCTGCTCATGGTCGGCGTGCAGGATCAAAAACAACTCCACCGCGCGTACAATATCTTCGTCCTGTTGGTAATTGCGCACCGGCGAGGAATACATCATGTTCAGAAAGTTCTGAACATACTTCAGTTTAATGGAAGGATATACAACCGGCTCGCCGATGGACTTTTTATACGAAAACGCCGCAATCGTCCGTACCTGAGAAATCAAGTTAGCCATAAACTGTTCTTCGGCATCATGGTCCAGTACATCGGGCAAGGGATAAAACGTTGACAGCGAAGCCACCATGGTTGAAAGAATGCCCATAGGATGGGCGTGATTAGGGAATGCCAGGAAGAAGTGGCGCATGTCTTCGTGGATCAGCGACGACACATTCAGACGTTCTGAAAAACGTGCCAGTTCTGCCGTCGTCGGCAATTTGCCTTTAATCAACAAATATGCCGTTTCAACAAAGGTTGAATTAGCGGCCAATTCCTCAATCGGGTATCCGCGATATCGCAAAATACCCTTTTCGCCATCAAGGTAAGTAATGGCGCTTCGGCAGCTGCCGGTATTGGCCAGAGCGGGATCAATGGTAATCAAACCGGTTTGTTCGCGCAAGTTGGAAACATTAATAGCTCGCTCGCCTGTAACCGCCTGCATCAGCGGCAGCCGGAACTCCTTCCCATCCAGAACCAGTTTGACTGAATCTTCCATAAACGCCCCCAAATATGCTGAAAAGTTAGTTTATTAGATGTTTGTGTAACAGATGTCAAGATTGAAAATGCCGTTTTAGCGCTTGACATTCCCAGCAGCATAACGCATCATTCGCCCATTTAACAACCATTGTCAGTAAATATTGTCAGGAGACACCATGTCACGGGTTTGTGAAATCTGCCAAAAGGGATCATTGACCGGCAATCGTATAATTCGCCGCGGCTTGCCCAAAGCTAAGGGCGGTATCGGCTTGCATACCACTGGGGTCACCCGCCGAAAATTTCTTCCGAATCTCCAAAAAATCCGCACGCTGGAAAATGGCGGGGTTAAGGTGCGCAAGGTATGCGCCACTTGTATTAAATCGGGCAAGGTCAATAAAGCTTAATCGTCTGCCGACGAACGCATAAGACGTGTTATATTTATCAAACTTAGTGTAAGTTGCCGACCGAATCGCAGGGCAAGTCGGATAACTACCAAAGGAGGGAAGAGGCATGAACATCGGTTTGATTGCTCTTATTGTCGTTGTCGTCTTGATTTTGTTCGTAGCCAGTATTTACAACAAACTGGTTGCCCTGCGCAACCGGTTCAAAAACGCATTTTCCCAGATTGACGTGCAACTCAAGCGGCGCTATGACCTGATTCCAAATCTGGTGGAAACTGCCAAGAAATACATGCAACACGAACGGGAAACGCTGGAAGCCGTAATCCATGCCCGCAATCAGGCAGCTTCTGCTCAGCAGGCCGCCGCCGCCGCACCGGGCAACCCCGCGGCTATGCAAGGCTTACGCGGCGCCGAGGCCGCGCTATCTGGCAGCGTTGGAAGGTTTTTCGCATTGATGGAAAATTATCCCGACCTGAAAGCCAACCAGAACATGTCACAATTGATGGAAGAGTTGACCTCTACGGAAAACAAAATCGCTTTCGCCCGTCAGGCTTACAACGACGCCGTCATGTCCTACAACACAGCGCGCGAGACATTTCCAAATGTGCTGTTTACCGGCATGTTCGGTTTCAGCGAAGCCGCCCTCTTCGAAATCACCGATGCCGTCGAACGGGAAGCGCAAAAAGTAAAATTTTAGTCCTCATAAACGGCATTTGAACATGTTCCTGCGCCCTGAAACGAACGCAGAAGAATGTTTAAGAGGACAACGCTAGTCACAACTTGTTAGTTGTTATATCCCCTGTTACGGGTTCAGGCCTTATGGATTTTTTTGAACATCAGGCGCGCGCCCGCCGCAACACCGGCCGATTGATTTTCTTTTACTGTCTGGCTGTGGTGTTGATCATAATCGCAGTTTACCTCGCCTGCGCCTTCACGTTTGGCATGTTGACTTCCTCTGACGAAGAAAGAGCCGACGGCGCAGGCCGCTCAACATCGCTATGGCATCCTGAATTGTTTACCCTTACTACTATCGGCACATTGTTGATTGTTCTGGGTGGCTCCACTTACAAAGTCATGCGTTTATCAGGCGGTGGCAGTTCGGTGGCGGCTATGCTTGGTGGACGCATGATTAACCGCAATACCACCAATCCAGACGAACGTAAAGTGCTGAACGTCGTCGAGGAAATGGCGATTGCCGCCGGCATCCCCGTGCCGCCGGTGTTTTTGCTCGCCAATGAATCAGGCATCAATGCCTTTGCCGCCGGATTTGCGCCAACGGACGCAGTAATCGGCATCACCCGCGGCGCAATAAAGCAACTTTCCCGCGATGAATTGCAGGGCGTGATTGCCCATGAGTTCAGCCACATCTTCAACGGCGATATGCGCCTCAACATAAGGTTGATGGGAATCTTGCATGGCATCCTGCTGATCGGGATGCTTGGGTACTGGTTGCTGCGCAGCTCCTTCTACACCGATAACCATCGCTCTTCAAAGAAAGACAAAGACAAGTCGGGCGCGCAAACGGCCATATTGGGACTGGCGCTGTTTGTGATTGGATACATCGGTGTGTTCTTCGCCAAACTGATAAAAAGCGCCGTCTCGCGTCAACGCGAATTTCTGGCTGACGCCGCCGCAGTGCAGTTCACCCGCAATCCGGCCGGCATCGCCGGCGCATTAAAAAAAATCGGCGCCGCATCCGCCGGATCAAATATCAAGAACGATCACGCCGAAGAAGCCAGCCACCTTTTCTTCGCCAATGGTTTGGCTTCCGCTTGGTTTTCACTGATGGCAACCCACCCCCCACTGACAGAGCGCATCCGGCGGATTGATCCGTCCTTCACCGGCAAATTTTCCAAAATGGCCGAAACACCACCGCCCAAGTCAGGTCTGGACTCGCCAGTGACAGCTCGCCCTGCCCCAGAATTGGCATATGCGGCTATGGCGTCAAATACTGACACCCGCACCGTGTATGTCACTGCCCAGGATGTGGTGGCAACCGTGGGCGCGCCGCAACCGGCGCATTTACTATACTCGCAAAACCTTTTGGCAGCATTGCCCAGCGCACTCCAAACCGCCGCGTATGAGCCAACCGGCGCATGCGCTCTCATCTATAACTTGCTAATGAGCAACGAAGGCGAAACTCGCACCCGTCAACAGCAAATCCTGAATAAATCCACCGACTCGGCGGTATGCCAGGCCGCAGCGGAACTGGCCGGCCCGGTTCGGGAGTTACCGGAGGAATTGCGCCTGCCGCTGGCCGATCTGGCCATTGCCACGCTCAAGGAACTGACACCGTCGCAATACAAGAATTTCCATAACAACGTCGAAAAACTGATTCTGGCCGACGAGCAAGTGGAACTGTTCGAATACGCATTATACCGTATGCTGCAGCGACATCTGGCGCCGTTTTTCACACAAACCCGACCGCCGGCCATTAGGTATTACAGTTTGAAGCCGCTACTGTCCCCATGCATTGACTTGCTTTCCTGCTTGGCATATTGGGGCGACGAAACCGGCGATGATGCCCATAAAAATTTTGAAGCAGGCTTGGCACGACTGGTTGCAACTGGGGAATTCTCGGCAATCACCCCTACTATGCGTGACAGGGAAGATTGCGGAGTTAAGGTTCTGGATAAGGCTTTACAGCCATTAGCTCAGGCTGAACCAGCTTTGAAAAAACGAATCATGGATGCCTGCGTGGCTTGTGTTGCCGCCAATGGCGCCGTGAATGCCGCTGAAGCTCAACTGTTGCGCGCCATCGGCGACTCTCTGGATTGCCCTATACCACCGCTCATGGCCAAGGCTGTCCTAAACTAAAGTCCCCTACCCCCACCTCCACCGCCAAATGCCGTCGCCCGGCAAGGAAATAAACATTGATCTCAATCCCTGGAAGCTATAAGCTGTTCAAAAACTGAATGCTATAAACAGCCATGCAAAAACGATCATTCTTTTTGCACGTCTGATGATCCTCGTCCGGGAAACAGATATTTATCGAGAGGAGCGCGTATGCGCCAGCAAGCCATCAAATGGCTCAACAATGAATTACCGCAATTAGTTGCACAGCAGGTACTGACGCCTGAAGCGGCAGAGCGTTTGCGGGCGCATTACGGGCTGCCCGCGCCAGCGCGCCCTGCCCGGCTGGGCGTGGTCATCTTCGCTATCCTCGGCACGCTGCTGATCGGCGCAGGCGCCATTCTCCTGCTAGCCCATAATTGGGATGCAATATCACGGCCAATGCGCACTGTCCTATCATTCCTGCCACTCATCGCCGCGCAGGCGCTGGCGGCATGGGTCATACTCCGCCGGCCGCAGAGTCTGGCCTGGCGCGAAGGCGCCGGCGCCCTGCTCTTCCTGATGATCGGCGCAAGCATCGCCCTGATTGCCCAAACCTACAACATCTCCGGCGACACACCGCGATTCATCCTGACGTGGTCGCTGCTGGGCTTGCCAGTAGCCTATTTGCTTAACGCACTGATCCCGGCACTGCTCTATCTCTGGGGTATCACCGCTTGGGCTGGTTGCGTCCATGACACACCAAGCGCGGTCTTTGGCTACTGCCTGCTGGCTGCGCTGTTAATACCGCTGTTCGCGGTCTGGCTGCGTAAGGACCGTTACGCGGCCCGCCCAACAATTTTGCTCTGGGTGTTCTGCATCAGCGCCACAATCGCCTGCATGGCAACCATGCCGTATGTTTTGCCCGAGATTTGGCTCTCCATTATTCACACCAGCTTGTTTGCGCTGATGTTCCTCGCCGGCGAATTCTGGTTCAACGACGTCGGCGGATTTTGGTCACGCCCGCTCCGCCACTTCGGCGCCGCCGGCATCCTGATCACATCATTCCTGCTCACCTTCAACTGGCCGTGGTCTGACATTGCTCGTTGGAATCAAATCCAATGGGAACGTTTACAGGCAGCCAGTAGCCATATACTGTCCAATGCTATACTGCTGGGCTTGTTGTTGCTGGCCACTCTATGCCTGCTGGTCACCAAGCCCCGGCGCAAGACGATTTCTGGTCTGCTGATGGGCTTGGCGCCGCTTCTGGCCATCGGCGGTTATTGCCTCCATGTTCTCTCCAGCGCTTGTGCGTGGGGGGTAATCATATTTAACATCTACCTCCTCGCCATCGGCTTCTGGCTTCTGGTCACCGGCATCATGCGCAACCGGCAAGGCCGGATGAATGCAGGTTTGGTGACCGTGGGCGCGCTGATCGTCGCGCGCTTCTTTGACAGCGACTTGAGTTTCTTGCTGCGCGGTCTGATTTTCATCGGGCTGGGCATTGCGCTCTTGGCAGCCAATCTGATCATCCTGCGCCGGAAAGGAGCGCCCCATGCATAAGCGCTATCTACTACTGGGCTTGGCCGTGACCGTAGCGGTGCAACTTGCCGTGCCAGCCTTGATGATCGTCGGACATGAACGGGCCTTGCGGGAAGGCCAAGTGTTCAAATTCAAAACGCGCCCGGTAGATCCCGCTGATGCCTTCCGCGGCCGTTATGTCTGGGTAAGCCTGGAGCCGGATATCGTCGAGCTGACCGATCCGGAACAATGGAATCCCAGCCGAAAAGTTTTCGCCGTTCTTGAAACCGACCCCGATGGCTTTGCGCTTGTGAAGCGGCTTGAGCGTTGCCAGCCAAAAGATGAACCATCCGTGCAGGTGCGAATGTTATGGCACGATCTTGATTCCGAGCAACAGAAAGTGCGCATCCAATGGCCAGGGCTGGAGCGTTACTATATGCCTGAAGATCAGGCGCCGGCCGCCGAAGCCGCCTACTTAAAAGCTAACCAATCCACTAACCATGCCTGCTATGTCACCGTCCGCGTCCGCGGCAAGCAAGCCCTCATTGAAAACCTGTTCATTGAGGATCAACCAGTTCAGGACTGGTTGCGCAAGCAACCAAAACCATAAAAAACTTATATAGGATCATACCAATGGACAAAACTTATACACGGGTTGCAATCATCACTGGCGCCACTTCCGGGATTGGAGAAGCCACAGCGCGGAAATTCGTTGCCGCCGGGTTCGGCGTAGTCGGCAATGGCCGTAATGCGGATAAACTATCCGCAATGGAAAAAGAATTGGGCAACCTGTTCGTGGGCGTCGCGGGCGATGCCTCCGATGAAGCAGTCATCAACAAACTTTTCACCACTGCCACTGAACGCTTCGGCCGCACAGCGGATATAGTAATCGCCAATGCCGGACGCGGATTGGGCGGCTCGGTGCAAAGCGCCGACTTATCACAATTTGAGGCTCGCCTCAGATTGAATGTGGCCGCCGCCCTGAAACTCATGCAGCAGGCAGCGCATGAAATGGTTGCGCGTCAGGCGCATCATTTCCCGCAAGCGGCCGCCGATATAGTGGTAATCGGTTCTGTGGTGGGACGCAACGTCTCACCTTACAGCGCGGTTTATGGCGCTACCAAGTTCGCCGTGCATTCCCTGGCTGAAGGGCTGCGCCGGGAGATCGGCCCTAAGGGCGTACGCGTTTCATTAGTTGAGCCGGGAACTCTCCTCAGCGGATTTCAGGCCGCGGCTGGCTACTCCGAGGAAATGTGCCAGGGATTTCATGATAAATTCGGGCCACTGCTCATTGGCAAAGACGTGGCCGAAGCCATTTATTATATCGTTACCCAACCACCGCATGTCAACATCAGCGATATAGTAGTACGACCGACACGCCAGGATTATCCCTGATTTGAACTGTTAAAGGGAGGAAAGATTAAACCGCCAAGAACTCCAAGGTGGCGGGAGGAGATTAGCCAAAAATGCACACTATGGGACAACACTGATTATGCAACAGAAACAGATATTGCTTGGGAAAGGCACAAACCAGGTGTCATTATTGGCCCGCTACGCCAACCGGCACGGCCTGATCGCAGGCGCCACCGGCACGGGCAAAACAGTCTCGCTGATGCTGCTGGCGGAAGGATTTTCGCGGATGGGAGTGCCGGTTTTTATCGCCGACGTCAAGGGTGATGTCTCCGGGTTGGCGGTAGCCGGGACACCGAGCGAAAAACTCCTGGAGCGAGCACAACAGATTGGTGTTGAAAATTACACCGGCGAAGCAAACCCGGTTATCTTCTGGGATTTATTTGGTAAAACCGGACATCCAGTACGGGCGACAGTCAGCGAAATCGGCCCCAGCCTGCTGGCGCGCATACTGGAACTCAACGACGTTCAGACAGGTATGCTGGAAATCGCGTTTAAGCTCGCAGATGACAATGGCTGGCTCTTGCTTGATTTAGATGATTTGCGCGCGCTGTTGAATTACCTTGTTGACCACCGCCGGGAAGTCTCCCGTCAATATGGCTTGATCACTGCGCAATCCATAGCCGCCGTGCAACGCTCATTGCTGGCTCTGCAACGCGAGGGTGTAGAATCCTTCTTAGGTGAACCAGCGCTGGAACTCGGCGACTTAATGCGCACCGACCTCAGCGGACGCGGCATCATCAGCATCCTGGCCGCCGACCAGTTAATATTAAAGCCGCGGTTGTATTCCAGTCTGTTGCTGTGGTTACTCTCCGAATTGTTCGAAAATTTGCCGGAAGTCGGCGATCAGGAACAACCGCGCCTGGTATTCTTTTTCGATGAAGCCCATCTGCTTTTCGACGATGCCCCCGCCAGCCTGCGCCGCCGCGTAGAACAAGTTGTGCGCATTATTCGTTCCAAAGGCGTCGGCGTGTATTTTTGCTCACAATTCCCAGACGACATTCCCAACGAAATCCTTGGACAACTCGGCAATCGCATCCAGCACGCGCTGCGCGCTTTCACACCCCGTGACCAGAAAGCCGTTAAAACCGCCGCTGAAACTTTCGCCATCAACCCAAATCTGGATGTCGCAGCGGCCATTACGCAGTTGGCCGTGGGCGAAGCGCTTGTCTCCACGCTGCAGGAAAAAGGAATTCCCCTCCCGGTGGAGCGTGCCTTGATAAGTCCGCCGCGATGCCGCATGGGCGCGATTACCGAAGCCGAACGTGATGTAGTCCGTTCCCGCAGTCCGGTGGGCGCCAAATATGACCGCCCCGTCAACCGGGAATCAGCCTACGAAATGCTGGAACGACGGGCCATGCCAAGTGCCGCCCCGGCGCAGGCGCCGGCCCAGACGCCGGCGCCTTCGGCGCCTACTCCGCAACCGGCCAAAACGGAGAGCGGCCGGGGTAAATTCTGGGAATTCCTCTGGGGCACTAAACGCCGTCAAGGTATGGTGGAAACACTAGCCAAACAGACAGCCCGAACTGTAGGCGGCCAGATCGGACGCAAGATCGTACGGGGTGTGCTGGGAGGAATCCAAGGCTCGCGCCGGCGTTAACCCGATTTGTGATTGCAAAAATAAGCGGCTTCGGGTAGCTTAACCTTGTTGCCGGATGGTCCGGTATGATTGTTTTAAACCTTAAAAGCGCATGATTAATATGAGCAAACAACCTGAAATACCGCCACAGGAATGGGAACTCGGTGACTGGGAGGCGGCATTGACAATCAATGTCGGCACAGCTTATGTCTGCCGTGCATGTAGCAATCTGGTGATGGTGACTAAGGGCGGTGTCGGCACACTGGACTTGGTCTGTTGCGGCGTGCCCATGGAAAAAATTGAAAAAAATCAGCCAGAAGGAACAGCCTGATGTCAACCATCAAACCCAAGGGAGCCACATACATCTGTCCAGTCTGCGGCGCCGAGATCATTGTGTTGGCGCCGTGCAGCGGCTGTTTCATCCCACGCTGCTGTGACAAACCGATGGAGCTGCGCCCACGGCGCGTCCAATTTTACGTCTGCCCGGTCTGCAAAGCCGAAATTGCGGCGCTACACCAGACAAAACCCGATAGTTTTCATCCACGCTGCTGCGGGCAGGATATGCGCCCGGCTTGACACCCCGCCTGTCCTATTAAAGACTGGTGGAGAATAGTCACTATGACTTCTCCTTTCCCAGATCATTAGGCATCGTTTGTGCGGTAATATACGCCTGTTGTGGATGATTGGGCGTAGCGGGAAAGGCCAGATTGAGCTGTTTCTCCTTGACCATAGGCGATAGATACTGCGCCTGTAACGGCTTTGGCTTTCGATTCACGAGCGCCGCCAAAGCGCCAAGTGTCACATACTGTTCGCTGCAAATCTTTCTGATCACCGAACGCATCTGTTCTCGACTAATTCGTTGTTTCTTGCGTGGAAGCTGTGCAATAGCTTCGATTTCGCGTAGCTTCTCTGGCATGAGATGCTCAAGGCTATCAATCAAAGGTTCACTGTGATAATTTGACACCACTCGTCCCTGTCTGTCGCGAAGGAGTTCCGCCTCCTTATATGTAGAGCTACCGCCGTTAAGTGGGGAGCTGCCGTCGTTAAGTGGGGAGCTGCCGCCGTTAAGTGGGGAGCTCCCACCGTTAAGTGGGGAGCTCGTCACCTTACCGAACACGTCGTCGGGATGAGGTAAATCAAGCCCCTTCAGGTGATACACGGCGCCGCGTCCGCGGCCAGCTAACGTCAGCAGTTGTTTATTATGGACCAACTGGTGCAGAATCCGTGACAGGTCGGCGGGATGCTTCCCTGTCAACTGTGCCAGGCGCGCTCCCTCATCGGCCGCAAGCAGACATACCATCCCCATTACCACGCCGATAATCATCTGAATTTTGAAGATTGCTTTCATTTCAGATTTCCAACCAGGGTGGGAGGGACCACGGATGGTGCGAGCCGCACTGGCGGTGCGAGCCGCACTGGCGGTGCGAGCCGCACTGGCGGTGCGAGCCGCACTGGCAGTGCGAGCCGCACTGGCAGTGATGAACCCCGGATTGGATTAAACCGCCAAAGCGCCAGCAACTAATTTCTTTCCCCTACCTTGCCGTCTTGGCGGTTTATCTATTCCTCGCTCTTCGGAGAGAACAAGCTACTTGGCGGTTTCAATCGGCTTGACTGCATATATTCCGCGTGCCGACCGGACTTCAATGGCCAACTGGTCATTTGCGCCGGTCCGCGCCAGCCATTCGAGTTCCACCTTACCAATCCGCGCCGGGAGCGGATCAATCGCCGTCTCCCGCCGCCCCTGTAATATTTCCATCGCTCCCGAAGACTTTAGGCACACATTAACTTCGGCATGGGGAACGACGCTGGCGCTCATCCGGGTGATATAAGTTGGGAGCTTGCCGGTATTCCTGATCACGGCCTTGACACGGTATATGCCGTCGGCTATCGGAACGGCGCTCGCCGCGCTGATTTCAATTTCAGGCGCCCAGGTCATGTATTCCAGGCAGAAGGCGACACACTTGGCGCACAATTCGGCTCTTTCCTCGGGAGGCGGATTGACGTGGCCGATGATATTAAATCCGCCTATTTCAACTTTTCCAAGCTGGGGATGGTCAAACGGTTTCCATTCATGAAACACGCCGCCATCGGGATGTTGGTCGTGCCAACGGAGCATTGCCAGGCCGAGCGGTTCCGGAAAATCCGGACCAATAACGTCTATGGACGTGTAATCGAACATAGGAAACGCCTGTCTGGAATTAAAACCCAGGTAATTATAAATCATGCCAAGCTCAAACACTAACGCGAGCTTGCCTTGGCGTTCATAACACCAATTCCAATAGGAGCCCGTAGTTTCGCCTTGCGGTTTGCCGGTTTTGATTTCCTCGTAACTGCTTAGCAGCGGCAGACCGGTCATGGCCTGCGCCTTTTCTCCGATCAGCGCGATCAACCGTGCGTCTTCGTCGTATTCGGCGGCCGTTTTAATGGCAGCCGTCGGATAAAAAATGGCCTGATTGCCGCCATGGAAATCCAAAACACCGACAATATTTGTATGGCCAATAATAAAATCGGCCATGGCGCGCGTCTCCGGCTCGGACAACGGATATTTGCCCTGCCCCAGGAAATGGGGATAGGGCCGCCAATTGGCAGTCGGAAAATCCCGGTTGAAGTCGCAACGCGCTTGAGACTGGTTCCGCGCCGTATCAAGTTCGCCGCCGTCCCAATCGTGGATCATTCCCTCGTCCACCAGGTAATAATACTCACCGGCGATTTGCGTGAGACGGCGGGTAAGCACAAGGCGGCTGTCATTGGTGGAAAGCACACACAGCCCGTCCGGACTCGGCCAACGCATGGACAGGATTTTGCCGTCACCGTCAATGTCTTCGGGCGTGATGCTGTTCTTTTGCGGCGCATCCACATACTTGCTGCGACACCATGAATTATTGGAGGTGCGCAGAACATATTCCGCCCCATCAACGGCCAACCGCGGAATAATGTAAACCACCCTTTTGCCTAGCAGAGAGCGCAAAGCATCATCCCGGGAATAATTGGCGCACAAATGCTCCGCCAGAACCAAGCAAAGCCGGCTACCCGTCATTTCAACGGCGTGCAAGTTGGCTTGGAACACGAAAGCCGGGCGATACTCCAATGGAATCCCGTCCGAACGCTCCGCCGCAATTTCAAGGAGCCAGACATTGCGTCCCTCGGGAGTGACGGCCATGGATTGCAAGGAAACAAGATTCGGATAAGCCGCGGCCAGCGCCTGCACCTTGGCGGTCAATTGCGCATAATTGTCAAATCCGCCATAACTGGACGCGGCGGCCGACTTGATATTTTCAGGTTTTACCGGTTGCATTCCAGCCGCAAGCGCCGCGGCAACCAAAAACATAATATGCCATGATTTCATATGCATATTTTTTGCCTTTTTCCTAGTAGACATTGAAGAACGTGCCTCTCCGGATATATTCGTAAGCGCCCATATCCACAACACCGTAGCGGATGCGCCGGCGGCCGTCCAGATCAAGCTGCCCATCCGCCACCCACTGGTTATCGCCTTGATCAATGCAGGGCGAATCGGATTTCAGACGGAAATCGCCGGCCGCGTAATTTGCAAACCCCGCATCGCCAGCAATGTTATTGGCGCCGATAGTTATAGCATTGGTGTTATACGCACATGAATTATACACCACGCCAGTGTAATAGCCGTAATCCACCACGCTGTAAATATCGTTTCCCGGATGAACAGCGTTGCCCCTATTGCTTTGAGCAATGGTGTTATAGATGCCGGAACCGCCGTGACGCACACTTACACCGCCATAGACGCTCCCCAATGATTTATTGCTGACTACGGTACAGTTGATGATTTTGCCATAGTTTGCTGTATAGAACAAAACCGCCGCGCCATTAGCATCATAAGCGGTATTGCCCGCCACCAGAGAATTTTGAAGCGTTCCGCCCACAGTTATATACGCCCCGGCGCCGCGACCGGCATGATTGCCGATGAGATGACTGCCGCTGACAAAACAATTTGCATTTAAATACGCTCCGCCACCGTGGCCATCTCCGTTCGTCGCATAGTTCCAACTGATATTACAGTTACTGATCACTATATACGGATCCTGGAGATAGCAATAAATCCCACCACCGTATGATGCCTCGTTAGACACAATTGTGCAGCGCGCCACTGTGGCGGTGCCCCAGATAAACAGCCCGCCGCCGTAATTGGCTGACCAGTTATTGGCAATGACACTGTCCGCTACCGCCACCTCAACCAGCGACGTCCCATTGCGCATGGCCATCCCGCCCCCGCCGTTCCCCGCCGACGTTATATAAGAATAATTATTGCTGATAAAGCATCTGCGCACGACCCCCTTCATGAACGTATAAATTCCCCCGCCGGAAGCCTTGGCATGATTTTCATAAATCTGACAGTCCACAATCAGCCCATTATTCAAGCCCACTCCTCCACCTGTCCAGCCCGACTCCATATTCACGCTGTTATAGCTCACCACGCAGTTGCTCAACATGCCGCCGCCGTCGACCTTAACCCCACCCGCGTCCTGCGTAGACCGATTCCGGGTGATAATGCAGTTTTTTACGGTCCCGCCCTTAGTGGTTATCTGCACTCCGCCGCCGGCCGCACCGGCGCCGTTGGTGATGGTAAACCCGTCCACCACTGCATCCGCGTGATTGAGGTAAAAACAGCGGTAGGTGTCCCGGCCGTTCACAAAAGTCTCTGTCCGGCCGTACAAACTGGTGACAATAATGCCGGAACCTACCGTAACCACATCATTCAGATTATACGTGCCGTTGGACACCAACACCACGTCGCCAGGCTCATTCGCCTTGGCTACTCCCTGGTTGATGCTGGCCACGGCGTTAGCCCAGGAATCACCGGAGTTCCCGTCATTCCCAGCCAACGACACGTAAACGGTTTTCGCCCATACTCCGCAAGTGGCCACCAAAAGACAGCCCAGCCAAACACATCCGCGCAACAACCGACTCCAATCCAATAATGCGACCTTCATACTACCCCTCCTGTTATGTATTAATGTTACCTGTCCGTGTTCTCTCCCGTCCGTGTCCGTCTTTTTTATGTTACCCTCCTGTTATGTATTAATGTTTCACCGACAACACTCATAAAGACCGGCGCCATGAACGATGCAGGGTGATTTTGTCGCCCGGCCCCACCACCATGAGCCGGATCATCCGGCGGCCATCGCCGTCCCGGTCGGGAAAATGCTCTGGATTGACAGGGCCAACCGCCTCTTCCAGTTCTATTTCCCTTTCACCGACCGACACCACCCGCCCCACCGGCTCGTGCGCCTCGTTGACAACCGTCATGCCCGGTTCCACATAAAACAAAGCGTCTGGATACACCCGCAGTCGGCGCCCCTTAATCCTATCAACGTACAACACATTTTCATAAAGTTCGTTATCGCCGACATTGAACCGATCCGCGGCCAGTATCTTTTCAACCGGTATCGCGCTCCCATAAATCCCATTCGTAAGTCCTCGCGTCACAATGGCCGTGCCACCCGCCGGCTGAAGCCCTTGCAGTATCGGGCCGGAAAGCGTTATTTCCCCTTTCTCATAGTCAACGCTTTTTACCACCGCCGTAAGGTCCGCCAGTTCATCCTGCGGCGGCGGCAGCAGCGACTCAAGGCCGGCGCTCCTATTGTTATCCAACAGATATATCCACCGTAACTCGCCGTCGGCGCCCTGCTCCAGCGCCGCCGTGCGGGCAGCGATTTTTACATCCCCGCCGTCCAACTCCAAAATGGAAGCGGACTCCCCATCCGGAGTCTCCAGTCTTGAAAAGACCACGTGCTTCCGGCCACCCATGGATATTTCCAGCGCCACCGGCAGATCCTGCCCCGCCAGCGGCAGAACACGCACCGAATCAATGAACGGCGTTTTGCGGTACGGCTCATACACCGCGACATAGACGCTCTCCAGATCATCCCCCGACCGGCGGCGAACCAGAAACTTGACCGGCTCGGAAAATCCGCCCTGCCGTGGAACGCCGTCGCAGGCAAACACGGTCTCACCCTGTCCGTCCTGGTGGGCGGCAAGAATATGCGCCCGGAGCGCCACATCGTCTGACGCGTCTAAATGCCAGCTCGCGCCGGCGGCGCTGTTACCGCTAAGCCTGGCCTCCTGCGCGTTGAACAGCCATTGGAAACCGCTGCCGCGGTAATCCCAATACGGCACATTTCCCTTGTTATAGCGTTTCGCCACATTTTCCGGCGTGAAACGTGCGTCATCATAAAAACATCCATAGGGAACATTCGTCCCGGCAAGAGTTCCATTAGTGACCGGGGCGCCAAAATCAAGGCTGCTCTTAAATTCCGCTTTGGGTGGACCGTGCACCAGCCAGTCATGCTGTTTTCCACCGCGGACCCGGAAGATATCCACGATATAAGCATTCGTGGGCGACACATCCACGAGCATCAGCGTCCGGCGATAGAGTTTTACGTCATCATAACAATCTTCGGACGAGACCTCCACCAACTGAGCAAAAGCTCCGGGATCATAAACATGCAAACGCCCCTTGTTAATCTGTCTGGTGGCATTTTCACTTGAACATGTTTTCTTGGTCATCTGCTTGGCGGCGTTGATCATGACGGTATTATGGGCCAACGTGTTATAAATATAGGTTTCGTAGAATCCTTTGCTGCCGGTCACATAACCGAAATCCGGAATCAGCGCATGCCCTTGGGAGTATATATCCAACTGCAGGCGATCCCAGTGGGAATGAAACGGATAGTAACCATAAAGAATTGCCAGGGCCGTCCGATTGGTTCCCGTGCCGGTCTGCAGGCTGGCCCAACCCAGTCCGGGTAAAAGCTCGCTGGTTACACCCAATACATCTGGATATTTTCCGGCTGACGCCGCCAACTCCTCGTCAGTGGCCCACTCGCAAAAGAGGTCTGGAGCGCGCGGCTTGCCGGTAAAGAGGTCTGTTTTATTATTGCCGGACTTGTCACGCCGCATTTGAAGCAGCGCCTTGGCAACAAGCACATCATGCGTCAGGTTGTAAGCAACCTCAAACACATCACGCTCCCTTACGCTCCCGGCGGCATGTGAGGGAGTGTCGCCAAAGGCCGGCAGGAATTCCCCGGCGCAAATCATCCGCATGGGCCAGGTGAACATCTTACGGAAACGATCCCGCCGGACAATTTCCTCCATTCGCGTGCGCTCCTTCACGGGCAGACATGGCAATTCATAAGCTATCTTAGCGAATGAATCAAGCATCAAGGTGTTATAATGCGGGGCAGACCAGGGAAAACCATCGCCATGGATCAGATTGTTGAATTGTTCCTCCAATCCCAGACAACTGATATACCATGAGCCCTTTGGCTTCGGATCGGGATTGGATATCGCGCTTTGTATCAATTTGCTATCCCGCAGCGTGACACCCAGCCGCAGGAGCGCCAATTGCTGCACACCGCAGGAGGAAACCACACGATTATTACCGGCCATAATGTCATCGGCCATAACGCGCAGAAAGCGGCTCTCGATCCGGTCGCAAATTTCCGCGCCAGTCAGACCGGTCAGCTTTAGAAGCGCCGCGTCATTTTCGATGGCCGGCCGCACAGCATCATAAGCCGGCGGAGCGATGCAGGCCGGGCCCAGACACTCCCAACCGCGGTTCAGCATGCGCCCCCGGTAGTCAGGGCGCGACTCTCCTTCGCGCGACTGTTTTTCATAAAAATACCGCGGGTAATATTCAGCCACCTGCCAGAGCAACAAGGCGCAGGCATGGGCGTAACGCGCATCATCAGTGAACAGGTAAGCCCGGCTCAAATCATCCAGCGCCGGCAGAAAATGGCGCATAATCAGTTGGTGCGCATAATACGCCACAAACCACACTTTGCGGTCTTCCCCGGGAACATGCCAACCCCAGCCGTCGTCCGGGAATTCCCCGGTAAGCAGACTGCGATCCTTGCAACCACTCCTCAAAAATGCCTCAAAATCGTTTGAGGGATACTCCCTGCCATTTGGCGCAGTGAGTTTCCACGGCTTGTCAAAGGACACTTGCCAGTTATAGGGGTACATCTCCAAATCGCCCGACTTGAAGGTAACGCCGACTTCATAAGGAATTACCGCGCGCGGCACGTTGGGTGGCGGAACAAGCGTGCGCAACTTTTCATCGTCGTATTTCAGCCACTTGTCCGTGCGGGCAATGATTGCGTCCCGTTCCAGCCGCGCCCACTCATATTTTTCAAGGTTTTGTTTTAAAACCGCCATTTTGGCGGCGGTATAATAAGCGCGCTCCGCTCCGGCCCGGGCCGAATTAACGCCCGCGCAAAACAGCGCAGTCAGGCAGAAGATAATCCCATGCGCGCAGTTTATTGTAGCGGAGCGCTTCATTATTCAAACACCTCCAATGTCATCCCACACACAGACAGACGCGTATGGAGCCCGGACTGGAGCAAACCGCCAAGGCGCCAAGGGAAGCAAGAGAGAAAGTTTATTGGAGTGATATGGCAGGCCGCGCTGTCCGCCATGCGGGCATGGATCGGCGGACACCTGGATACTCGAATGAATTCGCGTATCAGGGTGTCAACCAATCCGCCAGACCGGCAGATGCCGGTCAACGCGGCATGCGTTCGTGATCCAAAAAACTTGCTTCTTCCTCCACGTCTCCGCGTCTTCGCGTGACACCATACCCTCTTGTGCATCTTGTGCATCTTTGTGGCTAATCTCCTTCCCTAAACTCCTCCTCCGCGTTCCCGCGCCTCCGTGTGCCCCTCTCCCTTCTCAATCTGCGTTTTACTCTGCAGAATCATTACCGTTACTTACACGTCCATCGTCCTTTTCGTCAACGACACCGCGGCCGAGCGCCCAGAACAGGTATTTCAAATCAAAAATTCCGCCGATACAAATCCAGATGAGGACGACTACACCGATTATAAAACCGAGCCAGGCCTTAAAATGCCAGAACTTAGACCACCAAGCCACAGAGGTCTCGCCAAAACAATGGTAGATCGTTACACCTGCAAAAAACACCAGCCAGGCAAGCTGCCAGAACTGCCAGGCAAAATAGATTATTTTATCGCCAAAGGTGAACTCGTCGGTCAGGCCTAGCCGCTTCCAACTGAAGATTTTCACACTCTTGACACCGTGCTCTCCGGCCTTGTCATACTTGCCGCGGTGCAGCAGTTTCTCAAGATTGTAATCTTGCTTATAGGTCAAAAGGGAAATGACAACATAAAGCGTCGTGCATATCAGGCAGGAAGTAATATATATCTGTTGGCTATTGAAGAGCAGTTCGCCTGATTCCTTCAGGAAAAAGGCCGGCTTGATCTGTTGCAGCGCCATGCCGCCAAGCGACAACACGGCGCCGGTAATCATCGCGGTCCATGCCGCCGGCGCTGTGCCCTTTTTCCAGTATAAGGCTCCGATAATACACACCCCTGCCCCGGAGACAAAAATACTGAAAGTGACGTTCAAAAAGACAAACAGATACTCAACCTGCCGGAAAAAATAACCGAAGAGATAAATCAGCGCGCCGACTAGAACGATTGAAATGCGCAGCCAGAAAATATGTTGAGTAGTGGTGAACGGTTGCTTGCGCAGAGGCGCCACCACATCCTGAATAAAAATTGAACCCCATGAATGAAAATTGGTGTCATCCGCGCTAATGGAAATTGCCGCCATGAAAGTGGCAAACAGGCCTAACATCCCGACTGGTAAAACCAAACCAAGCGCCGTAGGCGTCAACATCTGTGTGCGCAGGGTCGGGTTGGCAATGCCGCTTAAAACCTGATTAACTTTTTCAGCCACCGGCTGATAGCTGGAGTTGTACATGATCACGTAAACAGCGGCCGGGATCATCATCAACATCAGAGCTTGAACCACGCCGCGCCAGCCGCTTATAAGTGAGGCCATCCGGTTCTCATGCGGGGTTTTTGCGGCGCAAGCATAGCCCCGCGAGCCCTGCCAAGCAAACTGGGAATAAAACGTGGTAAACATTCCCCAGACCCAATACCATGCATTATAAGCCTTGAGTCCTTCAGAGCGGTAGGGATGCACCAGCGAAACCCCCTCCGGCGCCGCGGTCATTGCATTGATAATGGAATCCCAGCGGGGCACAACCGCAACGAATACAAATACCAGCAACACGATAAACATGATATTGCAGAACATGCCCTGTATAAAATCGGTAACCGTGATGGCCACCTGACCGCCGACAGTCGCGAAGAAGACCCCAATCGCTATAATCAAAAACAAGATGGAGGCATAAGTGTCCAACGGCATACCCGCCACGGAATACGTCTCTGGCAAGCCGCAAAAATATATAAAAAACCGCGCCGTAACTGCTGGGAAAATGCCGTAATTTATGATGCCGGCCACCCAGGCCAGGATGCCGGTGAAAATCCTGAATTTTTTGCTATAGCGGGCTTCAAACAATTGGGACAGCGTAAACACCCGCGTTTCCCGGTAACGATAAACAAGCCAGCCGGTCAATGCCAAAAACAAAAAAACCGGCCAACGTGTCATATACCACCAAGCCGGCGTGAAACCGGCAACGTAATACATTTCAAAAGCGCCAATTATGGAGACCGTGCCCAACCAGGTAATATCCGCTGAAATGCTCAGCACATAACGACCGGCGCAGCGGTTGGCCGCCAGAAAATCGGCGGGACTTTTGATATAGCGGTTGCAATAAAAAAGAACCGCTACCAGAAACGCGATAAATACTCCGAGTATGCTCCAGTCTATCCAATGCATGTACATAATAAGACCCTGTTGTTTTCCGATTCCTTAATAGATACTGAAAAACGTGCCGTTATGAATATATTCGTAAGCGCCCATATCCACAATGCCGTAGCGGATGCGCCGGCGTCCATCCAGATTAAGCTGCCCATCCGCCACCCAATGACACGTAAACGGTTTTTGCCCATACCCCGTCAGCGGCCGCCAAAAGACAGCCCTGCCAAACCCATCCGCGCAACAACCGACTACGATCCAACAATGCGACCTTCATATTCCACCACCTGTTATGCATTAATGTTTCACCAAGTCGTTTGCAACAATTCAAGCATACGCGTTGATGACATTTCACCCCGACATTCCTGGGCCTTTCCATGCCCTGATAAAAACATGGCCAGCGCCGCGCAATAGTTGCGCGCTGATCGTCAGCCTGGATTTGTCCGGGCCGACAGCAATGTCGTTGTCAGCGAGTTCGCCGCGCAAATTCCGGTTTTCATCATAAACCGCCACCTTCGAGACTGGGAACGGCAAAACAATCTCTATTGCATAAGGCGTTTCCAGACGGTAAAGCATTTCTTCCCCGGCATCCTCGCACAAATCCAAGGCAAGCATGACCGGCACAAAATAACTATCACCCGCTTGCAGGTCGCAAATCTGGAATGAATCGCCGACCGCAAAGCCGTCGTTGTCGTCAACCTGTATAATATACTCATGACGCACCTTATTGATATGTGTCGCGCGGCCGTTGCAGGAATTAAGAATCATCTTGTTCTTAAAATAATCGTTATCGCGGTTTTGCAAATCAAGCGGGCCTAAACTGTAAGGCAGGAAATACCAGGTTTTAATCGTATTGTTTGAGACCAACCCGGCGACCTTGCCATCCGCGATGAAAAACGACGGTTCCCGGACGGTGACGGTTGCCTTATCCTCTCCCGCTATCGGCTGAATTTGATTGATATGATAGAGACTGCCATGGGAATATGCGCCGGCATTGAAATGGATGCGGTCACACCCCGAAAATTCCGGGAGCCGCCCGCTGAGCGTCATTTCATTCCGCGCATAATCAATGGCGGCAATCTCACCCTGAAACGGCTGCGGGGCAATTGCTTTAATTTTCCAGCCACCGAAATCAGCCTCGGTACCGTTGAATAAACGCATTTTCAGCAATTGGCCATCTTTCACCGAGCAGAAAAAGTATTCGCCGCTGAACGAGCCCAGGGAACGATCCCCCTCGCGCAACAGGTGCGCAACCGCCGGATTCCCGGCCCGGGCAATATAATCCAGCCGTTTTTCAGCCGGCCGGGGCGTATTGGCCGCAGGCAACCCCCCACTCTTGTTATCCAGATACATTTCCACCAACCCCATGCCGCCATCGGCCGTCAAACAAAACCGGAGCAAATGTTTTCCGGCGGACAAATGGATGTTGCCGACTGGGACAGTTGCATATTCAAAAGTTGAAGTGGCGCTTTTCCCATCAAAGACGGAGCCGACCGGCTGGTCGTCAATGAACGCCTGCCATTCGCCGAAGTGGCGCGTCCGCAGAAACTTAAAAGCCAGATCGTATTCCGCCGACTCCGGTGTTTCAAACTCAAAGGCGATGGAATTTCCCTTCAGAGCCGAGGCGATCATCAGTGAATTATAAAGAGCGTCACGTTCCGTATTCAGGCCCAATGACTCCTTGACCGGCGCTTTTATAAATTCGTAAATCATCAGATTATTCTTATCGGGACGAGTTTCGTCCGCAGCGACAGTGTTTACGCTTAAAACCGCTCCGCAGGGATCCGGATCGCTTTCCGCAGAAGGTCCGCCGGCGGAAACGGGAACAACCGTCAACTCCCCGACCTGCAAGACCGCCGGCTCACGCTCATAGAAATGGATAACGCTGAAAAACCGGCTGACACCGTCTCCTTGGTCCCGGGCAATCACAAATTTGGTTTTGGTCGGCGGCGGCGACAAGGGTCCATCAGCCACGAATATGCTCCGGCCCGCCGCCGGCAGCATAGTCAATTCCACGTTTGCCGGGTAATATTCGTCGCACGCGCTCCAGCGCGCGCTCCATAGGCAGTTGCCTTCGGCTTGCGCATAGTCAATCAGGAACCCATACCCGGCGCCAGGCGGACCCCGCTGGTATTTAGACTCGGGCGTCCATCCCTTAACACGGTAATCGGCCATAATGGCATCGCCATAACGAATGTCCGGTCCGGCCATGGAACCGGCGCGCACAATCTCCCCCATGGCCAGACCGGTTGTGGAAAAATCGCCCTCAATGGAATGGAAGGAATAGTCGCGCTGGCGGCCACCGCCAACATCAAAAATATCAACCAGATAAACATCGCTATCGTTAATGTCAACAAGCGCCAGATTACGGCGATACAAGGAAATATCCTCAGCCTGATAAGCGGTTTCATCATGTGCCTCGGCGACACTGAAGCCGGGCGAAGCAAAAAAGTAATTCAAGCTTCCCCCGCCGCCGGCATCCTCAAGCTGCGACTTGCCGTTAACGGCAACAGTATTATGCGCAATGGTGTGCCCAGCCCAGCCGTAGCGGAAATGATTGGCGCCGCCACCGGTTTCCAGCGACAATTCCCGCCCCAGACCGTAAAACAGAAAAGCCAACTCGTCCAGATGCCCGTGGTTTAGGGTGGGACCATAGCGGAAAAACACACTGGACTCGTTCGTCCTGGGACCGGCACGAAGCAAAACCAGCCCATTGCAGCCGAACAAGGCGCTTGGGTTGCGGTCCGGCGTCTCCGGCGGCGGATTGCTGGTAAAATCCGGCGCATGGAAAAGGAGCCAATCATCGGCTTCATAGGCGCCGACGACATCCCCGCCGGTATAACCATCCAGAATCTGCCGGTATTGCGAAGCGTTGTCAGGATCATACACGTAAAACTTTACGGCATTGATAAAATCGCGGCGGTTGAACGGCGGTGGATTGCGGATGATGGCCCGGTCAATCGTATGGTCGCCGAAGTGCGGGAAATGGCCGGAACAGAGATATTTTGACTCACCGCCCAAAATGCCTTTACGGTAAACGGGATGGGCGTAAAAATTATACCCCCGGGGATAGTCCGGATTGCGCAGGTTGACGCAAATCGTAGCAATCATTTCCCAAAGCTCGCGCGTATGGCTTTCATACATCCCTGATGTTTCGTAATAACAGCCATCCCGGTCAAAAGTGTTGGCAAAAAAATTCGGGAGGGCGTAAGGACTAAGGCGCAGAAGATGATCAACATAATATTTGATCCCCAAGGTTGACCCGACCGACATAACCCCCATAGCCAGGTCCAATCCCCCATTGGTGAAACGATACTGGCCGCTGTTGAGCAGCGCCATGCAGTAATCGGCGCTTTTCAACAGAAGTTCATGACGGACATGTTCCTCAATTGTCGTATAGCGGGAGTCGCGGGAAGGCCCGGAAAAACTCTCCGACATGCAGAGAATGTCATAAGCGGGCGCATAATGACTCGACAAACAAAACGCCACCTGATATTGGGACGCCTGCATGCGTCCGCCACCCGGATAGTCAACCGGCCCGTCGCAAGCAGGATCAAGCGAGGCGATACAATCCAGGATCAAGGCCGCTTTGTGCGCGTATTTTTCCTCGCCGGAAAGCACATACATATAGCAGAGCGACTTCAAAACACTGTCCATTAATTTCTTGACACAGGAAGAATTATAAACACCTAAAAAGCAATGGCGCTTGCCGGTGTCAGGATTAAACCACCCTTGACCATCATCCGGATGTTCCGCATCTGGAAATTTATGGCGGTTCTTGCAGACAACCTGATGCGGATCTTCAAAACCAACGGCATGCAGACGTTCACCGCAAAGCGGGCAAAGCAAGTAATCCAGCCCCCAGATAAAAACCGCATTGGTGGCAGGCATCATTTTCACAATATCAGCATCACTAATATCCAGCCATTTCTCCGCGGTTTTTTGATATTCCCGATATAACTGCCGGGCCCAGTCATATTTTTCAACCCGCTGCCGGGCCGCGGCAATGTCGTCATGGTGCAAAAAGAGCGTGGGATGTTCCACAGGATAATTAAAACCTATAGCCTCCGGAATCACCGCGTCCGCCTTGGTATCCGCGTTGAGAAACTCAATTTCATTAATGGCAAATCCACGGTTGGTGACGTTCCATGTTTCCACGAAAGCAATGCTTATGTTCGTGGCCATGACGGCAGGAAAAGCGATCTGCTGCGGGCCCTCGGCGTTGATAAAGACTCTCTCAATGGGCGCGTCGCCGTTCAAGGTAAACCGCATCGTTTTCCAGCGGGCAAATCCTTCCCGCGCGCGGAACCTGGTGGTATCCTGAATAGAAATGCGGATTTCATTAACTTGGACGGCATTCTTGAACTTAAAATCAAGAACTATGGGGGAACCGGCATCGTATTTTTTATAAAAAAGCGATGAAAGGTCTCTGTCAAAAAGCGCATTTTTCAGGCGCGTCTTTTCCGCGTCCGTTAATCTTAAAGAGATCTCAACCTCCACATTATCCGGCTGAAAGACGGCAGTTGGCGGACAGGCAACGGCATCCGGAGATGGACATTGCTCCGCATGACACTGGCAACCGGCTGCAAACAGGCACGCTGATCCCAAAACAACAAACAACCGCGCCCATACCCCGCCGGCGGCCGCCAAAAGACAGCCCAGCCTAACACAGCCACGCGCCAACCGATTACAATCCAACAATGCGACCTTCATGTTATCCTATCTGTTATGTATTAAGCTAAAAAGAAATAATCTTGCGCCATGACACAACCTGCTTCAAAAAAAATAGTTGTTTTTTACACATGAACATTTAGCCTTAAAAAAATCGTTGCTGTTAAATAAATTTATGTTGGTTCCCAAATAAATTTCGCCTGAATCCATGACGGGTCAAGCGTCCACCATGCCGGCCTCCGCCACCATCCGCTCCACCGTCTCATATAAACGCGGTAACTCACTGATGGCGGCCCGGCCGCCGGGTCCAGCCCAGGGCAACCCCTGCTGGCTGGGCCACTCGCCGTTTTGGATGAAACAGTCAGTCGCTTGAGATAGATCGTCAATTTGCAGGAATTCGGCCTGATCCTCCGGCTGGACTTTCCGCTGGATATATTGCGGAGAAATTTGGTGGATGCGCCCGGCGGCAACATACACCAGATCGCACAACTGCACAAACGGACGCGTATCCTCCAACCGGGTCAACGGCCGCTCCGCCTCGCCGCGCAAATATGCATAATAAGCACAATGGTTTTCCTTCAGCTTAGTCATCGGCGTATCCGGCGCCAACGGTATTGGTATTGTTTCCTGTCGGCCGTCATGCCAAGCAATCCGGTATCCTTCTTCCTTAACGAAAATGCGCGCCTTATCACAAACCAGCCACTCCATCCGTTCAGGTTGCCAGCAGGCATGGGACATCACTATCGTCAGACGCACACCACCGCCCAGACCGGCGCGCACAAAGGACGTATCCATGCCTTGGATGGAATGCGCGCGGTAGAGTTCAGCCTCCGCCCATTCGACGGGCGCCCAATCCAAGACATCACGCATACCGCCCCAAAAGAGAATATTATGCACGTAATGCGCCATAGCGTTACCCATGCCGGAATCCAACACCAGCCGCCCGTTCAGCATCAGCCGCCCAGCCCATGGGGCCCGGCTGTAATAGTTGTTGGAGCGCTCCCATAGCCCGCGATAGCCGACTTCGCGCAGTTGGCCGAACTCGCCGGCCACCAAGCGCTGCTTCATTTTCCGGCGCTCGCCTTCGACAATATGATTGAATCCCACCTGCGTCAACTTTTCGGCCCGCGCCTCCACCTCCAGCATCTCGTCCAATTCCTGGTAATTCAACGTGGGCGGCTTTTCCAGATAAACCGCCAAGCCGCGCTCGATACAGGCGCGGTGCATAGGGGCGTGCAGCGGCACCGGCGTGGGAATCACCACCATATCCAATTCGGCGGCACAGTAATCCAGCATGGCAAGATAATTGTCAAACACCTTGATGCCGCGGCGCCGGTATTCCCATTCCGACATTTTGTCTTTGAATTTGCTCAAATCCGGATCGCAGGAACAGACCAACCGACAGGCGCCGGTTGCCTCCAACTGCTTCACCGCAAGCTGATGCGAGCCCGCGAAGCCGCCCATCCCGATAATGCCGACACTAATTGGCGCCATATTGGAAAATTCCTTTTACACCACCCTTTCAAACACCTGGTTTCTCTGTCCCACAGGGATCCAGAAAATCAGACGGTTAAGTTTTTTGACTGATTTTAATCTTACGCAAAGATTCCCGCTGTTCCCAGACCTTGGTAATCGCCATTACAATATCTCGCATATCGGACTCATCGCCCAACAACACTGCATGCGGAATCCAACAGGCCTCACGACAAATCTGTTCCGTATTAGGGCAGACTACGGATTGATAATCCGTCGGCTGACCATAGAACGGACACGATCGCGGACAATTCCGTGGGCCATCGCCCGTCAATGAAAAGACTGGATTTTTATACAGCGGCGCCGGATAACCGAAGCTAGCGGGAATGCCCTCGGCCTCCAATGCCGCCAAAAACATCTCTCGTGTTATCCCATCCCACTTTTCCGCCAAGTGCCTGAAGACATACATATGATAACTTCGCCGCGTTACACGCGAATCACCACGCATCAACCCTAGTCCGCTCATCCCCTTTAACTGTTCATCTAAATATCTGGCGGTGGCCATAAAAGTATAGGGCGGCACTATCACCTCGTCTCCGGCGCCAATACCATTGGCCGCCATAGCCGCCTCCAACGCCAAAGTTCCATTGGCAAAGGTAACGCCATATTTCGCATCTTGAAACTCAGCGTAACGGCGCTCAAACTCCTGCACCTGCTCGCCATACCACCATTTCCCACTGTCAAAGACCCGTAAAAGATTTTCCCGCTCCTCCGGCCCGAAAACCGGCCATTCCGTAAATGGTTTGCTCCGAACCGCTTTGCCTCCCGCCAATGCCAATTTTTGCGTCATAACTCATCGCCTTATACGATGTTAACCCTGCCGGCTCACCGACAGTACTTGATAGTAATCAAAATGTCTTGTGGGCAATTGCCAAAATTTTTCCCAAACAGACACACCCCGCCCTGGTTTTTATCCTGTTCGTCTATTCCCAAGCGCAAAGTGTTGTAGGTTTTACTATTCAAATTCAAATCCGAGATTACCACTGATGAAATTTTCTCACCGTCAATAAAGGCGCCATTCCGGGTAACCTTCCACTCCTTGAACATGCCGTATTGATTATTTTTTCGCGGCCACCAGGCGGGGTTGTATCTCCCCCGTTTATCCGAGTAAAAACCCCAAGAATGCCAAGGGCCTATCTTTACGCCATTGATCCAAATACTGATATCAGAAGGGCACTCTTTATCAGAAGGGCGCGCTTTTTCTCCGTCAGGCCAATTGGCTTCCGACGATATTTCCATGGCAACCGTAATATCCTCCAGCGCTACATTGCGTGGATATTTGCGTGGAAAGCGATATTCTACCCAGCCCCGGCCAAACCATAACAACTGAGCGGTGATGCGCTCCGGCTCCAAAAAAGTCCGGGGATCATCAAAGATTCCTATCATTTTCTCCGTATTAGCCAGACCGCAGGTTGGCTCAACATGGCAATCGTGATAGCTGCCGATCGGGATGGAAATCCGGGTAGACACGTAGGAATCTTGGTCATCCTCTCTGGGATTAAAGCGAAAAACGATTTCGTTATACTGCGCTCTGCATATTTTCTGAGCGCCGTGAATCCCGGCACGCGTAATACACTGCACCAACCCTGTTTTTTCCAGAATATTCACAGCCTTAGTTGCATAAGACTGGGAAACACCCAGCTCCTGCGCAATCTGCGATATATTCATATCTTTCTGCAAAAGCATCCTATAAACAGCTAACCTGCTCTTTGAGCCCAACGCCTGAAAATATCGCGCGGCCGTCGTTGAATCACCCTCGATTAACTTTTGCATGTATATTCCTTTTTTGGAATTATTATTCCAAACCTTGCATTAAAATATCGCAAAATCTTTTTTTGTAAAGAAAAATATTTGAAATCCCTATCAAGAGTTAGTCACGTTGCAGCGGATGACCTAAAACTGCGGCAGTTGGCAAGTTTGTCACAGATGCGCGGCGCGAAGGATGAAGCTGTATAAGCATACCGCGAATCGCCTGTGCGGTCTCGCACCCCTTTCGTCCCTTTTGTCCCTTCTGTCCCAAACTGGTTTTTGATCAATGACCGGATTTTTTTGGGAAAGCCCACCCACCTAAACCCACTTGCCACACATAGCGGGATATGCTAACATCCCAGCGTCGTATCTGCTTCGCCCTGTGCCGGTGTCAAACCTGCACGGTGCAAAACTTAAAAGCTTAAACAAATCAACCAAATTGTTATGGCTACCAATATCAGCAATGAAGCGCGCCCGCAGGCGGAAGATACCGGCTTGAATCCAACCGCGATGAAGAGCATTACCAGCGCCAGCAAACTGCCTCCGGCTGTGCGAGTGGTAAAGCCGACAGCGCCGGTTCAGACAGCGTCTCCACCAACCCTTGTTCCATTGGGAACCAACCAATCCGACATTGCTTTCCGACTGCAAATTGCGGATCAAATCTGGCGGTACATCGCTCATGGATTAGTGATAACCGATGCCGCAGGCATAGTACAATGCGCCAATCCGGCATTTATCAACATGCTGCGTTACTCTGCTGAACAGGAAGTAATCGGTCTTGATATTCGATCCTTGCTACCGACGCCCACCGATCTGGATAGTGTGATCCACCACCTCAGCGAGCGCTGTATCTGCGCAAAACAGATCGTCGTTAAAACCTGCGACGGTTCTCCGTTGCCGGTTCAACTTACCGCCTCCCCGGTATTTCTACCGAACGATCAACTGGGCTTCATGATTTTTTCAATGGATGACGCCACAGCCGACATTGAGGCGGAAGACCTACGTGAACAATCAACGCTGCAAGCTCAGACTGCCGCCGTGTCGCAAGCCCGATTAGATGCCATCGCCGAAATGAGCTACGCCTTAAATGATCCACTGCAAAACCTGTTGGCGCTGTCGGAGGATGAACAACGCCCTGATTGTCAGGAGCAAATCAAGCGCGTGATTGAAATAGTTCAGCAGTTTCGCACACCATCGCAAGCCGCGCCGGAGGAGGATGCCGCCACTGATGACGAAACACTGCCCACTCAGACGCAGGAGCCGACGACTTCGGATGACCAACTAATCTCCTCTACACAGGACCTGGTTATGGTGGTGGATGATGACCCGCTGACTCGCCAAATGTTTGAGCGTCTGCTTTCCATGTCGTTTCCCCACTTACGCATTGAATCCGCCGAAAACGGCGAACAAGCCATTGAGCTTTTTATACGCGGACATCACACCCTGATCATCATGGACATTATGACACAGGGATTGCGTGGCGATGCCGCATTTACGCGCATTTCTGAAATCTGTGCGGAGAAAAACTGGGTCATGCCCCACGTCATTTTTTGCACCGGCTTCATACCCCCCATAACTGTTGCGGCCATCTCTAATGACCCCTGGCACACACTCTTACACAAGCCTGTCACCCGCAAAGACATATTGGATGCCGTGCAACAATTTCTACCAAGCACACCGGCCGACGCCTAGGCGACATCTCCCTATTGGTTGATGCCAGTCCGTGTCAGTCAGTGTCTTCCGTCCTTGTCAGTTTGAGGACCTAAAAATCCCAAGACATCCCCAAAAAAAATTGGAAGCAGTTATATATAATCTCTTGTAAACAAACGATATGATCCTTTTACGGGTGTGTCTTGAAGTGGAAAAGTGGTTTTCTGGAATAGCCCCAACGGGGCGTTACATACCAGCCTAGGGCAACGCCAGACCCTGAATTTAACCCGCTCGGCCTGATCTTTATGGAATGACCGGATTTTTTGGAGAAAGTCCACCTAAAATCCATATTGATATTTTTTGCATAGATAGTATTATCCGAAGCTGATGCGATTTTTGCAACAACGCGGTTTATTTAAGGCGGGTCGAAAATTGACCAAGGGGTTGGCGGTACGCTTACTGATTGCCGGGATGGTCTTGTGCGCCGGTCTTTGTGCGAACGGCGGCACGGACACCACCGCTGCCGCATCCGTTCATCCGCCTATCGCCAGTAACGGGCCAACCTTTATCATCCCCATTGAGGGACCCATTGAAAAAGCGCTGTTGTACGTCATCCGACGCGGCCTGGCACAGGCGGCGGAGAGGCAGGCCGGCGCAGTGGTATTTGTCATAGACACACCCGGCGGCCAACTGGATGCCACAGAGGAAATCATCCGTCTGCTCCTGCAAACACGAGTGCCGACCTATACCCTGGTGCAATCGCGCGCACTCTCCGCCGGCGCCATCATTGCTATGGCTACCGACCGGATATACATGACACCGGGCAGCATCATCGGCGACGCCCTGCCGATCATGATCACGCCCTTCGGCGGCGTCCAAGAGTTGCCGGAAGCCGTTCAGGAAAAAGCCGTTTCCGGAGTCGCCGCCATAATCCGTTCCGCGGCCCAACAAAAAGGCCATGACCCACAATTAGCGGAAGCTATGGTGCGGCGGGAACTGGAATATACATCCGGCGGTATCGTTATCAGCCCGGCCGGGCAATTACTGACCCTTACCGCTACGGAAGCCGCTCGTCCGGTCGGCCCAGACGGCCAGCCGTTGCTGTCACAGGGTACTGTGGCCGACCTTGCGGAATTGCTGCAGCGCGAGGGGCGCGACGCGAAAAACACTGTAACCTTAGTGGTGACGGCGGCAGAAAAGATAGCACGCTTAATCGAATCCTTTTCTGTTATCCTGTTGGCGCTCGGCATACTGGGGTTATATATCGAGTTCAAAACTCCGGGCTTCGGTCTGCCGGGTATCGGCGGCATCATCTGCTTGATGCTGTTTTTCTGGGGGCATCACATCGCCGGGCTGGCCGGCATGGGCGAAATCATAATCTTCATCATCGGCATAATCCTCCTGGCGATAGAAATTTTCGTGACGCCGGGCTTCGGCATATTGGGCATTTCCGGCTTGCTGATAATCCTGTTCGCCTTATTTTCCGCCATGGCGCCCAGCTTGCCGAATTGGCAGTGGCAGACCTTTACCGACGGCACGCTGCGAATTCCGCTTTTAAAAGTCGCCGGCGCCGTCGTTTTAGGCGGGGTGGCCGCCTGGATCGCCGGCACACGCCTACCGCGATCCTCTGTCTTCAAACATATCATCCTGCAGGCGTCTCACGAACGCCAACACGGTTTCAGCGCCGGCCCTGAAACTAATCAATGGCTGAACCAATCAGGACAAGCCCTGACGGACTTACGCCCCGCGGGGATAGGTTTATTCGACGGACAACGGCTGGACATTGTGACACGCGGTGAATATTTGCCCGCTGGGACACCGATCAAGGTTGTGGAAACTCACGGCGCAAGAATTATTGTTGAAGGAAAGGCCTGATTCGTGCAACTGTTCATTATATTATTGACCATCGGCTTATTTCTGCTCGCCGCTGAAATTTTTCTGCCAGGCGGCATTTTAGGGATACTGGGAGGCATAGCGTTGCTGGGGGCAGTCGCCGCCGGCTTTGCGGCCTTCGGGTTAGCGGTCGGTATGTATATTGCCCTGGCAGTCATCATCGGCGGCAGCGCAAGCATATTTATATGGATTAAGTTATTTCCACGTACCCGTGTCGGCCAAGCCTTGACACTGCAACATACCCAATCCTCCTATAAGGCGGCTGATACGGATACCAGACGGAATTTAGTGGGGAAAACCGGCAAAGCGGTCACAGATTTGCGTCCGGCAGGCATTGTGCAAATTGACGGTCGCAAATACAGTGTTGTTTCGGAAGGTATGCTGGTTCAACGTGACAGCGCCGTACAAGTGGTAAAAGTTGACGGTAATCGCATCGTGGTGCGTCCATCCGACGGCAAAATACCCAATGCGCTTCCGCTTTGACATATTGCCGACGTTTATGTCATAATCGCCCGCATTGACAGATCTCGGTTTCCAAACCTTGACAACCTTAAAACTAGCGTTCTGAAAATTGTAAACACATAAAATTACTAAGGAGAACACATATGCGGTTTTGTGCCAGTTTAAAGCTGCAGGCAGGATTACTGCTAATATGCGGTTCAGCGGTTATATGTCATGCAACCAATGCACCGCCTGAAAACATCACCAACGCAATCCAAACAAAAATCGCCGTGTTGGAAAGAAAGGACCAATTCAACAACCGCAATGCCATGGCGGACTTGGTGAAGATCGGGCCACAGGCCGTCGAGCCCCTGATCCAAACTCTGAAGAGCGAAAAACAATCAGCCCGTCTTTCCGCCGCCGAGGCGTTAGGGTTGATCGGCGATCCTCGCGCCGTGGACCCGTTGTTGAAACTCCTGAAGGACGACGATTACGCCGGGCGCTGGGCGGCGGCGGAGGCGCTTGGGCGGATCCGCGATCCGCGCGCCGTGGACCCGTTGATCGAAAGCCTGCATGGCGCTCAGGTTGATCTCCGGAGCGCCATTGTAACTTCGCTGAACCAGATTGGCGACCCGCGCGCTGTGCCGACACTGGTTGAATTTCTTAAGGATGAAAACCCTGACACACGCATTTCAGCCGCGCGAGTGGTCGGACGACTGGGCGGGAAGGAAGTCGCGCCAGCGCTGATTCCATGTCTGCATGACCCAACGCCAGAAGTCCGAATGAGCGCGGCTGAGGCGTTGGGACGTCTAGGCGCAGCCGAGGCAGTGGAACCACTGATTACCATGCTGACTGACGACCAGCACGGCGTAAGGCTGGCAGCGGCTGAAGCTCTGGGTAAAATCGGCGACTTGCGCGCCATGGCGCCTCTGGTGAATGCCTTGCAACCGCATGACGCCGAGCAGCGCATGGTTGTGGCTGAGGCCATTGGACTTTTGCATGATTCGGCAGGCGCCCTGCCGCTGATCACCCTGCTACGCGACGAGCGCGCGCCAGTGCAAGCTGCAGCCGCAGACGCTTTAAAAGAAATGGGCGCTGTTGCAGCGTCGGCTTTGATTGACTGTCTCAGCGATTATTCCAGCCATATCTGCGCCACTGCGGCCTGCCTATTGGGAGATGCCACCTATCATGGGGCTAAAGACTCATTAGTACCACTGCTGAAGCACAGCGATGCCAATGTGCGTCTGGCGGCAGCCGAAGCCTTGGCCAAGATAGGTTACACACCGGAAACCTTGGAAGATCGGGTGACTTTTTTCATTGCCGGCAAGAATTGGAGCGCCTTGAGAGATGCCGGCAAGCCGGCATTCGAGTATTTATTGACTACTCTGACCAGTGATGACTCCTCTGAACGCATTCTGGCCCTTGACGCCATGGAAGCTATAGGGCGCGACAATATTACCCCTTTATTGGAATCACTACGCAACACCAACGCCACCATTCGGATTTTCACAGCAGAAGCCTTAGGCAACATCGGTAATCAAGAGGCTATTGATGCCCTGCTCGCCTTACAAAGTGACGACAATGAATATGTGCGCAAATACGCTGCGCGCGCCCTGAACCAATTGGGACGCGAAGTTCCTATCCCCGAACCGGCGCCGCTGCACTTTGAAAGCCGCACATCCAGCAGCGAAGCTGTCATTGAACCAGCAAATGGAGAAACCGCTGCTGCTACCGGTACTGGAGACACACCCGCCATTGAGGACGCCGCAAAGCCCGATAACGCCGAAGCTACAACCACCAACATCCTTGGCGATATACCAGCATTGATATTCTGATGAAACCGCTCCCTTTTTATTCACGATGGGCTGCAACCGCCTTGATCTGGAGCGCCGTAATCGCCGCACCGGCGATCCAAATGGAGCACATACGCGGAACCTTCACTCTGCCTGCAGGCTCCAATTTGCCGCTTGATGCCGTAGTAATTGCAGAAAACATGGAAATCGCCGGGACGGCTGAAAATGATGTTTTCCTGTTAGCCAGCGGCACCGGCATATTGCGACAACCGACCGAATCGGGAACGATTAATTTAAACGGCGCTTTCATGAATGATGTATGGGCTTGGGGGCACCGCATCAACATGAAAGGTGTGATCCATGATCACGCCCGACTGGGCGGTTTCAGTATTGACTTGCAAGGCCAAGTGCGCGGCAACACATTGCTGGCAGCCAGCAACATCCGCTTGGCGCCGGAGGCAACCTTAGCAGGCAACGCGCAGCTTTTTGGCGAAAACATCATCTGCGAAGGCGCGGTTACTGGCAACCTGACGGTTATCGGAAGCAAGGTCACACTGGCAGGGCATTGCGGTGGCGATGTGACCGTTAAAGCGCAGGACTTAGTGATTCTGCCTAGTGCAACTATCAACGGCAATCTGGACTGTTGGACGCCGCACACCGTCATATTGCCATCGGAAACTCTAGTCAAAGGAGAATTCCGCCAACACAAGCCCCTCCCTGACAAACCTAGTAAGCGTAAAAAACTGGCAGCCATCCCGATGGCCATTTACGGTTATCTCAGCGCTTTGTGTGCGGGGATATTGTTCGTTTTGTGTTGTCCAGCGACGGCCGCCGGCGCCGGATTGGCAGCCCGCCACACTCCCGGACGTAGTATTTTGGTGGGTATGATATGGGTGACAGGCTCATTCCCTGTAATCTTTTTACTCCTGGTAAGCATAATAGGAGCGCCATCTGCTATATTGTTGGCAGCCTTCACCGCCATACTGATTTACCTTGGCAAAACCGTTATGGCTATGGCTCTGGGATTCCTGTTGATACGCCCGCCAACCATAATCAGCCGCAGCATTATGATTGGAAGGATGGCTTTGGGTTTGGCAATTATACAAATCGCCGTTTTCCCGGTCACAGCCGCGCCCATATGGATACTGGCCGCATTTTTCGGCGCTGGAGCCCTGTTGCGGGCGATCTTCAGCAGCGCACAACCAGTGCCGGTACCAGCGCCGAGCGCCGAAACTCATCCGCCGATTGCATGATTCAAATCGCCTTCATCCGTGCCCATCCGTGTCATCCGTGGTTCAAAAGCCTGATATAGGTTAAGGCGCCGGCGGTAGGACGGCGATCTGGCGCAAACCGTTGACCAGCATTTCCACGGAAATCACCGCCAGCATCAACCCCATCAAGCGCTCGACAGCCATAATGACCCGCATGCCCAGCGCTCGATAAATCATGCGTGAGGTCATTAACACCACAGTGCTTAACAGCCAAGCTATCATAAGCGCAACCAGCACTCCCCAAAACGCAATTTCCGCGCGCGCCGACCAGAGTGTCACCGTCGTAATCGCCGATGGGCCAGCAATCAGAGGGATGGCCAGCGGCACAATAAATGGCTCGGCGCTTACTTCTGTCTTGAACAAATCTTCTGCGCCCTTGAAAATCATACTCAGGGCAATCAGGAACAGGATTATACCGCCGGCCAGACTCAAAGATGACACCGAGACATGTAATAAAGAAAGCAGACGTTGCCCTTGAAATAAAAACAAAAGCAAGACACCCAGCCCTATCAGCGATTCACGCAAAATAATGCGCCG
Organism: Kiritimatiellia bacterium; assembly: GCA_050944835.1. Classification (GTDB taxonomy): domain Bacteria; phylum Verrucomicrobiota; class Kiritimatiellia; order JAAZAB01; family JAAZAB01; genus JAXGPF01. Next base: position 81,409 of record JBMNRV010000004.1, read on the forward strand.
CCAACGCTCCGGCGCCACTGGATTCAAGACGCTTAAAAACAAAGGAATATTGCCCAGCGGGTCAAGAACGATAAAAAACAACACTGCGGTTGCCAGAATTTCGTGCCACATAAAACCTCCAAATTTACCGGGAATATATCACAAACAGGGTCTGTTGGCAAAAACTATCGGCAAACTATCGGCATTTCGGATTCTTCGTTTTTATGCTTGATTTATGCCGTATCTCCGGCATATCATACGCACAGATGAAGGATGAAGGATGAAGGATGAAGGATGAAGTCGGAGACAGTGACCTAAAAATCTGTGTCCATCCGTGTTTATCCGTGGTTCTTTCCCTCACGCACGTCTGCTAACTGCCGTTTTCAGGTTAATTTTGGAGAGGTGGCTGAGTGGTTGAAAGCAGCGGTTTGCTAAACCGCCGTGCTGGTAACAACCGGCACCGGGGGTTCAAATCCCCCCCTCTCCGCCAGTTTTGGAAATCTCGCGACTCCCGCCCACCGTAGTCAGCATGATCAAAATTTGCTGGAAGGATGCCAAAATCCCCCACCCTGCTTCAAAAAACTAGACTTAATCGAGTTTAAAGGGTTTGGAAGAGGAGCATTTTGGCGGCTGAAGAAAGAAAATGAATAAGGCAAGAATAAGGCAAGAATGAGACACACCTTATTCGAGAATGTCGTCAGATTGTGGGAATAATGCCCCTATCCAAATGCACACGATGCACAACAGGCAGAAGTATCACACGGAGCCGCAGAGAACACGGAGGAGGTACGAGCCACACTGGCGGGAGAGCCCGGATTGGTTGAACCGCCAAGTCGCCAAGGATGCCAAGCAAGAAACAGACAAGAATGAAACCGCAAATTGACGCAGATGGACGCAGAGGCAGAGGGGGGGGAACCACGGAATACACGGAATACACGGAAATGGGAGAAGCTCACACGGAGAACCACGGATGAACACGGATAAACACGGATTGGGAAATGGATTAACCACACATGCCGCGCTGACCGGCATCTGCCGGTCTGGCGGATCGGCTGACACCCTGATACGCGAATTAATTCGAGTATCCAGGTGTCAACCGATCCATGCCGCGTAGCGGACAGCACGGCCTGCCATTCCAACAAACTGTCTCTCGTTTGCTGTGCGTTTCTTCTTGTGAATCTTGTGCTTCTTTGTGGCCAATTATCCGGGATCTGCGTAATCTGCGGTTAATTTTTCCCTTCCCATCTAGGCGCCTTGGCGGTTCAATCCTATCAGTGTCCATCAGTGTCATCCGTGGTTCTCTGCGACAAACTTGCAACTGCCGCAGTTTTAGCGAAAGAAAATGCTATTGACAGTGAAATAACAAAACGCTACTTTATTTTGTCATGTATATCAGAAGTATAAATTTGGGAATTTCTGAACGCCATTCCTGCTTCCTTTGGGGGGCACGACAGACGGGAAAAAGCACGCTGCTTCGAGAGCGTTTCCCGGACGCCGTGACGTTCGATCTCCTTCTGGCGGACGAGTACCGCCGTTGTTTGCAGAATCCCACCGTGATCCGGCAGGAACTGTCGGCGCGCGGTTTGACTGGAAAGAACCAGCGTGCGCCCGTAATCATTGACGAGATCCAGAAAGTACCCGATCTGCTTGATGAAGTTCATTGGATGATCGAGCGGATGGGCCTGCGTTTCATCCTGTGCGGATCGAGCGCCCGCAAGGTCAAACGCGGCCAAGCCAATCTGCTTGGCGGACGCGCCCCATCCCTCTATTTGCATCCACTGACCTTCGCCGAAATTCCGGACTTCGACCTCGTGCGAGCTCTCAATCAGGGACTGCTCCCGCCTCACTATCTCGCCGAGGATCATGACACGCTGCGCAGCGCGTATGTCGGCGCCTACCTGCGTGAGGAAATCGCCGCCGAAGCCGTTGTCCGCAATCTGCCGGCCTTTGGCCGTTTTCAGGAAGTGGCCGCGTTCTCTAGCGGCGAAATGGTCGTGTATCAGAACATCGCCCGCGACTGCGGCATCAGCGCTCCCACTGTCAAAGCCTACTTTGAACTGCTCGAAGACACCCTGTTAGGGCGATTCCTGCCTGCCTTCACCCGCCGCGCTCGCCGCCGTGTGATCCAGGCGCCCCGCTTCTACTTCTTCGATGTCGGCATTGCTGGAACGCTCACCCGCCGCGGACGAATCGAACCCGGCTCGGAACTCTGGGGCCGCGCGTTGGAGCATTTCATCTTTATGGAACTCTCCGCTTATCGCGATTACCGGGCGTCCGGCCTGACGTTGGCGTACTGGCGCACCGCCTCGCAACTGGAGGTGGACTTTGTGCTCGCCGATGGCGCCGTTGCGGTTGAGGTCAAATCCACGCGTATGGCTGCCGATCACGACCTGCGCGGGCTACGGGCTTTCAAGGAGGAACATCGCCCCCGGCGCGTCATTCTGGTCTCGATGGATGCCAAACCCCGCCGCACCTGTGACGGCATCGAAATTCTCCCTTGGCGGTCCTTTCTGGAAGAACTCTGGTCAGGAAACATCGCGGATGCGAAGTAAGCGTTGAATCCACACGAACAAAATCTCGCGCCTCCCGCCCACTGTAGTCAGCATGATCAAAATTCGCTGGAAGGATGCAAAAATCCCCCACCCTGCTTGCAGACGAGAACGCGACGCTGCAATCTGCTGTTGGATTGTTTTTATTTCAAGCGCTGATCAGTGGAAAAAGTCAACGCCAACAATGGCTTAACGGTTGCATCAACCACTGTATCCACACTGAAATGTTGTTTTGCCTTTTCATGCGCAATGCGGCCCATAGCCGTGCGCTTGCTTTGATCAATAACAAGCTCCAACAGTTTAGCCTTAAATTCACCCATATCGGCAGGATCAAAAAGCAAACCAGTTTGGTTTTCCTCCACCACCTCCGCCATGCCGCCAAGACGGGCCGCCAACACCGGCAAGCCACAGGCCATAGAATGCACTAAAGCGCCGGTAAGGTGAAAATGATCTGAAGCCAATCCTATTCTCATCGCTAAGCCGATATCACCGGCATTCAAGGCCTTGTTTACATCCGATAAATGCTTCAACCAACCGGTAAAAACCACGTGTTTTTCCAAATGGAGCTCCGCTACCAGCTCACGCAAGCTCCCCATAGTCGGACCGTCGCCTATCAGCAAATATTTCAACTCCGGACGGTCAGGGACTAGTTCGGCAATGACTCTGATAATCCGGTCATTGCCCTTATTGGGGTGCAGGATGCCATGATGCACCAACACTACATCACTGCCGGAAAACCCGTAGCGTTCGCGGGCAGCCCGCCGTTCGTCCAGCGGCAATGGATGGTAAATACTGAAATCACATGGGTCATAAACGGGATGGATCTTCTCCAATGCAACGCCATGACGCGCCAGATGAGCGGCAGCAGCACGTGTACGCGTATAAATCAGGCGAATTTTGCGCATGGCATAATAATCGCACGCCTTGACAATTCTGGCAAAAAACCTGCCAACAGCGCTTCGGCCTGCGTATATATCAACAAAAACGTCCGCAAATGTCATGGCGACATTTGGGCCAAAAAACAAACAGGCCAACCCGCCGGTCAATGGAATGGTTTCGTCAAAATACAACGCCTTGCACCCCATCATCCGGCATCTTAGCGCCATATACGGCACACACAATATCCAGAGACAGGTCTTTACAAATTTATCGCCCAAACGATCCCGACGACAAGCAAATGGTAAAAAATGCAGGCGGGCGTTTTGGGAAACCATTTCCGGCGGCGGCACGTCGCTACGCATGCTCCAATAATGGATATCGACATGTCGCGACAACTCCTGAATTATCTGCGGCAATGCATGAAACAGTTCTGTATGTGAACCGGCGCCGTAGCGGAATAAAAATGCCAAGCGAGGTTTTCTGCCCATAGCTACTCCTGTGCACTCTCTCGTCCGAATTCTTGGATATAATTAGCAACGGCGCTTTTGCTATCAGGCAAATCCAGCAAGGCGCTTACTTTTTGAATATTCAACTCCGCACGTATAAGCGGCAGATTCTCCGATGATGGAAGTTGGCAGCCAATCAAAGCGGCTACCTCACGCAGTGAAATAGTTCCATGCGCTGAGATATTGTACAGAGAACGGTCTGCCGACAATTTCGGCAACAAATTGAACACTGCCCGGGCCAAGTCGCGTGTATCCATGAACTGGAATTCCGAATCCGGATGAACATGCAAGGGCTGCCCGGCCATCAAATCGTAAACGGCGTTTTTTTTCAACCCCGGACCGACAAACCCACCCATCCGCAGGATGAGATGCTTCGCAGCATATTTCCGTACCAGTTGCTCGGCCATCCATTTATGAAAGCCGTAATTAGTCATAACGGCTGGATCAAGGGGAGTAGTCTCCGCGTTGAACTCTGGATGGTCTTCCCGGGGATAAACAGCGCCACTGGACAAATGCACAAAATAATCGTACTGGAAATCATGCAAAATACGCATGACCGTGCTAACGGACAAATCAAACCCTGTGACAGGCTCTTTTGCATCAAGATATTTCCGGGAGTTTCCGGCGGCATTTATCAATACATCCGCACGTGTACCACGCAAAGCGTCATAGTTGCCCGGAACCACAGCCACCACTTCCAGACCAAGACGCTGAGCGCAGGCAACAATGGCCGACCCGATAAAACCTTTTGCTCCCAATACAATACATTTAGAAAAAGACGTCATACATCGCAACCTCAGGAGATTTACAGGCGCACCGTACCGTTGGACCGCGCTTGTTTGAACCAACTCAGCGTACGGGTTAAACCGTCATGTAGTGATGTCTGGCAGTAAAGTCCGAGTTGGTTTAAGCGTGCCACATCAAAAATTTTGTCCATCTGACCGTCCGGCTTGGAAGCGTCCCAGACAATGCGTCCAGGGAATCCTGTAACCGTTTTTATGGTTTCCGCCAGTTCCCGAATGGAAATCCTCCGGCCAGTTGAAATGTTTACAGGATCGCTGCTGTCATAATGCTTGATAAACCATGGCACTGTTTCCGCCACATCGCCCGCATACACGAAGTCGCGGGTCGGCTTGCCGGTGCCAAAAGCGGTAATTTCCGGATCGCCACGCTCAGTCGCCTCAACGTACTTGCGGATCAGCGCAGGGATTACATGCGCTTCCTGGAGATTAAAATTGTCCCATTCCCCATAGACGTTGCCGGGAATAAGAACAATGGAATTCAAGCCGTGTTGTTTGCGGTATGCCCAAGACTGGACCAGCAACGTTTTTTTTGCGACGGAATAACCCGCGCTTTCCACTTGCGGAAAGCCGCGCCACATCTGCCCTTCATCAATCGGCGATTTTGCATCAGAGGGATATGAGCATCCGCCCATAAAGGTGACCAGTTTCTTGATCCCGACTTGTTGCGCCGCGGCAAAGACATGCAGATTCACAGCCATATTCTGGTAAAAATAATCGGCTGGGCGCTGCTGGTTATCAATAATCCCACCGGATTTGGCCGCCAGATGCACCACGCAATCCGGGCGAAAGTCACGGAACATCTGGTAGACTGCTTGTGAATCCAGTAAATCGTATTGGCCATGGGTAGGAGCAAATATCTCCCCCGCAAAATTCGCCCGTATCCGGGGCACGATATGGTGTCCTAGAAACCCGGAAGCGCCGGTAATCAAAATGCGGTTGTAAGAAATTGAGGACATATCAAATCATCCATTAAAAATACACTTTGAAGCCACAACGACAGATTTTCTTCTCAACATCATATCAGGACAGGATGCGGAACACTAACCTCATCACTGATTGAGATATGATTTTACGGTAACATCCGGTTTGATACTTGTCAATTACATCTCCAGACATCCTGCCCCTTTTTGCATAGCTTTTTAACTTCAGGTCTGCTATAAATCTTGCTGTCAGACCCTTGTTCATGGTAAAAATTTCTTTAAAAATTATTAACTGCGAGCATACGGCTTACTTTAACAATAAGTTGCTGGGTACGGCTTGTGCCTCAACAGAATCCTAACACCGGCAAGAAGCAGAAAAACATGAAATACCCACGGCTTGTTACTGATCGTTGTAACTACATTCCTACACTAGTGCGGGGTTTGCGTGTTCTCGATATTGGCTGTGTTGAGCACAATCTGGAAAATCGCAAACGCGGACATTGGCTTCATGACCGACTAGTCAAATCAGCGGCCTCTGTGCTTGGGTTGGACTATGAAGCGGATCAGATTGAGCAGATGAAACGCGAGGGCTATAACGTAATTGCAGCCGATGCCACCAACTTCTCGTTATCAAAAGAGTTTGACGTGATTGTAGCAGGTGAAATCATCGAACACCTGCTGAATCCAGGACTCTTCCTCCAATGTGCACGAAGGCATCTAGCGCCAAACGGGATATTGATCATGACCACACCAAACGCAAACTGCCTTATCTATTTCCTGGAAAATCTAATTCTAGGCCATGAAATAGACAACCCAGATCATGTTGCAATGTACTCACCAACGACCATATCGCTTCTTCTAAAGAAGAGTGGATTCGCTGTGGATGCCATTGTCTTTCTTGCGGAAAACACAGCGTATTGCCACTCATCCAAAACATCAAAAATACTCGTTTATGTTAAGCAGGCGCTTCAGCTTATAATAGGTAGCTTAAGGCCCAGTATCTGTCATCACATGATAGTAATTGCTCGGCGGGAAGAAATGAATTGCCAACAAAATAATGATTAGTTCCGACTGGCTGCGCAGAAAAATCAAAACCATCAGCCAAGCCAGCATAATTGACCACACGTGTCTTGGTGCCTAAGAAGGATTCGAATTCAATATAAAATAAAAGCGCCAACCAACATGACAATGCCTGATATTTTCGACAACCCAAACACAGCAAACATGTTATGATTATTTCGCAAACACCTTTTCGAATTAGTTTTTTTGGTGGCGGCACAGATTTCCCTGAGTTTTACAGCCAATACGGCGGCGCAACCCTTTCTACCACTATCAACAAATACAGCTACATTTCCTTGCACAAACTAGTGCCGATTTTCAAATATAGCTTCCGTGCCAGTTATGCCCAGACTGAATCCGTCCAAAAGCCTGAAGAATTCACACACCCATTGATTCGCGAGTGTATGTTGCATTTAAAAATCAGCGACGCCATGGAAATCGCGCATACTTCCGACCTCCCCGGACGCACTGGCCTAGGGACTTCTTCTTCTTTCACAGTAGGATTGCTGCATGCCTTGCACCGGTATTTGGGAAACCCTGTTGATGCTGAAACACTGGCGCGGGAAGCAATTTTAATTGAACGCAAACGTGTTGGCGATGCCGGCGGCCACCAAGACCAATATGCTGCGGCATACGGCGGTCTGCTGCGTTTGGATTTTTCCGGGGACAGTCAAGTTGCAGTTAAGCGTATTGAAATTTCGCCTGATCGCATTCAGGCGCTCAATAGCCGTTTGATGTTGTTTTACACAGGAATGGAAAAATCAGCCGAAACCATACTCCGTGAGCAAAGCCGCAACACAGAAATCAATACACCGCGCTTGCTGAAGCTGAAAAACATGGTTGACCAAGCGGAGCAGCTATTATGCGGAAACGCCCCACTCGCGGAATTTGGCTCGCTTATGCATGCTGGGTGGGAACTGAAAAAAACCTTTTCCAGCGGCATTTCCAACGCCGTAATTGACAGAGCCTATACCAATGCCAGAGCAGCCGGAGCAACCGGCGGCAAATTGTTGGGCGCCGGCGGACGCGGCTTTCTGCTGCTTGACGCCGATCCGACCATCCATCCTGCCATTCGTGCCGCCTTGCCGGAATACAACCAGATTGATTTTGCGCTATCAGAACACGGCAGCCGCATTCTATTCAATCAAGACGAAGCATTGCCGACGACCAACATCCGGCGCACATAGAGGCGCGCGCGGCGCACGGCATCCGACAGCGTCCGGCCTTGCGCAAGCCCGGCGGCTAAGGCCGCTGAAAATGTGCATCCGGTGCCATGGGTATTCCGCGCTTTAACCCGTGTATGTTTGAAACACCAAGCGTCTCCGCCCACATTCAACACATCCACACAATGCCGCCCGGATATATGCCCACCTTTGACCACACAAGCAATTTTATATTTTTCAGCAATTATTTGCGCCGCCTGCCGCTGGTCTTTTAAATCGGCTATTGTCATCCCGGCCAACACTTCCGCCTCGGGCACATTGGGCGTCACCACCGTTGCTAACGGCAATAAACAGCCGCAAAGCGCCTCCACCGCATCCCGGCGCAAGAGACGCGCACCGGAAGTCGCTACCATGACCGGATCCACCACAACAAATTTAAAGCTATGACGCTTCAACGTCCGGGCCACTGTCCGGATGATGTCGGCATTGTATAACATGCCGGTCTTGACTGCTCGGACGTCAAACCCTTCACAAATGGCATCAATCTGGCGCTTTACCATTGTCGGCTGCACAGCGGTCACGGCACGCACGGCCAACGGGTTCTGGGCTGTCAGGCAGGTCACCGCCGTAGTCCCCCATACGCCCAAGGCGGTAAAAGTCTTTAAATCAGCCTGTATCCCAGCGCCACCACCGCTATCGGAACCGGCGATAGACATTACCGCACATGATTTGGATGGAAGATTTTTTTTCAGATTTCACCTCTTATTGTCTTGGTTCACTGTAAAACAGACAGCAGCCCTATTCTATTAAGAAACTGGGGAACCCGGAATAGATTGAACCGCCAAGGTAAGACGCCAAGGTTGGAAAGGGAAAAATTAACCGCAGATTACGCAGATTGACGCAGATTTTATCGGAGACACCTACTGATCCAGATGGCAGACTGCACTGTCCGCTACGCGGACATGGCAAATCCCCTTCTGACACCTTGGCGTCTTGGCGGTTCAATCCTATCCCTTTGTGCATTGTGTGCATTTTTGTGGCTAAATTCCTTTACTCTGCCTGCATTTTTGTGCCTAGCTTGTTTGTGTGTTTTTGCTCTCCGCCGCTTCTGCCAACGCGGCAATGCGTTGCATAACCAAATCGGCAACATCCTGATAACGAGTTTCACGCGCCAGCAACGGTGTCAACTCCTCGGGCATGATCGGCGGACCATAACACACTGATACTGGATGTCGCTGAATAGTGGTAGCCCCTTTAGGTAAGGCCTGGAATGTGCCGGAAACATAGGCCGGCACCACCGGCGCCCCGCCTTTGGCAATCAGGAATCCAATACCACCCTTACCGGACTGCAGCCGCCCGTCCGGCGAACGGGTTCCTTCGGGAAACAACGAAAGCACGCCCCCGGCTTTCAAAACCTTCAAAGCTATGCGCATGGCAGCAATGTCGCCTTTAGATCGGTCTAATGGCACCACCCCGACAGCGCGGCTCCACCAGCGCGTCACGAAATTGCTGAATAACGTATCCCGCGCCATAAAGCGCACATGGCGATGCATAACACCACATCCAACGGCCGGCGGATCCAACAAGCTGGCATGGTTTGAAGCTACAATGCAAGCGCCGATGGGCGGCACATTTTCAGCGCCATACGACCTAAAGCGGCAGCGACAGCGCAAGACTACATAACATATCCATCGGAAGAACCAGAACCAGAAAGGAATTTTTTCCCTGGTTTTCGATTTTTTCAAAGCCTTCATAGTATCGGAACTATTACAATCATTGTCTCATAGAATTGGATTAAACCGCCAAGAACGCCAAGAAAGAAACCGCAGATTGACGCCGATTAACGCAGATCCCGGATAAAGGGAATGAACCACGGATGAACACGGATGGACACAGATGAATGGAGAGGAGGAACTGCAGATAGGCGCACCAGATTGACGCAGATTTACCAGAAATACCGGATGACCCGAATGCCATGCCGCGCTGTCCGCTGTGCGGACATGGATCGGTGGACACCCGGATAGGCGAATAAATTCGCGTATCTGGGTGTCAGCCGATTCGCCAGACCGGCATCTGCCGGTCAGCGCGGCAGGCGTTAATAATCTGAAAATCTTGCGAATTTTGTGCATCTTTGTGGCTAATTTCCTTTGTGGCTAATTTCCTTTGCTCTGCCTTTTGCATCTTTGTGGCTTTATAAGCTACTTCAATGTTGCGCCAGCTTACGATATGCCGCCAATACATGAGCCGCCACATCTTCCAAACTCATGGAAGTGGTATCCACCACCTGCGCGTCCTCGGCTATCTGCAACGGATTCAGAGCGCGCCCGCGATCAAGGTCGTCGCGCTGCTGCAATGATGCACCCACATCTTGCACGTCAACCGACACCCTCCCCCCCTGCAACTCGCCATAGCGGCGGCGGGCACGGGTGGCTATGTCGGCATCCAGATAGATTTTCAATTGTGCATCTGGGAAAACCGCCGTACCGATATCGCGGCCTTCCATCACTAGGTTGCCGAAACGCATCATATCCCGCAGCCATGCCGTTACCTGAGCACGCACAGCCGGCATAGCGGCAACATAGCTTACATGCTGGCAAACTTCGTCAGAACGCAATTCCGCGTCTAACACCGCTTTATCTATGCTAAACCGCACCCCGCGATCAGCATCCAGAAAGAACTCCGGGCGCACATCCGGCAGGACATCCTCTACCTCCGCTGCATCCCGCGTATCCACGCCGCGACGGAGCAACTCCCAAGTCAGGCCGCGATACACCGCCCCAGAATCCACATATACCCACCCCAACCGCCGGGCCACCGCCCGGCTGACCGAGGATTTTCCAGATGCCGACGGCCCATCAATGGCTATGACAGTGTGATGTTTTTTATTTTTTTTGTTCATTGGCATGATCTAAATCCATTCTGTATGTTTCTACTGTATGTTCAATGTCATCCCATAGGATGAATATTTAACCTAAAAAGTCCGTTATTTCCAAATAAATTTACGTTGGGTTCCCAAAGAAGGAGATTTGAACCGCCAAGACGCCAAAAAAGAAACCGCAGATTGACGCCGATTAACGCAGATCCCGGATAAATAACCAAAGAGGCACAAGATTCACAAGAAGAAACGCACAGCAAACGAGAGACAGTTTGTTGGAATGGCAGGCCGTGCTGTCCGCTACGCGGGCATGGATCGGTTGACACCTGGATACTCGAATGAATTCGCGTATCAGGGTGTCAACCGATCCGCCAGACCGGCAGATGCCGGTCAGCGCGGCATGTGTGGTTAATCCATTTCCCAATCCGTGTTTATCCGTAGTTCTCTTCTCCGTGTGAGTTTTTCACATTTCCGTGTATTCCGTGTATTCCGTGGTTCCCCCCCCTCTGCGTCCATCTGCGTCATCTGCGGTTCCTCCCCCCGCGTGTGCATAATTGTGGCTAATTCCCTTCCGCCACCTTGGCGTATTGGTGGTTTGTCTTTCCTCCCCTTAGTGTGCTGAATTTCAAATACCGTTTTCAGGCTTTATCTTCCTCTGTAAGCTCCACCCGGCCACCCAGTTCGCGCAAATGTCGCCAGAATTCCGGGTAGGATATACCTACACAACCCACATCTTCTATTGTTATCGAATCACTCGCAAACAGCGCCGCCACCGCCATTGCCATAGCCACCCGATGATCGCCATAACTTTTGACCCGCACACCACCACGGATCGGACATCCGCCGCGAATGCGCATACCGTCTGGAAATTCTTCCACCTCTGCGCCAATAAGCCGCAGGTTGGCTGCCATGCAAGCGATACGGTCGGATTCCTTGACGCGCAACTCACCGGCATTAGTGATCAAGGTTTCCCCATCCGCCAAAACACCGGCCACCGCCACCAGTGGCAATTCATCTATTACAGCCGGTATTTCTGCACCGCTCACTGTTGTCCCGTACAGTTCACGCCCACGCACTTCAATCGTGCCTATTGCTTCCGGGGATTCATCGTCCGATGGCATTACATTAATCTCCGCTCCCATGCGCCGCAGAATATCCAGCAGCGCTGTCCGGCGCCCGTTCAAACCGACTGCGGGCATGGTTACTGACGACGAGCGTCCGGCAGCCGCCGCCGTCAACCAGAATGCTGCCGAAGAAAAGTCGCCTGGCGCCAGCCATTCATATGGTAGCAACTCCGGGCCTTCCGGGCCATATCCTCTGACCCGCACACACAACCCATCCACCTTCAACTCAACGCCCAAAGCCTGCAAAATAATTTCCGTGTGATTGCGTGTTGGCAACGGCTCCCAGATGGTTGTGTCGCCTTCGGCAAATAAGCCAGCCAGCAGCACACAGGATTTGACTTGAGCCGATGCCACTGGCATACGGTACTCAATCCCGCGCAAATTACCACCATGTACTGTCAATGGCGCGCAGCAGCGCGCCCCGGAAAATTCCAGTCGCGCCCCCATCAGCTCCAGCGGATGGCGTATGCGTTCCATCGGGCGCCGGCACAAAGATTCATCCCCGGTCATTACTGTTGCCCAAGGCCGGCCGGCAAGCAACCCAGCCAGCAAACGCAGACTGGTGCCTGAATTGCCCAAGTCCAATGGCGTCGTCGGAACACGCCACCCCTGCCCCGTTACATACAAGACATCGCCGCGCCAGGACACATCTGCACCAAGCGCAGCGACTGCCCGCAGCGTGTTCAAACAATCTTCGCTACGCAAATAATTACGAATCACCGACCGGCCCTGCGCCAACGAGGCCAACATAGCCAGCCGATGGGAAATGCTTTTATCCCCTGGAACCTGCACCACGCCATGCAGGGGATTTGCCGGCGCTATTGTAGCATTTATGGTTTTATGTATTTGCGTGGCCATTTTTCCCTTGCGCAGCCAAGGCGCGCCGCCGATCACGGGCATCTTCCAATAAACGCCGGACTTCCTCAAAATCGCTTTTAGCCAACGCCATCGTCATATCCACCAAATTACCTTGCAAGGCAATTAATTCTTCCAATATCGCCAACTGGTTGGTCTGTAAAATATCATGCCACATAGTTGGATCGCCTTCGGCCACACGGGTGGTATCCCAAAAACCGGTACCACAGAGAATCCCCGCCTGATCCGGCAGATGCCGCCCTACAGTAGTTGCGACCAATGCTGCCGCCAAATGTGGCAAGTGACTGGTTGAAGCTAAAAGGCGGTCATGCTCATCTGGCGTCATCCGCTGCACTCTGGCGCCCAAGCCAGCCCAAAATGCTTCCGTCAGGCTCAAAGCATCTATATTTGTCAATGCGGATTGCGTCACCACCACCAATGCCCCGCGGTATAAATCGGCATCGGCAGCTTCCAACCCCTGCCGCTCGGAGCCGGCTATTGGATGCGACCCAACAAACGCCACCCGACGGCCGTCAAACAAATCATCCATCTGCCAGACCACTTCCTCTTTAGCGCTGCCGACATCCGTTACGACACTGCCGGGCGCCAACCCCTCCAGGCAGGCTTTGGCCATGGATACAATCCGGCCGGTCGGCGTACAAATCACAGTAAGTTGCGCTCCACGCACAGCTTTCGCCGGATCGTCAAAAACATCATCCACTGCGCCGCATTCTAATGCCAAATGGCGTGTTTCCTCGCGCCGCGCATAGCCGGAAACCCGCATGCCAGGGTTACGCCGTAAAGCCAGCCCCAACGAGCCGCCCATCAAACCCAGACCGATAATTGCAACATGGTTTATCATAAACACTTGCGTATGGTAGTCCAAAGATATACACATTTCAAATCTATTTTCAATACAGTAGCATTGAGAGATGAACCGCCAAGACGCCAAAAACGCCAGGAAACAGACGAAAAATGAAACCGCACCAGATTACGCAGATGGTGAAGGGGAGCCCTTAAAGGACGTGATATAGTTTGTTCAATCCCCGATTTCCCAAGGCGTTGCCCTGAATTTATATGTCATGCCCATTAGGAAGCTGGGTGGTTTTTCCTGAGCCGATATCGCTACAGACGATTGTGGGCGGGTGATCGCGCAATGCCGTGATTTCGCCGCATGTGCGGTGATCGGCAGTTCAGGAGGAAAACGGATGTCTGGTGTATGCTCAATCTACAAATGTGTAGTCACAATACTGGTGTTGTGCTCCTGTAAGTACTCAGCTACCAAACGCCTGTGGCACTTCTCTGGTGTCGGTTCGCTACACAAGAGGCACCCGAAGTCCAGAAGTTCCGGGGTCAGTAGTGTCTCAATGTGACGGGATCGGATCAGAGATAGAAACTGTTGAACGTACGTTTCCCACGATCCGCCATTCTTCTTGTATGTGTCAAGAATATCTTCCGTCGGCGCACATTGGGGTAAGTGATGATAGTCGGCTTCACAAAGCTCACGCAAAAAGAAGCGGAGATCATCCCGTTTTGTGAAGCCGGCGAGCTGCGAGACGTTGTTGAGACGAATGTCGAGGACTCGCCTAATCTTGGCGTTTCGCAACGCTGTAAAAAACTTCTCCGCATTCTTCTGCGTGAAGCCAATTGTGAATAGTTGGATTGCCATCATGATTCTCATACATGCGCAAGGGTGTACGCTTGTTTGATTTCCTCATCCTCATGGTGAGCGATTCGCTCGCCCTGCCTATCATAGGCTTCTTCTACAAGTTCCTCCGGACTTTTGAAGAGATCCGTTGTCGGCATGAGGAGGACTTTCATGAGCCGACGCTCCGAGTCCCGATTGTCTTCTAGCTCTCCGTCTTCAAGAACATGTTTGATTATCGTGTTATCGGCCCGTAGGTGCCGACAGACAAGGATCGTGCGGTGACATTGAATGGGATCCTTTTCTGTACACATCAGGGCGAGATTAAATCGGGCTGCCCCCCTTCGCACGCGTTCAAGTCCTTCCTGAAAGTAATCCGTCTGAGAAAGTTTTGTAAAATCCATCGTCCCATTACGATAGCACAACGGATCGTTCGGACGCGCACCGAGGTAATTCCCGAGAAAGACGTAGGCAACTCCTTCGCCTGCAAGCAGTCTTGTTAAGGCATCCTTGTTGAACTGGGGCGCGAAGCGACTATATGGCGTTGATCGCACATCTGCTATTGCGTTAATGTGGTGTAAACGTAGCAGCCCCAAGAATGTGTCAGGCGTGTGGTTCGAGTGTCCCACTGTGTAAATCGTCGTCATTCGTCAATACTCCAATACGGTTGCCACCACCTTGTAATGATAGCCGTCTGTAAACGGGACGGTAAGGCTCACGACTAAGAGGACCTTGCCGGGCTCTTTCGGGGCGATTTCCTGGGGCGGCTGATTTAGAGCCGGGAAGGGCCGAAAATAGCGCGCATCCATCGTGGGGTCAGTGATCGGCAAGTTGTATTCCGTTCCGGCGTACATGAAGATTGCACGCCTGTGTTTACGTGGGCCACTGCGGAATTCGTCGTCGGCTTCCCATATACGGAATCGGAGATTGACGGGACGAATCAGATAAAGCGATTGAAACGGAACCAGCGATTCGACGGCAATGTCAGGGTGTATTCTGTCAGTCCGCATGCCGGGTTGAAGCCACAAGTGGGCTGGTTTTTCCTCGATTGCACTAAGGCTGTTTTTAGGCATGGCGCCAACTCTGCGCCACCGCACGGATGCGTCTATAAAGTAGTTTTCTGGCTGGCACGCATAATTTTGCTTTCCCGTTAGCGGCACCTCGACCACATCCAAAACCTTCGGTTGTCTTCCGTCTGTTAACAAACATTCATTCGTACTGACCTCTCCCTCACCCTGTTGGGAGACAGGGCGAACCCACGAGCCATGGCACCACCTGTCATCTCTCAGGAACATTTCTCTCCCGGCGATGCAGTGGCGACCACGGCGAATCGAGTTGGCAAGCACTAGAAATGTTTTCTTCATTTTTTCCACTACCGAATGCCCACTATGCCGCATCGTTACCCTTCCTCTGCGAAGCGTTCCACCATCGAAAGAACACGTTTCGCTGTTTCCCGTACATTAACACGCGGATCTTACTTCTGCAATGATCAAAGTTCAACTTTCAAAAACACGCGCTTAGTGCAGATCTCCGTGAAACTTGGAATAAAGCGTGTGTCAGCACGCCGTCCGCCGGTATCGCGGTCTCCGCCAGCAGCATCCATCGGCTCGTGTACGCCATCGGCCCAGTCATGGCGGTGTGGGCACTTTCGCGCACGCCATCACGTACGGAACCGGGTCTGTGCGGTACCCCGTCGCCGTCCCCGACACTGTGGTCATGAACCTGATCACGCTGTCGCACGACAGCTTCTTATCGAAGGGTAGCTTCACCATTACAATCTCCCCCTGAACCGGCTAGTTTACTTACTTTTCTGCAAGCCAGTGGTCAAAGGCTCTTTTTCTGAAATGCCAGCGCCGGCCGATTTTTGGGAGGGGATATTTCCTTCCCAAACGGGTTTGTAGAGTGTCGTCTTTGACGCTTTCAGGTAGGTGGCCAATTTTTCGATGGTCAGTAACCAGTACATCACCCGTTTTTATCAACCAAACACACTGCTCAACCCGCCCTAATAGTATACCCCATGCAGCGCACATAATTTACTGTTATTGATAGTTGCTGTCAAAACGCTTTTGGAATCGCTTCTTTGGAATCGAGAAGGGAAAATCAGCGTCAGATTTCACAGATTAGCTTCTTGACGCTATAGAACAACCGTTCCCCTATCACGTAAAGCCAGAGTGGAAAAGTGGTTTTCTGAATTAGCCCCAATGGCGCGTGCCAGACCCAGAAATTAACCCGCTCGGTCTGATCTTTATGGAATGCCCGGATTTTTTGGGAAAGTCCTCTTCCCTATCTGCGTTTATCTGCGTAATCTGCGGTTTAATCTGGGCACTTGTCCAGTTCCGTCAGAAATATATGCAGACTCAATTTTATGATTGCCGAAGGCATTGTCTGACGGTATGCTGCTCCCTATCCGGTTGAAAGCAAATTAACCACATAAAATAATGCGTGTTAAATGAAAATTGACTTGTTGACCATCACGGAAAAACCCGAACAACTGATTGAATTCGCCGCGCGGGTGTGTTACCGCAGTCATCCTTCCGCTCAGGAAGGCAGCGCCGAAAAGCTGATTGGCCGCCTATTGGCTATGGGGCATGAGTCGCCGTTGGAACACGCTTCCGCCACTTTCCATATTCAGGGGTGTTCCCGCGCCATGACCCATCAACTGGTCCGGCACCGCATTATGTCGGTTTCACAACAAAGCCAGCGTTATGTTAAGGAAACCGGCTTTGAGTATGTCACGCCACCGGCGCTATCGGGCGAATCCAGCGCCGAGTTCGCCAAGGACATGGAGTCCATCCGCGCAATGTATGCCAAGTGGAAAAATTTTGGATTAAAAAATGAAGACGCCAGATTTGTATTGCCGAATGCCTGCGCCACCAATATTGTGATAACCGCCAACTTCCGGGAATTCCGCCATATTTTTAAACTGCGCTGCGCGCCTAATTCCCAGTGGGAAATCCGGGATGCTTGTTCACAGATGTTGCAAATATTGAATCGTCACGCCCCAGCAGTGTTCGGCGATCTGATGCCGTTGATTGCGGAAGCGTCCGATGAAATGGAAAACAGTTAAGGTGGGAAGAATAACCGCCAAGGACGCCAAGGTGGCGGAAGGAAATTAGCCACAATTATGCAATGCACAAGGAGATAGGATTGAACCGCCAAGACGCCAAGGTGTCAGAAGAGGGTTTGCCACAGACGCATGCCGCGCTGACCGGCAGATGCCGGTCTGGCGGATCGGTTGACACCCTGACAGGCAAATTAATTCGCCT
Source organism: Kiritimatiellia bacterium (assembly GCA_050944835.1). Lineage (GTDB taxonomy): Bacteria > Verrucomicrobiota > Kiritimatiellia > JAAZAB01 > JAAZAB01 > JAXGPF01. The sequence goes on from JBMNRV010000004.1 coordinate 99,032, forward strand.
ATCCGGGTGTCCGCCGATCCATGTCCGCATAGCGAACAGTGCGGCATGGCATTCGGGTCAGCCGGTATTTCTGGTAAATCTGCGTCAATCTGGTACGCCTATCTGTAGTTCCTCCTCTCCATTCATCAGTGTCCATCCGTGTTCATCCGTGGTTCATTCCCTTCTCCTGCTTCTTGGCTTCTTGGCGGTTAAAATCTCCTTCTGGTTAACCTTGTGCTTCTTGTGCCTCTTTGTGGCTATTTATCCGGGATTGGCGTCAATCTGCGGTTTCTTTCTTGGCGCCTTGGCGGTTCAATCCTATCAGTGTCCATTCGTGTTCATCCGTGGTTCCTCTGGATTTCAACATTTTAACTCGTTTCCTGAATTTCAAATGCCGTTTTTAGCTTGGCACTAATAACCATAATGACTAACAACCGATGAAACAGCCCTCTGACACATCCAATACTACACCATTAATTTCCATTGTCATCCCCACTGTCGGCCGTGCCTGCCTAATAAAAACTTTGGAATCGCTAGCCGCTGCAGAGTTATTCGACAAGGTGGAAGTCATCGTGGCCGGGCTGCTGCCAGACGAAGCCATTGCAACGCAGTTCCAGACATTGAGTACCCTTCACCCGCAAATCAGGCACCTACCGGTCTCTTTTGAAAAGGGCGACTCCAGCGCCAAAAAAAATGCTGGGATGGAGGCCGCCCGCTCCGACATTGTGGCGTTTCTGGATGACGACGTAATTGTGCCACCCGGCTGGATTCCCACCGTGCACGAAGCATTTGCCGACCCTGATATACATGTAATAAGCGGCCCCGCCTTACCGCCGGACGACATCACCCTTACCGGCCGGTTGGCGGCGCTGGCATTAAGCTCTGCTGCCAGTGGCTATGTGGCAAAGCGTTATACATTACAGGAGGCTCCCCCCACCCAAGCGCCATGGTCCACAATTATAGGTTGCAACATGGCATGGCGACGTGCGGCCTTACAACAAGCCGGCGGGTTCAGCGTACAATTCTGGCCTGGCGAAGAAATGCTGGCCGCATTTCGCGCCGAACAAAACGGCCATCATCTGTATTGCGTACCCGCTGCCTGGTTATATCACATGCCACGGCAAACGCTATTGGGATTTTGGCGGCAAATACAAGGCTATGGCGCAACGCGTATCCGTTTGATCCGCGCCGGAGTCACCATTGAATACACCACACTGATCCCGGCGTTATGGGTTCTATCACTGGTGGTATTGATTCCTGCGGCATTCTTCTGCAAATGGGCGCTATGGCTGCTGCTGGCGGAAACCGCCGTTTATATGCTGTTGCCGCTGTCGGCCGCCGCCAAGGCGTTTCTGCGTCAACGGCGTTGGTCCAACTGGTTGCTGGTTGGCATGATTCCGCTGATGCACCTGAGTTACGGGCTGGCGGAATGGCGCGAGCTTTTACAGCCAGGTCGCGATTTCAGCGGCACTTTGACAACGAAAGCCTCGTAGACCATTCCATGAACTCAAGCGCAATACGCTCATGGTGTAAGTCCATTACCGTCTACCCCGCACAATCCGCGGACAAAAAATAATCCGTCATCGCCTGCAAGCCATCCGGAGTACCCATGTCCAAAAGTGGTGGCGGTGTAGGCCAAGCTTGGATGCGGCTGTCTTTAACTAAATCCGGAAACACGTCCCGCTCTAATGAAAACGGCGGTGGCGCGGATGGCAAATCCGCCAATACACTGCGATTAATCAGATACACCCCACCGTTTACCCAGCCGGCTGAGGCTGCCGCTTTTTCCCGAAAGGCCCGGATAATCCTATCGTCATCATCAAAATCCACTAACCCATACCGGCCGCTATCCGTCACCGGCGCCACGGACATTGTTACCGCCGCGCCGGAGCGCCTGTGCGCAACCAACATGCCAGGCAAATCCAATTGCGGCAGCAAACTATCTCCATTCAACGCCAAAAATGGATCGGCATGAATATACGAGGCCGCAAAGCTCAGACCACCACCTGTGCCTAACGGGGCAGGTTCCACGGAAATCGTCACAGGCATGGGCAAGCTTGCCTTAGCCAACCATTCCCGCAGGCGCCCGGCGGAATGTCCGGCCGCGAGATGTACGGAACTGACACCGCAACCAGCCAACCATTCCAGCTGCCGGTCAAGGAAAACACGTTCACCGACTGGCACCAGGGCTTTCGGCCGATCAGGGAACAACGCCGCCAAGCGCGTCCCTAGCCCACCAATCAATATCATGGCCTGAATTTTCACACAGCTTCACCTTGTGTTGATATCAAACGTTGTCCTGTGTGCTCAACTGAAACCGCAGGTGCGAGCCGCACTGGCGGTGCGAGCCGCACGGGCGGTGCGAGCCGCACTGGCGATGAAAACCCCGGAATAGATTGAACCGCCAAGAACGCCAAGAAGCAGGAGAAGGGAATGAACCAGTAGAGTAGAGAGGGGGCATCCATGTGGGTAGCCGCCCTCCCCCTCGTCGAACCGGACATGCAGATTTCCCGCATCCGGCTCTCGCGAAAGACATTTGTAAGATGCATTCACAGATAGACC
>JBMNRV010000005.1:0-99944 GCA_050944835.1 Kiritimatiellia bacterium
GCCGTCTGTAGAAATAGGTTTGACGCGGCGACCGTCCGCCGGTATGATTATGTGCAATGATGCGGTATGAATGCAAAAATATTTAAAGGCAAAAAGTGGTTAATTATCCTGTTAATAGTTGTGTTGTTATTCATTGGGTATGGACTCTATTTGAAGTTAATGAAAAACTACTCTACATGGCCCATCAGGTGTGCTGGTAGATGGGTGGCGGCTCAGAATACAAGCAATTCAAACAGCACTTTATTCAGTATAACAGTTAATGGCAAGCCAGTATATTTGGAAATTGATCAAAACAATGATGGAAAGAATGACTTTATAGTGCATTTGGAAGGTGGCGTTGAGAAGTATGTTACATCTTTAGATAAAGCCGGTCATGTCCATGATCGAGGGGTTACTTACCAAAGCGGAGGGAATCAATATACGCTCTTTGATTTTGGAGAAACAGGTGTTTTTACGCAAAGGGTGTGGAAACTTCCAGAAGGCAAAATGGTGAAAGAAGTTTTTGTCGGAAACCACTGGGTGCCGGTTGTAGGGGCAAATAATCCGTCTTCGCAATAGTATAGTGGTTCCAGGAAGAAGGGGGCAGAGATTCCTGGTATTGCTTTCAGCGGCCGACGCAGGAGTAGCAGTTCCGGATCGCCGCCCTGCTCGACCATGGGGGAATAGGGGTCGGTCCGAGATTCTGGGAATTTGGGGGCAGTCAAGTTTTTTTGTGATTCCACCTGACATAGTGTCTTGGAAATTGGATTAAGTGTCCCAAGGTGGGCATCGTGCGCACGCAATATTGGCCGCGTGGTTGAAATTTTGGGGTTGATGCGCCTACGGGCGATCCTGCTAACCGAGAGTAGAGGTTTTCATGCAGAGTCCAGAAAAGAAATTGCGAGCGCTATCCAAAGTGTTCTGCATCGTGGGCTTATTGTGCATACCTGCTTCATTCATTGCGCCTTGGGCCCTCATGCACAGCATCAAGATTGAGCCACTGCCATTTCCTGTTCCGGCAATCCTTACAGCTGTTGCTATCCTGACTTTGCTGGCAAGCTTGGCGATGTCGGTATGCGTACTTGTTGCTGCCCGGTCTATTACCGAACACCGGCGACGTGTTTTCTGCATCGTAATATCTGGCTTTCTCTGTCTTTCCGTTCCTATCGGAACCGGGATCGGTATTTGGGCTCTCATTCTGCTCAACGATCCTGTAATCAAAGAGATGTTTACTGAATCTTCCCCGCTCCGCCGCTAAGGCTAATCTCCCGTGTTGCTGGTCTTATGCTCTGCCGTGCTTGTCTATGGCGTCCCACTCCTCTTCGTATTGAAGGTCCTCCGCTTCATGTGGGCCGCTACGCGATGGTAGAACAGTCAGGGAAAAAAGGTTTGACGCGGCGACCGTCAACGAATATGCGTTCGTATTCTGAAAAATCCTGTTCTACTGCCTCTTTGGCTAATCCCTTTCCCAACAAATTCCTCTCCGTGTTCTCCGTGTCGCCAGTGCGGCTCGCACCGCCAGTGCGGCTCGCACCTCCGTGTGAGACTCTCTGCCATCATCAGTGTCCACCCATGTTCATCCGTGGTTCCTCTTCTCCGCGTATCCCTCTCCCAATCTGCGTTCATCTGCGTTCATCTGCGGTTTCAACATTTTATCTCGTTTCCTGATTTTCAAATGCCGTTTTTAGGCTTGACATGTCCTGTGGAATACTGCTATCCATTTTGGCTTTTGAGAGAGTTAAATATTAATTATCCGGCGCATTTCGCGGACGATATCCAAGGGAAGGTTATATATAATGGTAATGTCCTGGCGTCAATTATTGCCGATATCGGTTACCCTGCTTGCAATGCTCTGCGGATTTTTCAGTATGCTGTTGGCATTGGAAGGCGATGCGCATTTTAAGCTGTCGGCGCAATTCATTATGCTGGCGATGATCTTGGACGGTTTGGACGGTAATCTGGCGCGCCGCATCAATGGCACCAGCGCATTTGGCGCCGAATTGGATACTTATGTGGATATGACCGCCTTCGGCTTGGCGCCGGCCATTCTGATTTATCAGGTGTCGCTGAGGTCTTTTGTCGGTTGGCGTGTGCTGATGACTGCCATGGTTGTGCTGTCGGGGGTCATCCGGCTGGCTCGTTTCAAGGTCAAGGACCCGTTGCGTGGACAGGGTGGGTATTGTGGGCTGCCGATTACGGCCAGCGCCGGGTGGGTGGCGATTTTCGTTTTTCTGGAACAAACCGGTGTGCTGGGCGATTATTTCCAGTTAAAGCAAGGTCCGGTGGCATTGGTGTTCCTCATCGGGGTGGCGGTGATGATCATTCTGCAGGTGTCAAATGTGCATTATCCCAAGCCGACTAAGGTGATGGGGATTTTCGTCATGTGCGTCATGTTGGTGGCTATGCTGTTTTTACGCGGTTTACATATATCATCAGTCGCCGCATTGATCATTTTGCTGCTGGGCGCCATCTATGTCGTTTTTGGGCCGATGTTTGTTAGTCTGAAGAAGAGGCGCCGATATGAAGCAGCCGGATAAAGCGCCCGCTGAAGCATTGGCGGATATGCTCGATCATCTGGCCGGGCATGTTGCGGATTTAAAGGAGGCCGGTGTGCAGGAAATTTATCGTGCCCAGCAGCCGTCCACATCCGCGGCATCTTCTCCGTCGTCTGACTCCGTGACAGCCACGTTGTCCGCATTGGCGGATGAAATTGCGCATTGCCAGCGTTGTGCCTTGCACAATACACGCACGAATACCGTTCCCGGCCAGGGTAATCCCCAGCCCGAACTGATGTTTATCGGCGAGGCGCCGGGTGAAGACGAAGACTTGCAAGGCAAGGCATTTGTCGGGCGCGCCGGCCAATTGCTGACGCGTATCATCGAGGCCATGGGGTTCACGCGCGCCGAAGTTTTTATCGGCAATATCCTGAAGTGCCGCCCGCCCAATAACCGCAAGCCGACGCCGGAGGAAATGCAGGTTTGTCTGCCGTTTTTGCAAGCGCAAATTGCGGCGTTACGTCCACGGGTCATCGTGGCCTTGGGCGCTACAGCGGTGGAGGGCTTGCTCCAGCCGGGCCCGGATTTCCGGATCAGCCACGTCCGTGGGAAGTGGCATGAATTCAGCGGTATCCCCTTGATGCCGACTTACCATCCTTCCTACCTGCTACGCAATCCTATCGCGAAAAAAGATGTTTGGATAGATATGCAGGAGGTGTTGCGCCGGTTGGGACGGCAGCCGCCGCCGCGCGCCACTTGATCTTTGGGTGACAACATGCGGATAATGGTGGCCTGTGGCGGGACTGGCGGACATATTTTTCCCGGATTGTCGGTAGCGGCTGAGTTGCGCCGCCGCGGAGTGGATGTGACCATTTTGCTGGCTGGCAAGCAAATTGAGAAAACAGCGCTGGCCGACTGGGATGGTCCGGTGTTGACCGTAGCCGCCCGCGGTCTGGATAGGCGGCGTCCCGGCGCGGCTTTGACAGCCGCTTTGCGGTTGCTGTCGGCTTGTTACCAGTGGCGGCGGTTAATGCGTGCCGCGCCGCCGGATGCATTGCTGGCTATGGGCGGTTATGCTTCCGGTGGGCCGGTGCTGGCGGCGCGCTCGCTGCGAGTGCCGATAGTGTTGCACGAGGCAAACGTCATTCCCGGTCTGGCGGTGCGTCTGCTGTCACGTTTCGCGCAGGCAGTGGCCTTGGGTTTTGATGAGGCGCGTGAGCATTTGCGCCATCCGCGCCTGGAATTGACCGGTATTCCTCTACGCGCCATTCGCCCAAGCGCTGAACCGGATGCCCGCCTTGCGGCATTGCCATCGGATGTCTTTACTGTATTAGTCATGGGTGGCAGCGCCGGCGCCCGCCGTTTGAATGAATTGCTGCCGGCGGCGGTGCAGGAACTTGCGCGCCGGGGGCGGCGCTTGCAGGTTATTCATCTGGCCGGAACCGCGTCCGCGTCGGCGGTGGAGGAGGTTTACCGTCAAATACCCGGTGTGACGGCGGTGGTGTATCCATTTCTACACAATATGCCGCAAGTGTATCGGCGGGCCAATCTGGCTATCTGTCGCGCTGGAGCGGCGACTTGCGCCGAATTGCTCCAGTTCGGGACGCCGGCATTGCTGGTGCCGTATCCTTTCGCCGCAAATGACCATCAGGCGGCCAATGCCATGGCAATGCAAAAATACGGCGTGGCGGATATGCTGCGGGAAGGTGAAGCTACCGCCGGCAAACTGGCGGATTATATTACCCAAGCCATGGAACAGCCGGAACGTCTGGCGAAGATGCGCGCCGCCGCCGCTGCGCACGCGCTGTCTGATGCCGCCGCGCGTGTGGCCGATTTGCTGCAAGATCTTGCGCGGCATCATCATAGCAAAAAAAGCGGGACAGGCGGGATGTCTAATGGGAAAAAGTGACCCAAATGATTTGAAGCGCCTTTTGGCGCGATCCAAGGGACACGTGCATTGCATGGGAGCTGCTGGGATCGGCCTGGCCGGTCTGGCATATCAGTTGCGGTGTGATGGGTGGACTGTCAGCGGCTGTGATTTGTCCGCGGGAGGCAACCGGCAGGTTGATTGGCTGATGGATCACGGTGTTCAGGTGTTCAAAGGCCATTCTCCAGAACACTTACAAAGTGGCGTGGATTGGATAGTGCACAGTACCGCCGTGCCGCCGTCCCATCCGGAATTACAGGCTGCCCGTGCGGCCGGATTGCCGGTTTATCGGCGCGGCGCTGTATTGGCCGCCTGGCTGCAAAGGTGGACTGCCGCCGTGGTTTGCGGCGCTCACGGCAAAACCACGACAACGGCGATACTGACGCAAATCCTGCGGCAATGCGGCTTGCCGACGGCATGGTGCATCGGTGGCGATTGCCCGGCGCTGGATGGCGTGGCCGGACGGGATGACGGCGCTCAACTTTGCGTTGTGGAGGCTGATGAAAGTGATGGAACACTTGCCGAATACGCCCCTGATGTTACTGTTTTGACGAATGTAGAGTTTGACCATGCAGAACATTACGCTAACTTGGATGAACTACGCGCATGTTTTGCAACGGTTTTGGCGCGTACGCGCCGCCGTGTGATTTACTGTGCTGACGATCCGGAAGCCGCGGCCTTAGGTGCAAAAATACCGGGCGCTATCGGCTACGGTTTTAATGTCGGCGCTGCCGTGCGCGGTGACGCTTTTCATGATGACGGACTATCCGTGCGTATGCGGGTGAGCACACCAGATGCGCCGGCAGTGGAATTGATCTTGCCAACTCCGGGTCGTCATAATGCCTTGAATGCCCTGGGCGCTTACGCCGCCGCGCTGGAACTTGGTTGCGCGCCGGAGGAAATTGCGCGCGCCCTGAAGGGATTTGTGCCGGTTCGGCGGCGCTTTGAAACGATTTTTACCTCCCCCGCAATCCGGGTGTTTTCGGATTATGCCCATCATCCCACAGAGATTGCGGCCGCCGTCAGTATGCTGAACCGGCTGCCGCGTCCGGAGGGGGATAGCGGCGCTGGCGTCCGCCGACGTTTGGCAGTGTATCAACCGCACCGCTATTCCCGCACCCGTGCGTTAGTTGGCGATTTTCCGCAGTCATTCATGGGTATAGATGAATTGTTGCTGACGCCGGTTTACGCGGCGTCGGAACCGGAGGCGGCGGGTGGCACGATATGGGATTTATATGCTGCTTTTCGCACTGCCAAAACTGCGCCGCCGCGTGTGATAACCGCCGGTTTGGAACAAATCTGGGAATACCTTCGCCGGACATTGTCAGAGGGCGACGATTTATTAGTGGCGGGCGCCGGGGATGTGGCGCGCCTGACGGATTGGGCTGCGGCAGCGCTTACCGCGAAACGGAAGGGCGTTGCTCTGAATCCAATTCTCGCGTGGCGTGATGACCTGCGCCGCTTGTCATGGGATGCCGCCACGCAATGGCGAGTGTGGCAGCCGTTATCATCCTGCACCACTTGGCGTGTGGGTGGCCCGGCGGATGTGTTGTTTGATGTCGGCAGCTTACGGGATGCCGTTACCGCCTTGCGTTGGGCTGCCAGACGCCGGGTGCCGGTGACCTGCCTCGGCGCCGGCAGCAATGTGCTGGTCAGCGATTTGGGCGTGCGTGGTTTGGTTTTGCGCCTGTCAGGCCCGGAATTCAGGCAATTGCGCCGGTTGGATGGCGACCGGATAGAAGTTGGCGCTGGGGTGCGCATGTCGGAGTTGACAGCCTGGTGTGCCGGGCAAGGATTGGGTGGATTGGAGTTTTTGCATGGCATCCCCGGCACACTAGGGGGCGCCTTGAGTATGAATGCCGGCGCTTGGGGTATATCCATCGGCTCGCATGTGCTGACGGTGCGGTGTTTGGACCGGGACGGTGTGCTGGAGGATTTGATGCCGGCAGACTTGGAATTCGGGTATCGCGCCTGCCCGGGACTGGCTAACCGGGTGGTGGTTGGGGCTGTCTTACAGGTGCTGCCGGCGGCGTTCGCCGATATCCGCAGTCGGCTGGCAGAGATAGCGGAGCGCCGCAGCAAGGCGAATTGGGGGGCATCCGCCGGTTCGGTCTTCCGCAATCCGCCTGGCGATTATGCCGGCCGTTTGTTGGAGGCTGCCGGCTGTAAAGGCCTGACTGTCGGCGGAGCGCGCGTGTCTGATAACCATGCCAATGTCATTACGGCCGGCGCCGGAACGACGGCATCGGATATTTTAACGCTGATCGAAATGATGAAAAAAAGGGTGTCAGTTGGTTTTAATGTTGAGCTTGTGCGCGAGATAGTATATTGTGAGTGACATGAGACCTAAAATTGCGGTTTTGATGGGTGGTTTTTCCAAGGAACGCGAAGTATCGTTGCGGTCTGGCGCGGCCGTGGCCCGCGGGTTACGCCAGGCTGGGTACGATGTTGTGGAAATAGACATTACCAGCCCGGATATAAACATTCCGGATGACATACAGGCGGCTTTTATTGCTTTGCACGGCGAGTTCGGCGAGGATGGGGGGGTGCAGGAACGTTTGGAGTCCATAGGGATACCATACACCGGCTCTGGGCCGGAGGCCAGCCAGTTGGCGTTCGATAAAGTGCTTTCCAAGCGCGCTATGTCGTCTGCTGGCATCCCCACGCCGCAATACGAAGTGTTGACGGTAGGCGGCCTCCGCCGGATGGATTTGCCGGTGGTGGTAAAACCGCCGCGCCAGGGATCAAGCTTTGGTGTGCATCGGGTTTTTAATGAAGAGGAATGGGACGCGGCTTTGTCGGAAGCGTTGACTTACAACGGCGAGGCGATGGTTGAGGAATACATTCCGGGGCGTGAGCTAACCGTGGGTATTGTGGGCGACCAGGCCTTGCCGGTAGTTGAAATTCGCGCCCCTGATAGTAATTACGATTATCGCGCCAAATATACCAGCGGTGTAACAGAATATCTTGCGCCCGCGCCCCTGCCGGCTGAGACGGAGCAGCGTTGCCGGGCTCTGGCCCTTGAGACGTTTAAGGTTTTGGGTGGACGTGGCTTTGGGCGGGTGGATTTCCGTCTACGCGATGATGGCGAGTTGTTCGTGTTGGAGCTGAACACAATCCCGGGATTTACCGAAACCAGCCTGTTACCGAAAGCCGCGTCCGCCGCAGATATATCATTTGTGGATTTATGCCGGCGGATTCTGGATCTGGCGCTGGCGGGGACGTCGGCTTAATTCCCGGCGTGTGCGCATCAATATGCGGCGCCGTGGCGCACAGCGGTCCGTGATGAATCCGTAGGGCGCGGGTGTTGTGTTGCCTAAGGCAGCCTTGGCGCGGGGAACACTCGTAATCAGATTGTATTCATCCCGGTAATGGAGGATGGAAGGATGTTTTTCAGTCGTGGACATAAAACCAGAGGAAAACGGCGCGGTACGCGGCGGCGTGTGTCCCCGGCAAGGCCGTCAATTTTGGAAGTTAAGATGCGGCGCGGTGGAAACCGCTGGGGGTGGCGTAAAGTCCTCGCAATTGCCATAGTCCTGCTCGCCTTTGGCACTGCTTTGATAGGAATATGCATGACCTTCCATGCGATCGGAGGCATGCTGTTTTGGAACAACCGCTTTTTCACGCTCTGTGATATTGAAGTGGAAGGTTGTGGGGTGGAAGTCTCGCAGGCGGATGTGCTGGGCTTTTTGCCTTTCCGGGTCGGCGATAATCTGTTTGCCGCCGGCCTGTCGGACGCCAGACAAACCTTATTGACTAAAATCCCCAAGCTTAAAGACGTAGGATTGTCACGCCGTCTTCCTGGCCGTCTGCTGGTGCGGGTGCGTGAGCGTGAAGCCATTGCGAACTTAAAAATGAACGGCTACTCTATGGCAGTTGACTCGGCTGGTCGGGTTATGGGGGTAACAGGTGTAAAACGCCAGTTGCCTTTGATCACCGGGCATGGCTTGGTACTGATTCGTCCCGGCACAGATATTAACGATCTGCGCGTCATGCAGGCGTTGGCTGTTTTAGGCGTCTGCCGAAAAATGCAGATTGAACATAGCATTAATAATATTAATATCAGACGGGTGGATTTGGGGACGCCCGAAGAATTGAATCTGTTGCTGGACGATCAAAGAGAAGTCCGTTGGACATGGAAGGCGATGGAGGATGTTTATTCCGATGTGTCGCTCCGTAACCTGGAGAAGAAATTGTCGAAGTTGGCAGATATAAAGCGCCAGGGTCGCGTTTTTAATATATTGGATATGACGCTGGATAATAATTTTCCGGCGCGGTAGTAACGGAGTTGTTATGGCATTTCCGCCAGTGGTGGCGCTAGAAATTGGAACTTCAAAGGTTTGCGCGTTGGTGGGTGAAGCGCGTGAAGACGGCAACATCCTGATTACCGGAATGGGGCAATGCCCTTCCTGTGGAGTGCGTAAGGGGATTATAATTGACCTCGAAAAGGCGGCGGAATGTGTCCGTTTAGCTGTGCGAGGCGCGGAGGAGAGTGGCCGCGTGGATATCCGTGCGGTCAACTTGGTCGCCTCCGGCGGTCATATTCAAAGTGTAATCAACCCCGGCAGTGTGCCGGTGTTTGACGCCTTGCGCGGTGTGACTGAAGATGACGTCAACGAGGTGATGCACATTGCCCGGACGATTAACCTGCCGCATGACCGCGAAGTATTACACTCCATTCCGCAGAAATATACGGTGGATAGCCAGACTGGCATTGTCAACCCGGAAAAGATGCAAGGCAGCCGCTTATCACTGGATATGTTGATTGTCCATGGATTGCGCAACCTGTTAAGTCAATTCGTACAGGCGGCGCAATCGGTCGGTTTGGAAGTGGTGGACATTGCCTGCAGTAGCCTATGTTCTGCGTTGGCCACGTTGACACCGGAACAAAAAGAATGCGGGGCGCTGCTTATAGATCTGGGCGCTGGAACCAGCAGTTATTTGGTTTACCATGACGGCCTCATTGCGGATGTCGGCGTCTTGGCGGTTGGCGGGGATCATGTAACTAACGACATAGCCATGGGCTTTAATCTGCCGATGAAGCGGGCCGAGTCTTTGAAGAAAGAAAATGGCACGGCGCAGATCATGAATTCGGGCGCTCCGTTTCAACGGATTACCATACCCGCCGAAGGCGGTTTCGCCGCTTGTTCCATCGCGGCAGCTGACCTTTACACTATCATTAATGCCCGGGTGAGCGAATTGTTCGAAATCATTAAACGCAATCTTGATGCTCGTGGCTTAGGCCCGGGATTGGGCGCCGGCGTGGTATTAGTCGGTGGCGGCGCGCATCTCAAAGGCATTACCGGGGCGGCGGAGCGTGTGTTTGACTTGCCTTGCTCTATCGGCAAGCCTAAGAATTATAGCGGTATGGCCAATGCTTACGAATGTCCGGAATATGCCGCCCCTCTGGGTATGATCAGTTATGCAATCAGAAACGCGCGCCGTGTGCCCGCGCAGGGGTTTTGGCAAAAAATGGCACGCTGGATGGGACGGTGAGGCATGCGTCCGCAAACTGATATCTTAATAATCGGGGTAGGGGGTAGCGGTTGTTCGGCGGTTGCGGCATTGGCGGCGGCCGATTGGCCGGAACGTCCACCGTTGCTGGCGATAGACACGGAAGCGCACGATGTGTCGCTGGACTCCGGTGTGCAGTTTATGCAAATTGGCAAACGCTATCTTAACGGAGTAGGCTCCGGTGGCGATCCGCGGATGGGACAGCGGGCGATGGATGAAGATTTGCCCGCTTTAAGGCCCTATCTGGAACAGGCCCGTTTGGTTTTGTTGGTGACAGGTCTCGGCGGCGGTGTTGGTACCGGCGCGGCGCCGGTGATTATGGCCGAGGCGCGCAAATCAGGCGCCTTGACCCTGGCCCTGGCCATGTTGCCTTTCGATTGTGAAGGTCGTCGTCGTCAGGATCAGGCGGCACAGGGGTTGTTGGCCTTGCAGGAGGCGGCAGACGGCGTCGTTTGCCTGCCGAATCAGCGTCTGATGGCCGAAATGGCGGATGATGCTCCGCTGGAACATTTGTTTGAAAATGCGCACGTCTTTCTGCACGATTGTCTGCAGGCGCTCTGGCGTTTGTTGTTCCGGCGCGGCGTGATAAATGTTTCTTTCGCGGACCTATGCGCATTGGTGCGCGCGGGCAATGGGCGCTGCCTGATGGCCTGTGCGTCTGCTGCGGGCGACGACAAGGCGGAAAAGGCGGTGGCGGCCTTGTTGAGCCACCCTTTACTGGACGGCGGCGCGGGATTACGCGGGGCCAGCGCTTTGATTTTGAATATTTCCGGCGGCCCGGACTTAACATTGCGGGAGACGCGGCATATCGTTGAGCGTTTGGGCGACAATGGCGCCGCGGACGCGATAATGATGACGGGCATGGTCTGCGATCCAGCGCTGTCCGGCAAAATTTGGATTATGGTTTTCTTGGCGGAGGATGCCAATCCGACCGTATTCGGTGTGGCGGATAAAAACGCTTCGGCGCCGACATCGGCTGTGCGCGGCAAAGCGACACAGCTCAGTTTGTTTGGCGCCAATGCCGCAGGTCGTTTTGACGGCGTCGAGCCGACAATTATGGATAGCGAGAATCTTGATAAACCTACTTACATTCGGCGCGGCTTGCCCATCCAAAAGGTGCGGGATACGCTTTAATGGAACCTGCATCGGTGGAGCGTACTTCGGCTATATGACATGAGCACACCCAAATCCAGTCTCCAGTTGTCTATCATCGTGCCGGCTTATAACGAGGAGGCCAGGCTGGGGCGGATGTTGGATGCTTACCTGCCGTATTTCGATCAAAATTATGGTGATGAATTCGAGCTGGTGGTGGTGGTAAACGGCTCACGTGATGCTACGGAAGACGTGGCGGCTTCATTTCTCGCCCGCTATCCGCAGTTACAGGTAATTGTGGAGACACGTGCGATCGGCAAAGGCGGCGCGATTATTCTCGGTATGCAACGCGCACGTGGCGCCTTGATCGGGTTTGTGGATGCCGATGGCGCGACCCCGCCGGAGGCCTTTAATGATTTGGTGCAACGGATAGGTTCGGCTGGCGTTATAATTGCCTCGCGCCGTCATCCGCTTTCGCTAGTCAGCCCGCGCCAGCCGCTAAGTCGCCGGGTGGCCTCATGGTTGTTTAATAGATTTGTGAGGCTTTTATTCGGGTTGCGCATCTCTGATACTCAATGCGGCGCTAAATTGATGACACACGCCGCTGTGCAGGCGGTGCTGCCGGTGTTGGGAATCACGCGCTGGGCTTTTGATGTGGACCTGCTTTTTCAGTTACGGCGCGCAGGCTTTACGATTACCGAAGCCCCCACGGTGTGGCGTGATGTTTCCGGCTCGCGCCTGAACGTTAGTAAGGCGTCCATAGAAATGTTTGTGGCGATGATTCGTTTACGTTTGTTATATTCACCCCTGCATTGGGTTGTGAAGGTGTATGATAGTTCTTTGGGCAAAGTGTTTCATCCGCAATGAACCTCAATAACCGAATTGCTTTGGTGACCGGCGGCGCCACGCGTGTCGGCCGTGCGCTTTGTCTGGAATTGGCAGCCGCCGGTTGCGCTGTGGTTGTGCACTACCATCGGTCGCGCCGCGCAGCCGAGGCGCTGGTTAACACATTGCAACGGCGCGGTGGACGGGCCGCCGCCTTGCAGGCGGATTTAACCAAACCGGCGGAATGTCGGCGACTCATTGGCGCCGCCAAGCGTGCGCTGGGCCGTCCGGATATCCTTATTAATAACGCTGCCGTTTTTCACCGTCGCGACCTGCGCCATACCAGCGCCGCCGACCTGCGGGCGGTCTTCGATCTGAATCTGATTGCGCCGACACTGCTGATGCGTTACTTCGCCGCGCAAACCGACGTCGGCCGGATTGTCAATATCCTGGATCAACGCATTGTCTCTAACCGTTTTGATACCTTTGCGTATTCGCTGTCGAAAAAATCCTTAGCGGCGGCAACGGCCGCGGCGGCGCTGGAATTGGCGCCGAAATGCACGGTCAATGCCGTCGCTCCCGGCCCGGTCTTGCTCCCGCGCCGCCGGGCGGCGCGGGAACCGGCCGGCTCCATCCCGCTGGAACGGCGTCCGGCGCCGTCGGATGTTGCCGCGGCAGCCTTGTTTTTGTTGACTTCTGATGCCGTTACCGGCCAGGTGATTTTTACTGATGGCGGGCTGCATCTGCTGGGCTAAAAACGGTATTTGAAATTCAGGGAACGAGATAAAACGTTGGAACCGCAGATTTACGCAGATTGGCGCAGATTGTGAGAGGGATACGCGGAGAAAAGGAACCACGGATGCACACGGATGCACACGGATGGTGACAATGGGCGCCCTGAAAGGGCATGACATACTAAGCCCAGGGCAACGCCCTGGGATTAACAGAAGAGCATAAAATCAGCCCTTAAAGGGCGTGACATAGAGAACATCCATGGCGCAATCCCTATCTAACCCATATCTGGCGTTGAACATAACTATGTCACGCCCTATAAGGGCTTGTGCTATAAGGGTATGTTCTCTCCCCAGGGCGTTGCCCTGGAATGCTTGCCCGCAATGGCGGGGTATGCCACGCCCCTTTGGGGCTAATGCACGCAACCCACGACTGACCATCTTTCGCGCCGCGCATCTACGGCAAAATCGCCAACCCCTTTACGGGTTTGAAATTCAGGAAGCTTCCTTACGCCCATCAGGCGCTGTGTCTTTTAATCTTAACGTATTATGTCGTTTTCTGATTTTCAACTGCCGTTTTTAGGTGTATGTTTTAACCGATGAACACTGATCGTTTACATATTGACGGATTAATGCTTGAATGCCGGATCGGGGCAACTCCGGATGAACGTCGTTATTCGCGACGTCTGGTTGCGGATTTGGAGTTGACCTGCGATCTTGCGCCGGCTGGGCGGTCAGACAACTTGGCGGATACTGTTGATTATGCTGCGCTGTCCGAGCGCCTGTGCGTTGTCGCCCGTTCAACTGACTGGATTCTGCTGGAGTCGTTGGCGCATCGGTTGGCGGAAGAGTGTCTGGCCGACCGGCGCATTACTGAGGTTCGTGTGCTGTTGGCTAAACCACGTCCATGCCGGGGGCTGGCGCGTGCCGCCGTGGATATAACGCGTCGGCACGTTCAGCAATAATGACCAGCGCTACAGGGATCAGCCAGATTTGGACCATTTGAACGAGGTTGTCCGGGTAATCCCCCAGTCCGTACAGGTGAATGCACAGTAGCATTAAGGCAATGGTGCCCGGCAGTAGCCGCGCAGTGAAAGTCGGTTCACAATAAATGCGGCGCAATAATTGCCATGCCAATATCAGCCAGGCCGCCAGATGCAAGAGCAGTCCCATCCAACCGAATTCGAAGAATAATTTTAGCCAGTATTGATGTGGATGCGGATAATAATAATCCGATGACGGCGGGTCGTTTTCGTAATAAATCCGGGTGAAATTACGCTTACCGTAGCCATGCCCGAACCACGGGCGCTGTTTTGCCAGACTCCATGTGTGCTTCCAGACAACATCGCGCTGGTTCAGGTTGTTCCGCAAAAAATCGGCGACGCGGGCAGTGATGGTTTGCGCGTTGGTAGTGGTGTCAGTTGTCGAAGTGGGTGGCGGAGCAATACGGGGATTGATCTTGCCGGAGTGGACTGCCAGCAGCGCGCCCAAGCAGACTATGGCCAGCCCCCAGACGATTTTCCGGCGTGTGCCCGGCAGGAATGCGCCCATTACGGCTATAGTCAATGCCAGCGCCAGTTGCGGGCCTCGGGAAGCCAGAACGATTTGATAAGTCAGGGCGACGATAATGCCCAGTAGGCAAGTGTAGGCTGTCCGGCGTTTGGCGCGCCGCCACTGCCAGAAGAAGTAAAAATACACCAGCGCCGTCAAGCCCGCCATCATACTGGCGACATTGCTGTGATTAAGTATGAATGGTTTGAAGGCATGGGCCTGCTCCATCAGGTTTGAACCGAGCTTGTAAGTCAGGCGGCAAAGGTCAAATGCCAGCGTCAAGATAATGGCATTGGCGCTGTAGAGCAGGGCGGTCTCCAAGCGTCGTCTGGTGTTGAAAATAACCGGAATGGCGAACGCGCCGGCAAAAATCTCAAGCATTCCCGTGAAATCCCGAAATGACGCCGCCGGTGCGCACGAGAATGGCAGAGAGAACGCTATGTAAAGCACCAATGCCGTAAAAGCTATGCCTGCCGGTTGGCGCCAGGCGGCCAAACCGCGGCCAGTGCGCCATGCGATATACACGGCATAAATGGCGGCGCCAAAAACCACAATGTCCTGGATTGCCTTGGAAGAAAAGGTGAATATCAGTAAGGCTAGTGCCGTGCCGCCGAGCGGGCGCAGATATTTTGAATGCCGGAGCATATGCTCTTTTAAACGCGCAACCAGATTTAAGATTGATTTCAAGGAATTTGGCATTTTCTAGATTGCTTTCAATTGAGAGGAAAAAACCACGGATGAACACGGATGAACGCGGATAACGGAGGAGAGTAACCGTAGATGGGCGCAGATGAACGCGGATTGTAGAAATCCGAAGGGGACTGCGACTTATATGAACCGCCAAGGCGCCAAGAACGCCAAAGTAGCAGAAGGAGATTAGCCACAAAAATGCACACAATGCACAAAGGGATAGGGCTTAACCGCCAAGACGCCAAGGTGGCAGAAGAGGATTCGCCACGGACGCATGCCGCACTGTCCGCTATGCGGACATGGATCGCCGGACACCCGGATACGCGAATAAATTCGCGTACCAGGGTGTCAGCCGATCCGCCAGACCGGCAGATGCCGGTTAGCACGGCATTTATGGATAATCCTTTCCCCAATCCGTGTCCATCCGTGGTTCTTTCCTCCGCGTCGCCAGTGCGGCTCGCACCTCTGCGTCCGTGTAACACCTTTTCCTCCATCCGTTCTGCGCTAATCTGCGTCAATCTGCGGTTTAATTTCCTCCTCTGTGTCTTCCGCGTCTTCTGTGTGACACCAAATCCCCTTGGGGTCTTGACGGTTAATCTTTCCTCTCTCTTGGCGGTTTTATAGTGATTACTTCTTGCGCTCGATCATCATGTGCGCCAGTTCCCGCAACCGCGTTGTGTCGCCCGGTAGACCATCCAAATCACACTTGGCGGCTGCAGCCAGAGAATTGGCGGTTTGTTTGGCGGCCTCCGGCCCATGTACGGAGACCCAAGTCATTTTGCCGCGTTGGGCATCGCTGCCGACGGCCTTTCCAAGTTGTCCGGCATCCGCCGTGGTGTTCAATAAGTCATCTACTATCTGAAAGGCCAGGCCGATATGCTCGCCGTAAGCTGTCAGCGCTTTCAATGTGTCGGCTGATGCGCCGGCGGCAATAGCGCCCATGCGGACGGCTGCACGAATCAAGTCGCCGGTTTTATGCTTGTGGATGAATTCCAAGCGGGCCGGATCGGGTGGTTGGCGTTCAGCGGCGATATCTTCCGTTTGGCCGGCAATTACGCCGCGGCTGCCGGCGGCTTGTGCCAATTCCAAGCTTAATTGGTTAGGGTGGTAGGGGGGCGGGGCAACGGTCTCAGCCAGCCATTCGAAGGCCATGGTCAGGAGAGCATCGCCAGCCAAAATAGCGATGGTTTCACCGTAAACTACGTGGAGCGTGGGTTTGCCGCGGCGCATAGTGTCGTTATCCATGCCGGGCAAGTCGTCATGGATCAGAGTATAAGTGTGCAGGATTTCCAAGGCCGCGGCTGGCAGCAGGGCCGACGCTTCATCGCCACCGGCAGCCTTGGCGGCCGCCAGGCACAGTAGCGGGCGCAGGCGTTTGCCGCCCGCGAATACACTATACCGCATGGCGGCATGCAATGATGAAGGCATGGTGTCAGCGGACGGCAGGTGTGTGTCTAAAATATTCTCAATTTGGCGGATTTGATCTTCAAAATGTTTTTGCATGGCGATATTTTGGTGGAGATGGCTTTGACCTAATTTGTTTATGATTCAGTGTCATCCTATCAGGATGAATATGCCGTTGTTTCCTAATAAATTTACGTTGGTTTCCAAAGAGTAAAAAGAACCACGGATGGACACGGATAAACGTGGATTTGTCATGTGGAGATATGGAGCCAGCCCTGAAAGGGCATGTTACGCCCCGTTGGGGCTTGTGCCCGCAACCCACATGGTCGGCGATCCCGAAGTAGCGACCTAAAAATCTGCGTCATCTGTGGTTCTTTCCTCCGTGTCTCCGCGTCTTCGTGTGAACCCCTCCCTCGTCATCTGTGTCCATCCGTGTTCATCCGTGGTTCTTTTTACTCCGCTTTAGTTTTCTAGTGTTCGCGATTGAAATTGCGTTATGTGGTTGTTATTATAGCCACTAGATATAACATGAAAAGGGAAATGTTTTGGCAGGCGACTTGCCCGGGCAGGATGACGTGGCTCGGATGCCGCTTCCGGCGAATTTGGAATAATGAAAGGTGAACATTATGGCGGCGTTAGACGGCAAGCTTAAAACAACCGTAGGCTCTATCGCGCCACTGGCGCTGGAATACACAGCCGGTGAAGATTTAATTCTTGACCGGGAGTTGGTAGATGCCGATTGCATTGGTTCCGCGGCGCATGTGGTTATGTTGTCGCAAATTCCTGTGCGTCCGCGTTTGTTCACCCGGACGGATGCGGCGCGAGTTGTAGGCGAACTTGAGCGTATCCGGCGTCTCGCCCGGAAAGGGCAATTTACCATCACGATTGCCGATCAGGATGTGCACTTGGCCGTGGAGCGGGTCTTGACCGCGCGGCTGGGTGATTTGGGGCGTCGTGTGCATACCGGCCGTAGCCGCAACGATCAGGTGGCCGTTGATTTGCGGCTGTACGCCAAGGAGCGGCTGCTCGCCGTGGAAACGGAGCTATTGGCTCTGGCATCGGTTTTGACGAGCTTTGCTTACCGTTGGCGCCGGGCGCCGATGGTGGGGCGCACACATATGCAGCCGGCCATGCCCAGTACCGTCGGTTTATGGGCCAGCGCCTATGCCGAGGGGCTGCTGG
The DNA here is from genome assembly GCA_050944835.1 of Kiritimatiellia bacterium. GTDB lineage: Bacteria > Verrucomicrobiota > Kiritimatiellia > JAAZAB01 > JAAZAB01 > JAXGPF01. The sequence continues at coordinate 17,391 of JBMNRV010000005.1, forward strand.
AAGATTTGGTTTTGCTGCGGAGCGCTTATGACCTGAACGATCGCTGCCCGCTGGGATCAGCGGCAGGGTACGGTGTGCCATTGCCGATTGACCGCCGGTTGACCGCGCAACTGCTGGGATTCGCTGCGCCGTGTCATAACGTGATAGCCGCTGCCAACACCCGCGGAAAACTGGAATCTACGATCTTAATGGCGTTGTCGCAGGTTATGTTGACACTCTCGCGTCTGGCGCAGGACTTGATGATTTTCACCATGCCGGAGTTCGGATATTTTCGTCTGCCGCCGGATTTGTGTACAGGCAGTAGTATTATGCCCCAGAAAAACAATCCGGACATCCTGGAATTGTTGCGTGCGCGCGCATCAGGTATGTTGGCGGACGCCTTCGGTGTGGCAGATATGGTAAAGGGATTGCCGAGTGGATATAATCGGGATTTACAGGAAACCAAAGCGCCGTTTATGCGTGGCTTTAAGGTTGTTCTAGCCTCGCTTGGTGTCATGCGTCCCCTGATGTCCGGCTTGGCGGTTGACCGGGAAGCTCTGCTGCGTGGATTTAAGCCCGCAGTTTTCGCAACTGACCGTGCCCTGGAGTTGACCGCCGGCGGTATGCCTTTCCGTGACGCTTACCAGTATGTCAAGGAACATTTGGCAGACTTGGAGGATGTTGACCCAGCCGTTGCGATTGCGCGTAAAACGCACTTGGGCGCCACGGCCGGACTGGACTGGCCCGGGTTGCGCAGACGGATTACACAGGAGAAGCTGGTCACCTCGCGGCAACGGCGTTATTTCCAGCGTAAAATTGACAAATTGATGGCGATGGGGCATGGAACTGGCGATTGAAATACAAGACCTGGTCGTGGAATTCACCACGCGGCACGGCCGGATGCGCGCGGTGGATGGATTGAATTTGAGTGTGCCGCGTGGGCATGTATTCGGTTTTATCGGTCCAAACGGCGCTGGCAAAACCACTACCATCCATGCGCTGCTGGGATTTATTGCGCCGTCAGCCGGCAGCCTGCGGGTTCTGGGTGGCGATGTCCGCCGGGCGGCGGCGCGCCGCCGGATCGGATACATGTCCGAGCGTCCGGAGATTTACCGGTTCCTGTCCGGGCGGGAGTTGCTGTGCAATATGGGGCAACTCTTTAATATGTCAGCCGCAGTGGCGCGCCGGCGGGCTGGTGTCCTGCTCGGACAGGTCGGACTGGCCGAAGCAGCCGACCGGCTGATAGCCGTTTATTCCCGCGGCATGTTGCAACGCCTTGGCCTGGCACAGGCGTTGATGAACGACCCTGAATTGGTGATTCTGGATGAGCCGACCAGCGGTTTCGATCCGCTGGGACGGATTGAAGTCCGGCGGATCATGGAAGACCTGCGTACGCGGGGATGTACGGTGTTTTTTTCCTCGCATGAGTTGTCAGAGGTGGAAAAAGTTTGCGATAGCGTGGGTATCATAACCCGTGGCCGTCTGGCGGCTTCCGGCGCGCTTGCCGATCTGATTCGGCCAGGCGAAAGTCTGGAACAATATTTTCTGAGGTTGACGGCATGCGCCAAATCCTGACCATAGCCCGAATTGTTCTGCTGGAGATGCTGCGCCGCAAGGATGTGTATGTCATGCTGATCCTGATGGGCGCTTTGCTTCTGGGGATTAGCTCCCTGAACATCTTCGGGTTAGGTGGAATGCCGGGGTATGTTAAAGAAATCGGCCTGTTAATGGTCTGGTTTTGCGCCTGGTTTCTTACAGTCAATTATGCTGCGCGCCAACTGCCGCGTGAGGAAATGGAAGGCACAATTTTCATACTGCTTTCCAAGCCCGTGACACGCTGGCAGTTATTGTTCGGTAAATGGCTGGGAGCTTGGGCGGGAGGGCTTGCCGCCAGCCTTTGGTTGCATGTCGTTCTGGCGGTGGTTTTGGCGCTGCGCGGTGGGTTTTTCACCGGCGCCGTTTTTATTCAATATGGATTGCTTCAGGCTGCCTTCCTATCTGTACTGGCGGCGATGGGTGTTATGTTTTCCACCCGCATGAATTACGATGCTGCCGCGGCATTGACATATGTCTTGAGTCTAGGCGCTTATTTCCTGGCGCCGCGGATTCCGGAATTGGCTGTGTATGCCTCAGGCGTCCGGCGCGATTTGCTGCTTGCGCTCTACTTTGCGCTACCGCATCTGGAGTTGTTCGATTTACGCTTGCGTCTGGCGCATAGCCGGCCGCCGGCGGATTGGGGCGCGGCCGGCATGATTCTGGCATACGGGGTGGTTTTGACGAGTCTGCTGTTATCCATTGCCTGGTTGCTTTATCGCAACAAAAGATTTTCACGCGCTGCGCGAATCTGAGGCGGAAAGGATCATATGCGCACACCAATGATTCGTCCATTGCTGGTGACTGTCATCTTATGGGTGGCGTCCTTCAGCTTGGCTTCTCTGATTTTTGAGCGTACTGCCGTAGCGGCGGGGACAACCGGCCGTGCCGTCGCCACGCCATTCTTTCTGCGTCTGCTCGGTGGCAGCCGTGCAGCTCTGGGTGAACGCTTGTTCTTAAAGGCGGATAACGTATTTCATAGAGGAGTCTCACCGCCGCCGGAGCGAGCCTTCTCCGGTCGAATCTGCGCGCTGCACGATGCCATTGCGCCACGGATACAAGAACACCTGCAACCCGGTGAGCTGCAAGAAGTCTTACCGTGGCTGTTCCTGTCTGTGCGGATGGACCCTGACAATGTCATGGCTTATGTGGTAAGCGCCTTCTGGCTGTCCGAGCAGATCGGACGGCCGGACTTGGCATTGGAATTGATGCGCGAAGCTCATCAGCATCACCCGCGCGATTACCGGATTTTTCTGGAACAGGGACGGCTGAGATTGCGTCTTGGCCACCTGCGGGCTGCGGCTGCCGCGCTCGATGCCGGCCTGCGTCTCTGGCCGCATCCGCACACCGCTGATGATGACGATGCGCTTCTGGATGCGGCGCAAATGAAAATGTATCGCGCCTTGCTGGCTGAGATACAGGGCGAAACGGCGGTGGCGATGGAATTGTATAGTGACATACTCGCCGTATTCCCTGGACGTATCGGGGCACGCGCCCGTCTTGAGGCGCTGCGCCATGGCGAATCGCCCCAGCCGCCTGCCGAGCGCCTCATGGATAACATGCTTGCACATAATCGCTATATATGTCAACATCACCATGAGTGTGTTCCGGATCAACACCATCAGCATAATGAGGCCGCTGGCCATTTACACGATTGAAGTTATGTATTTTCAACATTACGGTCTGAAAGAAGCGCCTTTTAATATCACACCGGATCCGCGGTTCCTCTTTTTTACCCCGCGGCACCGTGAGGCGTTTGATCATCTGCTTTACGGTATCGAATACCGCAAGGGATTCATTGAACTGACCGGCGAAGTCGGCGCCGGTAAAACCACGCTCTGCCGGGCTGTTTTATCCAGACTCTCAAGCAAAATCCGGACGGCTATGATTTTGAATCCCTGCCTGACGGAAAGCCAGTTGTTGCGGGCGATTCTGGCTGATTTCGGATTGAGTGTCAAAGGCCGTGACCGCCTGGCCTATATTGAGTGTTTGAATGCCTTCCTCCTGGAACAATTACGCAATGGGAATAATGTGGCAGTTATTATTGACGAAGCGCAGGATCTGACGCCGGCGCTGCTGGAACAGGTGCGTCTGCTCTCCAATTTGGAGACCGATCAGCATAAACTCCTACAAATCGTGTTGTGTGGGCAGCCGGAATTGAAACAGCGCTTGGCGGCGCCGGAATTGCGCCAATTGCGCCAACGCATCACTGTCCGCTATCACTTGTTGCCGCTGACGGAATTAGAAATCGGCGATTATGTCCGCCATCGCCTGCAGACTGCCGGGTGGACCGGCGGCGAGTTGTTCAGCGGAGAAGCCTTGCACCGGGTTTATGAGTACAGCCGGGGCGTGCCACGATTGGTCAATAGCTTGTGCGACATCACCATGCTGGCCGGCTACGTCGCGAACTCCATGGAAATAGGAGCGTCACACGTTGATAAAGCCATCAGGCAACTGGAGGGAAACCTCGAATAGGATACAGTGGCGGAAACACAAAAGGGAGAGGAATAGATTAGATTAACCGCGAAGACGCCAAGAATGCCAAGGTAGCGAAGGGGAGAAATGGGCGCAGATTGACACAGATGGGGAAGAGGATTAGCCACAAAGAGGCGCAAGAAGCATAAGAGGGGAAAAGGTGGAAAATATATGAGCTTAATCCAGGAAGCGCTTAAAAGACAACAAGAGGAGTTCGGTGACGGTCAGCCGTCGGGAGCGGCTGAGCAGCCTGCGTCGGCAGCAGCCATCCCGCCCACGCCGCCACCGGAACAAACGCCGCCACGCAGCAAACTTTCATTGCGCAAGTCCGTGCCGGAGCCGGAACCAGTTTCTGAAGAACCGCTTGATTCGGCGCCGGACACGCGGCGTCCCGGATTAAGGGTGTTGGGCGTGCTGCTGCTGGTGTTGGTGATTATATCGGCCGTCTTTGGCTTATTGTGGATGGCTTGGCAACATTTTCAGGCCGACGGTGAAAAGGTGCAGCTGGCGTCGCAGCCGGCGGCATCGCCGGACTTGATTCAACCGGCCCCAGATGTGATCGTACCGGCAGCCGCTCCGGTGGAGTCCCCTGCGGATGTCGCTGCGGCTCCCCCTGCGCAACCGGAGACAACGTTGCCGTCGGCCGTAACGCCGCCGCCATCTGCGTCAGCCGCGGCGCAGGTTCCGGCTGAGGTGGCGCCAGCGCCGATTGCGCCCCCCGCACCTGCGCCGGATGTGGTACCAGCGCCGGCCGTGGCATCTGCACCGGTTGCGGCCCCTAAACCAGCGCCAGCCGAGGCGCCAGCGCCGGTTGCGGCCACCGAACCTGCGCCGGTTGTAGCGCCCAAGCCTGCGCCGGTTGTGGCTAAGACACCTGCGCCTGCGGCCCCCCCGGCGCCGCCTGCGAAGCCGGTGGTCTGGCCGCGGTTGAATTTATCAGGGGTCTTGTGTAGCGCGGTGCCCGGCGAAGGCGCGGCGCGAATCAATAACACCATGATTTTTGCCGGTGGCGAAATTGAAGGGGTGACCCTGCTGAAAATTCAGGGAGATGGTGTTTACCTACGCTATCAAGGTGAAACACGTTTCCTGAAGGTTGGCGCTACGTTGTATTAGGTGAGTTGAGCCTGCGCCGCTTCATTTTGTTGGAATTTGATTTTTTCTATGGTGGCGTCGAAGTCGGCGGGATGCACCAAGTACAGATAAGCCGGTTTGCCTGTCAGATCCTCGATGTCCATAGCAAGCTGCTCGTCGTATGGATTGAGTACGGCCACCAGCGCGTCATTCCCCATCAATTCAAATATGATCGCTCCGCGCCGGATAGTGAAATCCAGTGGCAGCAGCGTCGCTGTCTCCAGGGGCGTTTCGAAATTAGCCAAGCGTATCATTGGGGTGTTGCAGGCATTGGCGGCGAATGCCAGCGCGTCGTTTATTCCCGGAAAATTCCGGTCATTCAGCACGTGCAGGGTGGAAACGGTTATCAGCGCGGGTTTGGTGGAGTTTTCTGTCAGATCATGCACCACGCTGGCGTATTCTTCCTTAGTCAGTTTTTTTGCCTGTAGTAAATTCCACGCGAAAGACATTTCCGCGGCAATGTTGGCGGTGCGATGTTGGCCCAACCGGTCCGGCCCATCCAATACCACGGGCCGGACTTTCTCAGGCTCCATTTTTTCAATCTTGGCGATGAGGTTGCTGACTTCATCATCGTTGGAGGCATAGGCGCGGAGTTTGTGCAACAAGTCGCGGGCGGCGTCCTCGTCTTTTTCATCCAGCAGCACTCGTCCAAGGCGCAGCATATGGGTCCGGGCGCGCACGCGGTCGCCGATCTTGTCGTACGCATCGGCTAACGTTTCCAAGGAAATGCGATCATTCGGAATAGCTTCCAGAATTTTCTCGAAAGCGGCGATAGCGTTCAGGACTTCCGATGCGGAATCGCTGGGGATTTCTTCGGTGTTTGTGTCGGTGTTTGTGTTATCGTCTTGCATACCCGCAATCTAGCGTTTTTGTAATGCAGTGACAAGCCATTTTCGTGGACGATGTCAAAACAGCGCTGCGGCGCCGGTAAGCGGCCTATTCCGGGAGGATTTCCAGAACGATGGTTCTGGGGTCGCTCGGCAAATCCGTTTTACGATATTTGAGTCCGAGGTCCTGGAATCGGGTGATGTATTCTTCCGGCTCAATCAGAACATATATTCGGCCCTTTTTTTCGGCGGCCATGGCGCGGATTTCATCCGGATGCTGGATGTCGGCTGGGCGGTCCGGCTCCATGTTGATACCGAACAATAATTCGTTCTGGTTTTGGTAAGGACGGTAAATCCGGCCGGTGTAAAAAGCGAGTGAAGGACGGTAAGACCATAAGGAAATAATGCGGTCCTCTGGTTCCAGCTTGGTCGCCAGCGTCTTGTAAACAATGGATGAGTTTTTGTAGGCTTGGGCGTTGAAGGCGTGACCGGCCAGGGGGGTCAGCATCAAGGCAGCAGTCAAAAGGATGCCAGCATTGCAAATCGCCATGGGCGCCCGGAAATCGTCGCCAACATGCAGGCGGCGCAGGGCTTGCCAAGTGCAGACAACCACCGGCAGTAAGGCCAGCAGGCTGATGGCGTTGGGTTTTTGTAACTGATCGGACAGGAGACCTGTATGTCCGACTGCCAACACCAGAATCAATGCCGCAGCGACAAATAACACCCCCGCAATGCCAAGGCGGATCAAACGGCGGTCGGTTGCCGTGCCATCGAATGGTTCGGCGACACCCCATCGGCCCAGCAGGATCATGATTGGAACCATGGCCGGCAAGACATAGGACATCAATTTACCCGTGCTGATGGAAAAAAACAGTACCACGACTACTGCCCAGACCAGCAGTAGCCGTGTCAGGCGGTCAGTGCTGAGTGCGTGGCGCTTTATTGCTGTCCGTACGGCGCGCACTGCGAATAAGGTCCAGGGTGTCATCAGGAGCGGAATAATGTAGGCGAAAAACCAGAATGGCTCCTCATGGCCTTGCAAAGCGCATGTGCCTTGAAAACGGGCGATATGTTCATCCCAGATAAATTGTCGGCAAAATCCGGGATTGTGCTGTTCAATCAGGAATAAGGCGCTACCGGCGATGGTCAGAAAAATTACGCCGGACAAGACCAGCAGCGAAAGGCGCAGGTTGCGCAAACGCCGTTCCCAGGCGGTCCAGATCAGGATGATTGCTCCAGGCAAGACCACGGCTACGGCGCCCTTAGTAAGGAATCCTAAGGCTGCGGCGATGCCGACGCCTACGGCCAGAGCAGTGCGTTTGCCAACTGCTGTCGGCGGTGCTTCAAACCATAGGTATGCCCAGTAACAAGTTAAAGAGAAAAACAACGTGAGGAACGGATCGGTCATCAGTAGAGTGAGCCCTATTATGAACCCTAGTGAGGTAGCGGCGACGAGAAAGACGATGCGGCTGTAAGCGGCGGACCATTCTCGGCGCATTAAACGGTAGAACAGCCAGGCAATGCCTAATAGATTCAATGCCAGCGGGATACGAACAGCCCAGTCGCGGGCGCCACAGGCGACGATGGCCGGGGCGGTTAGCCAGTAGGTCAAGGGTGGTTTTTCATAATACCTGAAACCCAGCAGACGTATTTCCATCCAGTTTCCTGACGCTGCCATTTCACGCGGTATTTCCGCGTAGCGTCCCTCGTCTGACTCAATCAAACCGCGACAGAAAAGCATGACCAGCAGCGTTAGGAGTAGCATCAGCGCCACGCTGCGCGTGGCGCTGCGCGACCAAGGCGAATTAGTGTCCATCCGGCCCCCGTTACAAGAAAATTATAATTGCGAATTGCATGGGGAAGTGTAACCATATATTCGGCAGTTGGCAAGTTTGCCGTGGAATGTCCACGCACAAATGCCGCTTGACGCTTGGCCGGAAAATCGTTAAATAGTGGCCTGTTGTATCGCCGGAAATGCCGGCTTTGTTTGCGATGCTGGTTTTAAGCAGGATTATTACGTTACGGATTCAGGTTTATGTTAAAGCAATATTTACTGAAGGATGGGCATTTGCAGGAGTGTGACGATCAACCCGGCAATATTTTGGTGTTCGTAACACCGGACGATGCCGAACGTAAGCTGCTGCTTGGCACATATAAGCTGGATGAACATACGCTGAATTCCGCCCTCGACCCCGACGAGGTGTCGCGCTTGGAGTTCGAGGATGACCATGTGGCTATGATCTTCAAGCGACCAAAGAACTATTCCTCCCGTGATCAATATCTTTTCAAGGTGGGATCAGTCGGAGTTTTTCTCTTTGAGGAACGTCTGATAGTTTTGTTGTCCGACGATATTCAGCTTTTCAACGGCAAGTTGTTCAATCGGGTGAATTCCCTGCTGGATCTGACTTTGCGGGTGCTTTACCGCACGATTCAGCATTATGTGGAGCACCTGAAGGTGATCAATATGATTGCTGATTCTCTTGAACAGAAGATCAGTACCGCTATGGAAAACAAGTACCTGTTGAACTTGTTTACCTTGGAAAAAAGCCTGGTGTATTATCTCAGCGCCATCAATGCCAATGCATCCCTGATTGACCGGTGTAAACACAATGCCGTCAAGTTAAAGATGACGGAAGCGGATGTTGAATTGCTGGAAGATATTTTAATCGAGAATAACCAGTGTTATCGTCTGGCTGATATTTACTCGACCATTCTGGGCGGCATGATGGATGCACGTGTGTCCATAGTTAACAACAATTTGAACGTCCTGATGAAGACGTTGAACATTATCACCATAGGTATTATGGTCCCGACATTCGTCGTGAGCGCCTTTTCAATGAATGTGCGGATGCCGATAAATATGCAGCATCCCCTGGCGTTCTGGGCAATTGCGGGGATGGCGTTGGCCTCGGTGGTGATCTTTATCCTGATCTGGCGGCACAAGGTTGGTTCCCGTACGGTGGACTGATCCTAAAACGGCATTGATTGTCTTGCATTTACTTGCCAATTAGGCTATAACCTGCAACCTATGGTGGGGTTAGGTCGGTCGGGATAATTCGTGTAAACAACAACCCGAATCCGTGATGTGAATCTGCGGCATAATGACCTCGTTATGGGTTCAGGTGTGGCGCAAATAGTTTGTGTTGGGATGTCAATCGAAGGAGGATTATGAAAGATATTGCGGTTAAAGACGTGCGCAATTTCGCGGTTGCGGGACACAGCGGCAGCGGCAAAACAGCCTTGTGCGATGCCATGCTTGTCAAAATGGGTGTGAGTGCGCCGGCTGGCAGCGCCGGCATAAGTGATTACACCGACGAGGAAATTTCGCGCAAGAGCAGTATTTATGCTACGCCTTTGTCTGCCGTTTATAAAAACCCGCAAGGTGCGAAGACGAAATTGATGTTTACGGACACTCCGGGCACGGATGATTTTTTTGGGCAAGTGCAAACCGCTCTGCATACGGCGGATGCCGTGTTGATAGCGGTGGATGCTGTCAGCGGTATCCAAGTCGGCACTCGCGCCGCTTGGCGGCAATGTGAAAATCGCAGTCTGCCGCGCGCCGTGGTGATTACCGGAATGGATCGCGAATCGGCGGATTTCGCCAAAACTCTGGGGGAACTTCAAGGTACCTGGGGTGGGGAATGTGTGCCGGTGATCGCTTGGGTGGACGGTCAGCCGGTGTCTTTGTTGGATGCGCGGGCTAAACTGTCTGACGCTGCTGCGGAAACCCGCAATGCGCTGCTTGAAAAGGCCGCGGAAACTGATGATGCGCTGATTGAGAAATTCCTGGGTGGTGAAGAGTTGACGCCCGCCGAGGTTGAAAAAGGACTGCGCGCCGCCGTAAAGGCAGGGAGTTTGGTGCCGGTTTTTGCCGTTGCGACACCGAAAGATGCCGGTGTGGTGGAGCTGTTGGATGGTATCATCCGCCTCTTTCCATCGCCGGTGGATTGCCCCATGAAGGATGCTCAGGGGCAAACAGTGGACATCGCGCCGGATGCGCCGTTCAGCGCCTTCGTCTGGCGTTCCCTGACGGACCCGTATGCCGGCAAGTTGGCGTTTCTCCGTGTCATCAGCGGGACATTGCGGGAAGGGATGGAAGTGCTTAATTCCACCCGTGGTGTCAAGGAGTCTGTCGGCGCCTTTTTCGTGCTCTGCGGTAAAAAGCAGACGCCGATAGACGAGGCACGCGCGGGCGATCTTATTGCCCTGCCGAAGTTGAAAAACACGCAATTGAACGACAGCCTCTGCGCTACCGGCAGTAAAATTGAATTTGCGCCGGTGGTGTTCCGTGATCCGGTCGTCTTTAACGCGGTGTTTGCCAAGGAAGGTGAAGATGACAAGATCGGCATCGCTCTACAACGGGCAACGGAAGATGATCCGACCTTGAAAGTGGAACGCAATGCGGACACAAACGAGATGATCCTCTCCGGTATGGGTGATGCCCACTTGGAGCTTGTGCGCGAAATGGTGCGCAAGCGCAATAATCTAAACCTGGAGTTCAGAGTACCCAAAGTTTCATACCGCGAGACGGTCACCGGTATCGGCGACGGGCATTATCGGCATAAGAAGCAATCCGGCGGCCGTGGTCAATATGCGGAAGTGTATGCTAAGGTGCAGCCGCTGCCACAGGGCGAAGAGGAATGGTTTGAAGATGCCGTAGTCGGTGGCGTCATTCCGCGTAATTTCATTCCTGCCTGTGAAAAGGGATTTGTGGAGGCTATGCGGCAGGGGGTGATGGCTGGGCGTCCTGTGGTGAATGTTCGGGTTACTGTTTATGATGGGTCATATCATGATGTGGATTCCTCAGAAATTGCGTTCAAGATCGCTGCCTCACGCGCTTTTAAGGATGCCATGAGCAAGGCGAAGCCGGTGCTGTTGGAGCCGATTATGAACATCAAAGTCATGGCGCCCGACCAGTATATGGGTGACATCAACGGCGACCTTAACCAGCGCCGGGGGCGTATCCTGGGAGTGGATGTGCAGGATGGGTTGCAGGTTATTACGGCGGATGTTCCGCAGGTGGAATTGTTCCGTTATTGTTCAGAACTGCGCAGCATTACCGGCGGCCGTGGCTCGTTTGAAATGCATTTCGCACGGTATGATGTTGTGCCATCCAATATTGCACAAAAAGTTGTTGCGGAATCCGAAAAAGTCAAGGAAACAGAGGATTGACCGAAATTCAACCGGCGGCGCTTAATGCGGCGGCCTGCGAGTTGTGTCCACGCCGATGCCGGGCGCGGCGTTTAGATGGCGCGCGCGGGTATTGTGCGGCTGGACATCTACCGCGCATATATCGTTATGGGCCGCATTTCGGTGAGGAACCACCGTTGGTCGGAACGCGTGGGTCCGGCACGATTTTTTTCAGCCGCTGTACGCTGCGTTGCCTATATTGTCAAAACTATCCATGGAGCCAGGAGGGGGCAGGGCAAGATTGTAGTGTAGAGCGGTTGGCGGAGATTTTGCTGGAATTACAGGCAACCGGTTGTCATAACTGGAACTTAGTCAGCCCGACGCCGTGGTTGCCGCAGATCGTTGAGGCGTTGGATCGGGCGCAGGCTGGCGGCGGAAATTTACCCGTCGTATATAACACCAGCAGCTATGAGCGAGTAGATACATTGCGCGCTCTGGAAGGCCGGGTGGCGGTTTATCTGGCTGACTTGCGATATGCTGAGGAGTCAACCGCTAAGGCTGCTTCGGATGCGTCGGACTATGTATGTCTGGCCCGCCGGGCGCTCCGGGAAATGTGGCGGCAAGTTGGTCCCTTGCGTCTGGATGATCGCGGGGTGGTCATGACAGGGCTGATTTGCCGTGTGCTGGTTCTGCCGGGGAGAGCGCATGAGGCCTGCGCCAGTTTGGAATGGATTGCGGAGAATCTTGGCCCGGAAACCGCAGTGAGCGTGATGGGGCAATATGTGCCGGCGTATCGCGCGGCTTATTGTGCGGGTTGGGACCGGCGGGTGACGCCCGCGGAATATGCGCTCGTATGCCGATGCATGGAAGATATGGGGTTTACCAACGGCTGGCAACAGGAGTTTGGTGTGGACGCTTCAGCGGAATTGCTGGGATATAACATGCCGCCGGCAACGGCGGTTTAATTGGAAAGAAGTTGGCGCTTAAAATAGCAGGAGGACCAGATGAGCGGTCACAGTAAGTGGAAAACCATTCAACACAAAAAAGGCGCAGCGGATGCCAAACGCGGTCAGATATTCAGCCGGTTGAGCAAGGAATTGACTTTGGCGGCTCGCGCGGGCGGTGGCAATCCGGATATGAATCCGTCGTTGCGCACTATCATCAATAAGGCACGTGCAGCCAACATGCCCTCTGATAATGTGGAACGTGCCATTAAGAAGGGTACCGGTGAAATCGCCGGCGCCCAGTTGGAGGAAATTGTTTATGAGGGTTATGCCGGCGGTGGTGTGGCTTTGGTTGTCAAGGCGTTGACTGATAATAAAAACCGTGCCGCTTCTGAAATCCGCCACATCTTCACCCGTTTTGGCAGTAGTCTGGCGGGGCCCGGTTCGGTTGTGCGTAGTTTCAAGCGTAAAGGTCAGATTTTGGTGGATGCTGCTGAGGTAGAGGAAGATAAACTAATGCATATCGTGTTGGAAGCCGGCGCGGAAGATATGCAATTAGACGGCAACGAGTATGAGATCATCACTGAGCCTGCGGAATATCAGGCGGTGGTGGATGCGCTGGAGAAAGCTGAAATCAAAACTACTTCCGCTGAAATCACTCTGATTCCAGATAATTATGTAACAGTGACCGATAAAAGCGTAGCCTCCCATGCCATCAAATTCATTGAGGCGTTGGAGGAAAATGATGATGTCCAGGATGTCTATTCCAATCTGGATGTAGATGAAGCATTACTGGCGGAATTGGAAGAGAAATGAACTACAACGCCCGCCAATCGGCGCTGCGGGTGATAGGTGTGGATACATCGCTGCGCTCTTCCGGTGTGGCTGTGGTGCAGGCGCGCGGCAATATCATGGAGGCGGTGGAGTATTGCGTAATCCGTAACCCGCCGACGCGCCCGGTATCGCATTGCCTGTTGCATTTGTCGCAGCAGTTGACTGATGTCATCCGGCGCTGTGAACCGAATGCGGCGGCCATTGAAGGTGTCTTCTATTGTAAAAACGTCAAAACGGCGCTGGCTTTGGGGCAGGCGCGCGGCGCGGCGTTGGCTGCCATTGCCGCCGCCGGCATTCCGGTGTGCGAATATCCGCCGCGACGGGTTAAGATGTCAGTGACCGGGCACGGCACCGCAGATAAGGAGCAGGTGCGCCGAATGATTATGACCTTGTTGCATCTGTGCGATGAGCCCCAGGAGGACGCTGCGGATGCGTTAGCCATTGCCGTCTGTCATTTGCATGGCGCCATGCGCTTTCATAGCGTGCTTGCACCTAAGGAAATTTGACATGATTGACTTTTTGGATGGATGTCTGGCGGAAAAATCACCTACACGTGTAGTCTTGGAACTCGGTGGAGTCGGTTACGAAGTGTTTGTTTCACTAACCAGTTATGCGCGTCTGCCGGATGTTGGAGCGCGCTGCCGTATTTGGGTGCATGACTATGTGCGCGAGGACCAGCATCTTTTGTACGGCTTTGCTACACAGGCGGAACGCCGGATGTTCGGTCTGCTGTTGGGCGTGACTGGGATTGGGCCGCGTACCGCCATGAGCGCTTTGAGCGGCTTAGCGGCAACCGAATTGGCCACCGCGATTGCCAATGGCGATACTGCCCGTTTAAGCAGTATTTCCGGCATCGGGCGCAAAACCGCCGATCGGCTGGTAGTGGAATTGCGTGAGAAAATCAGTCAACCTGGACTACCCGGCGATGTGGCAGCGCTAACGGATGACAGGCGCGTCCAGGATGCTGCGCGCGCCTTAGTGGCTTTGGGATATAAAACTGCGGAAGCGCAAAAAATGGCGGCGGCGGCAGCGGCGCGTCTGCCGCCTGAGGGAACGGTGGAGGACATTATACGCCAATCGTTGCGCCGGTGAAACGTGTGCCATACTGACGGCGGAAACATGGCCGCCTGCCGTCATTCAATGCGGCAGCGTGGCGTAAAACAAACGGAAATGAAAGCTCCATGGAATCTAAAATAATGCCCGACTTGCAGTGCAGTGTGATTTGTGATGATGTGCGCCAGGAGAATAATGGCAAGTTCATACTGATTGGCCTGTTCGACTTCATCACAGCATCGCGCTTGCCGATGAGTTTTCCACGTGTTTGTGTGGTGAACCGTTGGTGTGGCGGCGTCGGCGAATTCCGGCAACTGACGCGGATTGTCAAACCGGACCAGTCCACAGTGCTGGTGTCCGGTCGTGAAATTCCCATCAAATTACGTTCTATTGAATCCACCATGACTAACGTGGAGTTTTTTGTCAACTTGAATTTCCCCGAACCTGGCGCCTACTGGATGGAAATTCTGCTTGAGAACGAGCTGCGGTTGCGTTATCCACTGCGTGTGGCTTTGGCACGTCCACCCGCACCGCCTGCCGGTCCGCCATCACCGGGTGCCCCGTCATGACGGCGGTTGTTTTCGCTAAATGCGCGGATTACGAATCGGCAGCGGTAGAGACGGCAGTGGGGCGGCTCATGGAAGATTTGTGTCTGCCGGCGCCGGCAAGTGGCGCGCGGCGCGCGTTGATCAAGCCTAACCTGCTGACCGACCGGCCGCCAGCAGATGCTGTCACAACGCATCCGGAGGTCGTACGCGCCATCATTCGTCATTTGCGCCGACGGGGTTATACTGTTGTGGTGGGGGATAGCGCCGCTGCGCCTCACAAAATGGAACGTGTGTGGGAGGCCACGGGGTTTGCCGCAATATGTGCCGATGAACGCACACCGCTCTTGAACCTGGAGCAGTCAGGCTCCCGCATGTTTAATTATCAGGGAGTCTCATTCAGTATATCCCGGCCGGTGCTGGAAGCGGATTTGGTTGTCAATGCGCCGAAATTAAAGACGCATTTGCTGACGATTTTAACCGGCCCAGTAAAAAATATTTTCGGCGTACTGCCGGGGGCGCAAAAAACCGCCCTTCATAAAGCCTTTCCCACGCCGGCCATGTTGGGCGATTTTATTGCGCACTTATACGACTTGGTGCAACCAGGATTAACGATTTGCGATGCCATTACTGCGATGGAAGGCAATGGTCCGACCGGCGGCCGGCCTGTGCAATTGGGTTTTCTGGCTGCTGCCAATGATGGTGTAGCTTTGGAAATGGAGCTGGCAAAATACCTTGGTGTTCAACCAGAACAGTTGCCCTGCTTGGCGCCGTTGCTGGCGCAGCGGGATGCGCTTGCGCCGGTTTTAATCGGCGATATGGATGTTGTCTCTGGTTTGCCGGATTTTGAGCTGCCGGCAACATTTGCCGGCAGGTTGATTTCTGCACGTCTGGTGCGGCTGCTGCGCCCTTGGCTATGGAACCGGCCTGCATTCGGCGCTGACTGTGTCCGTTGTGGACGTTGTGTGGCAGCCTGTCCCGTGCCGGCCATTACGTTGCCCGCTACCGGCCCGCCGGTTTTACAGCCGCGCGATTGCATCGAATGCGGCTGCTGCAGCGAGGTTTGTCCGGTGAATGCAGTCGCGTTCCGGCAATCGTTCCTGTTGCGAATGGTGAACCGATGCCGCCGCGTTGTCACCAGGATTTTAGCCCGTAAATAAAGGCTTGAATTATCAGGGACTGTCATGCGCCACAAACCGAAACATTATGTGGAATATGTTCTTATGCGCGCCATAGGCGGCTTGGTGGGTATCTTGCCGTACCGCGTCGCTTTGGCGTTGGGGTGGGGGTTGGCTTGGCTGGGATTCTATGTGTTGCGCTTCCGTGTGTCCGCTGCCGAGAAGCGTATCCGTGAGATTTTTGGCTCGAATTTGTCGCCACGTGAAGTCCGCCGCATCGCTTGGGGCTCATGGCGCAACTTCATTTTCAGTTGTGTGGATTTGTTGCGCATCCCCGTGATGAGCTCGGAATGGATTATGTGTGCGGTCAGCGAGGATGGCGTTGACAAACTACGCGCTCAGGTGAGTACCGGGCAAGGCGGCATTATTGCCACTATACATATGGGGGCTTGGGAAATGGCGGCGCTGGCCTGCCTGTCTTTCAAGTTGCCGCTGTTTTCGATTGCCGCCCGCCAGAAAAATCTATTGACAGATGCTTACATGAATCGTTTGCGGGCTAAAACCGGGTTTGAAACTATCCTGCGCGATCGTCATGCGGTGAAGGAGATTGTCCGGCGCATCAAGTCCGGCAAGCTTTTGGCCATCCTGCCTGATGTGCGTTCGCCTACGCCGGCGTTGTCCGTGCAGTTCCTGGGGCATACTGCCAACATTGCTGCCGGGATGGGCGCTATTGCCCGTTGGGCGAATGCGCCGATCTTTCCCTGTGTCATTACCCGTGTTGGCTGGGGACGCCATGTTTATCGGGTGTTCGATCCGGTGTGGCCGAATATGGAGCTGGATAAAAAGGCCGATGTGCTTCGTATGACGCAGGCGGTGTTCGATGTGTTTGACCGCTGCGTGCAGGCTGAGCCGGAGCAATGGTTCTGGTACAATAAACGCTGGTTGTTTGATCCGCTGCCCGCGGCGGCAGCGCCTTCGGCGGATGATGCGCCGCCAGTCCAGGAGTAAATATGGACTTAGCGGAAATTTCTTGCCGAAGACGCCGGGACTGGTGTATGGTTAGATTAATCAAGCGATCGGAGGAATAGATGCATTGTTCATTGCGCTGGTTAAAAATTTTAACGATGGGATTTTTGGCTGTCGGCTGTTGTTGGGTGGGTGGTTGCCGAAAACATGACTTGCGCACTGTGGAAATTCGGGTGCCGGATATGAAGGATCAAGAATCCGCCCGCATCATTCAGGATGCTTTCATCCGGCATATTGGGGTTAAAACAGTCCAGCCTGATATCTCGGCTGGCATCGTGCGCGTCACCTATAATTCCATGCAAATTGCCCGGAAAAACCTTGAATTCATTATTGCCAATGCCGGATTTGCCGCAAATGACATTCCAGCTAAGACCAATGTGGCGGGCCGGGTGTCGTCACCGCCCTCTGAACATTAACCCCTTCCAGCCGTTACATGCAGACGTTGATTGAGCAGTTTTTGGATTACGTCGGCCTGGAGCGCGGGTTGAGCGCGAATACCCGTGCAGCGTATGCTTCTGACTTGGCGAACTTCAAGCGTTTCTTAGAGCGGCGACGGGTGGAAGTCTTGAACCGTGTCACGCGGGCGATGGTGTTGGACTTCCTGATGGATGAACGCAAACGTGGCATGGCGTTGACTTCCATTTCCCGGGAATTTGTGACCATTCGCCTCTGGTTCCGTTACCTGCATGAGGAGAATTTACTGGCGCGCGATGTGACGGCGACCATGGATTCGCCACGCCTCTGGAAGGCTTTGCCGACCACTATGTCACCGCGTGAGGTGGAGCGGTTATTGTGCGCGCCGGAAGGTGATGCGCCTCTCCGGCGACGTGACCGCGCGATATTGGAGACGATGTATGCCGCCGGATTACGTGTTTCGGAAGTCTGCCGGTTACGTGTGGACGATTTGTATTTCGATGCTGGTTTTTTACGTTGTATTGGCAAGGGTGAAAAGGAGCGTTTGACGCCGTTTTCGGAAACATGTGCGCATCTGCTCCATGATTACCTGTCCACTGTCCGGCCGGTTTTGCTGGGCGAGCGCGAGGCCCGCGAGGTGTTTCTCTCCCGCCGAGGCGCCGCCCTCAGCCGTAAAACTGTCTGGCATATGGTGAAGCAATATGCGCGTCTGGCCGGTATTGACAAGCAAATTTCGCCGCACACGCTGCGGCATTCCTTTGCCACACATCTTTTATACAATGGGGCGCCACTGCGCATGATTCAGGAAATGCTTGGACATGCCGACATTGCGACGACCCAAGTTTATACCCATCTCGATCAATCTCGTTTAAAAAGTATTCATACTAAATTTCATCCACGTGCATGAGACTGTTTTCCATTGTTAAAAATCCCTACCGGCGGCTTGAACGCAAGCTTGGTTATGCCTTCCGCCACCGGCGCGGTTTGGTCATGGCGCTTTCTCATCGGTCTTACCGATTCGAAACGGAAAATGTTAATGACGATAATCAACGCTTGGAATACTTGGGCGATGCAGCGTTGGGGTTGGTGGTCGGCCATTACCTTTACCTGAAATACCCTGAGATGCAAGAAGGCGCGCTGACCAGTCTGCGCAGTCGTTACACCAGCGGCGAGGCTTTGGCGCACGTCGGACATGCCATTGGCTTGGGCGAGTACTTGTTACTGGGCAAGGGTGAACGGCTCTCCGGGGGAAACAGCCGCGATTCTAATGTGCTGGATGCTATGGAAGCCATATTGGGCGCCGCATATCTGGATGGTGGATTAAAGGCCGTCACTCGCATCTTTCAAAAAGTCATTTTGCCGACAATTACCATAGATCCGCATGACTTCTGGGGCGATAACCCCAAGGGGCACTTGCAGGCTGTGGCTCAGAAACGCTGGAAATCCAGTCCGACATACACCGTGATAAATCGCAATGGCCCGTCGAATGCCGCCTATGTCAAGGTGCGTGTTACGGCGGGTAATCTTTCCGCCACAGGCACGGGCGCTAACAAGCGCGAGGCTGAACGTCGGGCCGCCGCAAACCTCTTGAACGAGATCAACCGGCTATATCCTGAGTCATAAAATATCCGCATCGCCGGATGGCAGGAGTAGTGATATGTCCCGATGTGACTGAGATCGGTCTGTGGTATGGCTGTTTCTGTGGCTGTGGCGTCAAGTTGGTCTATGCTTAATGGAGTGTCCGGGACCGCGTCCCATCGGACGCCCCAATTGCCGCAGGCGCTGCCGGATGTCGCGGGCAACTGCTGTGGTGTCGCTATCCACATCCGGTTTGCCGGGGTACAGAAGGTAATCATCGCGGTAAAGTACAGGTGTGCAGTTGGGCATGAAAACATTGGCGCCACGCTGCAAGGCCAAGTTGCGGCCTATGCCGGGGAAAACCGCGTCAAAGGCGGTCGTAGCTGGGATGTGACTACGCGGATTGAAAATTCGCAAAGCGGCCAGCGCCCGAAAGAACATTTCCGGGTCGGAGTGGTAAGCATTTTTCTTCCGCCCCAGCGGTGTGTCGGGGTGGGGGATGAAAGGGCCGATGCCGATCATATCCAGGTCCAGCGCGCGGCAGAGCAGGATGTTATCGGCCAAAATAGAGCGTGTTTCGCCGGGCAGTCCGATCATGAAGCCGCTACCGGTCTGCACTCCCAAGTCGCGTAAGCTGCGCAGGCACGCCAAGCGTTCCGCCAGGGTGCAATTCGGATGCAAGCGTGCAAACAAATCGGTGTTGCTGGTTTCAAAACGTAATAGGTAACGGTCCATGCCGCAGGCTTGCCAATAGGCGTAAACATTGCGGGGACGGCAGCCGGCCGATACGGTGACGGCTAAGGCAGTTTC
Organism: Kiritimatiellia bacterium; assembly: GCA_050944835.1. Classification (GTDB taxonomy): domain Bacteria; phylum Verrucomicrobiota; class Kiritimatiellia; order JAAZAB01; family JAAZAB01; genus JAXGPF01. Next base: position 36,848 of record JBMNRV010000005.1, read on the forward strand.
GGTCTTGATGCGTTCGATCAAACGCCCGAAATTGTGATCGGCACGTGATGGTGTTTCCCCTGATTGCAGAACTACTGTGGTTATGCCGGCATCGGCCACCTGATGGCAGGCTGCCATAATTTCCTCTGGTGGCATGCGGTAACGGCGCACATGCCGGTTAGGCGCCCGCAGTCCACAATACCGGCAGCGCATGGTACAGTAGTTGGAGAATTCTACAATGCCGCGCACATGTACGGCGTCGCCCATGTTCACACGGCGCACGGCGTCGGCGAGGTGATAAAGCCGGGCGGCCTTATCCGGCGCGCGGGGGGCGAGCATTTGCATTAATCTCTGTTTGCGCCGACAGTCGGTATGTTTCATGGCTGAGCCGGAGGTTGGATAGCTGCGGCTCGCTTTTCGTCGGGGAAGGAGATGATAAATCGTGTTCCACGGCTTTTATCCAGTGTGATGGCGCCGTTGAGTTGTTCAACAAAAGTCATCACCAACTGCATGCCCAGTGTGGCGGTATTGCGAAAATCAATATGTTCAGGAATGCCACAGCCGGTGTCAGCCACTTCCAGCACGTATCGAGCGCCGGGCTCGGCCAGCAATTTGATAGAAATTTCACCGGTATTCCTGGTGCTGGAGAAGGCGTATTTAAGGGAATTGGATACTAATTCGTTGATCAGCAGACTGCAAGGAATGGCCTTGTCAACCCCCAGGACGACATTGTCGGTTTCGATTTTGACCGTAACGGATGCCGGGTCAACCAGTAAGGCGCGGAAAAGGTGTTTGGTCAGACTTTGAATGTATTCGCTGACGTTGACCTCCGCCAGGTTAGGCGCTTGATAGAGTTTTTCATGCACGATGGCGATGGACTTGATCCGGTTTTGGCATTCGCCGAGGAGCTGCCGGGCCTGTTCATCCCGGATGTATGCGAGTTGCAGTTTAAGCAGGCTTGAAATCACTTGCAGGTTGTTTTTGACGCGGTGGTGGATTTCCTTCAGTAGAATTTCCTTGTCGCGGTTGGCGGCCATTAATTTGCGCTCACCGGCCTTTAATTGCGCATTAGCAGCGCTAAGCTCGCGATTGATTGCCCGCAATTGTTCTTCGCTTGCTTGCAGGCGTCGGTTGGCCGCAGCCAAGGCCTGTTCAGCAAGTTTACGGTTGGTGATGTCCACGATGATGGACATTATTGCAGCGCCGTCGGCAAAGTTGACACGGCGGACATGCAGCGCTACCCACTTTGTTGCGCCGGATTGGGAGATAAAGCGGCAATCACAGGGACGGCTCCCGCCGTTGCCGGCTTGTTGGGCATCCTGGATGTGTGCCATGAAAAACTGCCGGTCATCCGGATGGATGATTCGCAGGAAATCGCGATTGCTCCAATGTTCCAAATCGCGACGGGTGTAACCGGTGATGGCAGTCCAGCCTTCATTGACGAAAATAAGTTGATTGTCTTTAATGATTTGTATGCCAACCAGTGATTGTTCTGTGATAGTGCGGTAACGGTTTTCGCTCTCGCGCAGGGCTGACTCGGATTCAGCCTTAGCCAGAGCGGTGCCGATTTGCCTGGCAATGGAGAGTAAGATGTCCCGCTCCGCCGGGGTGAAGTTGTGCGGGATGCTGTCGGCCAGCAGCAGCCATCCAATGGTTTTATCCTGTGAGATGAGAGGCAGACGCGCCATGGCGGCGATATCCCATTGCTCGGCGAGTTCTGGATATGTTATCCGGCAATTGCCGTCGAAAGCTGCATGACCGGATTTAATCAGGGTGGCATAGCGGGAGTCGTTCATATCCACCCGTGCCATGTCCGTGATGAAATCGCTTTTACAGCCATTGGCGCAACAGATATCAGCAGTGCCAGTAGTTGTGTTCACCAGGTAGATGCATCCGCTGCGGAACTGCATCAATTCCAGCGCTGAGCGCAACGCTTCATCCAGGGCGTCGGCTGGCGAAGATGCCTTATTGACGGCCATGATGACGCGGTTTATGATTTCCAGTTTATGGGCATGTGCGTTGATCTGCTCTTCGGCTAGTTTGCGCTCGGTGATGTCGGAGATCAGGCCGTCGTAAGCCTCCACCCGGTTGCGGCTGTCACGGTGGATTACGGCAGTATTACGCACCCAGCGGATTTGACCGTTTTTGTGGAGGATGCGGTGTTCCAGTGGTGGCACGGTTTCACCCATCGGCAGGCGGCGGGCCTGATCCAACACCTTGTCACGGTCGTCGGCATGGACCATCTTGAACCACAAATCTGGATCTTGCGCGTAATCTGCGGTGGAATAGCCAGTGACGGCGATACATCCCTCACCGTGTATAGTGGAAACAACCTTGCCTTCTTTGATCTTTACGGAGTAAATATAATCCGTGACCGATGCCACCAGGCGTTTATAGCGGGCTTCGCTTTCCTGAAGCGCCTGCTCTGCCTGCTGGCGGGCAGTGATATCGCGCATGATCAGCAGATGCGATGCCGGGCGATTTGCGTGCAAGATTGGCGTACATGCAATATGGAAAGTGCGGCCGTCTAAGGTGGGCGTGGTTTCACAGCATTTGCTATCGTCCGGTATGGAATGCGCGCAGGGACACCAAGGGCAGGGCTGATCGCGCCGATAAATAGCCCGGTGGCAAAGTTCGCCTGTTGCGTCACGTCGAAGTTGATGCGCAATGGCAGGGTTGACGTATTCCAAACGGTTATGGCAATCACGAATATAAGCCATTTCCGGCATGGCTTCCAAGATGGAATGGTATAGGCTTGCGCTTTGCATAAACTATTCGTAATCAGCTCCACAACCGGTAATCCGCGTCAATCACGCTGTACGGGTGGCGCAGGCGGGAAATCGCGTCCTGTTTCCTTAATGCTGACGTAGCGCCCACCGGACGCAATGGAGCGGGCGGCCATATCCGCAATTGCAACGGCATTACGCGCCTGTTCCGGCGTGGCGTGCTGAATTGGGTCCACGTTTTCAATTGGCATATTCAGCAACGCGGAAACCAATTTCACATCTGAACCGCCATGTCCGAAATTGGCATGCTTGCGCTCTACATTGATTTCCTGTACCGTTCCGTCTTCTTTCAGGAGGCGGATGAACTGCCCGCCAAGATCCATCATGCCCATTTCCGCCATCCCCTGCGGGGCGTTCTTTTCGGCGGCTTTGGGTTTGAAAGACACGCCGAATTCCAAGCGTCCCTTGTCACCGGTGAAGTAATAGTAAAAATATTCGCGCGGCGCAAAGCAGACTAAGTTGAACGATACTAACGTGCCTTTGGCGTAACGGATATTGAGCGCTTCATGGTCGTTGATGGTGTTACGGTCGCTGAAAACACAGGCATCGCGGATAAAGTTATCGCCTTTTTCCACATCTATGTACATGCGCCGCAGACGCTGGCGGTCTTCCGGGCGGCCGCTTGGATAATCTCGGTCTATATTAACATAATGCTTGCAATTCTTGCCGAGGGCGCAGACGGTGCAACGCGGCCCGTGTGGCGGCAAATCCGCGCGCGGCACGTAGTAGTCCCGAGCGCCGATAGCGTTAACCCCTATCGGCTCGTCATCCAAAATCCAGTTGATGAGGTCCAGTTGATGGCAGCATTTATGATTCATCAGTCCGGCTGATTTAGCGAATTCCGAATGCCACCGATTGAAATATGATCCACCATGGTCGAAATCCAGCACTTCCGCCGCTTCAACATGAAGCACACGGCCGATTGCGCCGCTACGCACAAGTTTTGCCGTGGCCAACGCATATTCATTATAGCGTGAATTGTGCCCGACAATCACTTGGCGATTATTGCGTTTAGCAGTGTCAATGATACGGTTGCATTCCCAGACGCTTGTCGCCAGCGGCTTGTCCACGACAACGTTGACTTTATGGTTCAGCAGTGATTCGCAAACATCGGCATGCGTATGATCGGCGGTTGTGACCACCGCCCAATCCGCTTGGACTTTTTTCAGCGCTTCCTCCACCGTGCTGAAGATAGGTATGTCTGTTGCTAAGACTTCATTCGCCACGCGTGCCCGCTCAATGTTGATATCAACAAACGCTGTGATTTCCGCGCGTTCCGTGAATTCCGGCAACCCGCGGTTGGGGAAGCCCAAAAGCGCCCGTGCAAACGAGTCGCGTCCACGATTACCCAGCCCAACAATGATGAATTTCAGCTTCTGTTTAGACTTCATATTACTGCTCTCCATAACGACATTATTGTGATAATTCAGGTGGTTTGCCAGACACGCCGCAGATTGCCGATGTGCTGTGACGGCATTTGCAGCAAGCCTAGCACTGTTCTTGCTTAAGTCAATGATTTTGTTTTGCGCCTTGGTTTTGTAATGATCACTAGCATCCCATAGAAAACCGTGAAATGGATGAAAGATTAACCGCCAAGTCGCCAAGGTGGCGGAAGAGGATTAGCCACAAAGATGCACACAATGCACAAAGGGATAGGGCTTAACCGCCAAGTCGCCAAGGTGGCGGAAGAGGATTAGCCACAAAGATGCACACAATGCACAAAGGGATAGGGCTTAACCGCCAAGACGCCAAGGTGTCAGAAGAGAATTCGCCACGGACACATGCTGCGCTGACCGGCATCTGCCGGTCTGGCGGATCGGCTGACACCCTGATACGCGAATTCATTCGTGTATCCAGGTGTCCAGCGACCCATGTCCGCATAGTGGACAGCGCGGCATGTCATGCCTCTCCAATAAACTTTCTCTTTTGCTGTGATTGGCGTTCTTGGCGGTTCAATCCAATCTGGAATCTTCCTCGCCAGTGCGGCTCCCACCTCTGTGTCTCCGCGCCTCCGTGTGACACCTTTTCCGGAACTGAACTTTTGGGAACTAACGCAAATTTATTAGGAAATAATGCCTTTTTCAGGCTAAATATTCATCCTGTGGGATGACACTGATAACAAATTTAGATATGGGCAGACGACTTGGCATGAATATTCCGCTTGCCGGGCCGTGTCTTCGGATGTTAAGATACCCGCCATGCAAATGAATGCCACCGTAAAACCCACAGATAAAGCCGTCTTGGGTATTTTAGGGTCGGGCCAGGGAAGTAATTTTCAGGCCATCGCCGATGCTGTAGCCGACGGCAGATTGTCGGCTAGAATTGCCTGTGTTATTGCCGATGTGCCGAACGCCTTCATCCTGGAGCGTGCGCGCCGTATGGGCATTCCGGCATTTTATGTTGATCCCGCGCCGTTTAAAACCAAGTTGGAAGGCGCGGCGGAAAGTCGGGTAATTGAATTGCTCCGGTTGCACAAGGTGGATCTGGTGGCGTTGGCCGGCTTTATGCGTATTGTTAAGTCGGCTTTGCTTCAAGCCTATCCCGGGCGCATCATCAATATCCATCCTTCACTGCTGCCGTCATTTCCGGGTTTGGCCGCTTGGCGTCAGGCTCTGGAATATGGCGTAAAGGTGACCGGTTGCACGGTGCATTTCGTGGATGCCGGTGTGGATACTGGACGCATCATCATGCAGCGCGCGGTGCCGGTGCATCCTGATGACACTCCAGATTCGTTGCATGCCCGCATCCAGGAACAGGAGCATCAGGTCTATCCTGAAGCTATTGCGCGACTACTGGCGGCTGGATTGCCTGGCGGCTGATAATCCGAAATATTTTCGATTGCGTTTTGTCGGTCATCTTGTAATATTTCGGTTTTAATTGCAAACCACTACGGCTTAATCCGTTTTGGCGGATGCCTTAACGAAAAGGAATTTATTATGATAGTTAATACTCGTGCCCTTTTCAAACATGCCTACGGCAAGTATGCTGTCGGTGCATACAACATCAACAACCTGGAACAGACAATGGGGTTGTTTCGTGGCAACCTCAATAGCCGGTCGCCTTTCATTCTTCAGATTTCCAAAGGAGCCCGCGCCTATACCGATAAGCGGATGCTGGAGGCAATGATCCGTGCGGCGGACGAGATTTTTCCTGAAGCCGTCTTTGCTGTACACTTGGACCACGGCGACGAGGCGACCGCTATGGACTGCATCAAGAGTGGGTTTTACAGCTCCGTGATGATTGATGCCAGTATGCACCCATATGAGGAAAATATCGCCATTACCAAACGTGTAGTTGAAGCGGCGCATGCCAGAGATATTGTTGTCGAAGCCGAATTGGGACAGTTGGGCGGCGTAGAAGAGCATATTTCCGTTGCCGAGGAGCAAGTGCATCTGACCGATCCGGACCAGGCTGCGGATTTCGTAAAGCGCACTGGCTGCGACAGCCTGGCTTGTGCCATCGGCACCAGTCACGGCGCCTACAAGTTTTCCGGCAGTCAGGGGCTCCATTTCAATATTATTGAAAAAATTCAAAAGCTCTTGCCAGGATTTCCTTTGGTTATGCACGGCTCCAGTTCCGTTCCGCAGGACGAAGTCAACCGCATAAACGCCGCCGGCGGCAAGCTGAAAGGCGCCAAAGGAGTTAATCCGGAAGAGTTCATAAAGGCAGCTAAGTTGGGCGTCACTAAGGTCAATATTGACACAGACGGACGCTTGGTCTGGTGCCGTGTGCATCGCGAGCACTTCCGCGACAATCCAGAGAATTTTGACCTGCGCCCTCCAGGCAAAGTTTTCATGGCCGAATTCGCCAAGTATGTCGAGGAAAAGAATCGCTATCTTGGCAATGACGGGCAATTGGATGATGTGCGCAGGATGTTCGTTAACGCATGAATCCAAGTTCATTCCTTGGGCGAAGTTTTGACTGTGAATGCGGGCGCAAGCATTCTGTGCCTTTGCGAGAAGTGATTTATGCGCCCGCTGCCGCTGCGCAATTGCCGGGAGTGGTTCGCCGTTTGGTTCCGGGAGCCAACCGCATCACCATTCTCGCCGACAAGCGTACATATGCTGTTGCTGGCAGAGCCTGTGAAAATGCCTTGAGCAATGCCGGTTTGGCCGTGCAGACCTTGATCGTCCGCGATCCCACCCCGGGAGCATCACCCGTATGCGACGATCTTACATTACGCGCACTGCAACCCATGATGCCGCCGACCGATATGCTGCTGGCCGTCGGCGCCGGTGTGATAAGTGACCTGACCAAATGGTTGGCGCATGAAAACAGTTTGCCATACATGACTTTCGCCACCGCCGCCTCCATGAACGGTTACGCCTCCAGCAATATTGCGCCAGCCATTGACGGTGTTAAACGCGTAGTAGAAGGCGTATCGCCTATCGCGGTTATCACCGATCCGGATGTCTTGGTGAAAGCGCCGTATGTGCTGACGACTGCCGGTCTGGGTGATGTAATGGCTAAGCCGATCAGCATCTGCGATTGGCAAATCAGCAACTTGCTTTTCGGTGAATATTACTGCCCGGTTTGCGCGCAAATGATCCGCGATTTGGAGCCGGGATACAGCCGCCGACCTGCCGAACTCGCCCAAGGCAATCCAACGGCCATGGAGGCCCTCTTCCAGGCGTTGATCTATTCCGGGGTTTCCATGACTATGGCCGCTACATCTTTCCCGGCTTCCGGCGGCGAGCACTTGATTTCACATGCGCTGGACATGATCGCCATGGAACGCGGGTTGCAACACGATTACCATGGGCGTCAAGTGGGGTTGGGCACAATTTTCGCTGCGGCCTTATATCAGCGTTTGCTGGATTTACCTATGCCCGATTTCCGTACGGTTACTGAGCCGACTGACACTGCCTACTGGGGCGGTTTGGCCGCCGAAGTGGAAACCGAACACGCCCATAAACGTCAACGGGCGGCCATTGCCGCGGACCGGCTGCGGAACGAACCGGCTCTGCGCCACAGTCTGCGCCGGATAATCGCTGATAACTTCATCTCTCCGGCGGAAATCAAACAACGCTTAGCGGCGGCCGGCGCTGCCCACCGTGTTGAGGACATCGGCTGTACCAAAGCACATTTCCTTGAGGCTGCCGCGCATTGCCACCAACTGCGCGCGCGTTATACGGTTATAGACCTTGCCCGTGCCGCTGGCATCATGCCGGCGGCCGCCTCAGAAATCGTGGATGAATTCCTTTAACCGAAACTGCTTGAGCGCTCTCAGGTTTAAGGCTCGTTTTGGGTTGTGATGTCAACCTGGTGAATTTGCAGTGCGGCTTCGGGCACGCCGGAGACTACATTCAACCGGGATTTTTCAAGCACTTCCTTGATCTCGTCGGCGCTCATCTGAGTGCGTAGCATGGGGACTTCTATGGTCATGTCGTTTTGCACCAGAATGCGCTTATTGACGTCTTGATAACCGGCTTTGCCCACGGTCAGCACATGGTCGCCGGAATAGACCGCAAAATCCGTCAAGGGGGTTGTTCCAATCAACATTCCATCAATTTCAATCAGTGCCGGATCGGCGGAAGTCCGGACGCTCAGCTTCACGCGCGGTCGTTCTAAAAGCTGCTGCCGACGCTTGGCTAAAGCGGATTGCAAACCCGGGATAGCTTTATCAATGGCGGTTTGCAGCAGCTCCACCAGCTCATCCTCTCCCAGTACTGTTTGCAACGAGTCTGTCTGGCGGAATTCACGGCGCGCAACACCATTTTCTGAAGCAATCACAGAGCCATCATGCGCATCAAGCACTTCCAGCGCTACACGCAAAGTTAGGGTGGTGAACTCCGTTCTATTCTCGCCCAGATTGACGATCTGCTTTCCGGGCGCGTAGCTCAACAGTGTGCCGCGTAAAACCAAATCGGCATTGACGGCTTGTGCGGCCTGAAGGAAGGAAGGCTGGTATTTTTGGCCGTCGGCGCTGGGGCTTACCGGCTGCATGCGCCTGACGAAATCGCGCCGGTCAACCAACACAAAATCCGGCCGGTTAGCCAAAGCAGTTCCTAACGCGGTTGCGCCTTTCGCCGCGAGCGCTTGCGGTGTCACACCTGCTAGTGCGCTGGAGCTGTCCGAGAGGGTAGCAGTATTATCGAAATCCAATAGAGCCACCCGCATGGGCGCCGCCATCGCTGCTGTGACTGCCATCAAACAAGCTAGAAAAATCATCCATCCGCGCATTTTAACCTCCTTAATTTCCAATCCATCCGAATCCGTGATGGGCGCCGCCCATCACAACATTTTTTCGTGCTTATGTGTTGCCATCTGGCATTGCCTGTCTGAGCGATTATGCGCAGACAGGCTATATTTTCGATGAAAGACTATTTAACACCACATTATCTTATATTCGGCAGTTGTCTTGTTTTCAAAATTTTATCTCGTTTACTGAAGCTTCAAATGCCGGATATAAAATTAGTCATGTGTGTTTTTGCAAGCATCTTTTCTGGAACCGTAGTCACCTCCTTTGATCTCGTCGAACTTATTTTGCTTTTAGCTTTATGAGGATTGCCAACAACATGGCGGCAGAATATACGCCCCTGCCTCCAAGCGCTCCATGACTTCATTTCGAGTGCGGGTTAATTAAGTACGTAAACATAAAACAGCAAGATCAGCAACAATGTCGCCAGCGCCAGCATCAGGATTGCCTTATTACGCAATATGCGCATGTCCCGGCGCGATGGGCGCATGTCCTGGAAATGGCCGGCCATGAAATAATTGGCAAAGCGTTCGCGTCCGCGCGAACCGCGCCCCCCAGCCTTAAACGGTGTATCGGGTGGTGGTGGCGGCGGCGGTGGTGGCTGTTCCGGCGCCCGGTCAGATTGCTCGAACAAATCCGCTGCGGGCCGTTGGACAGGCTGGGGCGGGGCGGCCGCCGCCCGCGCGGCGCTCCGCCCGGCGCTTTTCATCTCGCGCTCCAGGCGTGCCATCTCGCGCTGTAGCTCCTGAAGGCGGCGGTCAATCGCGGATGAATTTCTGCTGCCAAAAGCCATGTTGTATTAAGTTCCTTAAAACATTACGTTGCTGTATTCGTATTAATAGGTCTGCCCGCGAATTTCCCAATTCCGGTTCACACTCATTAGTGGCACGTGTGTATCATTTAGACCGTCTAAAACTTCATCATCGTCTTACGGATAGGCAAAAAGAAAATACATGACAACGGCAATCGCGATAAGCGTTACGATCAATGGCAAGCTGGCGGCCAATCCCATCATAACCCATGAGCCAAATGATCGTGGTGCGGTGGCCGCTCTGGGCGCGGCAGCGTGAATAGCCGGCATGGGCGCTGCTTTTTCACCGTGCAGCGCTTCAATGCGTGCTATAGCCTGATTGAATTCCTTGCGCGCATTTTCCACGATGACCAGAGCACGGTGAAGCTCCTCGCGGAAACCTGTGCTGTCCGCCGGCCAGCGCGACTCGTCCAGACCGCGCGCCATTTCCAGCATGTCCTTGAAGCTGGCAGTGGTTTCTGTCACCAGCGTCATATTTTGATGCAACCGCACTTCCTCCCTATCCAGATACACCAGATATTGGTCCAATCGTTCGATCAGATCTTGCTTGCCCGTTTCGTATTTTTCCTGATTCTGCCGGAGCTGCTCCAGGGCGTTGCGTTCCTTTTCCAGCGCCTGCTGGCGGGAACGTAATCGCTCTAATTCATCCATGCGATCCACCATTTGATTGTTAATTTCATTGCGGCGCTGTGCCAATGGTGTCAGGTTTAATTCCTGTACCGGCACTGGACCGGTTTTCGGCGCTACAACAGCGGCAGTTTCAGAGGCGGCGTCCGGGCCGATTTTAACCTGCCGTACCGCTTCGCGTCGTTGAATCAAATCATCATCAATAAAGTCGGTGCTCATATTGTACAATCTCCTTATTCTTCAATCGGAATATGCAAAACTTGTCCCACCGTCAGTTTTTCCGGACCTGGCAATTTATCGCGGTTGGCCTCGAAAATCACCGTCCATTTCCGCGGGTTTTGATACATTCGGGCGGCGATTTTAGATAAAGTATCTCCTGGTTGCACCTGATATGTCTTACCCGTTGCTGTCGTTATTGTCGCCGCCGCCGCGGGCGATGCGGATGATGCAGATGGCGGGGATAGCGTGGATGGCGAAGGCGAAGCAGGTGTCGGCGCATCGCGTGTAGCCTGACGCATCTTGATCTGTGTTTCGGCCAGGTTGGCGCGCACCTCATGCAGTTCGTGTTTTAAGCGTTCGTTTTCCTCGCGTAATTGGCGGATGCGGTAATCCAGATTATATGCCCGATCCACGATGCTTGCGCCATAAGCCATGCGCGCCTGCCGTATCAAATCTTCAATCATTGTGCGCTTATCGGTTCCCGGCTGTAGTTCCAGGAAACGGTTGTAATGATAGATGGCGCGAATATAATCCTGCTTGTGATGGTCATAAAGCAATGCCGCATCCAGATGCGCCTGGCCCAAGGTCGGCTTGCGCTCCAGAGCGCGATTAAGAATGGCCAATGCCATATCTTTATTGCCTTCTCTTTCTCGTGCACGCGCCTGTCGGATCATGGGATCGCGTAATTCAGAATCACCTGCGCCGGATGGCCCACTGCATCCGGACAGCGCTACCAGGGTTGGCAACGCTAAACACACCACACCGATTCGGCATATCCATTTCAAATTCATACCCCCTCCGAATCGCCGTCAATATTAATGGTATAACGCAAACCTGAATTTTATACCGTTTCCTGAATTTCATTCAAATGCTGTTTTTAAGGGTAAATCACGCAGAAATAATACTATACACATACTGGAAATGCAAGCCGGGAACTCTTGTGGCTTTCCAAGCCGAAAAGACAGCTGCGGCGTTTTGGCTGAAATCGTAGCAATGCCGTATGTGCGCTATGCCGTGATAGAGATGGGTCAACCAGGATTTACGGTAGTGTAATCAAAATCTTTGGTGATACCCAAACGTTCGTGCAATGTCGGCATATTCCGCTCGATTTCGCTGTCGAGCTGCTCAAAATAATTGCCACCGGCGGCGTCCATATCTACAAAAAACGGACCGAACCGTTCCACTTCCAACACCCAAGTGGCCTCAGTCTTGCCCAGCTCTTCCAAAAAATGAACACCTACGACGCGCTTGACCTGAGAAACCAATTGATTGCCACAGAGGCCGATTTTGGTCAGGTGTACACCACCCACTTCCCGCAAAGCTTCGGCTGTGCCGCGCCCCATAGTCGTTTTACCTATCAATACATGTAGTTGCAGACGGCGAATCAGCCCCGGGCTGTAGCGTTCAAAGCGGATACTGGAAGTCGGCTCAATACTGACCACTTCCCAGCCGGTATCCGTCTGACGCATCACCGGGCCGACATGGAAGAAAGCGTTAATAGCCTTAAAATCAATCGGCGGTAAAATGTTTTCGGTCATAGCGCGGATATGTAACCGGCTACGTCCTGTGAAGACCAAGCCGCTGAGGGTCACCATATCGCCCAAGCGCAACTGACGCGCCCGCTCCGCGGTTAAAGGCAATTGCAAATCAGGAATGTCTGAAACTGGGTTCATGTGAAAATCCCGGTATATTCTGCGCTACCGTCACCTTTTAACATCGCTTTCCAACGCCGCCCCACCATGCACTGGGCGTTGACTGCCACCGGCAGAGCGGCAGTGTGCGTAACAGCCACCGCGATATGGAGCCCGATCACCGCATTAATGCCACGAGCGCCCATAGGGCCGAGTCCCATATCGCGCGCAGCCGCCAATAATTCGCCTTCCAGAGCAGCTAATACAGAATCCGGATTGCGCGAACCGAGCGGACGCAATACCGCCGCCTCCTTGGCCAGGCGCATGCAGAGGTCCGCCGTCCCGCCCAAGCCGACACCCACAATCGCCGGCGGACATATTTTCCCTGCATAACATCCATCACGGATGGCATCAAGCACAAATTTCACGATGCCTTCCCGTCCGTCTGATGGATAGAGCATACGATAAAAGGTTCCAAAAATTTCTGACCCGCCACCCTTAGGAACGGCTATGATTTCTAATCCGTCGCCATCGCCGTCGAACCTCAGTTCTACCTTGGGCATGCCCGGTCCGACATTGTCACCGGGATTGGTGCGTGTCAACGGATCAACCATGGTTGGCCGCAGGAAATTATCCGTTGTGGCGCGGCGACATGCGGAAGCAGCGGCCGCCCACAACGTTCCAAAGCCACCTTGAATCGCCGTTCGGCTGCCCGCGGTTATAAAAAAGAGCGGGAAGCCTGTGTCGGCGCAGACCAGTCCCTTGCCGGCCTCCGCCAAGTCGGCGTTTTCCAGACTGATTTCCAAGTGACGCCGCGCCTGCGGTTCGCGTTCTTCCGCTAATGCCGCCGTTAATGCCTGCCGAACATCCGGCGGCAGGCGGACGGCTGCCAAGCGCATTGCCTCATACATTGCGGTTTCGAGCTGGGTATATGTAATCATTGTCCCTCATCCTTTAACCTACCGTCCCTTGCTTCGTGAATGGCTCGATAGCACGCTGATATACTCCTTGCATCCAGGCAATGGCCATACCGTAATTAGTGACTGGAATACCTTGGTCAATGGCGGGTTTAAGGCGGTTCACCAGTTGTTTCCTGGTGATCATACAACCGCCGCATTGCAGCACCAGCGCATAGTCGCCGATTGGTCGGCTCAGTTTATTCAGCCCTGCCACAACATCGAAATGCAGAGCTTTCCCGGTGAAATTACGTATCCATCGCGGTATTTTAGAGCGGCCGATATCATCACAAACTACATGATGGGTACAGGATTCCAGTATCAATACTCGATCATCATCTTGGAGCCGTGTCAAGGCAGGGGTGCCTTTCAAGTAGCTTTCGAATTCTCCTTTGAAATGAGCAAGCAGGATGCTGAACCCAGTCAGCGGGATGTCCGGCGGCACTAAGGCATTGGCTTGCTGGAAAATTGAGCTATCGCACACTGCCAGGCGCGGCTTGATGCCTGAGGTGCGGAGGAAAGCCGCCACTTGCGTTTCTTTCATGACTATGGCGATGCATTGATTATCCAGAATATCCCGAATGGCCTGGACCTGGGGCAGAATCAGGCGTCCTTCCGGGGCTTCCGTGTCAATCGGCGTGATCAACATGACAACATCGCCGCTATGCAACAATCCTCCAAACAGCGATGGTTTAACATATGCAGTTTCCGGGATGACGGCGCGGATGGCCGCAATCAATTCTTCCAAGGCGGTCGGCGCAACGGCGCTGAATTCTATAACCGGACGATTAAATCGCTGCTGAATGGTTGTTTTGAAGGCGCTGTCCGCCGGCGTCAAGTCTGCCTTGTTACAGACGAATAGGAATGGCACGCCGTTTTCATATAGCTCATCCAGCAGGTCTTCCTCCACCTGGCCGAACTGGTTCTCCGCCAGCACCACGATGGCCGCATCTACAGTTGGGATGACTTCACGCGATTTAAGCGTCCGCTGTCGGCCCAGCTCGCCAGTGTCGTCCAGTCCGGCCGTATCAATGATCACTGCCGGCCCGATCCCTGAAATCTCGATTGATTTTTTGACCGGGTCCGTCGTTGTTCCCGGTTGCGGTGAAACAATAGCGGTATCTTGGCCGGTCAGAGCGTTAATGATAGAGCTTTTACCTGTGTTGCGGCGTCCGAAAATGCCGATATGGGGTTTGGTTTCCTTGCCTTTTTGCATAAGTTTCTTTTGGTTGTGTGGAGAATTTACAGCTGCAAAGTAAGACTGTAGTATAAGATATTGACGATGGAAAGAAGTTTCTCAAAAAAGGATGAAGGTGGAAGGATGAAGGATGCATGTGCGGATCGGGGACGCGTGGACAGGTATATCACGCCCCTTTGGAGCTAATGCCCATAACTTTTACGAATGAGTGATTTATGGCGATACGAGACTTGAATTTTATCCAGCTTTAATATATGGTGCACCCAGTGTTTTACCGCTTCTCGGCGCTTTTACATGCGCATTTGCTCGGGCCGTCGCGCTTTGGGGTAGAGGATTAGTGTTATGAAAAAAACGAGTACTAATTTTGATCGGATAGCGGATGTTTATGATGCTTGGTATGCCACTGCAGCAGGACGGCGTTATGATGCCGCTCAAAGGGAGTTGCTCAGTCGCCTGCTGCCGAACGCCGGCGCCGGCCGCCGACAGCTGCTGGATGCCGGCTGTGGTTCCGGGCATTGGAGCATATATTTTGCGGAACAGGGCTTCCATGTGACCGGTATTGATATTTCGCCCAAGATGATTGCGGTGGCCAAAGCGCGGCAACTGTCAAATTGTCATTTCAGGGTAGGGGATGTGCAGCGCCTGCCTTATAAGGACGGCCGGTTTAATGTCGTCTGCGCGATTACAGTGATGGAGTTTGTTGCGGATGTGCAAAGAGCCTGTGAGGAAATTTTGCGCTGCTTGAAGCCGGGCGGGTGCATGTTGATCGGCGCGCTGAATCGCTTGGCGAAGATCAACCGACGGCGTGCGGCTGTCGGCACTTGGCCGTTTGCCTCGGCAAAAATGTTCACGCTTGATGAACTACGGCTCTTTCTGGGACAGTTCGGCGATGTGACCATCGGTATTTCAATGGAAGATAACCACCGTGGCGTCGAATCTTTGGAGTCAGGCGCGCTGATAGCTGCGCGGGTAGTAAAGCGATGACGATAAAACAATACCGTCTTACAGTTCAACCGCAAGGCTATTGCGCGGATGTGTTGCCGGGAACGCCGCTGATAGAAGCCCTTTCCGCCCTCGGCGTGATGATGGATACGCCGTGCGGCGCTGCAGGTACTTGCGGCAAATGTCGTGTGCGGTTGAAGGATGGGTGTGCGGCGCCGACGGAGGCGGATAACAAGGCGTTCACCGCTGCGGAACTGGCGGACGGTTGGCGCTTGGCATGTCAATTGCGCGTGCAATCAAATTTGGCCGTGTATGTTCCGACTTCGTCGCTGTTTGACAGCCGGCACAGTATTCTTGCGACGTCCACTGTCGGCGCTGTTGAAGTTGCACCGGCCATCAGCAAGCGTTATCTGGAAATGGATGCGCCTTCGCTGAATGATCCTGCGCCAGACCTGTTGCGCCTGGAAAAATCCGCTGGCGCCTTTAAAACCGATATACACGCGCTGCGTAATATTCCAGCGCGTTTGCGCGAGTGCGGCTTCAAAGGAACGGCGGTGCTGGCGGATGATTTGCTGATTGATTTCGAGCCGGGCAACACCACGGAGCAGGTTTACGGCGCGGCCTTCGATATAGGGACGACTACGCTGGTCGGCACGTTGTTGGATTTACGAACCGCTCGGCAATGCGCGGTAGTCTCTCGCATGAATCCGCAAATCCGGTTTGGCGATGACGTGCTTGCGCGCATCCGGTATGCCGGTGGCGGCGTCGAGTCGCTGGAAGAGCTCCGTCAGGCCGTGACACAAGAGATAGCCGCCATGCTGAAAACACTTTGCCACGAGGCTGGAGTGAAACATCAGCATGTGTATGAAGTGGTTGTTGCCGGCAACACTGCCATGCAGCAGATTTTCTGCGGGATTGATTCCCGCGCCTTGGGTGAGGTCCCGTTTGTGGCGTCACATGCCCGCAGTTTGCTGTTTCCGGCGCGCGACATCGCTTTGTCTATAGCGCCCAGCGGTGTGGTCTATCTTTTTCCCGTTGTCGGCGGCTTTGTCGGCGGCGATACTGTAGCCGGTATGCTGGTCGCCCGTATCATGGAACGGGAAGGTCCGGCGCTGATGGTGGATATCGGCACCAATGGTGAAATTGTCCTGGCTCACGACGGCCAAATCTGGTGTGCATCCACCGCCGCTGGTCCAGCCTTCGAAGGCGCCCGTATTACCTGTGGCATGCGTGCCATGCATGGCGCTATTGAGCAGGCGGTGTTTGCTGATGATGTCCACTTGAGCGTCATCGGAAAGGTTTCGCCCGCCGGTATCTGCGGCAGCGGACTGGTTGACCTGATTGCCGGATTGCTGAATGCCGGTATTGTTGCCCCGGAAGGACATATCTGCGCGCCGGAGAATCTGCCTGCCGGGTTGCCGGAGAATTTGCGTCGGCGTGTGCGCATTAACGGGGCAGGGATGCTGGAATTCCTGGTGGCGGAGGACTCCGGTAGCCGGGGTGGAAAGGCGGTGACGCTTACACAGCGCGATGTGCGCGAGGTACAGCTTGGTGTCGGCGCGATTCGGGCCGGCATCGCCATTCTGTTGAAACATGCGGGTATCTCGGCGAAAGCGTTGAAAGCTGTGTTGCTGGCAGGCGGGTTCGGTAATTTTATCCGGCGTAATAATGCCCAACGCATTGGATTGCTGCCCCAGGAAGTTGCCCAAGAGCAAATCATTTATCTCGGCAACGCTTCTCTCAGTGGCGCGAAGTGGGCGCTTTTAAGTATTGCCGAACGAAAACGCGCCGAAACCTTGGCACGCCGGGCCGAGCATGTTGATTTGTCACGCGATCCTGAATTTCAAATGGTATTCGCTGAATCCATGATATTTCCGTGATTCCGAGAGGGTTATACCGTTTCTAATAATCATACAAAATCACAGATTCAATTCTGTCAGTCAAAGAAAGGGCTAGAAATATGATCAACCGATTCTCGCTGTTCCCCGGGGGTAAAAGCAAAGTTTTGACGTTTAGTTACGATGATGGCAACATAGCCGATAGGCGTTTGGTCGCCATCTTCAACCGACACGGCTTGCGAGGCACCTTTCACCTGAACAGCGGCCTTCTTGGCCAGAAGGAAAGAGTCACACGGGCGGAACTGTCGGACCTCTATGCTGGACACGAAATGTCCTGCCACGCTTACACGCATCCTTGGCTGACCCAACTTTCGAAAGAGGAGATGCTCCGGGAATTGCTGGACGATCGCCGGGCGCTGGAAGATGTTGCCGGCGCACCAATTCGCGGTCTGTCCTATCCATATGGCGCCTTTAACGATCAGGTTATCGAAGTTATCCGCGTATGCGGGTTTGCCTATGCCAGAACGGGATTGGCGACTGGCAATTTTAATCTGCCTGATGACCCGTTGCGTTGGACAGGTACTGGCCATCACAAACATGATATATTGGCCAAAGGGCGGCAATTTCTTGAATTACCCCCGGGCCCGCCGCGCCTCTTCTACATCTGGGGGCATAGCTATGAATTCAACAGAGCGGACAATTGGCAATTAATTGAAGAATTCGCCGTGCAGATAAGCGGTAACAGTGATATCTGGTATGCTACCAACATTGAGATCATTGACTACCTTGAGGCAGTCCGACGCATTGTCAGTTCGGTTGACTGCTCTGTATTAAGCAACCCGAGCGCCATACCGGTGTGGGTCTCTCATAACGACGTCCCGGTCGAAATTCCGGCCGGCAAGACTGTTCGACTCAAATAACAGAAACGAGTGTCATCTTTCTGGATGAATAATTAGCCTAAAAGGCCGCTAGAGCGAACCGACAGACAAAAATTGACATTAATACCCCGCGTGTTTATCCTTTTGGCTTCGTAATGTTTTGGAGTAATATTTGCTTCATTGGGTGTTGGTAAAGCAAGGCTAATCGGCGGGGTGCCCGCCGGAAAGGACGAATATGGGTATCAGACCGGAAATATGGCCGTTTGTTTTGTTTGTTTCTCTGTTTTTTGGGGCGCTTGGGCTGATTCTGGCGCGAAATGCCGGGCGTCGCGCCAAGGTATGGCTTGTCATAGGCATCCTGGAATTCGTTAGTCTGGCATATTTATTATATTTCTTTCGCGACCCGGAACGCACACCGCCTGGACGTGAGGACATTGCCGTTGCCGCTGCTGACGGCGTCATTGCCGCGATTACCAACGTTTATGAAGGGCAATACCTGCAGACCAATTGTGTGCGGGTCAGCATTTTCCTCAGTTTGTTTGATGTGCATGTCAACCGTGCGCCGATAGCCGGGCAATCAACCTTCCTGGGGTATTTTCCCGGTCGGCACCTTTTCACTTTTCAAGATAAATCATCGGATGTCAATCAGCACAATAAAATTCTGATTGAAGGCCGCCATACCCGTTGCCTGATCAGCCAGATTGTCGGTCCGGTTTGCCGTCGGGTAGTCTATTGGCCTGATCACGATCAGCCTGTGACGCTCCAACAAGGCGACCGGTTCGGTATGATGAAATTTGGTTCACGATTGGATATGTATTTCCCGGAAAACGCTGTGAACGTAACGGCGGCGTTAGGTGATAAGGTTCGTGCCGGCGAGACGCCTGTGGCGCAAATTTTGTCCGCTGCCGATATTATGCCGACCAGGTAGGCTTTTATGATCAAAATTACGGTTATTGCTGAAAATACAGCCACGCGGCCGGAAATTTTAGGTGAGCATGGGCTGGCCTTTTGGGTTGAAACATCTGCTGGGAGAGCGCTGTTTGACGCTGGGCCGGCGCTTTCATTCCGACATAATGTCAGCACGTTGGGTATCCCGTTAGAACGGGCTGATGTCATAGTTCTAAGCCATGGCCATTCAGACCACACCGGAGGGTTGGCTTGGGCGCTAGCCGCCGCCGGGTCAGCGCGTGTCTTTATGCATCCAACCGCACTACTGCCGCGGTTCAGCCGCCATGGAGGTCGCCCGCGCGCCATCGGCATGCCGGAAGACGCCAGGTCTGCTTTGCAATACTGCGGCCGCTTGGAAAAGACGTCGCAGCCGGTTGAAATTCTTCCTGGTGTATGCACGACCGGGTTTATCCCACGGAAAAACACTGTAGAAGATACCGGTGGCCCGTTTTTTCTGGATGCTGCCGGCGCTCAACCGGATCCGATTGAAGACGATCAGGCTTTATGGGTGGATACACCGACTGGCTTAGTGGTGGTTTTGGGCTGTGCTCATGCTGGAGTAATCAACACTTTGGAGCATATCCGGAATCTGGCGGGGGAACGCCCGATCCGGGCTTTGCTTGGCGGGATGCATCTCGCTCCGGCATCGCCGTCGCGCTTGGAGTGGACTATTGCCGAGTTGCGGAAGTTTCAACCAAAGCAGATTATGCCAATGCACTGCACCGGGATTTCAGTGACTGCTGCTTTATGGAATGGCCTGCCGGACTGTTGTGTAGCTGCCGGCGCAGGGGCGACATATGAGTTTTAACAAGCGTTTTCGACAAGCCATTGTCAGGCTGTAAAGGAAGAGAAACATGCAAATTGCGACGCAAAATTCCTATCGGTTTCTCCCCGCCATTTTCTGTCATTGACATTACCCGACAAACTTCTTGCTTAACGGAAAGCAAGTGGTATTATTCCAAAAAACGGTTTGTGTGGTAAAACTTAATTTTAATTGTGTAAAGGAGGAGGCAGTATGAAAATTTATATCATGACGGATTGCGAAGGCGTAGCGGGAGTAATGGATTCCGACAATTGGACTGGTATTAACAGCAGATATTATGATGTGGCCAAGGAATTACTGACGTCAGAGGTCAATGCCGCAATCGCTGGTTTTGCCGCCGCCGGCGCTAAGGAATTTCTGGTTTGTGATGGACACGGTCCCGGGGCGATTAATCCGTTGCTTCTGGACGAACGCGCGGAATTATTGCGCGGACTAGGAAATGGTTATCCGTATGAGATGGATAAGTCTTTTGACGCCATTGCCTGGGTAGGCCAGCATGCAATGTCACGCACGCCGCAGGCGCATATGGCGCATACCGGTTCCATGCGCAAATTCGAATATACCGTCAACGGTACCCCTGTGGGTGAGTTTGGTCAATTGGCGATGTGCGCCTCCGAGCTTGGTGTGCGTGCGATTTTCGGTTCGGGCGATCGTGCCTTCTGTGCCGAAGCGCAGGCGTTGGTTCCGGGGATCGAGACAGTGGAAGTCAAGCGCGGCACTAAATTGGGGCGTGGCGATGAATGCAATACCGAACAATATCGCGTTCGTAATTACAGCGCCATTCACATGCATCCCGTGCGCGCCCGCGAGAAAATCCGCATCGGCGCGGAACGCGCCGTGAAACGGTTTCGCAAGGAGAAGTTTGGAATCATTCCGTTACGTGGACCGTTTGTAATGGTCAAAAAATACCGTGCCTTTGGCGATCAGCCGCCGGCCACCATCAAGGGAAGTCATCCGACCAGTGTTATCGCGCTGTTTCAAAACATTCCGATTGACCCACCGGTTGTCAAGCCGACGCGCAAACGTCCGGTCAAAAAGACTGCTGCAAAGCGCAAGTCTGTGGCCGGAAAGCGCGCCAAATCCGGGAAATAAGACTGCCGTTTATTCTGTGGTTTAGAATGCGTGGATAGTGTCATTGCCCATAGATGATCCGAATGGGCGCGGTTGATAGTCAGGCGCAGACTGCGTGTTGGCGTTGGCGGCCATGTCAGCGTTAGCGGTTAGACCCGTAAACAGGTCGGCCTTGACGGAAGCTTTAATGAACCGTAATTAATTGTATGGAGCTGGTATTATGAAGATATTTATCGCGACGGATTGCGAAGGTGTAGCGGGAGTATTGGATTCTGAGAATTGGACTAATGTGCGCAGCCGGTATTATGATATGGCTAAGGAATTTTTGACGATGGAAGTCAATGCCGCAATCGCCGGATTTGCCGCCGCCGGCGCTAAGGAGTTTCTGGTTTGCGATGGGCACGGTCATGGCGCGATTAATCCACTGCTTCTGGACGAACGCGCGGAATTATTGCGCGGGCTGGGAAATGGTTATCCGCATGAGGTGGATAAGTCATTTGACGCCATTGCCTGGGTGGGGCAGCATGCAATGTCGCGCACGCCGCAGGCGCACATAGCACATACCGGTTCCATGCGCAAATTAGAATATACCATCAACGGCATCCCGGTGGGCGAATTTGGTCAATTGGCGATGTGCGCTTCCGAACTTGGTGTGCGTGCGATTTTTGGTTCGGGCGATCGTGCCTTCTGTGCCGAAGCGCAGGCGTTGGTTCCGGGGATCGAGACAGTGGAAGTCAAGCGCGGCACCAAATTGGGGCGCGGCGATGAATGCAATACCGAACAATATAGCGTTCGTAATCTCAGCGCCATTCATATGCATCCCGTGCGCGCCCGTGAGAAAATCCGCATCGGCGCGGAACGCGCCGTGAAACGGTTTCATAAAGAGAAGTTTGGAATCATCCCATTGCGTGGGCCGTTTGTAATGGTCAAGAAATACCGCGCTTTCGGCGATCAGCCGCCGACCACGCTCAAGGGAAGTCATCCGACCAGCATTATTGCGTTGCTTCAAAATATTCCGATAGACCCGCCGCTTGTCAAGCCGACGCGCAAACGTCCGGTCAAAAAGACTGCTGCAAAGCGCAAGTCTGCGGCCGGGAAGCGGCCCTGAAAACGGCATTTGAAATTCAGGAAACGAGATAAAGTATTGGAACCGCAGATGGGCGCAGATTGACGCAGATTGGGAGGGAAAGAACCACGGATTCACACGGATGGACACTGATAGGATTGAACCGCCAAGGCGCCAAGAACGCTAAGGGTGGACGGAATAGGATGACAGAGGTCGCACACGGCGGTGCGAGCCGCACTGGCGGTGCGAGCCGCACTGGCGGTTTCATTCTCTCATTTTCTTGGCGTCTTGGCGGTTTATCTCGCTCCTCCTCCATCAGTGTTAATCAGGTCATCCGTGGTTCTCCCCTCCATCTGCGACACGCAGTTTAGGCGGGCTTAATCGAAAGGAGCTGGCAGTATGAAAATTTACATTATGACGGATTGTGAAGGCGTAGCTGGTGTGTTGGATTTCAAAAATTGGTGTAGCGTGGACAGTAGGTATTATGATGTGACCAAAGAATTGCTGACGCTGGAAGTCAATGCCGCAATCGCCGGATTTGCCGCCGCCGGCGTCAAGGAATTTTTGGTTTGCGATGGGCACGGTTCCGGGGCGATTAATCCATTGCTTCTGGACGAACGCGCAGAATTATTGCGCGGGTTGCTGAACGGTTATCCGTATGAGTTGGACAAGTCTTTTGATGCCATTGCCTGGGTGGGCCAGCATGCAATGTCACGCACACCGCAGGCGCACTTGGCACATACCGGTTCTTGGCACACATTCGAACATACCGTCAACGATATCCCGGTGGGTGAGTTTGGGGAATTGGCGATGTGCGCCTCCGAACTTGGTGTGCGCGCGATTTTTGGTTCGGGTGACCGTGCCTTCTGCGCCGAAGCGCAGGCTTTAGTTCCGGGGATCGAGACAGTGGAAGTCAAGCGCGGCACCAAATTGGGGCGCGGCGATGAATGCAATACCGAACAATATAGCGTTCGTAATCGTGGCGCCATTCACATGCATCCCGTGCGTGTCCGTGAGAGAATCCGTATCGGCGCGGAACGCGCCGTGAAACGGTTTCGCAAGGAGAAGTTTGGAATCATCCCATTGCGTGGGCCGTTTGTAATGGTCAAGAAAACCCGCGCCTTAGGCGATCGGCCGCCGGTCACGCTCAAGGGGAGTCATCCGACCAGTGTTATCGCGATGTTTCAAAACATTTCAATTAATCCGCTGGTTGTCAAGTCGGCGCGCAAACGCCCGGTCAAAAAGACTACCGCAAAGCGCAAGCCTGCGGCTGTGAAGCGCGCCAAATCCGGGAAATGAAACAGGAAGGGAGTTAGCCACTAAGTGGCAGGCACAAGGTTGAGAAGGGGGAGTTTAATCAGCGGTTCCTCCTTTCCATTTATCCGTGTCCATCCGGTTCACTTTCAGCCCTCACTCTTAATTATCCATCAGCGCCAATAATTCGCGCGCGGCGCGTTCCGGGTCGGATGCGGCGGTGATGGCTGTGACCACTGCGATGATCTGTGCGCCGGCGCGACGCAATTCCGGGATGTGGTTCGGTTTGATGCCGCCCATGACGGTGAAGGGCAGGGAGACGGTGGCGGAAATGCGCCGCAACCCTTCCAGTCCGAGAAACTCACCGTCCCATTGCTTGGTCTGCGTGGGAAAGAGCGGGCCGATATTGATGTAAGAGGCGCCGTCCTTTTCAGCCTGCTGGGCTTCGGCGATGGAATGGGTGGATGCGCCGATAATCAAATCGGGCGCCAGACGTCGGGCGGCGGTTATAGGTAAATCTTCTTGACCAAGATGCACTCCGTCTGCGCCCACCGCTAAGGCGATGTCTAACCTATCGTTGATGATTAACAGGGCGCCGACATCAGCGGTTAATTGGCGCATTTGCTCTGCCAAGCGGAAGAATTCCCTCGTGGGCAGTTCCTTTTCCCTAAGTTGAATCAAGCGGATACCGCCGGCTAAAGCGGCTTGGGCTATTTCCAATGTTGTGCGGCCGGCGGAAAGCGCTTGGGACGTCACCAGGTAGATACCGGCTTGGCGCAGCCGGCGTAATCTTTCAGTGTGGATAGATGTCTTCGGTTGCATAATAGTCTTAGAGTAAATTCAGCGTCATTCAGCTAGTCCGGTATCTCCGACTCCGCGATCCCCGCGTCTCCGCGTGAGGTCTCCGGTCGTAATCCCTCTTCTGGTTATCCCGGCCCTTCCGTCATCGGTTGAGGCATACAATAAGTGCGGTCCCAGTTCTTAAACACCGGCTCCAGCCCTTTACTCTGCAACATGGCGATGAAATCGTCAATCTCGCGTTGATCGCTGATTTGGAATTGTGCGCCATTATCTTTGTGCATTTCCCCGGTGTAGCCGCCGACAGTTGTGCGGCTGGCAATGCTCATTTTGTTAATGCCGACGCCGGCCATGCCGTTGCGGAATGCCGACGCCTCGCGTGTAGAAAGCGTCAATGGCACATCCGGCAGGCAGATGCGGAAAGCATAAATCAGTTGTGCCAGAAAGCGGTCATTAACCGGATGCGGCGGTGTGTAGCCGCCAACTTCCGGCCGCAGGCGCGGGAAGGATATCGAAAAACCGGCTCGCCAAAATCTGCGTTGTAATTCGCGGATATGCAGGAGGAGGCTTATAGCTTCGCGGCGCGGGTCCGCCAGTCCCAACAATGCCCCCATTCCGACCGTGCGCATACCGGCCGCCAACGCGTTCCCTGGCGTATTCAGGCGCCGCTGGTAGTCTCTTTTTGGTCCCCAGCGATGGACCTTAAGATACGTTTCTGGATCGTATGTTTCCTGATAAATGGTGATGCCCTGACATCCGGCCAGCGCCAAAGCGCGGTATTCATCGCGCTCCATCGGGAAGACTTCCACTGTAACCATATTAAAGTCTGCGGCCGCCATTACAACTGCGGCGTGCAGATAGTCAAAATCTGCCCGGTGGTCGCGTTCGCCGGTAAGCAAGAGAATATCGTCAAAGCCCATACGGCGAATGGCAGTCAATTCCTGGCGGATTTCTTCCAGCGTCATGTGCCGGCGTGGATAATGGCGGTCGGCGGCAAATCCGCAGTAAGCACATCCATTGGAGCAATGGTTGGAGATGTAAAGCGGCACATACAATGAGATATTGCGGCCAAAATGTTGGCGGGTCAGTGCGCGGGCGCGTTGCGCCAAAGTTTCCAGCACAGTGGCGGCGGCAGGTGAGATTAACGCCGCGAACTCGCCCGGCCCCGGCTGTCTGGCGCGCAGGGCGTGCCGGACATCAGCTATGTCCGCGTTATTGGCGACAGACATAAATTCCGACGGATTGATGTCATCCGCTGTAATCATCGGATCGCAATGGATTACTAAGGGGAAAAGGGTGGTGGCGAGACCCAGAATTGAACTGGGGACACGCGGATTTTCAGTCCGCTGCTCTACCAACTGAGCTATCTCGCCATATCGCCTTGAAACGCCGAATGCCCGGCGTTTTTGCTATTTGCAAAACAACGGGCATAATATAGGGATGGAACAAGTAAAGCAATCGTTTTTTGGTAAAATATTACATCCCACGTATTTTACGGCATCAAAACGCGAGCATTTTTTTGAAATCCGACAAGCGCCGGTTGAATTCATGCCCGGTCAGTCCGGCCATCCGGTCAATACTGAACGATTCAACGGCGAATGATGCGGTGATGGTGCCATGCAGCATTGCATCGCGCACTGCGTCGGCATTAATGCGCGGGCGGGCGGAGAGGTAGCCTAACATGCCGCCGGCAAAAGAATCGCCGGCGCCGGTGGTGTCGGTAATTCTGGCCAGTGGATAGGCGGGGAGTAGTGTAAAACTGTTTCCATCAAACAAAAGGCAGCCATGTTCACCCTTTTTGATCAGGACATAGCGTGGACCCATAGCGCTGATTTTACGGGCGGCTTCCGCCAAACCAAGCGTACCGGTCAGGGCGCGTGCTTCATCGTCATTGATCAGGAGCATATCCACTTTGGCAAGCAGTCGTATCAGGTTCGGCCGTGCGGTATTGATCCATAAATCCATCGTATCTGCCGCCACTAAGGCCGGACGCTTTACTTGTGACAGAACATGCAGCTGTAGTTCCGGGTGGATGTTGGCCAGAAAGAGCACCCGGCAGTGGCGATAGGCTGTCGGTAATCGAGGGTTGAAATTCTCAAAGACATTCAGATGGGTGGCAAGGGTGCGGCGGCTGTTCATGTCCGCTTCGTATTCGCCGCTCCAGCGAAATGTTTTTCCTGCAACTTGCTGCAAGCCGGTGAGATCAATGCCGCGCTTCTGGAGTGTCTGCCGGTGGTGTTCCGGGAAGTCCGACCCGGCTACACCGACCATGCCGGGCTTGGTAAACAGCGCGGCAGCGGCACAGGCATAGCTGACGGAGCCGCCCAGTACGTCAGTATGTTTGGCGGATGGCGTGGCAACGGTATCCAAAGCGAGGGAACCGACAACGGTCAGGTTGATTTTTGTGGTAGTAGGCATGTTATTTCCCAGATAAAGCCGGAGTGTATGGGGTTAAAACTCATTCGCGCCATTCTGAAATACTTGCCCCGGATAGTCAAGCAGCTTCATTCGGTGGACTTTCCTAAAAAATCCGGTCGTTACTCAAAGACCAGCCCGGGCGGGTTTGGAACCTGTGACATATGAACATAACTATGTCATGCCCTTTCAGGTCTCCCTTTCGTCATCTGCGTCAATCTACCGCCCATCTGCGGTTTTGTAATTCTCTTACTCCCTTTGGATTTCTTGGCGCCTTGGCGGTTCAATCCAATTCGTGGTTCCTCTTTTTATCTTGTTCCCTGATAATTCGAGGTTAAAGCAGTGCGCCGTCCGGCACGGCCTGTGCGTCATCCCACCAGCGAGGTTTTTCTGTAGCCAGGCGGGTGATGGTCTTTGCGGTCATACGGTTGCCGTTGGCTTTGACTCCTTTGACGCCGATTTTATCCAGCCGGAAGACCTGCTGATGAATCTTTTGCCCCTTGGCAGGAGCGTATTTGACGAACACTTCCGCCACTGGCTGGTCTGTCAGGAGTAATACCTTTGCGCCTTCCGGTGTGCATAGGTATTCCTTTTCCATAATTATGCCGCCGTAGGCGAAGCGTTTGACGTAAGTGAAATGGTCTAAGGTGTATATCATCGTCATTAGCCGGTTGCGGTCGTATTGTGCCAGATAAGCCATGTTTTTGCCGACAAACAGTTTTTCCGGCGGCGTTATAACCTTGTAGCGGCCGTCGCCCCAAGCCAGAATTAGTTTGTCGTAAGGCGAGCAGTGCATGACTGAATCGCCCTTTACTCCGCTGCCGATATAGCCGTTTTCCCTATCATGGAATATTTCCAGTTCCTTGGCAGTTAATTCGCGTACTGCGATTTCCTCGAAATCAGTGATTTTGGTCCGGCGTTGGCAGGTTTGCCCATACTGTTTGATCAGCCCGGATAAATAACGTATGGCATAAGCTTTTAAGCCGGCAAGATTTTTTGCTGTCTGTTGCAATTCCAAAAGGATAGCGTCAATTTCCTGGCGGTTTTTGTTGATATCAAAGAGCGAGATGCGGCGGATACGAATGCCCAACAGCATTTCGATATCGGCCGGAGTGATATCACGGTGTAATTGTTTGCGGAAAGGCTCAAGTCCGGTTCGGATAGCTTTTTCGATGGCGTCAGCGGTCTTGCAAGTTTCTATAGCTTTGTAAATGCGATTTTCAATGAAAATCTGCGCCAGGGTTTTGGCATGGAGTTCTTCCTGCAAGTTATGCTGTTTCAGTTCCAATTCGCGTTGCAGAGTTGCCAAAAGGCGGGAGGTGTTTTCATTGAGGATGGCTTCCACGTCGGTTTCCACCGGCCGGTTGTCGCGCAGGACGATGGCGCGGCAACTGATGGATGCCTCGCAAGCGGTGAAAGCATAGAGCGCCGCCATAGCCTTTTCCGGGTCGGCGCCCGGTTTAAGCGCCAATTCGATTTCTACTTTTTCAGATGTGAAATCAGTAATCGCTTTCACGGGCGCTTTTTGGCGGCGCACGGCATCTTCGATAGAAGCAATCAGTGATTCGGTAGTGATGCCGTAAGGTAGCTCCGTGATTACGAGTTTGCCGGGCTTACGGGGCTGAATGGCGGCGCGCACCCGGATTTTGCCGTTACCCTTGTCATAGGCGGCGACATCCATTAGTCCGCCCTGTTGGAAATCCGGCAGTAGCTGGAATGGCTTATGCTTCAGTATGGCGATTTGGGCTTCCAGCAATTCGATGAAATTGTGGGGCATAATGCGCGTTGAGAGGCCGACGGCGATACCCTCAGCGCCCAGCATAAGCAGCAGAGGGAGTTTGACAGGCAGCAACAGCGGTTCCTTGTTGCGCCCGTCATAACTTGGGATGAAATCAGTGATTGCGTCGTTGAATAATTCCGAGCGGGCTAAAGGTGTCAGACGGCATTCAATATAACGCGACGCCGCGGCGCCGTCGCCGGTATGGATATTGCCGAAATTGCCTTGTCCTTCTATCAGATAACCGCGATTGACGATGGTCACCAGGGCGTCCGTAATAGATGCATCGCCGTGTGGGTGATATTGCATTGTATGTCCCACTATGTTTGCGACTTTGATGAATCGGCCATCGTCTTTTTCATGCAGGGAATGCAAAATCCGGCGTTGAACCGGCTTCAGTCCGTCTTCCACAGCTGGAATAGCGCGGTCGCAGATTACGTAGGACGCATATTGCAGGAAATTGCCATCCACTAAACGCTGAAAAGCGGTTTGGCCGGACCGCTCATGCTGAGCGGCTGTTTTGGGCGGCGGGTTTGCAGGCGGTTCTGGCGTTGGCGGTTGCTTTTTCTGCGCAGGAGGCGACTGGTCTCCAGAAAAATTCAATTCCGGTTGGTCGGTGTTTTTTTTCATTGGCGCTACACCGCCTCCCGATCAACCGTCAAGTTTTGCATGATGTAATCGCGCCGTTCCTGAGTATTGTTGCCCATATAGAATTCAATGGTCTCGTTCAAAGTATCCTGATTGCCGGCGGGCACTGGTGTCAACCGCATGTCCGGTCCGATGAAGGCCTTGAATTCAGCGGGCGAAATTTCGCCTAAGCCCTTAAACCGGGTGATTTCCGCGCCCCGGCCCAGCTTATTCAGAGCCGCTTGTCGTTCGGTTTCGGAATAGCAGTAAATGGTTTGGCGTTTATCGCGCACACGGAATAGCGGTGTTTCGAGTATGAATAGGCGTTCTTCCTCCAGGAGGCGAGCGAAAAAACGCAAAAAGAAAGTAATCAGGAGATTGCGGATATGCAGACCATCCACGTCGGCGTCGGTAGCCATAACCACCCGCGCATACCGCAGATTATCCACGGATTCCTCAATATCCAGGCTGCACATCAGGTTATATAGCTCGATGTTCTTATAAAGCGCGTCACGATTCAGATTGCAGACATTCAACGGCTTGCCGCGCAAAGTGAAAATTGCCTGACAGGCGGCATCACGACAACTTACGATAGAGCCGGCTGCCGACAGGCCTTCGGTAATGAAGATGGTCGTGTCAAGGCCGGTTTGCTTTTTGCGGTTGAAATGCAGTTTGCAATCGCGGAGTTGCGGGATACGGATGGAGACGGCCTTAGAACGTTCGCGCGCCATTTTCTTGACGGACATCAGTTCTTCCCGCAGCTTGCGGGTTTCCGCGATTTTAGCGAGCAGCTTTTCCGCATGGGCGGGGTTGCGATGGAGCAGGTCAGCCGTTATATCGCGGATTTGGGTCACAAGCGGCGCGCGGATTTCGATGTTGCCTAGTTTGTTCTTCGTCTGCGATTCGAAAATGGGTTCCTTGACGCGGATGGCAATGGCAGCTACGATGCCTTCACGAATATCATCGCTGGTGAAATGCTGCTTGGAGTATTCGTTGATGCCTTTCAGCAGCCCTTCTTTAAAAGCGCTCAGATGTGTGCCGCCATCGGTTGTGAACTGGCCGTTGACGAATGAGTAAAACTGCTCGTCGAATCGGTTGGTGTGGGTGAACGCCATTTCCAGGTTTTGAACGCGGCAATGCAATGGAGGGTAAATTTTTTCAAAATGGCTTTCCTGTCGAATCAAATCCAACAGTCCGTCTTTTGCCGTAACTATCTGACCATTGTAGTTCAGAATTAAGCCGGCATTCAGGTAAGCGTAAAAGCGCAGACGCCGCAATAAATGTTCATCTTGGAAGGCGTAATTTGGGAAAATTTTCTTGTCGGGTTCAAATTCGATCAACGTGCCATCCGGCTCCGCGGCGTTTTTACCTTCCTCTCGCGCTGTTAACCGGCCGTATTCAAAACGCGCCTCGGTGAATTTGCCATCGCGGTGACTGCGCACGATAAAGGCTGCGGAGAGCGCGTTGACGGCTTTGGCGCCGACACCGTTCAGTCCAACGCTGAATTGGAATACATCGTCGTTATATTTTGCGCCGGTATTGATGCGCGATACGCATTCCACCACTTTGCCCAGCGGAATGCCGCGGCCATAATCACGGATGCGGACGCGGCCATTTTCCAGCGAGATATCAATTTTCCGGCCATAGCCCATGATAAATTCGTCCACGGCATTGTCCAGCGTTTCCTTAAGCAGAATATAGATGCCGTCGTCATAGTGGCTGCCATCGCCGGTGCGCCCGATATACATACCGGTGCGCAGACGGATATGTTCGAGCGAGGAAAGTGTTTTAACCTTGCTCTCGTCGTAAATATGCCGTGCCTGTTTTGTTTTTTTTGCCATATGCCGTGCCTTCCAAATATAAGTTAAGCGCGGTATTTTGCAAAAACACAAACAAATTACAACTTGAATTTTCCAGCGTGGAAGTTTGGCGCGAGGCAAGACAGAGATGTCTGGGGTGTGTTCTTGTATTTGTATAGTTTGAGATTTTTCAGGTTTTTTCAACACCAGAAATAATTTAGGCTTGCAGTTTCGCTGGTTATTTATTATAGTCAACACATCTTAAGTGTTATGCGGTGTAGTGTTTATCAAGGAAAGGGTAGTGACATGGCCAAAGCAAAAAAAGTGACAGTGTTGAAACAATTTCCGTTGAGCGAGTACCGCGATCGGCACGCTAAATTGCAACGTAAAATCCGGGCGAAAGGATTGGATGCCTTGTTGGTTCACAGCAACGAAGCGGATTTTCCCAATGTGCGCTACCTCTCCAATTACTGGCCTCTTTTTGAGACGGCGGGTGTGTTTCTACCTGCGGTCGGTCGGCCGGTGCTTATTATCGGGCCGGAAAGCGAAGCCTTTGCCCGTGGCCACAGTGTAATCAAAGATATCCGTAAAATCCTGTATTATCGCGAGTCGGCTGAGCCGGATTATCCGGGGATCAAGTTGGATTCATTTGAGGAGATTTTCAAGCGGGCCAATAATGGCAAAGGCGTGCGCAAACTGGGCATTGCCGGCTATCCTATCATGCCCATTACGATTTACGAGGCGATCAAGGCTGTATTGCCGGAGGGTTCAATCGTTAAGGCCGATGACTTGATGTTCGAGATGCGCATGATCAAGAGCGAGGCTGAAATTGCCATGTTGCGTCAGGCATTCAAAATTTCTGAAACGGCTGTCGAGGCGGTGTTGAACAATATCAAGCCCGGCATGACCGAACAACAAGTGGTAGGCATCGCGCAGCAGGCATTTTACCAAAACGGCGCGGAATATGAATCGCATCCGACGTATGTGCTTTCCGGTGTCAATAGCTCGCACGCTATCGGCCGTCCCGGCAAGCGCGTGATCAAGAAAGGCGACCTGGTACAGTTAAATGTCGGCGCGCGCTATAACGGTTATTCGCCCAGCATTGGTTTGCCGATTTGCATCGGTAAAATGGACGCCAAAATGAAAGATTTGGTGAAGTTCGGTCTGGAAGCGCATCTCAAGACTATCAGCTGGGTAAAGACCGGGGTGCCGGCCAGCGAGGTGGCCACCAAGTTTTTTGACTTTGTCAAAAAGCGCGGCTATGGCAAAAACCTGCTTTACGGACCCTGCCACGGATTGGGAATGCTTGAGGTCGAACGTCCTTGGATGGAAACCACGTCGAAATATAAGCTGCGTACTAATATGACCTTCCAAATTGACACCTTCTTGACAGCTAAGATTTATGGTCTGCGCTGGGAGACCGGTGTTCGTGTCAAGCCCGGCGCCGCGGAGGTGTTTTCCAATAAGTATCAGCAGATTATAGAAATCTAATTTTGTGGCAACCTCCAGTCCCTGTTCTCGTCCCCGTGCGTGGCGAGGATGGGGACACTGGAGGGCCAGAGTTGCCAGTGCGGCTCGCACTGCCAGTGCGGCCTCGCACCGCCAGTGCGGCCTCGCACTCCCTGCTGTCCCTTTCACCGCCCCGCACTCCCTGTTGTCCCTTTCACCGCCAGTGCGGCCTCGCACTCCCTGTTGTCCCTTCCGTCTGCAATAGTTTTTTAGACCTGTAATTGACAAAACAGGCCGGATACGCTATTAAATCTTGTTTATTCGTGATGGCGCCCGGGTGTCGTATCGTGTATAAAGTTGCGATGTCGCTTGGGCTGGCAAGACCCGATAATATAAACCGCCGTCATGGAAGCAGGGATTAATCATGCAAGATAAAATCCGCCCGACAGCGGGCCGAGACACAATTGATGTGCCGTATGTAGCGCGCTTGGCGCATTTGGAATTGACGCAGGAGGAAACCGCTCTGTTCCAGCAGCAGCTGGAGAAAGCGCTGGAATGCGTGCGGGAGTTGGCGGCAATGGACGTGGATAATGCCGAGCCGATGATACAGGTGATTCCATTGTCCAATAGGTTACGCCAGGATCAGCCGCGCCCGGGCCTGTCGCGGGAAGAGGCTTTGGTGAATGCGCCGCGCCATGACGGCGAGCAATTCGTAGTGCCGAAAATCGTTTGAGGATGCCCATGCCGCAATTGAATGAATTAACGATCAGCCAAGCTGTGGAATCGCTTGAGCGAGGTGATTGTACTGCGGAAGCGTTGGTCGGTGATTTGTTGGATTCCATCCGTGCCCGTGATAATGAGCTGGGCGCTTATATTCACCTGGATGAGGAGGATGCGCTGCGTCAAGCACGCACGGCGGATGCTCGGCGCCGTGCCGGACATCGTGCGCCTCTGCTGGGTGTGCCGCTGGCCGTCAAAGACGCCATCAGCGTTAAAGGCCAGCCTTGTGGTAGCGCCTCCCGTATCCTGGAAGGCTACACGGCGCCTTACGATGCTACGGCGATTGCCAAATTGCGCGCTGCCGGAGCTTTGTTCATAGGGCGTGCCAATATGGACGAGTTTGGCATGGGAAGCGCCACGGAAAATTCTGCGATAAAAATCACCCGCAACCCATGGGATGCATCACGGGCGCCGGGCGGTTCCAGCGGTGGGTCGGCTGCGATGGTGGCGGCAAACGAAGCTTTGGCCGCCTTGGGGTCTGATTCCGGCGGTTCGATCAGGCAGCCAGCGGCTTTTTGCGGCTGTGTCGGCTTGAAGCCGTCGTATGGTCGCGTGTCGCGCTATGGATTGTCGGCAGTCGCCTCATCATTGGATCAGATTGGGCCATTGACTAAAACCGTCGCCGACGCTGCGCTGTTGTTGGAAGTGATGGCAGGGAGCGATCCGCTGGACTCCACATCTGCCGACGTGCCATTGCCTGATTTCAAGGCGGCGTTACAACCGGATTTGCAAGGGATGCGGTTGGGATTGCCGCAGGAGTATTTTCGCCGTGATATTGATCCAGAAGTGGCGCAGTCTGTGCAGGCGGCGATTCGCGTGTGTGAGCAGCTTGGCGCGCAGCTGAAGGAAGTAAGTTTGCCTACCACCAAATATGCCGTGGCGGTGTATTACATCATTGTTTGCGCGGAGGCATCCGCCAATCTGGCGCGTTTTGACGGAGTGCGTTATGGACGCCGGGCGCCGGGCGTGGAAGATTTGGATGAAATGTATTTCCGCACACGTGCCGCCGGTTTTGGCGCTGAAGTTAAGCGGCGTATCATTCTTGGCACATGGTTTTTAAGTCGCGGGCATTATGACGAGTATTACGTCCGCGCTCAGAAGGCCCGGACGCTGATTCGAGACGATTTTATCCGTGTGTTTCAGGAATGTGACGCGCTTCTGGCGCCGGTGACGCCGACCCCCGCCTATAAACTAGGTGAGGCGGTGAATGATCCGTTACAGAAGTACCGCGGTGATGCTTTTACGGTGCCGGCCAGTTTGTCGGGAATTTGTGCGCTATCTGTGCCCTGCGGCTTCACTGCCGCGGGACTGCCGGTGGGCTTGCAAGTTATCGGGCCGGCTTTCCGCGAAGATGTTATTTTGCGTGTCGGCCATGCATATGAAAAGGCGGCGCGGTGCGGCGCATAATTTGGATTTTATCTGGAATGGAAACGCAAGTAAACATGACTGCCGATATCGGATTGGAAATCCACGTGCAACTGGATACGCGCTCGAAGATGTTCTGCGCCTGCGGCACAGACTTTGGCGCGCCGCCCAATACAATGGTTTGCCCGGTTTGTCTGGGGTATCCCGGCGCTCTGCCGGTGATTAATGCCGAAGCCGTGCGGCTGACGGTGATGACCGGCATGATGTTGGGTTGCCGGATCAATCCTAAAAGTAAATTTGACCGTAAACAGTATTTTTACCCTGATGTGTCGAAGAATTACCAGATTTCCCAATATGATCAGCCGCTATGCTCGGGAGGCGCCCTCACTTTTGCTTTGGGACAGGAGTCCGGTGTCGCTCTGCCCGGCGGCGCCGCCGCTGGAGAGGCGCAAACTAAAACTGTCCGTCTGACCCGGATTCACCTTGAGGAAGACGTGGCAAAGAATATGCATTACCAGGAGACGAGCCGGGTTGACTTCAACCGCTGCGGGCATCCGCTGATGGAAATCGTGACCGAGCCGGATTTGCATTCCCCGGAGGAGGCTTTTGCCTTTTTGTTGGCTTTGAAGCAGATTTTGGTGTATGGTGGCATCAGTCCGTGCAACTTGGAGGAAGGCAATCTGCGTTGCGATATCAATTGCAGTGTGCGGCCGGTCGGGCAGCGCGCGCTTGGTGTCAAAACCGAAATCAAAAACATGAACACTTTCAAAGGCGTATTTCAGGCGTTGCAGTTTGAAATCGCGCGGCAGATGGAAGTCGTGCGCGGTGGCGGTGTAGTGTGCCAAGAGACGCGCCGTTGGCTGGGCGAGGAGGGTGTGACTGCCTCCATGCGCGCTAAGGAAGATGCCCATGATTACCGTTATTTTCCAGACCCTGATCTGCCGCCGGTGATCATAACTGACGCACAGTTGAAAACATGGGCCGCCACCCTTCCGGAATTGCCTGTACAGCGTTGCGAACGCCTTGAAAAGGAATACGGAATTACTGCCTACGACGCGCGGGTATTGTCTGCGGATAAGGCCGTGGCGGATTATTTTGAGACGGCTGCTCGGCTTGCGGCGTCAGCGCAGCCGGCGGCTTCCGCCAAGTCGGTGGCGAATTGGATGATGACGGAAATGCTGCGGTATCTTTCAGAAAACGACTTGGCGATCGAACGCGTAGCAGTCACGCCGGCGGCTTTGGCAGAATTAGCGGCGTTGGTAGAAAATCAGACTATCAACATGCCGACAGCCAAAACCATTTTTGCTCAATTATGCGCGGATGGCGGCATGCCGGGACGGATTGTGGCTGCGCAAGGACTGGCGCAGATCAGCGACGACAAATCGCTGACGCCTGTAGTGGATCGGGTGCTGGCGGAACATTCCAAATCTGCCGAAGATTTCCGCTCCGGCAAGGCCGCTGCGCTGCAGTTCCTGATCGGGCAGGTTATGCGCCATTGCAAGGGCAAGGCCAACCCCCGTTTAGTGCGCGAATTATTGGAAAAACGTTTATCATGACAAGGAATGCATCGTGACCGGCAACGACGATTATATTATTGAAATTCTGCGCGACGTTGGTTTGCTCAAACTTGACCAGATTGAGACTGCGCGCGACCAAGCGGCACAGACGCATAAGAGCACGTTGGATGTATTGGTGGATGAGGGCGTGATTTCCAAAATGGAAGTGCTGAAAACCGTCGCCATGCAGTTGGGGATGGATGTTATTGTCTTGGCTGAACATGACATTCCCAACGAGGTGATTCAGCAGGTGCCGGCGGAAATCGCGCGCCGCTACAAAGTGGTGCCGGTAAATGCCTCTGACAATTCATTGACTGTGGCGTTAAGCGATCCGCTCAACATCGAAATCCTGGACAGCCTGCGCTATATTCTCAAGCGTAATGTCGAAGGGGTCGTAGCCTCCGATGAGGAAATTGACATTGCTCTGGATCATTACTATGGCCGTGCTGAGAAGTCTATTGAGGAGATATTAGAACAGGGCGCAGATAGCGGCGCGGACATGTCGGTTAATATGAGCGAAACGGCAGACGACGCGTCCACCACTGATAATGATGCGCCTATCATCAAGCTGGTCAGCTTGATCATTCTTGAAGCCCAGCGTAGCCGTGCCTCTGATATCCATCTCGAGCCGATGGAAAAACGTTTCCGTGTGCGCTACCGGATTGATGGTGTGCTGCATGAGGTGGAAAGCCCTCCCAAGCGGCTGCAACCCGTCATCCTCAGCCGATTGAAATTGATGGCGGGGATGAAAATCGCTGAAAAGCGCGTGCCGCAGGATGGCCGCATCCAGATCAACGTTGCCGGCGAAGACCTGGATTTGCGCGTTTCTACTGTCCCGGCTTCGCACGGCGAAAGCATAGTGATGCGTATTCTCAGCAAACAGAACCTGGCGTTGGGATTGCCCAAGTTGGGTTTCTTTGCCGATGACCAGCAGACATTCGAACGCTTAATCGGCCTGCCGGACGGCATCATTCTGATCACCGGCCCCACCGGTTCTGGCAAGACGACCACGCTATACGCCTGCCTGAACCATTTGAACCGGCCGGACCGTAAAATCATTACGGCGGAAGATCCGGTGGAATACCAAATTGCCGGCATCAACCAGGTGCAAATCCGTGAGGATATCGGCTTGGATTTTCCAGCGGTGCTCCGTTCTATGCTGCGCCAGGCGCCGAATATCATCATGGTCGGTGAAATCCGCGATTATGATACGGCGGAAATCGCGATTAACGCTTCGCTGACCGGGCACTTAGTCTTCAGTACGTTACACACCAATGACGCTCCCAGCGCTATCACCCGTTTATTGGATATAGGTGTTAAACCTTTCCTGTTGGCGACATCTATCCGCGCGACCATGGCCCAGCGGCTGGTGCGGGTGATCTGCGATAAATGCAAGTCCCCATATACGCCTACCGATCAGGAGTTGAAGATATTGGGGCCTGCAGCGGAGCAAATGCGCCAGGCGCAGTTGTTCAAAGGCGTCGGCTGTGCAGTCTGTTCGAATTCGGGGTATCGCGGGCGCAAAGGGCTATACGAAATTTTTGTTATGAATGACGAAGTGCGCACGATGATCTACGAGAAGGTGTCCGCTGACGACTTGCGCCGGCGCGCCCGTGAGCTGGGCATGCGTTCCCTGCGTGAGGACGGATTGCGGAAAGTGGTCGCGGGCATTACCACTTTGGAAGAGGTGCTGGGGATTACCATGGGAGATGAAGCATGAGCGTTGCACCTGTGAACATGACCGATCTGCTGCAGCTGGTGGTGGATGAAGGCGCCTCCGACCTGCACCTTACTGTCGGCCTGCCGCCGATGTTGCGTGTGCACGGCGGTTTGCGTCCGCTGGATTCGGAGGCGTTGACGCCGGAAGACACCGAGCGGCTGATGAAAAGTATCACTTCAGATAATTATCAGCAGAAAGTCCGGGAGATAGGCGGCGCGGATTTCGGTTTCAGTTTTGGCAAGGCGGCGCGTTTTCGCGTCAGCGTGCTGAAAGCCAAAGGCAACGTTGGTATGGTGCTGCGGCAGATTCCTTCCAAGTTGATGACATTGGATGACATAGGGTTGCCGCCGCAAGTCAAGGAGTTGCTCTTCCGCCCGCGGGGACTGATTTTGGTTACCGGACCGACTGGTTCAGGCAAAACTTCCACTCTGGCCAGTATGATCAATGTCATTAATACTGAGCGCGATTGCCATATCATCACTATCGAAGACCCGATCGAGTATTACCATGAGCATAAACAATCAGTGATTACGCAACGGGAAGTAGGGGTGGACGTGCCGAATTTCAAAGAAGCGCTGCGCCGCGCCCTGCGCCAAGACCCTGATGTGATCCTTGTCGGGGAAATGCGCGATCTGGAAACTATGGAGGCTGCAATTTCAGCTGCGGAAACCGGACACTTGGTTATGGCGACACTGCACACCACTGGCGCCGCGCGCACGGTGGACCGCATTGTGGATGCTTTTCCTACCGACCAGCAGGAACAAATCCGCACCCAACTGGCCTCCACGATCATAGCCGTCGTTTCGCAACTACTGCTGGTGCGCCAGGACCGGCCCGGACGTGTTGCCGCCTTCGAGATTATGATAACGACTCCGTCCATACAGCAGCTGATCCGGGACAATAAAACTTTCCGTATCCCTTCGGATATTCAGACCGGCGCGAAATGGGGGATGATAACGCTGGATGCGCACTTGTTGGTGTTGTATGAAGCCGGCATCATCGGATATGACGATCTGATTACTAAGGCGCAGGACCCGTCTGCTATGGCCGCAAAAATACAGGGCGACGACAGCGCCCGTAAGCGTTGAGAGCGAGGAAAAATGGCTGCGAATACGCATAACGATCCTTTATTAGACCTGCTGATGGAAGCCGGCGCGCTGACCGATGCCCAAGTGGAGGAGGTGTTGGAAGAACAGCGCCGTGCAGGCAAACCGATCCGCAAGGTTGTATTGGATATGGGGATTTTGACGGAAGACGACCTGCTGGTGCTGATTGCCAATCACATGGGCGTTACCATGGTCAACATCGCCGACATTGAAATCCCTCCCGAAATTTCCGGCTCCGTTCCTGCCGGTGTTGCCCGCATGTATAACATGGCGCCGGTCAGTTATGACAAGCAGTCTGTGACGTTGGCCACATCGGAACTGGTGCAGCCGGAAACTATGGATGAAATCCGTTTCGTGCTGACCCGTGACGTCTCGTTTGTGCTAGTCCGCGAAGCGGACGTGCGCAATTTGATTGTCCGTTTGTACGGCGAGGATGATGCCTCCGTGAACGATCTGCTGG
Source organism: Kiritimatiellia bacterium (assembly GCA_050944835.1). Taxonomy (GTDB): domain Bacteria; phylum Verrucomicrobiota; class Kiritimatiellia; order JAAZAB01; family JAAZAB01; genus JAXGPF01. Next base: position 75,926 of record JBMNRV010000005.1, read on the forward strand.
CTGCACTGGAAACGGATATGGATTCCGAAGGAATGCTGACATTGACGGAAGGCAAGGATGATTTAAAGGGGCTGGAGCAGGCCGCCAATGCCGCGCCGGTGGTGCGATTTGTGAATCTGGTGTTGTACGAAGCCGTGCAGGCTAAGGCTTCGGACATCCATTTTGAGCCGTTTGAAAAAGAATTTAAAATTCGCTACCGGGTGGACGGCGCACTTTACGAAATGTCGCCGCCGCCCAAGCGCTTGGCGTTGCCCGTGGTTTCGCGCATTAAGGTGATGTCAAATCTGAATATCGCCGAGCGGCGCTTGCCGCAGGACGGCCGCCTGCAATTGCCGATGCTCGGCCGCCAGATTGATTTTCGTGTTTCCACCTTGCCTACCCAGTTCGGCGAAAGCGTGGTGCTCCGCATCCTGGACCGTTCCACTGTGTCGCTGGATTTGGAAAATCTGGGGATGCCGCCGGACGTCTTTGATGCTTTTAATCTGGATATTCAGAAGCCAAATGGCATTGTAATCGTCACCGGGCCGACCGGTTCCGGGAAAACCACGACGCTCTATTCCGGCTTACGCAAGATCAACACCATTGATTCCAAGTTGCTGACAGTGGAAGACCCGGTGGAATACGATATCGAGGGCATTGTCCAAGTGCAGGCCAATGAGTCAATCGGCGTCACTTTCCAACGCGTATTGCGCGCCTTCCTGCGTCAGGATCCGGACATCATAATGATCGGTGAAATCCGCGACTTGGAAACTGCTCAGATCGCCATCCAAGCGTCGCTCACCGGCCACTTAGTGCTCAGCACCTTGCACACCAACGACGCCCCCGGCGCCGTGACCCGCTTAATTGATATGAATGTCGAGCCTTATCTGATTTCATCCACCTTGGAGTCGGTGCTGGCTCAGCGACTGGTCCGCACAATTTGCAAGAAATGCAGGACTGCCTACGAGCCGGATGACACTGTGCTGGAACAGATCAACCTTAAACGGGCAGATGTGGCCGGCAAGTCATTTTATTATGGCAAGGGTTGTGAGGAATGTCATCAGACCGGCTATAAGGGACGCAAAGGGCTGTATGAATACATGCCGGTGAATGACGCCATCCGGTCGCTGATTAACGATCGCAAGCCGACTATGGTTTTACGCAACAAGGCTGTTGAGCAGGGTATGCGTCTGTTGCGCGATGATGGCATACGCAATATTCTGGACGGCTACACCACTGTGGAAGAAGTGCTGAAATACACCTGATGCCGTCAGGGAGGAACCGCCAAGGCGCCAAGGGGTGTAAGAGAATTACAAAACCACAGATGGGCACAGATTGACGCAGATAGTGAAGGGGAGCCGTGACATACCAGCCAGTGCGGCCCCGCACCGCCAGTGCGGCCCCGCACCGCCAGTGCGGCTCGCACCGCCAGTGCGGCTCGCACTCCCTGTTGTCCCTTTCGTCCCTGTTGTCCCTTTCATCAAACACCGATATGTCTGCTGTCATTTTCGTCTTTGGCCGTGTAACCGCTGTCTTGGCGATTGAGGTTGACTTGGTGCTTTTGCCGGTAAGCCTTGTAAATATCTTGCGCTGACATGCCCAGCACCTGAGCCAGTGAGACGAGGAAGTGAAACATATCTGCCACTTCCACTCGGGCGTTTTGCAGGTCAAATTTCTGATATTTGGCCCACCATTTCCACGGTACGCTATCGGTCAATTCAGCGATTTCCTGAGAAAGCGCCCGGCAGTAATTCAGGGTCCATTCCGGGCGGTCTTCCTCCGGCATGTTGAGTGTGTCAACCCCGATACGGCGGTTCAATTCGCCTTGTAAGCGGAAAATTTCTTCGAGCATGTCAGCCATGTTGTCCTCCCTGTGTTGAACCAAAAGGCTAAAAGCATTTAGGCAATATGTCAATCCTTGAATCCGGGTGGACTTTCCCCACAAAGCTGGCTTCTTGAAATTCACATGATCAGACAGATTGGCCCGATCAGTCCGATCCGTGGTTCTTTCCTGCGGTTCCTCCCACCTCCGCGAGCTCGGCGTCTTGGCGGTTCCTTCTCTCCATCCGTGGTTTGAAAGTAATGGAATATTTTTGCATAATCATGTAGTATTGGCGCCGGTTCAGCAATGCAAAGCATCTGGAGAGTATTATATTATGTCATCACTGGAAAACGTCATCATCATTGGCGCCGGCCCGGCTGGTTGGACTGCCGCCATTTACACAGCGCGCGCTGGCTTGAATCCTGTTGTTATCGAGGGGGCACAACCGGGCGGACAACTTATCACCACCTCTGATGTGGAAAATTTCCCGGGCTTCCCCGAGGGGATTAACGGCGCGGAGTTGACCGACCGGATGCGGCGCCAGGCCGAGCGTTTTGGCGCGCGCGCGCTGAGCGGTGTGGTTGCTGGATGCGATTTCAAAAAAGGCCCACTGCGCGTCACCTTGGATACCGGCGTGGAATTAACTGGGCGCACGGTCATTATTGCTTCCGGGGCGTCTGCGGTTTATCTGGGGCTGCCTTCGGAACAGGCCTTGATTGGGCGCGGTGTTTCGGGATGCGCGACCTGTGACGGCGCGCTCTACCGCGGTGTTCCGGTTGCCGTCGTGGGCGGTGGCGATACGGCTATGGAAGATGCGTTGTTTCTGACGCGCTTTGCTTCGCGTGTGACAGTGATCCATCGGCGCGACCAGTTCCGCGCCTCGCAAATCATGGCAGAGCGCGTCAAGCAACACCCGAAAATTGAGATCCGCTGGGACAGTGTGGTGGATGAGGTTATGGATGTAAGCCGCGGTGAAGTCACCGGGCTGCGCTTGAAAAACGTTAAAACTGGAGCAATATCGGAGTTGACGGTAGCAGGTGTTTTTATCGCCATCGGCCATCGGCCTAATACCGCGCCATATGTCGGGCAAGTGGATATGGACGAAAAAGGGTATATTCGTGCTGACCATGCCCGCACCAGCGCTCGGGGTGTGTTTGTGGCCGGTGACGTAGCCGATCCCATCTACCGCCAGGCCGTGACCGCCGCCGGTTCCGGTTGCATGGCGGCCTTGGAGGTTGAACGGTTTTTGTCGGGTGAAAGCATCGGTATGCCGCCGCAGAATGTTCGGCAGTAGCATCATTATGTCAAAATCGAAACACAAACCACCTGTCCAATGGCGGACTTATATTCGGTTGTTGCGTTATGCCCGCCCGTATTTGCCGCGTCTCCTGCTCGGCACGGTTTGTGGCGCGCTTTTCGGTGGCTCAATGGCTGGGATACTGGCGGCGGCGCGGGGGGTGCTAGGGCAAGTATTCCAGAGTTCCGGATTCGGCGTCCTGATGATGCTGCTTGGTATTCTGTTGACCTTTGGTTTCCTGCGGGGGGTGGGCCAGTTTTTTGGCGATTATTTTATTGAGTGGGTGGGCAACCGTGTGGTGATGGATTTGCGGGTTTTGACGTTTACGCACATGCAGAATTTATCCGTCCGCTTCTTTTCCCTCCGTAAAACCGGTGAGCTGATTTCCCGCACGCTGAATGACTCGATGATGATCGAGCGCGCCGTTTCCTCCGTCCTCGGCGACTTGGTTAAGCAGCCTTTTGTCCTATTTGGCGCGATCGCTTATGCGTTGTATCTGGATGCCCGCTTGACATTGGGTATGCTGGTGGTGTTCCCTCTCTGTATCGTGCCGGTAGCGCTTTTCGGCCGGCGGGTGCGACGCTATGCTAAGCACGGCCAGGAGCGGCTGGCGGAGCTGGTCTCGATTATGCAGGAGACCATTTCCGGCATCCGGATCGTCAAGGCCTTTGGTATGGAAGCGCATGAAATCGAGCGTTTTCGCGCACAATGCCATCAGTTTTTTAATCGCATCATGCGTGTGACCATTGCTAAGGCCGCAATTGAGCCGTTGATTGTTTTTATTTCCATGTGCGGCTTGGCCCTGGTCCTGTTGTACGCCCGCTGGGCCAGGATGCCGGCGGAGGATTTCATTACATTTGCGCTGGCGGCGGTGGTGATGTATGAGCCGGTAAAAAAACTCAGCAAAATCCACATGTACGTGCAGCAAACTTCTGCCGCCGCCGATCGGATTTTTGAAATTTTGGATACTCCGGCTTTGATTCGCGATGCCGCTGTTACCCGTCCCTTAGTCATGCCGCTGCGCGCAGTTGTTTTCGATCGCGTATGCTTTGAATATGAGCCTGGGCAGGCGGTATTGCGCGATATTGATTTCAGCGTGAACGCTGGGGAACGGATTGCGCTGGTAGGCGCTTCCGGCGCCGGCAAAACTTCGTTGGTTAATCTGTTGCCGCGTTTTTATGATGTCACTTCCGGGCGGGTTTTGATTAATGGGGTTGACTTGCGCGAGCTGCGCCTGGCGGATTTGCGGCGCAATATCGGATTAGTGACGCAGGATACTTTTTTGTTTAACGACACTGTCGCCGCCAATATCGCCTATGGCAGTGGCGCTTTGTCGCACGATGCCATTCAGGCTGCCGCACGCCGCGCACATGCGCATGATTTTATCATGCAAATGCCTGCGGGCTACGACACAGTTATTGGCGAACGCGGTGTGTGTCTGTCCGGTGGTCAACGCCAGCGCTTGGCTGTCGCTCGGGCAATTTTGCGCAATCCGCCGATTTTGATTCTGGATGAGGCAACCAGCGCATTAGATACCGAATCCGAACGTCTGGTGCAAGCGGCAATAAACGAGGTAATGACCGGGCGCACGGTTTTTGCCGTCGCGCATCGCTTGTCCACTATAATACATTGTGATAAAATCATCGTCCTGGACCAAGGCCGGATTGTGGAAAATGGCACGCATCATGAACTGTTGGCGGCGGCCGGCGCTTATAAGCGTTTGTATGAAATGCAGTTCAATCCGGATTAGCAACGGGATGTATTGACAGTGTTTAATCTAAAAAATGAGGAGGTGTTATGATAAAAATCGGCATCATTGGTGGTTCTGGGTTGGGTGATCGTCTGGAGCTGGACGGAGTGCGCAGTCATAAAGTGCACACGCCCTACGGTTCACCATCGGATGTGGTGAAAACCGGGCGGATGGGCAATATGGAAGTGGTAGTGTTGGCGCGCCATGGCGCAGGACACAGCATCATGCCCTCGCTGGTGAATTACCGTGCCAATATCTGGGCGTTACGAGAGTTGGGTGTGACACATATCATTGCCACTACGGCCTGTGGTAGCCTGCGCGAGGAGATTGCACCCGGACATTTCGTCATTATAGACCAATTTATAGATCGCACCACCAAGCGCAATCAGACTTTTTACGAGGGGCCCAAGATTTGCCATATCCCCATGAGCGATCCGTTTTGTCCGCATATCCGACAGGCGCTTTGTGCGGCGGCAGCGGAGATTGACATACCATATCACCAGCGCGGCGTGATGGTGACAATAGAGGGGCCGCGTTTTTCCACACGCGCGGAAAGCCGGATGTTCCGTCTGTGGGGGGGCGATGTAATCAATATGAGTACCGTGCCGGAGGTGGTATTGGCGCGAGAGGCTGGGTTGTGTTATGCGTCGGTAGCTATGGCCACCGACTACGATTCCTGGCACGACACTCTGGAAACCGTCACCATTGAGATGGTTCTGAAAACCATGGAAGATAACCTTGCCAATATCTATCGGCTGCTGCCTGCTGCGTTGCCGCGTATTACGCTGGAAACTTGTGCTTGCCGGGCGGCGCCGGCACAGGCTTTGATATAAAAGGAATGTGATTATGCCGATTCATGAATATCAGTGTGCTAAATGTAACCACCGCTTCGAATATCTGGCGCGGCGCTCGGACGATCGTCCAACGGCTTGCCCGCAGTGTGGCGGTCGGCAATTTAGCAAAGAACTCTCTGCTTTCAGTGTAGCCGCGCCAGCGCCTGCGGCCCCGTCCTGTGCCGCCGCCGGCGCGTGCCGGGCTTGCCCGACGGGCGGCTGTCCTTCCCGTATGATGTGAACTATGTTAAAACGTCTGCAAGCGTCAAATCTGGCTCTGGTGGAGTCGGCGCAGGTTGAGTTTGAACCGGGGTTAAACGTTATCACCGGCGAAACCGGCGCTGGCAAATCGCTCCTGATAGGCGCCTTGAATCTGACGTTAGGCGAGCGGGCCGACCGCGGGATAGTGCGCGCCGGCGCCGAGCAATGCTCGGCGGAAGCGGTGTTTCATTTGGAGGATGCCGCGCCGGTGAATGCCGTGCTGGAGGAAATCGGATTGCCGCCGTGCGTTGATGGCGAGGTAATTTTACGCCGCGTAGTTGTCGCCGGCGGACATGGCCGTCAATACATTAACGATCACTCCGTCACCTTGCAGGCGCTCCAGCGTGTTGGCGATTGCCTGGCCGATATGCATGGGCCGCATCAGCATCAATCCTTGCTTTCACCCCGCGCGCAACTGGAGCTCTTGGATGCCTACGGAAAACTGGAGCGAGCTCGCTTGGCCTACGCTAAAACGTTTGCGGAATTCGATGGTGCGCGGCGCGCGCTGCAGGAAATTGAAAGCCAGCCGGCAGCTGCTCCTCCCGCGTGGTTAGAGGAGCAGGTGCGCGAGCTGACCGAGGCGGATTTGACCGAAGCGGAGGAAACCCGCCTGGTGGCGGATCAGCGTTTGCTGGGGAACGCACAACGCATTTTGGAGCTGATGGACACCTTCCGTCGGCGTTTGACGGAAGATGAAGATTGCGCCTTCAATGCCGCGGCATCTGCCCTGAGGGCGCTGGAGGAGATGGCAAATCTGACGGATGCGCCGGGCGGCTGGGAGAATGATTTGCGCGGCGTTCTTGATCGGCTGCGCGATTTGACGCGCGAAGCGGATGCGTTCATGCAACGCGCGGAATGCGACCCGGAGCGCTTGGCACAGGTGGAGAGTCGGTTGGCAACCTACAGGAAATTAAAACATAAATATGGCGGTTCGGTTGCGGCGGCGCTGGAAAAACTGAATGAGGCGCAATCGGCTTTGGATGATGCGCGCCTGCGGGAAACGCGCCTCGCTCAACTGACGACGCAGGTTGAAAAAACACGACAAGCGGCGCAGGCTTCCGCTGAGCGGTTGAGCGCCGGGCGGCGGCAGGCCACTGCCTCGTTGTCGGCCGCCGTGCAACGTGAATTGCGAGCTTTGGAACTGTCACGGGCGGAATTCGCTGTAACATTGACGGATATCCCGCTCGGTTCGACCGGCACAGATGCGGTGGAGTTTGTTTTTACCGCAAATCCCGGCGAACCGCCGCGTGACTTGCGGAAGGCGGCGTCCGCCGGTGAAATTTCACGGGTAATGCTTGCGGTGAAATCGGTGCTTGCGCGCCACGACCGCGTCCCGGTGTTGGTGTTTGATGAGATTGACGTCAACCTTGGCGGCCGGGCCGCTGGCGTCGTTGGGCGCAAATTGCGCGAATTGGCCCGGCATCGCCAGGTTTTGTGCATCACGCACTTGCCCCAGGTGGCGGCCTGCGGGAACGCACATTTTGCGGTGCGAAAAATTTCTGGATCAATGAGCGCCGCAACTGAAGTGCAAAAATTGGACGAGAAAGCGCGTGTTGTGGAGCTGGTCCGGATGCTTGGTGGTGAAGCGACAGCCGTCGCCGTCCGGCATGCCGGCGAAATGTTGCGCCGGGCTGGAGTTGGGATTAGCCCCAAAGAGGCACAAAAGAGTGGAAAATGAACCGCCAAGACCGCGAAGGTGGGAAGGGGAAATTTAACCGCCAAGATCGCCAAGGACGGAGGGAAGAGGAGAGTGTCACACGAAGGCGCGGAGACACAGATAAGAGAGGAACCGCAGATAGACGCAGATGGGAAAATGGGGTATTTCATGCCCCGTTGGGGTTAATTTCGCAAGGATAAAACGGCGGGAACAAGCGTGGAGGCGAGACAATGCTTCACGAAATCGTTTTTAACGCAAAATCCAGGTGTCCGGTAGTTGTTAGGCAACAATCCGGCCAATCTTCGCATACTCCCTTGGCATATCATCGCGCTTTTGAATTTCAGTTTATTCTCAAGGGACGGGGCGAGTATCTGGTCGGTGGTAAAAAATACGCGATTCGCCCGAATACAGTGCTGGCGTTTCAACCGAATCAGGCGCATTGTTTTCTGCCAACGCCAGGCGGACGCCATCTTAAATGGTTATTGATGTTTTCGCCCGAATTCCTGCGCACAGCCGCCCAGAGGCGGTTGGCGCAGGAAGCGCCGGCGCAGGTGTTTTTGCATGAAACCGAAGCGGTGGCTTTGGACCTCCACTTTCGCTGGTTGCACGATGAATTGAAAAGGCAGGAACAGTATTGGCGCGAGATAACGCGAGCAAAGTTGAGCGAGTTCCTCTGGCTGCTGCACCGAGCCGGCGCCCGGAGAGTTCCGACGCCGAAAGTGCATCCGTTGGCACAGCAGATAGCAGAATACATCGAATCGGAATTCGCCCGTCCGCTGGATATGGCGGAGTTGTCACGCCGTTTCGGTTATTCAGAGAGCCACTTGGCGCATGTTTTCAAAGGCCACATGCAAATCAGCATCAAGCAATATCTCCTGCAACGGCGGATTGCTGAAGCCCGCCAGCGCCTGGAGGAAAATCCGCAGGTAACATTGGCCACTGTGGCTGCGGACGTTGGGTTCAGCCATTACGGGTTTTTTCAACGCAAATTCAAACAATGGACTGGTGTGACTCCGGCGGATTATTGCAGGAATGCGCATAAGGATTGCAGGATGTGACCTTGCGCGAATCCTCTTTTAAGGTATAGTTCTTCCATTGTTAAGTTGGAATCCGTGTCGGCGTGGTGTATTTATTTTAATAGGAGGCGGATAATATGAGCAGTAAATTGGCTTTGTTGGGCGGACCGAAGGCTGTAACCCAGGATGCGGAGACAATCGAAAAACTCTTTGCTTGGCCGATTGTTACGCGTGAGGAGGAAGAGGGCATTTTGGATGTGCTCCGGCGCGGGGCGATGTCCGACAGCGAAATTACACGTGAATTTGAAAAAGAATTTGCCGCGTGGCAAGGAGCGAAATATGCCTTGGGCTTTTCTTCCGGCACGGCCTCTCTGCAAGCGGCGATGTTCGGCTGCAAAGTTGGGGTGGGGGATGAAATTATCTGCCCGTCAGTGACTTACTGGGCCTCCTGCCTTCAGTCCTATTCGTTGGGCGCTACGGTAGTATTTGCCGATATTGACCCGGATACCCTCTGTATCAACCCGGCTGACATTGAGCACCGCATTACTAAACGCACTAAGGCGATAGTTGTCGTGCATTATGTCGGGTACCCTGCGGATATGGATGCCATTATGGCCATTGCCCGTCGGCATAATCTCAAGGTAATTGAAGATGTTTCCCATGCGCATGGCGGATTTTATAAAGGCCGTAAAGTCGGATCAATCGGCGATGTGTCCGGTTATTCGCTGATGAGCGGCAAGTCGCTGGTGGCTGGCGAGGCCGGGATGTTGACCACCAACGATCTGGAAATTTATGAGCGCGCTACGGCGCTTGGCCACTATGAGCGTTTTAAGAATTTTCAGACGCCTGAGCTGAAACCGTTCGAGAGGTTGCCGATGGGCGGTTACAAATATCGCATGCATCAGATGAGCGCTGTGGTTGGCCGTGTGCAGCTCAAACATTATGATGCGCGCATTGCGGAGATACAAAAGGCCATGAATTATTTCTGGGATTTGCTAGAAGGAGTGCCTGGCATCAAGGCGCATCGTCCAGCAAAAGATTCCGGCTGCACTATGGGTGGTTGGTATGCCGCCCGCGGCTTATATCGTCCGGAAGAGCTGGGCGGCCTTTCCGCCACGCGCTTCACGGAAGCGGTTAGAGCGGAAGGTGTTGCTGGGTGTTCTCCCGGCTGCAACCGGGCGTTGCATCTCCATCCGCTGTTCAACACCTGCGATGTTTATGGGCACGGCAAACCGACCCGTATTGCCAATTCCGACCGTGATCTGCGGCAACCGCCCGGATCGCTGCCGGTCAGCGAAGCCATTATGGGGCGTGTCTATTCGATTCCCTGGTTCAAGAAATACCGTCCTGAGGTGATCAGTCAGTTTGCTGAGGCTTTCAAGAAAGTGGCGCTGAATTATAAGGAACTGCTGCCAGGTGACAAAGGCGACGACAAGAATATTGTTCGTTGGAATTTCTTCACACACAATTGAAATATTTAACCTATATTCGGCAGTTGGCAAGTTTGCCGCTGATCCAATAAAATAACTATTAAGCAAAAACCTGTCGTGACGCCTTTGATGGCGACACGGCAGGTTTTTGTGTTTTCAGCCAGTTTGCCCAGTTTTATGTTTCAACTTGGTGAACAAGAGTGCAAGCTTGATATTCCAAAATGGGGAGCGACAAGGTGTGTCAGTTATAATCAAAAAGTAATTTTAAGACCGGCAGTCAAGAAAAGAGCGCTAAAATCAACGTCTTCCTTGACAGTAACAGACCGAAAATCGTAAAGGTTGGTAGCTTTTAGCTCCGCTTCCGGCTTAAAATAAATATATTTAACATTAAAATCCAACGAGAAATTAGACGCCAAAATTACGTTCACTCCCCCCATTGCGTGTAAACCAATATCAGAATTTATATCTTCTTTAATTCGAATGCCCAACAGCGCTGCAAGATAATTAACTCTGCCACTGAGATTGTGTTCTGCCATATAAAAGCCAGCTCCAGCGCCGATGTATGGAACTATTTGTTTGCATGGAAGTTTTAAAATGACACTGGCCTCAGGTCCGAACATTGTAAAGTCTCCTTCCGATAAAACATCAACCTTTATGTCGCTATCATAATAAATCATAGCGCCCCTAACGGCAATGTTCGGCGCCGCATCAACCTCCAAGTATCCTTGCAGCGCAAGCCCGGTATCAGCATTTTTATTTGCAGTGCCGACACCTATATTTCCACCCAAATTAGCAGAAATTGCAAAAGCATTTATTGATGCAATCAAAATGGTTGTTGTTGTGCCAAAAATTATTTTTTTGCTTCCGATATTCATAAGAGAATCTCCAGATTTTGGTTCAATTTGATGCCAATCAACAGAATGAGCCGTTTGCCTTTCTATTACAGTTTGATTATTATTGTGCCAACAGACACTTCAAAACCCCAGTACTACCACGAGTGTTTTCAATTCTATATACACATCCTGTTCAATCAGATTAAAAATTGCGCAAAGCGTGATGCAATGCCCCCTCTCTAATTAGGTTTACGCGTCCTAACCGATTGACACCTAACTGCTTGCGCTTGCGTGAACAGATAATCTCGGGTGACATTTCCTGTATTGAAAAGTCCGTCTATCTTCCAATATTAATAGCGACTGCTACCTTTATGCTACCTTTTCGTGCATCCAATTAGACAAACCGGCAAAAGCACACAAAAGCCAAAAAGCGCAAGACAAAAAATGCGGCATGCTTCCAAAACCCTTGATTTTATAGGGTAAAACGCACATTTGCCCAATGCAATCAAGGAAGGTGAAGTGGTGGGCCCGGCTGGACTTGAACCAGCGACCAGAGGATTATGAGTCCCCTGCTCTGACCAACTGAGCTACGGGCCCGAAATGTCGCCAAGAAAGCGTGGTGTAGGAACCGCATCTATTTGTAACCGGAGTCTCATTCTTAAACAAGCATTTTTTTGCATTTGATTGACAATGCCCTTTTTGAAGTCTAGTGTATTCCAACTATTGCCGATATATGGTCGGCAAGATGATGCGGGCCGCACTGGCGGTGAACCGCCAACGCGCCGAGAACGCCAAGGGGGCGGAAGGAGATTAGCCCCAAAGGGGCGTGACATAGTTACGCGCCCATTGGATGAAAGAAAACATGAGCTGGTGGAATCGTTTGTTGGTATTTTGTTTGGGAATTGGTTGCGCTATCGGCTTAGGCGGATGTGGCAAGCCAGGCGACGATGTGGCAGTCCGTCCGATCACGCTTACTTACAGCATTTTTTTCCCGCCCTCGCACGTTCAATGTCAGATAGCGGAGGAATGGGCGCGTGAAGTGGAGAAACGTTCCGAAGGGCGGCTGAAAATTACTGTGTTTCCCGGCGGAACATTGACTCAGGCGCAGCAATGTTACGAGGGCGTACTCTACGGGATTTCTGATATCGGGATGAGCTGCCTGGCATATACCCGCGGACGTTTCCCCTTGATGGAAGGGCTGGACTTGCCGTTGGGGTATCCGGACGGTATGACCGCCAGCCGCGCTGCGATGGCTATGCTCCAGAAGTATAATCCGGCGGAATTCAAAAATGTCCACATGCTATATATCCATGCGCATGGGCCAGGCATAGTTGCTTCCAGACGTCCAGTGCAGTCGCTGGACGATATGCGTGGGCTTAAAGTTCGCGCCACAGGGCTTTCAGCAAAGATTGTTGAATGCCTGGGCGGTGTGCCGGTTGCCATGAGCCAACCGGATACTTATGAAGCTTTGCAGAAAGGTGTGGTTGACGCCACTCTTTGTCCGGTGGAGACTCTCAAAGGGTGGAAGCAGGGCGAGGTTATTTCTTACATTGTTGATTCAAGTCAAATCGGTTACACCACGGCGATGTTTGCGGCGATGAATAAGAAAAAATGGGAGAGTCTGTCGGCAGATTTGCAGCAAATCATCACGGATGTCAGTGAGGAGTGGGTGGAGCGTCATGGAAAGGCTTGGGATGAGGTGGATGAGGATGGGCGGCTGTTTGCGCAAAGCCTGCAGCGGCCGACGTTGTCGTTAAGTCCGGAGGAGAACCTCCGTTGGCAGAAGGCTGTGCAGCCGATGCTGGATGAATATGCCGCCAAAATGGAGTCAATGAATCTGCCAGGAGCGGCCATGTTGCGTGATTTGAAGGCAATGTTGCGTCCGGCAAATTAATGACGGACCGCGGGCAGCGTGGCGCGGACTGAAAATCAGATAGGGGTTAGGTTATGTCCATCAGACAGATGTATCATAAAAGTTTGCGTGTGGCGATACGGGCGCTGGCTGGTGTCGCTGGGCTGGCGATTCTTGCCATGATGCTGGTGATTTGCGCGGATGTGCTGTTGCGGGCCGGTGGAAGGCCGATAGCCGGCAATTACGACGTGGTGCGTATCCTGAGCGTGTTTGTCATTGTATGCGCCCTGCCTTATACGACGGCCGTCAAAGGGCATGTGGCAGTTGAGCTTGTATTCCGTAAATTGTCGCGCCGATGGCAGATTATCGTGGACTCTTTTAACCGCGTCTTGGCAATTGGTTTGTTCGGCGTGCTGGCGGTCTATAACGTCCGTTATGGCATGCAGCTCAAGGAAGCTGGCGAATTGATGGCGACTTTGCCCGTGCCCATTTATTGGATACCATACGTGATTGCCGTCGCCTGCGGCATGATTACGTTGGTGATATTTTACCATATGCTGCACCCTGGAAAGGCGTTGTTAAACTCGTGAGCCCCATAGAAATTGGTATTCTCGGTTGTGTGGCGCTGTTCCTGTTGCTTTTAAGCAGCATGCCGGTGGCGTTTGTCATGTTGCTGGTAGGCACAGTCGGTTTTGCGGTTGTGGTTTCTCCGCAAGCGGCATTGACCATGGTCTGTTCCGATGTGTTCAACACGATTTCCTCGCATAGCCTGACAGTGATCCCCCTGTTTGTCTTCATGGGGCAAGTTGCCTTTCATGCCGGGATCAGTAAACGTTTATTTAATGCCGCCTATAACTGGCTGGGTTGGTTGCCTGGCGGCTTGGCAATGGCTACGGTGGGAGCCTGTGCCGGTTTCGGCGCCATCTGCGGCTCCGGGCCGGCCACGGCGGCAACTATGTCGGCGGTGGCGCTGCCGGAAATGAAACGCTATCGCTACAACATGGAGTTGGCCACAGGCACCGTTGCCGCTGGCGGCACGTTGGGCATGTTGATTCCGCCCAGTGTGGTGTTTATTGTGTATGGCGTCATGACCGAGCAGTCAATTGGCAAGTTGTTCATGGCGGGGGTGGTGCCGGGGTTGCTGATTGCAGTTCTGTTTTGCGTTATGATCTGGTGGCAATGCCGCCGCCGTCCCAGCTTGGGCCCGGCGGCGCAGGGCATTACTTGGTCTGCACGCTGGCGTTCGCTGTCGGGTGTTATTGAAACTTTGTTGCTGTTTGCGCTGGTGATCGGCGGCATGTTTGCTGGGTGGTTCACACCGACGGAAGCGGCGGCCGTCGGCGCTGCCGGCTCGCTTTTGATAGCAGTGGTCCGCCGCCAGCTTTCACGGCAAGCGCTGGTTAGAGCGCTCATGGAGACGGCTCGCACATCATGCATGGTTATGATAATTGTGGCGGGAGCAGTGATTTTCGGCCGTTTTCTGGCGGTGACGCGCATTCACTTTGAGTTGGCGACCTGGCTGACAGCGCTGGCGGCGCCGCCATGGATGGTAGTGGCGCTGATCGTGCTTTTCTACCTGGTGTGTGGGTGCTTTATTGACGCCTTGGGGCTGGTCATGTTGACCATACCTATTTTTTATCCGGTGATCCAATCGTTGAACTACGACTTGATCTGGTTCGGCGTACTTATTGTGGTGGTGACGCAGATGGGGGTGATTTCACCGCCGGTAGGCGTCAATGTTTACGTTGTCAGCGGCATGGAGCGGGATGTGGCGCTGCACACCGTGTTTAAGGGCGCATTGCCGTTTCTGGCGTGTTTGATTTTGGCGGCGGCGTTGCTGGTGGCCTTCCCGCAACTTTCGTTGTGGTTGCCCTCGCTGATGTAATTGGGTGTGGGGCTTATTCCGGCAGCGGCAACTCGCGCTCAGAACGCTGTTGCAGGTCTTTGACGCGCATTGTGCCACGCGCACAATCGTCCGGCCCCAGGAAAATCGCTTCGCGGTATCCGCCGCGTCCGACGCGGCTGAAAAATTGCTTTGGCTTTTCCGGCTTTAACGCCAAGTCGGTGTTGACTCCCGTCTGACGCAGATTACGCGCCGCCCGGAGCGCGGGCAGGCGTTCGTTCTCGGTCATGTAGCCCACGGCGCAGGCAATTTCCGGCGGTCCGTCCGGTAAACGTTTACGGTCGGCCAGCAATTCTGCGATGACGACGTCGCCGAATCCCAAGCCGACTGCCGGCATTTCCGCGCCACCCAAATCGCTCAGCAGGCGGTCATAGCGTCCGCCCCCGAAGATGGCGCGGAATTGGCGTTGACGGTCAAATGCTTCGAACACCACGCCGGTGTAGTATCCCAGACCGCGAATGACGCCGATATCAAATTGCGCTATACCCGCCAACCCGTAATTATCCAGCAATTTCAGTAATTCACGCAAATCGGCCAGCGCCGGGGAAGCGCTTCCAAGCAGCGCGCCGGCCTCTTCCAGTGTGCCGATTTCCATCACCTTCCAGACGGCGGCGATAGCGGCATCGTCCAAGCCGGATTCCGATAGTAATTGATTGATGGCGGCATCATCAAGCTTGCCGCGCTTATCCAATGCCAGAAAGGTGGCGGCGTGGCAATCCGGTGGCACACCGGCGCCGGCCAGAAGTTCTGACAGAAGCGCCCGGCTGTTAAGGTGAATGGCAATGTCTTGCGCACCCAGTCCCAATACTCGCAGAGCTTCCGCGGCACATGCGATGACTTCCGCTTCCGCCTGGATTGTGTCTGCGCCGACAATGTCCAGATTCCATTGGTAGTGCTCGCGTTTGCGGCCGCGGCTCATTCGCTCGTAGCGGAAACATTGAGCAATCGTGAACCATTTCAGAGGCAGTGTTAACGCATTCCGACGGGCGGTGATCATACGGGCCAGGGTAGGGGTCATTTCAGGCCGCAGGGCCAGCTCGCGATCGCTTTTATCGCGGAAGGCGTAAATCTGGCCGACAATCTCTTCCCCGCCCTTGCGCTTCAGCAGTTCCAGCGACTCCACCACACAGGCATCATATGGGAGAAATCCGAACAATTCCGCGGATTTGCGCCAAGCGTCGAAAATAGTCCGGCGCGCTGACATGTCTTCCGGATAAAAATCCCGCATGCCGCGTGGCGCTTCATATTGCATAGGGGCTGCGCACATATCAACTCGGCTGTGTGGTCGGCGTCGGTTGCGTGATCTTGGCTTTCATTACGCGCCCCATTTTGAATTTGACCACCTTGCGGCGGGGGATTATGACGACATTGGCAGGCTTGTTCGGGTTGCGGCCGATGCGCGATTTGCGCTCTTGCACTTCAAACACGCCGAAATTGCGGAATTCGACATTTTCTCCTCTTGCCAGGCTCTCAATGATGTAATCCAGTGATTTTTGCAACACGGTGGCCACATCCTTTTGAATCATCCCCGTTTCTTTGGAAATGCGCATAACTAAATCACGCTTGGTCATAATGTAACTCCTGTGCCGATAGTTGTATTGGAATCGTCGGCGCTTGTTCGAGGCATAGACCTGAACTGCTTGACTGCCACACATTTCTGGGCATCAGCAAAAAACGCTTGCTTTGCATAAAATAATTTCGCTCTTCGCTGTAAGAATAACTACAGGATACGCTTGTGCAGGTCAAGTCAAAACCCTAAAAACAGCATTTGCAGATCACGGACCAATGTGCAAAACAGGTTTGACGCTGCAAATGTCAGCCGGTATGATTACGCCAATGATGCGGTTGACGTGATAGTGGGGGGTGGGATAGTTTTCCGATGTTTTCCGATGAAACGCAGAGTTTACATCCTATTGCTCTTGCTTGCTTTGGGGTTGCTTGGTTTTCTGTTTGTCCAATGGTCGTTCAACAGACCCCCGATCAATCTTGAAAGACTTGATCTCCTGAAACAGGGGATGACCCAAGGCGAGGTGTGTTCCATTCTAGGCGTTCCAACCTCTGAATGGGTGAGGACGAACGACCTTAATCAAGTGCATGTTGAGTGGGCTTATTCACGGCCATTGTCGTGGGCGATTGTTAATGTTTATTTTGATCCGTCTGGTAGATTCGATCGAGCAGTTTACGATTATTAATCTTGTACAGGGGGTTCCGATGTCTGCAAGTAGGTGACCATGACAACAGCTTAAGTTGGGCTACCTCGCAAGAATATGCTTTTGGGGATCAGTCTGATCGGTCTGATCGGTCAAATTCAGATACCCGGGCCAAAAACAGATAGCCGGGAGTCGCTTGCTTCACACCAGTCCCATCTGCATGGGCAGAGAGGAGTGTTGCTGACGGTAGTGGCGCGGCGTCAGGCCGTAACGGCGGTGGAACACCCGGTAAAAATACGACAGACTGTTGAATCCGCAGTCGAGGGCAATATTTTGAATTTTGGACCCGGGATCCTGCAGGCGGGCGGCGGCATACTCCAGCCGGGCCTGGTTGACAACGTCCGAGGGTGTCATACCTGTGTGCTTTTTAAGCATCCGCGCCACATGCGCCGGCGACCGGCGGCAATACTTGAGAAAGGCGGGGATACCCTCACTCATGTTTTCTGGCTGCCGCATCGCGCGCACGGCTTCTTGTAACCAGGGTGGGCAGGCACGCCAAGGATCGGTATGGCTGCGCCGGAAGGAATTGATCATCCCCAACAGGAAGCAGTCCAGCAGCATGCGATCCTGCGCCGTGCGCAATAGTTCAATGGCGGCGCTATCCAGGCACTGCAATTCGGTTTCCGTAAGGTGTAGCAGTGTTGGTTGCGCTTGGGTTTGACGCCATAATTTGTGCATGACCGGATAACGTTGGCATAGGTCGTTCAGAATCGCGGCAGGAAAGGCCACATTGAACAAGGTGAAAGGGGCGCGTTCTATCCGCAAGGCGTGGGTATCGCGCTGCGGTCTGATCAGGTATAGTTCCCTGGCATGCATGACCCGCTCCGTGCCATTTATGTAATGTATGCAGCTGCCTTGGCTGATCCAGAACACCTCCGCGAAATCATGTGCATGTGGTTTGGATTTATGACAGTGTGGAAAATTTTGTCGCCGGAATTCATGGACATTGTATAACCGTCCGGGCGGGACACAATCCCGCCAGCGGGAAAAGATCGGTTCATTGGTCGGCGCTTTCATGGAGGGAGAATATAGTGGAAAAACTTTTAAAAATAAAGCAAGATTTTTTCGCGGTTTTATGTAATGATATGCCGCGAATTCAAAACTATGGCCCAAAAAACCATTAACCATTGATTCTTGGCTATAAAGGACAGTCGGCATTATGTCGGCAATTAAGGAGGAAGATATGAAAAAATATCGTTTTGGTGTGCTGGGGTTGAGTATGGGCTCGATGTGGGTTGAGGGTATAATGCGGAATCCGGCGGCGGAGCTCGCCGCTGTATATGATCCAAACATGGAACACTCTAACGCGTTAATGGCGCGGCGGAAAATCACCCTGCCTTCGCCGGAGGTGGTAAAGTCATCCGAGAATGAATTTTTTAAAACCGATATGGATGTGGTTGTAGTCGCTACACCCGATCATCTGCATGTGCCACAGTCCGTGCGCGCCATGCGCAGAGGCTGCCATGTCATCTGCGAAAAGCCCATGGCGCCTACTGTGGCGGACTGCAAGAAGATTATTGAAGCCGCCAAAAAAACCCGGCGCTGGTTCATGACTGGCCAGGTGGGGCGTTATACGCCGGGGTTCCGTGCCGCCAAACAGTTGATCGGCGAGGGGACAATAGGCAATATCGTATTTATCGAAAGCGAGTATTATCATAATTACGCTAATGCTGGAGGTGTGGGCAACTGGCGCAGCGACCCTAAAATCCGCCGCGAGGGGTTTATCGGCGGCGGATGTCACGCGCTGGATTTGCTGCGTTGGCTGGCAGGTAATCCTTTGGAAGTGCATTGTTACATGAACCACAAGTATTTGCCGACTTGGCCGACCAACGACACTGGCGTGGCGATTTTCAAGATGCCCAATAATGTGATCGGCAAGGTGTTCGTCTCTATCGGTGTCAAAGCCGGCTATTCAATGCGCACTGTGATTCACGGAACGGAAGGCTCGATCATCTGTGACAACACCAGCAATAGCCTGACTTTGTTTAATGCCAAGTACCAGAAGACCGGTATCCCGGGTATGGGCAGGGATTGGAAGGTGCCGGTGACGGTCAATAATCACAATGTAGCCGCGGAAGTAGATGAATTTGTCAAGTGTCTGCAATCCGGTAAGCGTCCGCCGACTGATGAATATGAAGGCGCCAATACGGTGGCCTTCGGCGAGGCCGCGCTGACCTCCGCGCGTACCGGGCGTCCGGTAAAGGTTAAAAGTCTGAGCCGTTGAGTTTTAAGCTGACACAGACGGGGGTTGCCAACCCGACAGCGTGCCGTGTCTTGGTCGCCTTCACAAAAGGCCAAGCACGTGCGAATATGGCTGGCTCTTGGGGAATCATCTGATCTGTCGGATTGGTCCGATCCGCCTGATCCGTCTAATACATCAAGGGCTTGCCGCTCCAACTTTGGCGCTTTTGGGCCCTTGGCCGCTGTCCATTTCACGGTGGCCAAATTCAGCCAGAAGGTTACAGGACGATATTAACCAGTCGGTCCGGCACAACAATCACTTTTTTGACTGTAGCTCCCTCCAGCCAGCGCGCAGTTTCTGGCGCTTGCAGTACGGCCTGTTCGGTGGCCTTGCGGTCCAGCCCGGCATCAATCTGAATTTTAGCCCGTAACTTCCCGTTGACTTGAATGACAATTTCCACCGTATCGCCGACAGCCGCTCGTTCATCGGCGACGGGCCAGGGATTGCGCATGATGCCGGCCTTGTGCCCGAGATTGACCCACAGTTCTTCGGCCATATGCGGCGCCAGCGGCGCCATCAATTTTACCAGCGTTTCCACCGCGTGGCGGAATACCGCGCCGCCTTGTGTTCCGGCTTCCGACGGGCGGAACGATTCCAATGCGTTCAGCAACTCCATTATCCGCGCGACAGCGGTGTTGAAATGGAAGGCGCCTTCGAGGTCGGCGGTGACCTTGCTGACGGTGTAGTTGGTCTTACGGAACAATTCCCGCGCGGCGGGCGACATGGCCGCAATGTTTGGGGCGTCGCCGGAAGCTCCGCGGAGGGTATCCATTTCAGCATACACGAGTCGCCACAGGCGGCGCAGAAAGCGCGAAGCGCCTTCAATGCCCTGATCGCTCCACTCGGCGTCCTTTTCTGGTGGACCGATAAACAGGGTATAGAGGCGGACGGTATCCGCGCCGTATTCGCGAATCAATTCGTCCGGGCTGACCACGTTGCCCTTGGATTTCGACATCTTATACAGCCGGCCGTCGCGTTCGCTGCGCTTGCAGATCATCCCCTGGGTGAAAAGGTTGGCGAAGGGCTCATCAAAGGCCAGTAGCCCCATGTCATGTAAAGCTTTGGTAAAGAAGCGGGCGTAGAGCAGGTGCAGGATGGCGTGTTCCACGCCGCCGATGTATTGGTCCACCGGCAGCCATCGGTTGCAAGTTTCGGTGTCAATTGCCCGCGTATCATCCTTTGGCGAGATGTAGCGCAGGAAATACCAACTGGAATCCACAAAGGTGTCCATGGTGTCGCTTTCACGGCGGGCGGGTTTTCCGCAGACCGGGCATTTGACGTTATGGAAGGATTTGGAGGCAGCCAGAGGCGATTCGCCCTTAGGGCGGAATTCGACATCGTCAGGCAGCAGCACCGGCAGATCCTGTTCCGGGACGGGCTGCATGCCGCAAGCCTCACAGTAGATGATGGGGATAGGTGTGCCCCAGTAGCGTTGCCGACTGATCAGCCAGTCGCGCAGACGGTAATTTACTTGTGCCTTGCCGAATCCCTGTTCGGCGGCAAACTCGGTCATCTGCCGGCGGGCCTCGGCGCTGGCAAGCCCGCTGAATTTGTCGGAATTGGCGGTTATGCCGTCATCGCAGAAGGCGTCGGGCATGGAATCCAGAGTCAGGTTTTGCTCCGGATTTTGAATAGAGAGGCGGATGGGCAGGTTGTACTTGCGGGCAAAGGCCCAGTCACGCGTATCATGAGCGGGAACGGCCATGACCGCGCCGGCGCCGTAACTCATGATCACGTAATCTCCCACCCAGAGTGGAATGGCTTCGCCGTTGAATGGATTAATCACATAGCGCCCGGTGAAAACGCCGTTTTTGTCTGTGTTATCAGCAAGGCGGTCCTTGGCGGCAATGCGGCTGGCTTTTCGGACGAATTCCATGACATTGGACTCTTCCGGCAATCCCTTGACCAGTTGCGGCAGGTTTGCGTATTCAGGGGCCACTACCATGTAGGTGCAGCCATAAATTGTGTCAACCCGCGTCGTGAAGCAGGGGATGTTCTCGCATGGATCAACATGGCCGTCGGTGCGCGGTTGCAATTTGAATTGTATCAATGCGCCTTCGCTACGGCCGATCCAGTTGGCCTGCATTGTTTTTACACGTTCGGGCCAGCCGGTGAGTTTTTCGAGGTCGTCCAGCAGGCGTTGGGAGTAGGCCGTTGTTTTGAAAAACCACTGCTCCAGGCGCTTTTCCTCGACTTCAGTTTCGCAACGCTCACAGCGCCCGTCAATTACCATTTCATTGGCCAACACTGTGGCGCAGGATGGGCACCAATTCACAGGCGCCTTGGCCTTGTATGCCAGACCTTTTTTGTAAAGTTGCAGGAACATCCATTGGGTCCATTTATAATAGTCCGGCATACAGGCGGTGATTTCGCGGTCCCAATCGTAGCAGACACCCCATGCGCGAAGTTGGCGTTTCATCGTGGCAATATTGCGCAGGGTGGCGTCGCGGGGGTGGGCGCCGGTTTTGATGGCGGCGTTTTCGGCGGGGAGGCCGAAAGCGTCCCAGCCCATCGGCGCCAGTACGTTATAGCCGCGCATGATTTTGTAGCGGGCTACGGCATCGCCTATTATATAATTGCGTCCATGGCCAACATGCAGCGCGGCTGAAGGGTAGGGGAACATCATCAGACAGTAATATTTGTTCTCGTAGCGTTCCAGGTCGGCCTTGAAAAATCCGGCTTCGATCCAGTAATCCTGCCACTTAGTTTCGATTTCCGTAAAAGGGTATTTCTCTTGCATAGGTAATTCCTTTTTGAGGCCCGATCCCACGTCAGGAGCGGACAAGTTCGGCAATATAGCGCAGATTATCCGAGAATCAAAGCAAATCTTAAGTTTTTAATGGTCGTTTGCCACAAAATTCGGGTGCTGGCTATCCGATCGGTCTGATCGGTCCGATCTGTCTGTTCAATCAAGGGCTTGCGACTTAGACCTTGGCGGTCAACCACCTGCGCAATTGACTTTTGCTCCCCCCTTACCTAATAATATGTCCTACGAAAAAGAACATGGGCTGAATTTCGTTCTGGAAACTTATCTTCCGGATAAATTGAAAAAAGGCAGATATATACTGTGAAAATAGAAACCATTGTTGTCGGTCCGTTTGAAGTGAATTGCTGTCTGGCGTGGGATGAAGCGTCGCGCCAGGCGCTAGTGGTTGATCCCGGGGCGGATGCGGAAGAAGTGGCCGATTATCTGAGCCGCGCCGGATTGAATGTGGCAGGGTACCTGCTGACACATGGTCATGTGGACCATGTCAGCGCTTTGGCGGATTTGGCGGATAAATTTCCGGCGCCGGCCGTGATGCATCCGGACGATGTGCGTTGGGCCTTCGATAAGGTCAACGGAATTGAACCGTATTACCGCCCGCCACGGCGTCCGGCGATTGCCCCGGTTTTCCCTGAGGATATGCGCTTGACTCTCGGCCCTTGGGAAGGTCGCATCATACACACGCCCGGCCATTCTCCCGGCAGTGTTTGTTATTATTTTCCGGCGCAAAATGTCATGTTTACCGGCGATACTCTTTTTCAGGGCACAGTCGGACGCACAGATTTGCCGGGGGGCGACACTCGCACTCTGGCGGATTCACTGCGGCGTTTGCGCGGGTTGCCGGAGGCAACCAGGATTTATCCCGGGCATGGTCCGGATTCCACTCTGGCGGAGGAATACATATCTAATCCATTTTTGACCGGTTAGCGTCGTAGGCGCGCAAAGGGTGAAGATGCCGACTAAACAGAAGGGAATTGCGATCCGTGTCTGTCCGTGTTCGTTTGTGTCCGTCCGTGTGTCGGAGATACCGGCTAACATAAAACTGGAGGTAAAATGCAACAGCGTGGCGGTTTTTCGTTCATTGAAGTGCTCGTGACGATAATAATCATCTCTATCCTGGCCGGCATAGTGGGCATAAGCGTTTTGCGCCGACCGGATGAAGCGCGGGTGGCGGCCGCCCGGATGCAGATTCGTACTTTTAAGCAGGCTTTGCAAATGTACCGGATGGACCATTCTGTGTATCCGACACAAAATCAAGGACTCGAAGCGCTTTGTAAACGTCCGTCAAGTCCGCCGATCCCGGAAAATTACCCTGAGGAAGGCTATCTGGACAGCCGCAAGGTGCCGCTGGACCCATGGAATAATAATTATATTTATATTGTGCCAGGCCCCGATAATACGCCTTATGAAATTATTTCATACGGCGCCGATGGCGAACCGGGCGGCACGGACGAAGCCGCGGACATTTCCAGCACGGATTTGTGAAAGCGTTGCGGAAAGGAAGTAGTCACAAATGCAGAAGAGATACAATCCGTCTGATCCGCCTGATCGGACTGATCCGCCTGATCGGACTGATCGGACTGATCCGCCGGTTCAATCTGATGCCGAAAGCGCCGGTTTCACCCTGTTGGAAACCCTGGCGGCGCTGGCATTGTCGGCCTTGATGATCGGAGCCATTCTTGGGGCGCAGGGGGTGACGCTGCGCGCGGAGTCACGCGCCCGCTCAGCGCCTTTGTTGCGTTGTGCCGCCGGGCAGCTGCTGAGCGCCCGAATGTTGGGGGGGCAGGCGGATGAAGATGCGCCGCCTGCTGGAATTGTCTGGCATATGACTGCCGTTGCAACATCAACAACCAACCACTGGCAACAGTGGGATATTTGTTCGGAGAACAGCGATTCCGTTGCGCAGACGTTGTTTTTCCAGGCTTACGCGGAAGCAAGGTAAGATGCCAAATCGCCTTTATCCTGCAGTTATTTTAGTGTCCGTTCGATCGGTTCGATCCGTACAATCGGTCTGAACGGTCTGAACAGTCTGATAAATTTTTTGAGATATTGTCAAATGTTGTGTATGAGAAATTAAAGAGCGCATCCATTCCGAACCTTATTAAGCAGCCTTGTCCATAACACCATCAATGAATTTAATGCCCTTAACAACGAGGGCTATGTACTCATG
>JBMNRV010000006.1:0-96211 GCA_050944835.1 Kiritimatiellia bacterium
CGGAATTGCTCCCGCTCGCCGCTGGGTCTGCTACATGTGCAACGATTAATTCACATGACAGATTCCTTTCATTCTGTTAGAAACAGCCAAGCTTTGCTTGGCGCACCGGATGAACACGGATGGACACGGATAGGATTGAACCGCCAAGAAAACCAGGAAAGAAACAGACGAAGAATGTAATCGCAGATGCCGCGCTGACCGGCATCTGCCGGTCTGGCGGATCGGTTGACACCCTGATACGCGAATTCATTCGTGTATCCGGGTGTTCACCGATCCATGTCCGCATAGCGGACAGCGCGGCCTGCCATTCTAGTCGGCCGGTATCTCTGGTAAAATCTGCGTCAATCTGCGTAATCTGCGGTTAATTCTCCCCTTCCCCACCTTGGCATCTTGGCGGTTTATCTCTCTCCATCAGTGTTCATCCGTGTCCATCCGTGGTTCTCCCCTCCACATGAGCATGCCTTCACAGCATTGGAGTACGGTTTTTACACTTAAACCGGCCATGGCGTAATCCGGCCCCGGTGCGCGTAAAATCCGGACGTTTTTGCCACGCGGGCCCCATCCCACCGGATCGCTGGGACCAAACAAAACAACAACCGGGATGCCCAGACTAGCGGCCAGATGTGAGATACCAGAATCATTCCCTATATACAGCCGGGCGGCAGTAAGCATCCCGGTCGCCTGCGCCAAATCCGGTTGGGCAATGACCGGCCACGGCATTTGCCAATGCTTGGCCCAGTCCGCCTCCGCTTCGCCCAACAAGAACACTGGCAGCCAGTCACCGGCGTGTTGCAGACTATCCGCCAGTTGGATGAAATTTTCTGCCGGCCAGTTTTTAATCGCGCTGCCACTGCCGGGATGTATCACAATCGGCGCCCGGTTGCCGCAGAGAGCGCGAAGCATCGCGGCGCCGGGACGCAGCAATCTTTTCGGAAGCTGCAAACGTGGTATGGCCGACTGGACATCACCGTCATGCATTGATTGTAACGGACGGCTCCAAGCATCCGCCGCATGTTCACCGATGGCGGGACGGTGTGGCAGGGTAATACATGGTTTTTGTGTGCCACGGCGTAGATTATCCGTCAGAATGCCGTCTGGGTCGGGCAAATAATTTACAATCAGGCTGAAATTTGAAAGGTATTTTTCATAAATGGGCGGCCATGATTTGTTGGTCTGAGGATGCGGCATGAACAGTTCCGCCATTTCAGCGGCGTCAATATCTACCGCGCTGTCGGCCAGGCCGGATTCCAATGCCAGCCAGGCATGCCGTGGACGGGTGCACAGTTCAATGGCAGCCTGGGGATAGCGTCGGCGCAGAGCGGCGAAGGCCGGCAAGGTCAGAATAAAATCACCCAGAGCGCCGCCGCGCAGGATCAGAATTTTTTGAATGGAAGGGAAATTGCCGGTCATGGGGCCATTCGAATCGTGTTGCGTTCCCGTATCATGCAGCGCATCAATAACCGACCAGCCCCAGTGCGGTCAAGAGCAAGCCGCTCAGCAGTACGCCGCCGCCGACAGCGTAGTAATGTTTGGGTGCCGTCATCCAACGCGCTACGGTTTTGCGAAACATATAAGGGCTCCAGACCAACACCATACCGACGATTGCCAACAGGTAAGCCAGCGATACCATAACCAAACGCCAAGGTGAAGTTTCCATGAAGGCGGCATCCAGAATCGGCATAGGCGCCAATAAAAAGAGGCCGCCTAAGGCGCGTGGCGCCAACAATTCATCCATAAAGAACAAAACCATCACCCAAGCCACCGGCGTCAGGATATAAATTAAACGCCGATGCTCATCCACCCAGTTGAATTGAGCGTTAAAGAGCGCCCACACCACCCAAAGCAACGCGACCGTAGTCAGACAGCGTCCGGCAACGCGATTACGTGGGAAGCGTTCCAGAAAGGCGGCGAAGCGGCGGGGCGAAAGCAGGGGCGGCAATCCTAGCGCCACCAGGCACAGCCCTGTCAAAATAGTAATTTTAGCCAGTGTCAACATGTTGCGACCATCCTAACAGGAAAACATACAAATCAAAACAAAGGGGCAGCATAACCGGTCACATGGCGATTTGCAATCATATTGCCGGTTGTGTCATATTGCCGGTTGTGCTCGTCCATAGAGCGCCTGTGTTGTGGCGCGCTCTACGCGCACTTGAATCAAATCACCGGGAATCGTCCCCGGTGGCGGTGTGAACAGGACAATTTTGTTTGTGCGCGTGCGTCCAGCCCAACGTGCCGGATTGCGCCGACTTGGCCCTTCCACCAACACTTCCAGAGTCTTGCCGATCAATTGGTCGTTGACGGCGGCGGTACGCCGATTTTGAGCTTCAATCAGCGCGTGGTTGCGCCGTAGTTTTTCGGCGGCCGATACATCGTCCGGCATTTCCGCTGCCGGGGTATTGGGGCGTGGGCTGTATTTAAAGATAAAAGCGTTGTCAAAGCCGACATCTTCCATCAGCGCCAGTGTAGCGGCAAAGTCTTCCGGTGTTTCAGATGGAAACCCGACGATGATGTCGGTTGTAAGCGCCAGGCCTGGAGCCGCTGCGCGCAGCCGCTGTGCGGCCTGCCGGAAATCGTCCGCGGTGTAGCCCCGCCGCATCAGGCGCAGTATGCGGTCTGAGCCGGATTGCACCGGCATATGCATATGCTCGCACACCGGCGGCAGCTCAGCCATAGCGCGCGCCAATTCCCTGGTGCAGCCCGAAGGATGCCCGGAAGTAAATCGCAGGCGCACGAGGCCGGGCAAGGCGGCCAGCTCTTCGAGCAACCGCGGCAACGGCTCGGTGAAACCACGTGGCGATGGCGCCGGGCCGTAATCAAAGGCAGGCTGTTTGCCATAACGCATCACGCTTTGCCCTAGCAGGGTGATTTCCCGCACTCCAGCCACCAACAATTGCCGGGCTTCCGCCAGAATGTCATTTGGCGGCCGACTGTATTCCGGCCCGCGCACACTCGGCACGATGCAATAAGCGCAATGGCGGTTACACCCATAAAGGATATTGAGAAAAGCGGATGGGCCCGATGGATTTCGTGGCAAGGTGGATTGCAACAGGTCGAGCGGCGGACCGGCGGCCGGACTGATTTCAACGCAAGGCTTGGCCGGTATGTCGGCGGCTGCCACAGCGGCCGGCAGGCGATCCAGATGTTGCGGGGAGATAGCGAAATCCAGTCCCGGCAGGTCTTCGATAATGGCGGGACCTTGTCGCTGCACCATACACCCGATCACACCCACCAAAAGGCGCGGGCGCCGGCGGCGGCGCGAGGCCAGCAACAGGCGTAGTTTACCGATGGCTTTATCCTCCGCCTTGCCGCGGACACTGCAAGTGTTTACTATCACCAAATCGGCGGACGCTTCATCCGCGGCGGGTCGGTGGCCGTGCTGCCGCAATAAATCCGCGGCAATTTCGCTGTCGCGTTCGTTCATCTGGCAGCCGTAAGTATGAATATGAAAAAGCACAGTGCCATCCCACAGGATAAATATTTATGAACTGATGTTAACCACAGATGCAGAAGAAATACAAGACTGATTCAGCAATAGAGGGTTAGCCACAAAGAACAAGAAACAAAGGGACTAGAGGGTGAATAGCCTGGAGGGGGTGTGACATACCAGCCAGTGCGGCTCGCACCGCCAGTGCGGCTCGCACCGCCAGTGCGGCTCGCACCGCCAGTGCGGCTCGCACCGCCGTGTGAGATCTCTGTCGTCTCTTTGTGCTTCTTGTGCCTCTTTGTGGCTAATTCTTTTCCGCCACCTTGGCATTCTGGGCGTCCTGGCGGTTAATCTTTCTTCCCCTTTATACCTCTAGCGGTTTTATATGAATTTTTAATGGTTTTTCGCCCTGCCGAAAATAGACTGCAAGTCGTTTGGAATATATGCCAGACGCCAATGTGGTTTATTAATTGTGCCAGTCAACTCAAATTCCAACGCCTTACTGATAGGCATGATTGCAAATCGCAATAGCGGCCCGAGCAGCGCAGTTCGGCGCAGCAGGTTGATTTGCACTTTAAAATTCAAGCGCCCGTCGAAATGACAGTCGCCCTCAGCCCGCAAACTGAACACGTCGCCATCTATCAGCACTTCCTTCGCCCTGATCCGGCCGTCCCGGATGATGAAACTGGCATCGGCATCCGTCTGACGTAAAACCATATTCAGGCCTGGAATGATTTTTCCCAACAGCTCGGTCAGGCCGCCAAAGATGGGGAGCTGAAAAATGCGGCCATCGGTGATGCGCAAGCGTCCTTGACCGACAATTTGTTCAAGGTTATTTGTATCAAGCGGACCAGCAGCGTTGAGCTGCAATGAAAGGCGCCCTTGGTATGGAGCGGCGCTGGCGCCTAAGCGCTCGTACATGATTCTGTTGAAGTCAATCGCAGATGCATGCACGAAGCCTGCAAAAAGGTAAGGGGCATTTTGTGCGCTGCCGGGCATTACAGACAATGTGCCGTTAAAATTGCCGCCGAAAATCTCACCGGCAATTTCGCTGAACTCAATATCCTCTTGCGTCAAATTCATACTAAGTATGCAATAGTCCGGCGTCAGGGCCTTCCACCCAGCGCGCCAACACTCCATGCTCAATTCCACGGCATCTCGCTCTATGCCTGATAAGTCTATTCGTCCGACGGCGCGAACACGGGTTGGGCCCAAAAAATGAAACGGATCAAGTATTTCCGAAATGACAGGGTGGATCATCTGCGCTGTTGCTTTAGGCGCGGCAGATGAAAGCCCGTCAAAAGTGATCTGATCGGCGTTGAAATCAAGCGCCAGTGATCCCTGCATAACGCCTTCGCCGCGGACGATAGCAAGCTTGGTTAAGGTCATCTCCGATTGTTCGGCGGAAAACTTGGCGGTGAAGTCAGTCTGCGCCGAGTTCAGCGGTACGCCCTGGTAAGCCAGCCGGTCAGCTTGGATTGTTCCGTTCATGGCTATCCGTGGGGAGTCGGTCAGACTTCCGCTGAAATACCCGTTGAAATCGGCTTCAACACGTGGTGGCGTGTGGTTGAAATTGAAATCAGTGATGGTGTTTATTACATTCGTCATGCCGGCGCCCTTCAGCGCCGGCAGAATTATGTCGGGGGCGCACCCGGTCCGGACATGTCCGGTAAATGTATGATCGCGGTGGTTATAAATTGCGTTCAGATTTATCGGGCCACGCTGGGAGCCGTCGCCGGCGAAGGCCTCCAGATTCTGCACATGTATTGCCTGATCGTTGACTTCCAACTTGGCTGAACACGATTGCAGGGCTACATCGCCCAATCTCACTTGCGCCGCTCGCAGGTCAGCGGAAAGGATGTTGCCGTTCAAGCGGATATCGCCGATTAAACCTTCGGCATAATGTACGTCATAAGCGGCCTCTCTAGCCGTCAACCGGCAATTCACATGATTATTGTCTGACTGACCGGGATGCAAGTCGAATTCCACTGTCAAATTCGGCGGATGTCGGAATTGCAGGCGCTGGTAGTATTGCAACCATTGCCGGGCGGCCGATCCGGCATCGGACAAGTTAGTTCTTTCCAGGCTTTGCTCGGAGAGCGTGATTTGACCGCGGCCGGTCGTTTTAATTCCAGCGATGACGGCGGCAAACTCCTCCACCCGTAATTCACGGGATGTGTCAAAAACAATTTCCGCCTGCAAATTTTCCAGGATGACAGGCGGCGTTTCTTCCGGCAAGCCGCCCGGCGGCAGGATGGCCTTAGCATTCTTGATGATTATACGGCGCAATCCGAACGAGACTTTACGGCGATAGAGGAGACGCGGTTTCAATACGATGCGCTCGGCGGAGAGGAAGGGGGCGCCGATATCGCCCTGCAAGTAGCAGCGGAGGTCATTGGCGATGATACCCTCAAACACCCTGAGTTTGATGTCGGACATGGTGACTATGACGCCCGGAAATTGCAGGGATCGCTCGATACGGCGGGTAAGTTCTTCCGGTAAACCATGTCGGCTCAATGACAAGATAATAATTAAGATTGCCAACAGGGCAAATAATGACAGATATTTGATAAACTTTAGCATGGCTTCATTGCGCGAGTAGTTCCGCGCAGATGTCGGCGATTTCCCGGTCTATGACAAAAACTCCGGGTTGACCTTGGATCATACCGAAAATGCCACGGTCTTCCGCCGGCTGTCCGCCAAGCAGTGACTTGCGGACGCCTTCTGTGCCAGTCAGGGTGAAATTGATACTGAACAAAGGCTCTGCCAAACCATAACGGGCGAGGTCGGTCGGTGTGCCACGTTCAAAACGTGTTGCGCGCAAATTGGCGGTCAGCGACAACAGGCGCGGTATTAATGCCGCTGACGGCTGATTCGTCAAGGGTTCGCCGGCGTCCACCGCCTGCCATCCTTTGGGTTCAATATATTCCATAGTACGGCAAACACCTTTGGCAGCACAGGTGATTGCTCGGACACTTTGCGGGTCGAGCGCGAGCACCGTACGGTCACGATAATCCGCAGCATCCGCTGAGATAGCCGAGACGGCGGCGGTGGAAAGGCGGAAGAGCTGCTGGTCGTCGTCGAAACGCGCAAAATACTCCACTGGCTCCGTCTGTGAAACGCCGATGCGCAACACTCGGCCGCCGACATGTTCCGGGGCCGGCGCTGACGCGTCAGCCAGCGTTTGCGTCAACACCCCGGTAGGGGGCGGAGTTTCCGCCAAGCGGATAACCAAATCCGGTTTTATCGGCGCCATTTGATTGGTTTCGCCGGGTTCGACAAAGCTTTCGATCCGCAGTGTATTCAGCCGATGCAACAGGTCAGAAACTGCCTGGTTATCGGCCTTGATTTGTATGGGTGCGATGATTTGCCAGGTTTTATCAGTCAACTGCAAATGCAGCAGGCGGCTGTCGGATTCAATGCCGATGAATGATGTCTTTTCCGGAGCCATGAAATACAGGCGGGTGTCTCGCAGTACAGATAGTTGTGTAGGCAGCGCCTGAACCGCGGCGCGCGGCACGGCATAGACCGATGTGGCATCGTTCAGGGTTACATACAGTAAAGGCTCCCCGGCAACAGGGTTGCCGAAATTGATTTTAAGGCCTGCGTCGGCATTGGCGGACCATAAACTTATCTGGAGGCCGGCCTCGTCTTCGCCCAAGCCATAGGCCACTGGATCAGCCATAGTTTCAGAAACGAATTTGGCAATACTCAGATTGTAAATCTGCTCCAGACATTGCATGACTTTTTCCCGGTTTGCACGGGCAGTGATGGGACGCTGAATGATCCATTCGCCCCCTTCTCTGCCCAACTTAATCAGGGGGCCTTGCGCCGACTTGATTTCCATACGCTCGATAGCAGTGTGATCGCCGGCCACCAGCCGCCGGCTCCGCAGTTCGTCCAAGGTGCGTGGGAGAACGTTGAGCAGGTTGGTTGTGGTGGCTACGATGTCGGATTGCTGGTCGAATCTGACATAAAGGCTGTCCCGCAATGGTGAAAGATTGCCGACATCTATCGCGGAAGTGCGGCGTCCGCCGGAGCCAAACACGATGCGCGCACGCGGAGCGGCCAGGCCGCAATCTGCCAGAGTCACGCCGCGTGCATTACGCTGATTTTCCGTGATGGTTTCCAGCCGCGGCAGATTTTCCGCGCCGGTCAGCAAATAGTTAATGCATGCGGTGTCGGCCCTGGCCTGAATGGGCGCAGTGATGTTCCATTGTCCTTGACTGCGCTCCAATTCCGCCGTCAGATTTTCATGGCGCAACGAGATGTAATCTATTTTTTCCAATGCGGCGCCCAAGGCTGGGATAGGTCGGCCGGCGCCAGGCGGCGGGCTTTCAGCGCGCCATTCCACAAGCAGAATATATACAGCGGCGGCGGCAGTAAGCACCAGCAGGAGCAGAGTGGTTTTTAGTTGGCGGGTGATGTCTGTTTTGTGCATAGTTCGCGCTAAATTATTCAATTCACGCCTGCCCAATCATATCGGGACACAGCATACGGGCCATCATGGCTTCATATTCATTTTCGGCGCCGCCATCTGACGAAGATTCCGGCAACGACGGCGCTTAAGGGCAAGCCGGCGCCCAGCAGCCAATATAGCAAATTCAGGCTGTTACGGCTTATGTTGATTCGTAGCGTCGGCGGAGGACGCGGAGCAATCTCCGGCCCTTGCCCGCTTTCCGCCAGCCAGTTTAAGGCGTTTAAGAATAAATCGCAAGGGTACCCGGCCGCCAGCGCGCCGTTGACAACCATACTGGAATCGCCGAACACCACTAAGCGCGCAGTTTTTAATTCCACGTTAATATTTTGTGTCGCGCCCCGCTCCACTGCCATAGCGACGGGGATCGGCCCGCGCTGGTCGGTTTCGGGATCGAATTTAGGCGGGGACTGGAAAGCGGAGGTATCGGCCCAGCCCTTTTCTGTGGTGGAGGCCAAGACGGTTGCCTGCGGCCGATCCGGCGGAGCATTGGTGTTCAGGAGCGGCTGAATGGAACGCGGCAGATTGAAAATTGTTGTCAGGTTTTGCATGCGATCGGTTATTGGGTGGTTGCCGTATCGGTTCACCAACAATTCCCGCCCTGTCAGCGTCAAACCCACCACCCTGTCGTCGCCGACACGCACGCCCCATTCGGCCAGCAAGCCATCCAAACCGGCGTCTATACCGGAGTCCAGCAGCAGGAAGAGTCGCCCAGATTTATTTAACATATTCTTGATAATATCCGTTTCCGCGTTTGACAGGCGGCGAGTGGGGCCGGCCACCACCAACACATCACAGGTCGGCATAGCGTCCGATTCGAAATAAACCGTTTTCACGTCAAGATTGTTGCGGCGAATTAGTCTTGCGATCTCGGAATAACCGTGCATGGGATCGAAATCTTCAATGTTTTTCTCTCCATGTCCGGCCAGAAACGCCACTACAGGCTTGCGCGGCTGCAACAGGCCGTGAATGGCGGATGACACCACATGCTCGCCGCGGAAGGTTTTGATGTTTTTTTTGCCGCCGGTCAAAATAGGTGTGTAATCGTAATCGGCCAATTCGCTCAAGGGAATGCCGCTGAGGCGATCCTGAGTCTCAAACAGCAGATAATTCGGGCCGCTAATATCGTAACGCAAGGCCAACTCCTTGCTGCGCGCCAAATCCCGGTGTGGGTCAACAAACTCCACCTGTACCTTGTCGCCGGCAAATGCATATTCCCGCAGCAGGCCGCGTATATCGCGGAACAACTCGTGGCTGGGCGACATCAAAGCAATGATTTTTATGGGGCCCGGCGCCTTGTCCAACATTTGGAGAGTGGCAGGCGTCAGGGCAAAATAACGTGCTTGGCTCAGGTCAACTCGCCGTCCATGGCGGGAGGCAATATAATTCAACATGATGACTAAAGCCGCGGCCAGAAAAATCGCAGCCCTTGCGTTCCAGCGTAGGGCGCGGCGTTTTCGGCTGTAATTCTTACAATCCTGACGCGGCATATTCTTATCAAGCTCCATAATTCGGCTGGTTTTTCATGCGCTTATCGCCAATGGCGGGCATCTATGGCTTTTATGGCGACAAACAAAAAAAACATGACTCCGGAAATATATAAAATCACAGGGCGCGAATCGAAAATGCCCTGGGTGAAATCCATGATGTGTTGCGTTATGGAAAGATAATCCAACACTGCAGCCATCCGTCCGCCCGGCAATGCCTGCCCAATGACGTCGGAAAAAAAGACAAGGATCAATCCGGTGAAACAGACGCCGGCAGCCGTCGCCGGGCTGCGCATCAGTGCGGAAACCATGATACCGAAAGCCGTGCAAAAAGCGCCGATTAACAATATTGCGGCGACACCACCCAACAGCGTTGCCGGATCAATAGACAACGGCGTCGCCGAAACCATGCTCAGCGCCGGCCCAAACATGCCGACCGGAGCACACAACAGAATATAGCATGTCATAGCGGCACAATACTTAGCCATTACGACCTGAGTATCGGTGACGGGCGCGGTAAGCAACATTTCAATGGAGCCGCTTTTGCGTTCATCAGCAAAACTGCCCATGGTAATCAGCGTAACTGATAACAACGCCATACTCCAGAAAAACACCGAGCCGAAAAGCACGTCGCCCAACAGCAGCTGCTCCTGCATGCTTTGCGAAACAAGGCGGCAGAAGCCTAACCCGGCCACCAGCCAGAAGGACGCTGTGGCGACATAAGCGATGGGAGCGCAAAACCAGGTGAATATCTGGCGTTTATAAATAGCCCAAAATGCTTGCATATATGATCATTTCAAATGCCGTTTATAGGCTGTCTCATTCAAAATCAGTTACTACCCGGCACATTCTCAGTTAACACGGCAAAAGCATCTTCCAGGCTCTTGCGTTCGGAATGTAACTCTCGTAAAACCCAGCGCCGTTGTGTTACCGCGTGAAAAACTGCTGGCCGTAAATCATCTTGTCCTGCACAGTCCAACCGGTAAGCATACCATTCGGCGCTGTCGGCGCCTGCGGCGTTGTCCGCCACCGGAAGCGTGGCAAGTCCGGTAACGCCAGCCAGCTTTTTAAGCTCCGGCGCGGCGATTTCCGGGGGAACGTTTATTTCCACAGTAAGGCTGGATTGACAGGAAAGCATGCTCGCCAGACTCTCCGGCGCATTGTCGGCGATTATTCGGCCTTGGTGCATGATTAACGCCCGTTGACATAGCAGCTCGGCTTCATGCAGAAAATGGGTGGCCAGGATGATGGTATGCTTGCCGGCCAGTCCGCGGATTAATTCCCGCATGGCGCGGATTTGGTTGGGGTCCAGTCCAATGGTCGGCTCGTCCAATATTAACAATTGCGGCTTGTGTATCAGACTGTCGGCCAGCCCAATCCGTTGACGGTATCCACGCGAAAGCCGACCTATGACCATATCAAAAACCGATTCTAAGCCGCAACTATTCCGCACAGTCTCCAGCCGGCTGGCCAGCCGGTTACGCGGTACACCTTTCAGTCGGGCGCGGAAAGTCAGATATTCGCGCACACGCATTTCCGGGTATAGCGGCACATTTTCCGGCAGGTAGCCAATCCGGCGGCGGATTTCCAATGAGTGTTCGCCTAATGCCAACCCGTCTATCATTACGCGACCGCTGGTAGGCGCAAGATAGCCGCTTAAAACGCGCAGTGTAGTGGTTTTACCAGCGCCGTTGGGCCCGAGAATAGCGGTGATCCGGCCGCGGGCGACATTGAATGAAATGTCATCCACAGCAGTAACACCCGCAAATTTTCTGGTTAAATTGCTGACTTGTATCATACCGGGCAACTGGAAATTTTCAAATGCCGTTTATAGGTTCAATTAAGTCGGTATCATATTAGGATACTGGCCGATGTTCAACGAAAATCCGAATCTGCTTGTCTAAAACCAGCGGTAGGGACAGCAGGGACGGAAGGGACAGTAGAGAGTGCGACCTCTGCCATACCTTGGCGTACCTTGGCGGTTCAATCTTTCTTTTAGGCTTGCATGGCTGCTATTGCCACATTATTGTGTGGTTGGGTCTAAAAGATTATGGATTCCCTTGCAATGCCAAATTACATATCTCCAACAGCGGCATCGGACGGGTTATACCGTGAGTGGCTGGGAACATATGGCGGCATGGTGTATGAACCGGCGCCGGATTTCGCCTATACGGAACGCCACCTGAAATGCGTCTGGTACGATTCCCGTCTGCGTCCCGAGGTCTTGCGGTCTGCGCGGCGCGAGCCGGTGATTGTAGAGAGTCCGGGATATTGGAATCTGGAGGCCGGCCCGGATTTCCTCGATGCCGTATTGTTGGTAGGGCCGGAAAAACGACGGGTGACTGGCGACATTGAAATCCATATCCGGCCGACGGACTGGCGTCGGCATGGACATGCCGCTAATCCGGCGTACCGCAATTTAGCAGCGCATGTGACATATTTCTCCGGCTATTTACCTGCCAATGAGCTGCCGCCCGGGACGGTGCAAATCGCGTTGCAGCCGCTGTTGGCGAGCGACCCTGCCTTCGCTTTCGAGCATTTGGACGTCATGGCCTACCCCAGAGCGGCGCCGGATCAGTCACCGCCTTGCGGTCTGCGGCTGGAAACCTGGGATGCCGATCGCATTGGTTTGCTGCTGAATGCCGCCGGCATAGAGCGGCTGCGCCGCAAGGCGGAGCGGATGGCTGCCGCGATTGCCGCGCGTGGAGCGGAGCAGGTTTTTTACGAAGAGTTTTTATGCGCGCTGGGCTATAAGCATAACCGGCAACCCTTTCGCGAATTGGCCGCGCGTGTGCCGCGGGCGGCGCTGCTGGAATCCACCGGCGGCAATCTGACGGCGGTTTACGCCTTGCTGGCCGGTGTCGCCGGGCTATTGCCTACGGATGCGCCGGACAGCAATCCGGAGGCACGCCGCTACCTGCGCGAGCTTTGGGATTGTTGGTGGAAATACCGTGACGCTTGGGAGCAGTGTATTCTGCCGCAGAGCGCTTGGCGTTTGAATGGGCTGCGCCCGCAGAACCACCCCTTGCGCCGATTGATGGCGGCTGCTTGGCTGTTCGGCGGCGGCACAGATTTGCCGACGCTCTGGCAACGGCTGGCAGATGCCAAAACCCCACGCGATGCCTTGGCAGTTTTGGAAGCGGTGACAAACTTAGACGGCAACGCCGAAAGCGCTTACTGGCACAATCATTTGGTCTGGGGCGGTGCGCGCCAAGACCATCCAGTGCGTATTCTCGGCAAAGCGCGGCTGGCGGCAATTTTCATGAATGTGATTGCGCCGTTTCTAAAGGCCTTGGGGTGTGGCTATGCGCCATCTTTTCTGGAGCAGGCGCCGGCAGAGGAAACCAACGCTGCAATCCGGCGGACGGCGCGCGCGCTTTTAGGCATAGCGCATAGTCCGCAACTTTACCGGACCGGCTTGCGCCGGCAAGGCTTATTGCAAATCAGCTCTGATTTTTGCCTGGAAACCCGCGCGCATTGCGCCGACTGCCGACTGCCAACCCTGCTCAAGCATTTTTACCGGCATCCGTGATGAAACCGGTATGCCGTGCGCCAGCTTAAATTATTTCTGGGTGTTTTCGTCTATGATCTCGTGCAGGATGGTGTGGTAGCCCTTGCCCTTAGCCATAGCATCTTTCAACTCGATCAAAACGGTTTCCGGACCCTTGGCTTCCTCTTCCACATTGATTATGGTATCGCCGACGCGGATGCGGTCGCCGGTTTTAATCTGATAGACTTCAATAGGTTGGTCGTTGACGAATGTGCCGTTACGCGATTTGAAATCGCGGATGAAAAAGGCGCCATCCAGGAATGAAATACCGCAATGAAGACGCGAAGCCATATTGTCGGCGATAACAATATCGGCGGAGGAGGAACGTCCGATTGAGACGGGTTTTTGCGATAATTTATATTCCTTCTGCGTGCCGTCAGGTAAAGCATACCGTAAAAACATGGCGGCCTCCTAATTGTTTAGCATTCAAACGTTCTTAAAATAGGCGATGGTGTGCCGCAATCCTTCTTCCAGTGGCACTTGCGGTTCCCAATTCAATAACCGGCGCGCGCGGGTGATGTCCGGGCGGCGGATGCGGGGATCGTCCACCGGCAACGGCTCGAAACGGATTGTTGATGAGCTGCCGGTTAGCTCAATGATTTTGCGAGCGAACTCTATCACGGTCATTTCACAAGGATTACCGATATTGACCGGATCGCTCTCAGAAGTGTTGGCGAGAGCGTAAATTCCACGCACCAGATCGTCCACGTAACAGAAACTGCGGGTTTGCTCGCCCTTGCCGAAAACCGTCAGTGGCTGCCCAGCCAATGCCTGTTTGATGAATGTTGGCACTACCCGGCCGTCATGTGGGCGCATGCGCGGGCCATAGGTATTGAAAATTCGCACAATCCGGGTGCTCAGTTTATGCGCACGGTGATAGGCCATAGTGATGGCTTCGGCAAAGCGCTTGGCTTCATCGTAAACGCCACGGGGCCCTATCGGGTTGACATTACCCCAATAAGTCTCCGACTGCGGGTGCACCAACGGATCGCCATAAACTTCTGAAGTAGATGCCAGCAGAAGAGTCGCCCCTTTGGCCAGCGCCAAACCCAGCATGTTATGGGTGCCGATAGCGCCGACTTTTAAGGTCTGAACCGGCAGGCGCAAATAATCTATTGGACTGGCCGGCGAGGCGAAATGATAAATGCTATCCACCGGCTCATCTACCGTAGTATGTTTCGTGATGTCGTGTTCAATGAACGAGAATTTCGGGTTGTCGCGCAAATGCTTGATGTTGTTGATGTTGCCAGTGATGAGATTATCAATGGCAATTACGCGATGGCCTTGCCGCAATAGAAATTCGCACAAATGCGATCCCAGAAATCCAGCGCCGCCGGTTACTATAGAAGTAGTTCTTTTTGTGTTACTCATGGGTGTTATTCCCTTTAGATGCAGTAGTGTCAATATATAGGCAAAAGGCGCATTAAAAGCAAATAAAAAGTCCAATCGTGCGGCTTAGGAGGCCTTCCTAAAACGGCATTTGAAATTCAGGAAACGAGATAAAGAGTTGAAATCCAGAGGACCACTGGATGGATACGGATAGGATTGAACCGCCAAGATGCCAAGAACGCCAGGAAATAAACAGACGAAGAATGTAACCGCAGATGACGCCGATAGACGCAGAGGAGGAGAGAGGTTCACACGGAGATAGAACCACGGATGAACCTGATAGACATGGATTAGGGAAGGGATTATCCTCAAGCGCCGCGCTGACCGGCATCTGCCGGTCTGGCGGATTGGTTGACACCCTGATACGCAAATCCATTCGTGTATCTTGGGTGTCCGCCAATCCATGTCCGCATAGCGGACAGCGCGGCCTGCCATTCTAGTCAGCCGGTATCTCTGTTAAAAACTGCGTAAATCTGCGCCCATCTGCGTAATCTGCGGTTTTCCTCTCCGTGTTCTCCATATCGCCAGTGCGGCTCGCACCTCCGTGTGAGACCTCTCCTCATCTGAGTCCCATCTGGCACACTAATCTGCAGTTTCATTCTCTCATTTTCTTAGCGTCTTGGCGGTTTATCTCTCTCCATCAGTGTCCATCAGTGTCCATCCGTGGTTCTCCCCTCCGCAGTTGATTTAGCAGAAGGGACGATGTAATAATGAATGCAAAATTATTTTACATACGCTATTATTGCCTTAAATCCATATAAACACCGCTATAACGGCAAACCTGCGATATGACCGAGTTTGATCAAACCACCACCCTGCCCGACTCCGGCGATCCGCTGATT
Source organism: Kiritimatiellia bacterium (assembly GCA_050944835.1). GTDB lineage: Bacteria > Verrucomicrobiota > Kiritimatiellia > JAAZAB01 > JAAZAB01 > JAXGPF01. The sequence continues at coordinate 15,170 of JBMNRV010000006.1, forward strand.
GAGAGCTTCACCCGTTACCTTACCGGGGAACGCAACCATTCCCAACACACATTAACCGGCTATCGCCAGGATCTGCTGCAATTCGCATCATTGCAATGGGGCGCAGACCAAGCGCCGCCTTGGCCTTGGGGCGAGGTGGATAAATACGCCGCCAGACGATTCATCATCAACTTGCAGAAAGAGGATCTGACGCCCGCCAGCATTTGCCGTAAAATCTCCAGCCTGCGCGCATTTTACCGATTCCTGACGCGAGAAGAACATACAACCGGCAATCCCTTTGCCGGACTGCGGATGCCCAAGCGCCACAAATATCTGCCTAAGGTTTTGACAGTCAAAGATGTTGAACGCCTTTTATCCATGCCGCGTTATGTAGGCAAACAAAAACGCAAAAACACGTCGGCGAAAGAACGGCTGTGGTTGGAATATTCCATTCTCCGCGATACCGCCATCCTGGAAGTTTTATACTCCGCCGGCATCCGCGTCAGCGAGTTGACATCTCTCAATGACGATTCGCTGGATTTGCTGTCCGGCACGATCAAAGTACGCGGCAAGGGCAAGAAAGAGCGACTCTGTCCATTGGGGATGCCGGCCACTCAGGCGCTACAGGACTTACTGGCTGCGCCACTGCCGGATGCGCCTGGCGCCGCTGCGCGCGGAACACGCCCGGTATTCATCAACCGGCGCGGCGGCCGCTTGACGCCGCGCTCGGTTGAACGGATGCTGAAAACATATCTGACAGCCGCCGGATTAAACCCGGAAATTTCCCCGCATGCCTTACGGCATTCTTTTGCCACGCACATGCTGGATGCCGGCGCGGACTTGCGCGGTGTTCAGGAATTGCTTGGCCACACCAGTCTTTCAACCACCCAGATTTATACACATGTCAGCGCCGAAAGTCTGAAAAAAGCCTACGATGCCGCGCACCCCCGCCCTTAATCCATTTTCCAGGACACTATGCCAAGCAAAATCACAAAAAAACTTGACTGACCCCTATTTTCTCCCTTGACTGACCCCTATTTTCCCTGGCTGCGCCACTGCCGTGTGAGACATCTGCCCCCTTGTGCCTTCTGCGTCTCTTTGTGGCTAATCTTTCCGCTCTCCCGCCGCGCCTTATTTCCTGTAATCCCATTCTGCGGGTTTGGATGTCTCCTGCATCAATGCGCGGTATTCTTCCCTACTTAATGTAGTCGGCATGGCAGCAATGCGCTTGCCGACGGCGGCATCTCCGAAGAGGAGATCAACGGTGTTCAGAGCCAACAGCGCGGCTGGCTGCACATAAGCCTTGTCCGGATCGGCAACCAAAAAATCCGCACCGTGCGGAGTGCCGGTAAAGCCGCCATTGTAGGCATGCAGCGATGGGATGATCATGCTGACATCCCCCATATCGGTGGAGGAGGCGCGATGAGAACCAGTGGAAAAGGTTGCTTCCGGGTCCAGGATTTTCAGGTTAGCGGCGTGCAGCTGCTCAAGCTCCTGACAACATTTAAAAGGTTGGTAGCCGGGCAAGGTTTCGACTTTCACGGCTCCGCCGAAGGCCAGCGCTGCTGCCTGCAGGCAGCGTTCGACTTTCATGGCGGCGGCACGGACTGCCGACGGAGTTTTTGCTCGGATTAGCAATTCCAACTCCACCCGATCCGGAACGACATTGACCACCGTACCGCCATAGGTGATGATGCCGTGGATGCGGACAGAGTCCTGCTCATTAAAAGTTTCACGTTGAGCATCAATCAGAGCCAGCGCCTGGCGCGCCATGCTCAAGGCATTGATGCCCATATGCGGTTCCAGACCCGCATGCGACGCTTTGCCGACAAAAACTATTTTCTTCATCACAAAGCCGTTGAAACCGGACGGGGAATAACGTTCTCCTCCAGCATGGATCATCATAGCTATATCCACATCATCAAAAACACCCAGCCGAATCAGCTCGGCCTTCCCGCCGCAATATGCAATCTTTTTTTCAGTAATTAGCTTACGGCAGAAATCAAAACCTTGGAATTCCTCGGCCGGGCAAGCGATAAAGGCGATTTTCCCGGAGAGTTTTTCGATAGCTTTGCTTGCGGTCAGGGCAATGGCGGCGCCGGCCAATGTGGCGATTTGGGCATGGTGTCCGCAGGCATGGGCGGCGCCGGTAACCGGGTCCGCTAGCAGATGCGACGGCACGGGCAAGGCGTCAAGCTCGCCCAATATTGCAACTGTCGGCCCGGGGCGTCCACTCTCCAACACGGCACGGCAGCCGGTGATGGCAAGATTTTTCTGAACCGACAAACCTAGTTCGGCCAAAATATCACATATAAGCCGGGATGTTTTAAATTCCCGGTAGCCCAATTCGGGGTTATGCGATATCTGCTCGCCGATGGCAATGATGCGATCCCGATTGTCGGCGATTACCGCACGAATTCTATTTTTCAGGTCATTCACTGAATTCCTCCTTTTCTACTGTGAATTTTTGCAGCGCATCTGGATCCGGCACAACATTCAGACCGGGATTATCCAGCATTTTATACATGCCGGGGCGATTTGTGCTCAAAACCGGCCGACCCAGGTTTTGCACATAGAATTTATCCGAGGGCGAGATGTCAGATGGATAGTTGACCTGGGGCATAGTAGCCAGACTGGCAACAACCGTTGTCCCCAGAGATGATTCGCCCATACCGCCGAGCCAGCATCCGATACCATTGTCCGCGCAAAGCCGCTGGATTTGCAGGGAGGGAGTGATCCCCCCAACGCGCCCGTATTTGATGTTGATGTATTTACAAGCTTTGATACGGATGGCCTGTTGCGCCTGCTCCGGCGTGGTAATACTCTCATCAAGACAAACCGGTGTGCCGATTTTGCTTTGCAGCTCGGCATGGTTTATCAAGTCGTCATGCTGCAGGGGCTGCTCGATCATCGCTAGATGGAATTGGTCCAATTTTTTCAGCATAGGCAGATCGTTGAGAGTATAGGCGCTGTTGCAATCTATGTGAATGGTCAGATCAGGAAAGGTGGAGCGTACAGCCGACAGCATATCCAATTCCCAGCCCGGACAGAATTTCAGCTTGACCCGCGGATAACCCTGTCCGACAACCTGACCGATACCGGCTAATAGTTCGTCGTAATTGTTCAACACCCCAAAAGTGTAGCCAATACTGCACGTGTTGCTGGATGAGCCAATCGCCCGGTACAGGGGAAGCAACTGCTGTTGGCTATACAAATCCCACCAGGCTACGTCAAACGCAGCCTTGGCGAAGCGGTGCCCGCGTATCGGCGCGAGTATGTCCTGAAGCGCTTCACTGGAGTGAATGTTTTTGCCAAGAACCTGCGGAACTATGAAGTCGCGGCTGACACAATATTCCGTAAGGTCATATTCCGACAAGAAGAACGGCCCACCGCCGGGAGCGGCTTCGCCCCAGCCGGTATTATTGCCGCATGTCAGCGAAATCAGTATGGAATTGAAGGCATTCTGGCTGCCAAAGGCCGTGCGGTATGGCCGTTTAATCGGGTTGCAGATACGTCGGATGCTGATATGGTCTATGTGCATAGATTGTTTTCCTTGTTGGATTAGCCAAACTGACAGCTATCAGACAGCTATCAGAAACAGGCAATTAATATTTACGGATCATATAATACACCTGCTCTTCTGTAAATATAACAATATTTGTGGACTTTCTCAAAAAATCCGGTCATTGATCAAAAATCAGTCCGCGCGGGTTAAATTCGGGGTCTGTTTTTTGGTATTCTTGGGCAGTTTAAACCAAATCAGTGTTAATCAGTGTCCATCCGTGGTTCCTCTTTGTTTGCCCGTGCGGCCCCGCACCTGCCAACTGCCGCAGTTAGGTCATGAATTTGCTTGCGCCAAACAGCAACGCCTGATTTAATGGAACGCAAACAACCGGCCTGACCGCAGGCGCCATTTACAGTGTTAGAATAACGGAGAAATCACAATGTCAGAAATCTTTGAAGTACATGGACGAGAAATTCTCGATTCACGCGGCAATCCCACAGTGGAAGTGGAAGTCGCGTTGGGGTGCGGCATCGTCGCCCGCGCGGCAGTGCCTTCCGGCGCCTCCACTGGAGAAAACGAAGCGCTTGAGCTGCGCGACGGCGACAAGGACCGTTACTGCGGGAAAGGCGTCCTGCAGGCGGTAAAAAACATCAATAACGTCATTCAACCTGAATTAATCGGATTTGATGCTCTGGATCAAGCCGGCTTGGATGCATTGCTGATCAAATTGGACGGCACTCCCACCAAGAAAAAACTCGGCGCCAACGCTATGCTGGGCGTTTCGCTGGCAATAGCTAAGGCTGCGGCGGAATACACCGAATTGCCGCTATATCGTTATATTGGCGGCACGAATGCCAAAGTGCTGCCCGTGCCCATGATGAACATCCTGAACGGCGGCGCACATTCCGATGCGCCGGTGGATTTGCAGGAATTCATGATCATGCCTAAGGGCGCCAAGTCATTTGCCGAGTCCCTGCGCATGGGCACGGAAGTTTTTCATGCCCTCAAGAGCATCCTGAAGGATATGAAACTCAGCACCGCTATCGGCGACGAAGGCGGCTTCGCTCCGAACTTGAAGAACAACACCGAAGCCTTGGAGGTCATTATCAAGGCCATCCGCAAGGCGGGCTATAAACCCGGGAAGGACATCTTTATCGCGCTCGACGCGGCGGCCAGCGAGTTCTACAACGCCACTAAACGCCGCTATGTGTTCAATAAGAGCGATAAATCTGTCCGCACTGCTGAGCAAATGATTGATTTTTACGAAGAGCTGGCGCGCAAGTATCCAATCATCAGCATTGAAGATGGACTGGCGGAAAACGACTGGGCCGGGTGGAAACTGCTGACCGACCGGCTGGGCGACAAGATGCAATTGGTAGGCGATGACCTGTTTGTCACCAACACCCGCTTCCTCAAGAAGGGGATAGACATGGGCGTAGCCAACTCGATCTTAGTCAAGCTAAACCAGATCGGCACGTTGACCGAAACACTGGATGCCGTGCAAATGGCAAACCGCGCCGGTTACACAGCCGTTATCAGCCACCGGTCGGGTGAAACCGAAGACACCACCATTGCCGACCTCACCGTCGCGGTCAACTCCGGCCAAATCAAGACCGGCTCGCTCTGCCGCACCGATCGCACCTGTAAATACAACCAGTTGCTGCGTATTGAAGAGGCTTTAGGGCGGGAAGCGGTCTTCGGTGGTTTGATGAAGTTTTAAACCCGGATGAACATCTGGATGACAGTCTATCGCGCGGCGACGGCAGTCTTTGTCGGGCTGCTCGTCGTCGGGCTGGCCAGTCTGTTTTTGCCAAAAATCCGCGAGCTCCGCGCACTCCAAGGCAAGGTGGAACGCATGACGGAGGAGAAGCGCGCCGTCGAGGCAACCAAGCAGATGTACATTCAACAACAGGAACGCTTCATCACTGACCCGAATTTTGTCGAGCGGGTGGCGCGCGAGGAATTAGGCAAGGCTAAGCCGGACGAAATTATCTTCCGCTTTTCCGAAACCAACGCAGGCGACGTGCGGACACGGACACCGTAACGCGCCATGCTCCCATACGTATTGCGCTGGAATACCCATCACATCCGGCTCAGCGCCAGCAAGTGCGCCTTGTGGTAATGCTCGGACAATTGCTTCCAATCGAAATGTTCGGCCAGCTCCTGAGCATGAAACCGCATGGCTATGCGTTCACGTAAATCCATGCCGGCAAACACCTGCATGATTTCTGTCAGCTCTTCGGCTGACTGATGATAGTCAACATTGCGGCGATGCACGACGTATAACCCGTTTTTCACGCAATCGGGCGTCTCAGCCAAAATATAATTCCCAAACCCGGAGAGATCAGAAGCAACCGCCGGGATGCCACGCGCCAGACATTCCAACGGAGTATAACCCCACGGCTCATAATAACTGGGGAACAGCCCCAAGTGGCAGCCACGCACAAATTGGTCGTATTCCATCCCGAACAGCGGATTGCCGGCTGTAATAAAGTCCGGGTGATACACCACTTTCACCGGATCATCCGCCCGGTTGATCAGGTTTGTGGCGCGCAACTGGTTCAACACCTCGTCATGCGCGTTGTCCACCATATCGTGTGTTACTACATAGGGCAACCTGGTGGTGCGCCAAGCCTGAATATTACGCCGCAGACGCATACGCCAGTACTCATCCACGAAGCTGTTTAAGTCAGGCATCTTTCCCTCGGCAACAGACAGGAACAACCGCTCACCTAAAATATCCTTGAGCGCCATGCAAGTTTTGTTCAACGCATCCAGCATCACTTTGCTATTGAGGACTTCGGCGTTCAGTGTGCGGTAAGGTCGGCGCGTAACTATGAACATCACTATCGTAATGCCTCGATTGGTCATTTTGAGCCGGTGATTCAAGCGCGCCAGCGCCTCAAGCGTCAGGTCAAACCCTTTGTTACGATATTCGTAACGCCCAGAAGTAAAGAAATAAAGTGTACGATTAAGGTCGAAATGGTAGCTCTGGAAAAAATGCCCCATGACAAACTTATGAATCTTTTCCTTGTAAATTTTATGCAAATTTTCCGATTCATGCCGGGCAATAAAGCGCTCAATGTTCAACCCATTGGGCAATACGGCGTCAACCCGCCGTCCCAACAAATGTTCGCACTCCTGAGCGGTAACGGAACTGACCGTGGTAAAGACATGCGCGCCATGCGCCGCGGCGCGTTCCAGCAATACCCGCGCCTCGATATTGTACCGCTTGGCATCCGCATGCCAATTAATGTTAGGCAAATGGTTATAAAACCAATTGTCACCCGTTGCCAGATAACGTCCCAGTAACGTGGCATGTGTTGTAAACACTGTGGCCACTGGCAGATTCAACCGGCGAATTTCTGGAATGGCGGCAGCGCCCATCCACTCGTGGAAATGCGCCACTATCGGCGGCAAATAGGGACCCTGCTCTGATAACAGACGCAGAAACTCGCACACCAGGAACCCAAAACCCAATACGCCTTCAACCTCGCTGTCATGCGCCGGCGAGCTGATCTTATGGTGTTCCCACATGAAATACTTGATTTCCGCCATACGGCCGCGCAAATAATTCGTATCCAGCAGGATTACCTGCGGCCGACCGGTAACCAGCCAGCGCCCGTAATGCGCGTTGAAACCCAGCGCTTGGAAAGCCTTGATCGCTGCATTCAGCGGGGCTGGTGGATAAGCGGCTTCAAATTCCACTGCCGCAGAGGCGGCATTATAAGGACCGATCAGACAATATTGATTTCCCCAGCGCTCGACCATAGTCGGCGCCTTGGAACGGATTACAGTGTAAATCCCGCCCAGTTGCCAACAAACCTCCCATGCTATCTCAAACAGCATGGCATTTGGACGTCGTGGCGCCGCCGCTCCACTCACTTTAACCGAACCCGAGTCTGTTTCCGCATTGACAATAGACATAAATACCTCGCCCCGGGATTAATTGTAGTAAACACATTATCGAAACTTACATCAATTTAACCGGAAACAGCGTTTTGTCAATACCAGCCTAGCCCTAAAACTGTGGCAGTTGGCAAGGTGCGGGGCCGCACGGGTGGTGCGAGGCATTAGCCCCAACGGGGCGTTACATACCCAGCCCAGGGCAACGCCCTGGGTTCCCCCAACGGGGCGTTACATACTCAGCCCAGGGCAACGCCCTGGGTAGCGAGCACACCCTCAAAATTAGCCCTTAAGGGCGTGACATAATTTAGGATAAGGATTGGCCATGGATGTTTTCTATGTCACGCCCTTTCAGGGCATTCCTTCCACTCCTACATCCGTGTCAATCCGGTGCGAATCCGTGGTTCTTCTGCCAGTGCGGCTCGCACCGCCAGTGCGGCTCGCACCTGCGGTTACATTCTTCGTCTATTTCTTTCCTGGTTTTCTTGGCGTCTTGGCGGTTCAATCCTATCCGTGTCCATCCGTGTTCATCCGTGGTTCTTTCCCTCCGGTTCTCCTCTCTCCATCTGCGCCAATCTGCGTAAATCTGCGGTTCCAACGTTTTATCTCGTTTCCTGAATTTCAAATGCCGTTTTTAAGAGAGTAACACCCTGACATTCACAAAGGATAGCGGTTTTCAGGCTGGATTATACAGCCTGGCTCTATACAATGGCCTGCATCTGTGATGCACATTTCGTGCCATCCCTATCATATCGGGACACTTCATCCTGACTTCACGGGCTAAGGAAAAATTCTTTACATGCATTGGGAAAAACATTTATACCGTATTGCCTTGCTCCTGCTCTTGGCAACTATCTGTCTGACAATTTATATGTGCTTGGGAAAACTTCAACCGGCAACCGACGGCGTCCAAACAGCAGTTGAACCGCCGCAGGCTTCCAGCCTGCATACGCTTACATTTCCTATCCAATTGGATGAACTGCCGGACCCCGCCGCGCTTGCCAACAGCGCATCGGGGCTGTTTCAGCCGACCGCCTCCGGTCGCCCGGAATCCGCGCTCTACGGCTCAACCCGCACCGGCCGGCGCGGAAAGGCTCTACGCGCAAGATTTCATGAAGGCATTGACCTGGCAGCCAGTCGGCGTGACCGTCAGGGGCGTCCACTGGACAAAATTATCGCCGTTGCAGACGGCCAGGTAGCTTATATCAATCGCATTGCCGGCAATTCAAATTACGGCAAATACGTGGTATTGCAGCACGCAGACCCACTCGGCGAATTTTACAGCTTATATGCCCACTTGGCGGAAATTGGTCCCTCGCTGAGCGCTGGCCAGCCGGTCAACGCCGGACAGATTATCGGTCGCATGGGCAACACATCTTCAACGCCCATCCCGATGCAGTTGGGGCACTTGCATCTGGAAATCGGCATGATCCTTAACACACGCTTCCACACTTGGTACCGCAAGCAAAAACTTATTCCCGATCACGGTAATTTTCACGGATGGAACCTGCTGGGGATAGACCCGCTGCAGATATTTCTCAATCAGCATAAAGCCCCGGATTACACATTACGGCATCATCTGGCCGGGATCGCCCCAGCTTTTGAAGTGGTTTTAGCGGCGACAGCTTTGCCGGATTATTTCCAGCGCTATGTCGGCTTGTGGCACGGCGCAGAGTTTGCGCCACCGGCATTAACCGTGACTTGCTCGGAAAACGGCGTGCCCTTAGCCGGACGCAATGCCGCGGCCGATGAATCAGCAAAACTCGGCAAACATCTCTGGGTCGTGCAAAATGTCAACCCGGAGGCATTGGGACGGAATGGCGCCCATCTGATTTACCAGGCCGACGGACACTGGAAACTAAGCCGCGGCGGTGAAAAATGGCGAAACATGCTGTTGCACCGCTGATATTGCCACAACACCGGGACGCAGTTGACACCGATGACTGGTTCTGGCAATCTTTAAACCCTAACGGTATTTGAAATTCAGGGAACGAGCCCTTAAAGGATGTGTTCGGAAACAGTGACCTAAAATTAGTGTCCATCCGTGTTTATCCGTGGTTCTCCCCCCAACCAACGATATGCGACATAAAAACAGAGGACGACACATGCGGATTTATTGGCGAATCATTCTGGCAATGAGTTTTTTGGCAGGCGCCTGGCACGTACATGCTGCGCCCACACCAAGCCAGGCACAGTCGCAAACACCCGGCCAACAGATATGGCGCTTGAATCTAAATGATGGCGAACAGCTTGAGATGGTCTGGATCGGCGCATTGGGCATCTGGGTGGGACGTTATGAAGTCACGAACGGCCAATACCGGCGCTATAATCCCGCTCACCGCCCAGCGCCATATTACAACAATAAATTAGCCAGTTCACGGCAACCAGCCGTGCAAGTTTCCTGGGAAGATGCCAATAATTACGCCGGCTGGCTGAACCGCAATTTTCGTCAGCAATTGCCGTCGGGATTTGCATTCCGGTTGCCGACCGAGCATGAATGGACCGTTTATGCCTCAACCGGCACACGCCAAATTTATCCCTGGGGCAACAACCGGCAGCCCCCTGCCGATTGGAATTATCGAGGCGAGGAAGGCGCAGGCGTGTTTTATACGATATTTGAAGACACGAATTATATCCACGGACATAACGACGGTTTTATCGTCAGCGCGCCGGTAGAATCCAGCGGACGTAATGCCTGGGGCCTTTATGGGGTTGGCGGCAATGTATGGGAATGGTGCGCCAACTGGCTGGATAACTCCCGGCGTTACCGCGTCCTGCGCGGCGGTGGCTGGAACAATTTTGAGGAAGACATCATGCGGTTGGATTTCCGCAGTTACGCCCGTCCGGAACAGAAAAATTCGATGGTAGGCTTCCGGCTGGTACTGGCGCCATTAAGGCAGAATGAAAATTGAGCCATCCGACGGATGGGCTGGCTCCTTGGGATTCTTATGATCCGTCCGATCGGACTGATCGGTCCGATCCACCGTGCAGCTTTGTGCCGGAAACACCGGACTAGCAACCTAATCTGCGCCCATCTGCGTCATCTACGGTTTACCTTCCGCAGCAACCACAAGGCGCAAGGCAGCCTCAACAACCTGTTCGGGCGTGATGGCGGCGAGCGAAGCCGCGGCTTGATGTATTTGCCCCTTAAAATCGCGCGCACGGAACTCACTCTTCTGCAACACACAGACGCGCGGCCCGATCGGCCCGGTCTGATCCGGATTGGTAATCCCGAAGATGGCTACCACAGGCACATGCACGGCGGCTGCAAGGTGCATGCCGCCGCTGTCATTGGTAACGGTCAGACGGCAGACCGCCAGAATCGCAGCAAGATCCGTCAAAGAGGTTTGCCCCGCCAAATTGATCACTTGCCCGCCGATTTGATCCGCTACCTGTTGGCATAATTCATATTCCGCTTTCGAGCCCAACACCACTATCCCTGTGGACAACTCCCGTTGCAGATGCCGGCCAACCTCGGCAAACCGCTCTGCCGGCCAACGTTTGGCCGGCCCGAAGGCCGCGCCGGGGAGCAGCGCCACCCATGTGGCAGCGCCGGCGGTCTGACAACGGGCGCGCCATTGTTGTTGTAGGTCAACCGGCGGCTGTAAAAGCGGGGGCTCGATTTCTACCGTGGTATCCCCCATCAGGTTCAGGTATTCGAATGCCTGATGCCGCCGGTCATCCGCCGGTGGCGGAATAATATCCGTCAGCATCCAATCGCGGCAATGCCCCGGTAGCCCGTAGCGCCGCGGGATGCCTGCCAGCCAAGGCGCCAGTGCGGAACGGAACGAACGCGGCCAAACATAAGCGGTTGCCGGGCGGCGATGCTTAAGGGTTCGAATCAACTGCTTGAGTTCAGGCAGCGCGCCGGAGCAAGGCATTACCACGTCAACCGCCGGGTGCATCTGCCATAACGGCACGAGATGTGGGCGCACGACCATCGCCAGCCGGGTATGCGGATGCCGGCGGTGGAAACTTTGCAAGGCCGGCATGGCCATAATGCTGTCGCCCAGCCAGTTGACACCTATTACCAGAGCGGAGTGATCCGCAGCTGGTGGCGGCGTTTCAGCGGAAACAAATTCGCGAGATACATGCATGAAAATCCTCAGCGCCGCTCAGCAGCTTGATTTCCACCCTCATAAAGTACAGCGGCACATCAACCCGCTGGACTTGAGGCAAACGCACGGAGTCCTTCTCGGTGGTGATAATGGCGCTAACGTCGTATTTACGGGCCTTGTTGATCAAATCTATTATTTCCTGTTGAGTATAGCGATGATGGTCGGCAAAGCGTTTACAATATACCAAATGCCCGCCCTGCCGCCGGATTTCTTTTTCGAAGCCATCCGGCATAGCGATACCGGCGACGGTTGCCAATCGTTTTTCCCGCAACCACTCCAAGGGCAAGCGTTCACCGGTATAGACGTTTTGGAGATAAAGCGGGTTATGCGAGCAGACGGAGATTTCCGCATGCGGATTGAGCTGGCGCAACAGGGTCTTTAACTCAGTCTGTTCGGCATCCCGCGATTTGGTGATGAAGATAAAGTCAGCGCGCCGGATATTGGCTATCGGTTCACGCAGAAGGCCGCGCGGCAAGATATAGCCGTTACTGAAAGGGTTGGTGGAATCCACCAAAACGATTTCCACACGATGCTTGAGGGCGCGATATTGAAACCCGTCATCCAACACCAGGGTATCACATTTGAGCTTGTCAATGGCATAGCGTCCGCTTTTAACGCGATCCTTGTCAACCACTACCGCAACGTCCGGCAAGTTAGACGCCAGCATATAAGGTTCATCGCCGCTGCGGGCGGCGTCAAGCAGTAGGGATTTGCCGTCGGAAACCACCCGTGGCGGACGGCGGCGCGCCCGGCCGGTGAGCATATCGAGTTTCTTCTTCCAGAAGCCGTGTTCGACTTTTTTATAACCGCGGCTGAGGATGGCCACCCGGCGGCCTTCCTTCTGCAAGGCGCGGGCAAAAATTTCCACAATCGGCGTCTTACCCGTGCCGCCGACGGTCAGATTACCGATACTGATGACTTGGCATCCCAGCGTATGGTGGCGGAAGATGCCCTTTTCATAAAGGAAATTCCAGATGCCGATGATACCAGAATAAACCCTGGACAATTGCCGCAACAGTATGCGCATCGCATCGGCGCCACGCCCCGTGCGGCGGTGGTGAATCAAATCCAGGAAGTATTTTTCCAGTTTTTCTTTTTGTTTCGTTCTCACCTGGAATACATTCCTTTCCCCCTATATTCGGCAGTTGCCCGCCTCACGTACCGGTGGCCATGTCGGCTTGGCATAGGGCGCCGGGTCAAAGACAGCGATTCGGTACCGGTTTTAAATGGGGCGAAAAGCCAATGTGGCGTTATGCCCGCCGAATCCAAGTGAATTGCTCAGCACGAGCTTCAGGCCTGAAACTTCGCGCGCGGTATTCGGCACGTAATCCAGATCACATTCCGGATCAGGCGTGGTGTAGTTGATAGTCGGCGGCACAGCCTTGTGCTGGATAGCCAAGGCACAAATTGCGGCCTCCACTCCACCGGCGGCGCCCAACAGGTGTCCGGTCATGGACTTGGTAGAGCTGAGCATCACGCGGCGGGCATGCTCGCCGAGGACAGATTTGACAGCGCGTGTTTCGCAGGCATCGTTGAGCTTGGTGCTGGTGCCGTGGGCATTGATGTAATCAACATCTTCGGCCCGTGCGCCAGCGCTTTGTATGGCCAAACTCATGGCGCGGGCGGCGCCATCACCGGTGTCTTCCGGAGCGGTTTCATGGAAAGCGTCACAGGTAGCGCCATATCCAGCCAATTCACAGTAAATCCGGGCGCCGCGGCGGCGGGCGTGCTCCAGCTCCTCCAACACGACAATCCCAGCGCCTTCGGCCATAACAAATCCATCGCGTTCGTTGTCAAACGGACGACTAGCCTGCTCTGGCGAGTCATTGCGGGTGCTGAGGGCGCGCAAGGCACAGAATCCGGCGTATCCCAAGTCGCAGATGCAAGCATCGGCGCCACCGGTCAAAATGATGTCGGCGATTCCGAGCTTGATGTTCTGCATGGCGCAGCCCAGAGAATGGGAAGCGGAAGCGCAAGCTGTGACAACGGCAAAATTCGGACCTTTTAGATTGTGCTCAATGGCAATCAGCCCGGCCGCCATATTGCTGATCATCTGCGGAATCAAAAACGGACTGCAGCGCGAAGGCCCCTTGTCACGCAAAATGGAATGCTGAGCCTGCAGGGTTTGCAAGCCGCCGATACCGGAGCCAATGATGGCGCCGCAGCGGGTCGGGTCTTCCTTGGACCAATCCAACCCGGAATCCACCACAGCCATTTTAGCGGCGCCAATGGCGAAGTGGCTGTAACGATCGCTGCGGCGTTGGTCCTTTTTCGACAGGAAATCGTCCGCGTTGAACTCTATAACCTCGCCACCGATTTGCGACGGATACGGCGAGCAGTCAAACTGCTGCACCCGGCGGATACCGGAGACGCCGTTCAGGTTGCGCTTCCAGAACACATCCAACTGACTGCCTAACGGACTGACTACGCCGAGGCCAGTGACAACTACTTTCCGCATAACAACCGTCCATGTTGAAAAAAAGCCGGGAAGGGCAAACGCCTTTCCCGGCCTTGATGGCTGGTCGGATTATTCGCCCAAACCTTTTTCCTTGAGATAATTCATCACCGCACCGACTGTGGTCAGCTTTTCAGCATCTTCGTCGGGAATTTCGGCGCCGAATTCTTCTTCAAACGCCATGACTAATTCTACGGTATCCAGCGAATCAGCGCCCAAGTCTTCCACGAAAGAAGCTTCCGCGGTAACCTGCTCGGCGTTGACTCCCAGATTCTCCACGATGATATCCCGTACTTTATCTTCTAAAGCCATGCTATCCTCCTGTTTGTTATACTTACATTACCATGCCGCCGCTGATGGATAGAACTTGGCCCGTCATATAGGCCGCATCCTGTCCCGCCAGGAACAGCACCACGTTTGCTACATCTTCCGGCAGACCAAACCTGCCCAGCGGTATGGCTGCCAACATTTTCTGCCGGATGTCCTCCGGCAACACTTCCGTCATCTTGGTTTGAATAAAGCCGGGCGCAACAGCGTTGACCCGGATATTGCGCGACGCCAATTCCTTGGCGGCAGATTTGGTCAGGGCAATCACACCCGCCTTCGAGGCGCCGTAATTAGCCTGGCCGGCATTGCCGATCAATCCGATGATGGAAGCCACGTTCACGATGGAGCCGGATTTCTGCTTCATCATGACTTTAGCCGCATGTTTAGTAAAAAGGAATGTGCCCTTGAGATTGATATTGATAACTGCATCCCAATCGGCTTCCGTCATCCGCACCAGAAACCCATCCTTGGTGATGCCGGCGTTGTTGACCATGACATCAAGCCGTCCGAATTGTTTAACTACCGCATCTATAGTAGCCTGCACCTGCGCGGGATTGGCGACATCCGCCGCCAGCGCCAGCGCTTGGCGGCCAAGCCCAGTAATGGCTTTCTCAGTGTCGGCCAGCCATTCACGATTCAGGTCGCAGACCGCGACATGCGCGCCCTGACCGGCGAATTTTTCGGCAATTGCCCGCCCCAGCCCACGTGCGGCGCCGGTCACAAGGACGATTTTATCTTTGAATTTCTCCATACCCGTATCCATACTCACAATTTCGTTTCTATTGCTATTGTTAAAAGATGCGGACTTATATCAAAAAACGCAAAACAAGTCCACTGTTAATTTTCCCTCCCGGCTATTTTACCAATACCTTATCAGGCAGGCCGGGCCTTGATCAGCAAGTCCCGTCCGACCCGCCGGCGCTCGGTAAACACCAGCTCCGGCGCAGACGGCAGCGGCCAGCCCGGCCCCCCTACAGCGCCGATCGCGGTTTTACCGCCCAGGATGCGTGGCGCAACAAAAAACCAGAATTCATCCACCAGCCGGGCACGGATTAAGGCGGCCGCCAACTCACCACCGCCTTCGCAAACGACATGGAGCAAGCCCAGCGCGCCAAGCCGCCGGAAAAGCGTCGGCAATGACACCCGCCCGGCGGCGATCGGCAGCGCCCAGACCTGTGCGCCTGCCGCCCGGCGGCGAGCACGGATGTTTTCCGGACAATGCCGAGTGGTGGCCACGATCGTCCGGGCGGCGCCAGGCGGCTGAAAGATTTGATAATGGTCTTCCAACTCACCACGGCTGTCAACGACTACGCGCCAGGGACGGCGGCCATGAGCGGGACGCGGCAACAGGTTAGGGTTGTCGGCGCGGACTGTGCCGGCGCCTACCAGAATTGCATCCGCACGCCGACGCAAAGCCTGAACTTCGCGTCTGGCAGCCGGACTCGTGATCCATTTGGATAGGCCGCGATAGTCGGCAATTTTGCCATCCAGCGTCATGGCCAGTTTCAGGGTCAGGTAAGGTCGGCCGACGCTGATCCACCGAGCGAAGGGCGCGATCAATTCCCGGGCTTCTTCAGAGCCCACGCCTTCAATGACTTCAATACCCGCCCGGCGCAATTGCCGGAAGCCGCGCCCACGATGCCGCGGGTTAGGATCACGGATGGCGGCAACCACCGTTTTGATGCCGGCGGCAATTATGGCCCCAGTACAGGGTGGAGTGCGCCCTTGAGTACAGCAGGGTTCCAATGTCACATACAATGTGGCGCCACGGGCATGAGCGCCGGCAGCGGACAAGGCCAGCGCTTCTGCATGCGGAGTACCGGCGCCTTGATGCCAACCGGAACCGATTATCCGGCCATGCTTGACCACTAATGCGCCGACAGGCGGATTAGGCCGAGTGAGCCCTTCAGCGCGGCGCGCCAGCGCCAATGCCTGTCGCATCAGGTCAAGATGCCTCTCGGCTGCCGCAGCGGCGCAAGCGGCAGTCGCTCGTCCACATTCTGTGGTCATGTCGTCACGTCCATACTTAGCCGCGCCTGATCGAGAATGCCATTTACGAATTTTCCCGATTCGCCACCGCTGAAGCGTTTGGCAAGGTCAACCGCCTCGTTGATGGAAACGATGGGCGGAATATCCGGCCGGTAGCGCATTTCAAACAAGGCGATACGCAGGATACTACGGTCCACCGCATTAATTCGCTGCAACCCCCAGTTGGCGGCATGTTGCCGGATCAATTCATCCAACTCGTCACGGTGGGCGACAACACCGCGCACCAGATCGCCGGTGAACCGCTGCGATCTTTCATCCGCCTTCCGGTGTTGCCAGAACAGGGCCAGCGCCTGATCGGGCGTCAGGGGGTTGAAGTCGAGTGAAAAAAGCACTTGCATGGCCCAAGCGCGCGCGGCATGACGAGTCGCCATAATAACTCCTAACTAACTCCTCTCCTTGATCCGTGACAGGCTAAGGGACAGCAGGGACGAAAGGGACGGCAGGGAGTGCGGGGCCGCACTGGCAGTGCAAACCACACGCACTGATATGTCACTTCCACCCATCCATCCTTCCACCCATTAAGATTTCCCTGCCAACTGACGGCAAAGCGCCGCCATTTCGATGGCGGTCTGGGCGGCGCTCCAGCCACGGTTGCCCGCCTTGGTGCCGGAACGTTCGATGGCTTGCTCCAGATTATCGGCGACAACGATGCCGTCTATCACCGGGATATTTTCCTTGAGGGAGATTTGAACTAACGCGCGCGTCACCTGACCGCCGATTAAGCCGGCATGCGGCGTGGCGCCTTGTATAACCGCGCCGAGAGCGATCAGGGCATCGCATTTCCCGCTCTGGGCCAGCTTTTGAGCCGCCAATGGAATTTCAAATGCGCCCGGCACCCAGACTACAGTAACGGCATCATCCGCGGCGCCGTGCCGTTTCAAGCAGTCCAACGCGCCACGCAGCAGTTGGGAGGTGAACATATCATTAAACCGGCTGATGACAATCCCGAACCGCAATTGACGCGCAGTCAGTTCGGCGCTGATTTCCTTGATTTTCATCTGATTGGTCTCCTGTGATGATTAACCGCTTACAATAAATGCCCCATCTTGCGGCGTTTTGTGTTAAGATACCGACGGTTGAAATTATTCGCCGGCAGCACGATCGGAACGCGCTCAACGATCTTAATTCCATATCCTTCAAGGCCGATGATTTTGCGCGGATTATTGGTCATCAGCCGGATGTTTTGCAAACCTAAATCGGCAAGAATCTGGGCGCCTATTCCATAATCGCGCAAATCGGCGGCAAAGCCCAGACGTTGATTGGCTTGCACAGTGTCCAAGCCGGCCTCCTGAAGCTCATAAGCATGGAGTTTTTTCTCCAGTCCGATGCCCCGCCCCTCCTGGCGCATGTATAGGATGACACCGTGTTTTTCCGCAGCGATACGGCGCATGGCAGCGTGCAGCTGCTGGCCGCAATCGCAACGCAACGACCCGAAAACGTCACCGGTCATGCACTCACTATGAACACGCGTCAATGCGGACTTCTGACGCTCCGGCTCGCCCATGACCAGCGCCATGTGGGTTTCCATACTAGTCAACACCTGATAAAGCTTGAGCTGGAAGATGCCGTAATCCGTGGGCAATGTGACGGAGTGGACACATTTCACCAGTTTCTCACTCCGTCTCCGGTAAGCGATCAAGTCGGCCACGGAAGCGATTTTGAGGCTATGGCGCCGGGCAAACTTCTGGAGGTCCGGCAGCCGGGCCATGTGGCCGTCCGACCGCATGATTTCGCAGATTACCCCTGCCGGCGGCAGACCGGCCAGGCGCGCGAGGTCCACGGAAGCTTCGGTATGGCCGGCGCGCTGCAACACGCCGCCGGGGCGCGCCGCAAGCGGGAAGATATGGCCGGGGCTGGTAAAGTCGCCCGGCACAGTCTTTTCATCCAGCAACACCTTGATGGTGTGCGCCCGATCATAGGCGCTGATGCCGGTGGTCACTCCATGACGGGCATCCACAGACTCGGTAAAAGCCGTGCGCATATCGTCGGGCTCATGGGAGACGGCCGGGCGCGTGATGTGCAATTGCGCCAAACGCTCGGCGGTCATGGAAACACAGATCAGGCCGCGGCCATGAGTCGCCATGAAATTAACGGCGCGTGGCGTAATCTTGGCGGCAGCCATCACGAGATCGCCTTCGTTCTCGCGGCATTCATCATCCACAATTATCACCATCGCCCCACGGCGGATGTCTTTTATAACGTCTTCAATAGAGTCGAACTTGGCGACAGCCCGACGGCGGGCGCGCGCAGGCGCAGCGGGTTTATCCGCGCTCGGTTTCGGAAGCTTTTTTTTCATGGCAGTCATGTGCTTTTACAATATGGCAGTAACGGATAAAGATTGGCGCCCGGACACAAGCTACGGCCCAAATCGCGGTGGCCGAAAACAGACGTGGCAGGGATGTGCCATGTCTGCCGCGCAGTTTTAATCAAACCGCAGAGCGATTGTATCTGCGACAGCGACGGGCGCTGTTCCTCAAAATTGCCCAACAACATGATCCCCAGGTTGTTTTCGTTAAAACCGGACACATGCGCGCCGGCATAACATAAGGGCCGACCCGCCCAGATGCGCCCGGCATAATCAATGATGTAGTGGTAGGCGATATCCCCAAAACGGTTTTGCAGGTGCGCTTCCAGGATACCGTTGAGGGCGAAAATGGTGTCATCCCAACCGGTGCATGTAGTAACATCGTTACCGGCATGATGCACAGTCAGACGGGTATAATCATAGGCCGGACGCATCCGGGTCGGGCGCGGATTGAACCAAGTCCAGGCATGTCTGGGGAAAACCTCCACACCCGGCAGCAGGGAGACGGGATCGGACGGGGGCGGCGCCGGCGGGCATGCCGGCGCGAGCCGACGCATTCCCGTCCAGGCCGCAGCAGCCAGAACGCCCTTAATGAATGACCGTCGGCCAGTTGAACGGCCGCGTGTAATATATGAAATACCTTCTTGCATGTCTTAATACAAATCCAGACAGACCAGACCCGGCTGGCTGGTCCAGCCATGGCGAATCTTCAGACCTTCCAGACAAGACCAGCAATGCTGTGTCAGCTCCTTCGCCAGCCGCCGCGATTTACGCGCAGTGGGCGGCGCCGAAAGAATCAGGCCAGACGCTTGGTGCAGCCGGCTTAATCCTAACAGGCCTTTGCCATCAGCGCCGTCCCAGATATCCGCCAGACGCGCCAAGGCGGCTTGCATAGCTCGCAGGACACCCATTTCCAATCCGGGCGCCGGTGACGAAACCAGCTTGGCCATATCCAAAACCCACAAAGTGCCCCCACCCAGGCTGGGGAATTTTACCGGACGCACTGCCCGCGATGTGAAAAAAAACGCCCACTCGTCCAAAGTCACACCGGCGGCGCAGGCGGCGTCGGCATAATGCCGCGAAAAATCCAGTGTCCGCCCCACAGAATCCACCAGGCGACGAGCGGCATATTCGTCACCCACAGCCCATAGAGCGCGCGCCGTCAGCATCAACAGGTACTCCGAGGCGACGGTGGTACGTCCTTTATGCCGCAGGAAAGCCGCCACTGCTTCCGCCGCCACATGTCGGGTCATCTCTCCGGCTACACCGGGATGGGCAATGCCGGCATCCGTCAACTCGGCTTGAATATGTTTCACCAACGGGTCAGCCGGTGGTTCATTTGTGTAGTTCCAGATCATTCGCGATTAACCAAGCCCCTGATTTCAGTTAGAAATTGATTGACGTCCTTAAATTGCCGATAAACCGAAGCAAAACGCACATAGGCTACTTCGTCAAGTTTTTCCAAGCGCTCCATGACTTTTTCCCCAATGGCCGTACTCGGTACATCACGGTCATATTCGCTATCAAGCTCATTGATGATGGAACTCACTATCTCTTCCATCTTCTCCATAGTTACCGAGCGCTTCTGACAGGCGCGCGTAATGCCACGCAGTAGTTTTTGCCGGTCGAATTCTTCCGTTCGACCATCCCGTTTCATCACCCGCAAACTGGTCTTAAGAATTTCCTCGTAGGTGGTGAACCGGTAGTCGCATTGCAGACAGACACGTCGGCGCCGGATGGAATTTCCGTCCCGCGCCGCGCGACTATCAATGACCTTATCGTTCATGTGGCCGCATTTCGGACATCGCATGTCACTTCTCCGAGGGAAAATTCACGCTATTTCCATGCAATACTATCACAAGGTTATGGAAAATAAAGCGCAAATGTTGCGGCGCTATTGGTTCCATTCCCCTTATCAATTCTCCCCCTTGCGATTCCTGCATCTTTGTGGCTAATTTTTTCCATTTTCAGGTCAGCCGGAGTGTCCGACGGATCAGTCCGATCAGTCCGATCAGAAGAATTCTAACATCTCCTCTTGTGCCTCTTTGTGGCTAACTCCTCCGCGTCTCCATGCCGCCAGTGCGGCTCGCACCTCCGTGTGAGCCTTTCCTCTTTTCTCCTCTGTCCTTGGTTAAGTCCTATCCCTTCTTGTGCTTCTTGTGCCTCTTTGTGGCTAATATCTTCCGCCACCTCGGCGTCTTGGCGGTTCATCCTTCCCCTTCCTTGCTGTGTGGCTAATCCCTTTATTGACAAGCCCAATAAAAAAGGCTAGATTCCCAGCCACAAAGAAGAAAACCGGATGACACCGGATTCATGATGCTGGGAGGAGTATATTTTGGAACAGGAAAAAATGCGCCATAGCGTGGCGCATGTAATGGCGGCAGCGGTTTGCCGATTGTTCGACAAAGTCAGTCTGGACATTGGGCCGGCCACAGACGATGGTTTTTATTACGATTTCGATCTGGAGGCCCGGTTGACGCCGGAGGATTTCCCAGCTATCGAGGCAGAAATGGCCCGGATCATCGCGGCGGACCTGCCCTTTGAACGCTTGGAAGTTCCCCGTGCGCAAGCTGAGGAAATGTTGCGCGGTCAGACCTACAAGCTGGCGCGTTTAGCGGATATTCCAGCCGACGAACCAACCACCTTCTACCGTTGCGGCGAATTCTACGACCTTTGCCGCGGCCCGCACATTGAGCGCACCGGTCAGATCAAGGCATTCAAACTGCTGAATGTGGCCGGCTCGTATTACCGCGGCTTGGAAACCAATCCCATGCTGCAACGGATTTACGGCACAGCCGCCGCCGATGAAGCCACCCTTCAAGCCATCTTACAACGCTTGGAAGAAGCCAAGCAACGCGACCATCGCAAACTCGGGCGGGAGCTTGATTTATTCAGCACGCATGAAATGGTCGGTCCCGGCCTGATTCATTGGCACCCGCGCGGGGCGCGTATCCGGGTGGTGATTGAAGATTTCTGGCGGCAGGCCCACCTGCGCAGCGGCTATGAATTGCTCTACACGCCGCATATCGGGCGGGCCACCTTGTGGGAAACCTCCGGGCATTTGGATTTCTACCGCGAGGGCATGTATGCCGCAATGGAAATTGACAATGCGGAATACTATCTCAAACCCATGAATTGCCCATTCCATATTCAGGTTTATAAATCCGCAAAACGCTCCTACCGCGAACTACCTCTGCGCTGGGCCGAGCTGGGCACAGTCTATCGCTACGAAAAAGCCGGCGTGTTGCATGGCCTCCTGCGGGTGCGGGGCTTCACGCAGGATGACGCGCATATATTCTGTACACCCGAGGAGATGGCGGCGGAAATCAAGCGCACTCTGGACTTCGCCATGCGTATGCTGCGCGCCTTCGGCTTCACGGAAATTTCCGCCTATCTGGCCACCAGACCGGAGAAGGCGGTCGGCGAACAGTCCAGATGGGAGCAGGCCACTGCGGCGCTGGAGCAAGCTTTGCGGGAATTGCAGGTGGATTACCAACGGGATGAAGGCGGCGGCGCCTTTTACGGGCCTAAAGTGGATTTCAAAATTCAGGATGCCATCGGGCGCGCCTGGCAATTGGGCACAGTGCAGTTCGACTTCAACCTGCCCGAACGGTTTGACATGTCCTACATCGCCGAAGACGGCAAGCCGCATCGGCCATACATGATCCATCGGGCGTTGCTGGGCAGTCTCGAAAGATTTTTCGGAATATTAACGGAACATTACAAAGGCGCTTTCCCGCTCTGGTTAGCGCCGGAACAGGTGCGTGTGCTGCCTCTGACCGACCAGCAGCTTGATTACGCCAAGCAAGTGGCGGACACATTGCTGGCCGCGGGCGTGCGGGTAACGGTGGACGGCAGCGCCGGTAAAATTGGAGCAAAGATTCGCAATGCTCAGGTGGAAAAGATTCCCTACATGTTGGTGGTCGGCCCGCGCGAGGCCACCGCCGGCCGGGTATCTGTGCGCAGTCGCACGGCGGGTGACGAAGGCGACTGCCCACTGGAGGCATTCCGGGAGAAATTGGCGCGGGAATCCACTGCGCCGGAATACTAACCATAACCAAGGAGGCAGTTATTCGTACAACAATCAGAGTTAATCACCGGATTCGCGTTCCGCAGGTCCGTTGTATTTCCGATACCGGCGAACAAATCGGCGTTCTTTCCACTTCCGAAGCTCTGCGTCTGGCGGAAAGCCGAGGGATGGACTTAGTGGAAATTTCGCCCAACGCTCAGCCGCCGGTATGCCGCATTATGAATTTCGGAAAGTACCGTTACGAGGAAAGCCGGAAGAAAAAGCTGGCGCGCAAAAATCAGAGCACTACGGTGGTGAAAGAGATCAAATTCCATCTGAACGTGGAAGAACATGACTACACCACCAAGCTGAACCGCATAAAGGATTTTCTGCAGAAGGGACAGCGCGTTAAGGTCTCGCTGATGTTCCGCGGCCGTGAAAACGAACACCGCGAATTAGGCTATGCCCTCTTCGAGCGGCTGCAAAACGATTGCGAAAAGGCCGGTGTCGCCGAAAGCCCGCCAAAACTTTTCGGAAACAATCTGGTCATGCTCCTTAAGCCGCAAAAATAAGATTGAACCGCCAAGAACGCCAAGGTGGAGAAAGGGAATTAGTCACACACAAGGCACAAGGGACAGGAAGAGAAATTAGCCACAAAAAGGCACAAAAGGCACAAAAAGAGAAAGTTTGTTGGGCTGGAGTGGCATGTGTTCGTGTTCTGAAAAATCTTGTGAATCTTGTGCATCTTTGTGGCCAATTATCCGGGATCTGCGTCAATCTGTGGTGCCAGTGCGGCTCGCACCGCCAGTGCGGCTCGCACCGCCAGTGCGGCTCGCACCTGCGTGTGAGACCTCTCCCCAATCTGCGTTTATCTGCGTAATCTGCGGTTCCACTCCTCCGTCATCCGTGTCCATCCGTGTCTATCAGTGGTTCCTCTTCTTGGCGTCTCGGCGGTTTATCTTTCCTTCCCTTAGCGGTTTGCTATGGAATGTTAGTGGATTAAGCTTGTCTTTAACCATACCGGCAATTATCATGCGGGCATGGAAAAGCAAGACGCAAAACAGGATGCGCTAAGTTGGAAAACTAACTGGCGGATTCCAAACGGCAATGCCGCCGGCTTGAAAGTCATCTCCGGTGATAATCCGGAAATCCGCTTTACCCCCGCCCCACACGGAGCCCGTCCGCTGTGGTTCTGTTTCCAAATCAAGCCGCCTCCCGGCGCCACCCCTGAATCCGGCAAATTGCGGCTGGTTCTGGAACATTACGACACCTTGCCCGGCGCTGTTGATCCCTCTGAATGCTGCCCGGTGTTCCGGCCGGCGGGACAATGGTGGATGCGGTTGTCAGGCGGCAGGCCGGAGACGACTCCGGATGGACGAACCGCTGCTGTTTGGACGGTCAACCGCCCAACTGCGCCCATGGACGTAGCCCTTGGCTTCCCGTATGTTGACAGTGACCTCCGCCAGTTGCTCGACCGGAGCCGCGGCTTCTGGCAATCCGATCCCATCGGCATTTCTTCTGGCGGGCGCCCCTTGATCCGGCTGGCCAATGAGTATAACGCAGGCGCCCGGTTCCCCAGCGGCCTTTATCTGGTTGCCCGGCTGCGCGGCAATGACATGCCGGCGGCCTGGGTATTGGACGGCATACTGCAGCGTCTCGCCAGCGCCAAGAACAATCCCTTTTTAATCTGGGCCGTGCCGCTGGCCGACCCGGATGCCGTGGCGGCAGGCGCCTGGCATTCCCCGCCGGATATGGCCAACGATTGGGCGGATACACCGGCGCGGCATGAAACCGCCGTACTCCGTAAAGACATCGCCCGCTGGCACAACGCTTGCCGTGCCGTACTGGCCATCAACCTGCAGGCGGCGCCATTACGCGAAAAATCCGGCATTTATTGCGAATTGCCCGACGCGCAGCAGCATCCGGAAAAACATGCGCAGGCCTTGAAGTGGGCCAACGTTATGCAACATAAACTCGGGCAGGAATTCGCCGCGCCGGAATTTGTCCGCGTGGCGGCACCCGGCAAACAATGCTTTCTCTCATGGACGGCAATCGCGCTGAACGAAATATGCGCCTTAACCTTGCGGGTTCCCTGGGTCGGCACCGGCGCGGTTGGGTTCTCACCCAAAAAGTACCGCGAGGCAGGACGCTACATCGCGGATGCCCTGATCGAAAAACGCCGGTGATAAAAGGGATTAACCAAAAGGCACAAGGGAGGGCAGAGGTCGCACACGAAGGCACGGCAGAGAAGAACCACCGGATGCACCTGATAGGCACGGATTTTTAGATTGCTGTCTCCTACTTCATCCCTCATCCTTCATCCTTTATATATGCGCCCTTGATCCCATATCCAGGACACTATGCCAAGCAAAATCACAAAAAAACTTGACTGACCCCTATTTCTCACTCGGCTGGCTATGCCAGTTGACCGTGCCGGTACTCCAGAAGCTGTCCCCTGTCAAATTTAATACTATGTTGCTTGCCTGCTGGCAGACATATTGCTCTGTCTGCTGAATATCCACCTTCAGCGCTGTCACTCGGGCCGTTACTGTGTTCCCACATTCGGCCAGCACCGTATTGCTGCCGGGCTGATGAAACACCGCTACTGCTGTCCCGCCTGTACCAGCAGTCGCACCGGCCCAAGTCGGTTTGCCAGATGGCCAGTCGGGCGCAGGTTCCGGAAGGGCACGGAAATGTACATTGCTGCCGACGGGGACATAAAGCGGATTGGGCACCCCAGACCAACTGCCCTCTCCAAAGCGATATTCAATTTGTCTAACTTTAACAAACCTGACCGGAGCTTGCGCCGATTTCCCGACTTTGGCGCAAAAGGCCTCCACATTACGCAGGCACGCTTGCTGGGAGGTGACATAGACACGGAATACGTTCTGGTACGTCCCGTTACACCTTAAAACGGCAGTTGGCAAGTTTGCTGTCGCAAATGCGCCTGGGAAGAACCACGTACGAGCAGTAGAAACCGGATGCACCTGATAGGCACGGATTTTTAGGTTGCTGTCTCCTGCTTCATCCTTCATCCTTCATCCATTATGCCAAGCAAAATCACAAAAAAACTTGACTGACCCCTATTCTCCGGAAGCAGCGTAAACTATCGGGGAGCCCCGAATTTGGACTTATTCGCCTGCCACCACTTCCGCCAAACCAATACATCTTCCTCTGTGTAAAACTTTTTGTCCCTCCCAATAGGCGGAACAGGTGGGTTGTCAATAAGATGTGACAAAGCAATGGCAGCCTGTTCACTCGGCGATCCAAACACTATATCGCCTTGTGGTTGAGAACCTTGTGGCATCTCGTTGATTTTCACCACCCTGTAACCATTGGTATCACTTAACAATTCGGCAAGCCCGCAAATCATATCTTCCCCGCCAATAGATTTTGCCATTTCAATCGCTTCCGATTGGCGGACAGGATCTTCATCTTTCAGTTCCATCCTGATCATCTTCCGCTCTGTCTCATCGCCACTTCGCGCGACTTCAATCCGAAGCTTCTTGATGAGACCAAGGTTCTCCTGTCCACTGCCGCGTTTTGCCATTTCTGTCTCAAGCTGAATATGTGCTTCGGAACGTTCCATGGCGCTCTTTTCGCCTCCGTATGATTGTCCTATCAAGAACAGCAAGACAGCACAAAAGGAAATTCCTTTGACAACAGAAGCGAATCGTTGGTTTCTCATAAATGCACCTTTTTTCATGGGTTAACGGTGTCCCAATCGTACTTGAGAACACGGCAAGGATTTGATGGCAGCCCAGCCTGATACATGACGTCCAAAACGTCGGAATTCTCACCACTCCTTTATATATCAGCACCCTTAACCCGATTTCCAAAACACCACGCCAAGCAAAATCACAAGAAAACTTGACTGACCCCTATTTCCTGCTTGACTGACCCCTATTTCCTGCTATTTCCACCTCCTGACCCCTATTTCCTCTTGACGATGTAAGCTGGGTGCTTTGCTCTGGCCGGTTGAGTTCTATTTCTAAACAGAGCTTCTCCGTTTTGGGTGATGCCAAACTCACAGTCGAGAGATTCAGCAAGCAGCACATAGATATCAAGAACTGAGGCATTCGTTAATGTGCATGACAGTTTGTTGCTGCCAACTTGTAGATCCTTAAGCCAGGGGGGATCTGGCTCACTGTCCTGATGCTCAGAGACAAGACCCAAACGGATCATGTTCTTTTGCTTAGGCCTTCTAACTAGAAAACGGATTACATCTTTGGGGTCAACTGCGGAGAACTCGAATCGCGGCACTACACGCGTAGCCATGTACTCAAGGTTCGCTCTGACGGTCGCAGGCAAGCGATCAAGAGCGATATCCGTACCCTCAAGGGAAGCTGCACCGATCCTTTCGGAAAAGGACTCGCCCGGTTGCCATACAGAAAGCTGCTCTTGCTTGATAACCACAACCTCTCCCTCCACCCGCCCACATGAATCCGCCGGTGAAGACAAGACTGCGGTATGCAGGCTTAATAAAACCGCAGCACACAATGTCGTACATTTCAGATAACGTTTCATAATTATTTCCTATGTACTTTAATTCTGTTAATCAGTTTGCCCGCACCTGGGTACATACTCTGGTAGCCAGCGTTAAGCTGGTCATAATATATCTCGGAACTCGTCGTATACCAACGCCAAGACCCGCCCTCCCAAGTCGCACTGTGGCCGTATCCATCGCTCCGGCCGAACACCCCATATACAGGTTCGTTGTTTGCTCCGTACATCTGGGATGCAGACCCCATACATGTATGGGCATGCTGCATAATCTCGCTGCCCGTCCCTGAATCATAGGTATAGAAACTGACAAAATCCCCTCGTCTCAGGTTTGCGACTGCCGTGGACCAAGGAATGGGGTCGTTGTAAGTCGTGACGGTGAACCCGGATGACGGAACAGTCGTCGCGTACCCATCCTTGGTTCCGTCGTAAGCATGCCACACGGAACCGAAGCAGTTCCAACTATGGAGAAGCTTCCAATTCTGGCCATACCGGGAATAACTCCAGTAATAGACATACGTATTTGCTCCGCAGTCAATACCGGTGCCCCAGTTCTGGTAATCACGCTCAAGATGATCCCGGTAGACTTCCAGTGTGCGGGTCTGAAGACATGCGTCACTGCCAGAAACAGGGCGAAGCTCCAGATCGACTGTCGTCATAGTCGTTGGAATGGGTGTTCCATTCGGGACATAGGTAGGTGTCTCGTCAGTTGGATTATTGAGCGTTCCCTTACTCACAGACCAGTTGTACCCGGCAGGCGGAATCGGTTCTACGAGGCCACTAATGGGCTGTGTCGCGTGATACGCGACGACCTCGTTGTCCACATGAACGAACTGCCACTCAAAACAGGAAGGATTAAGCCGGAAGCGAGAATCATCCGCTTCAACAGATTGGAGTGGTAAACCATCCGGTTCTTCAATCTCCACCTTCACAACAGTCACCGTGCATGTGTCGAAGCAATTGGTGTTCAGGGAGGCGGATGCGACAACTGTATAAGTTGTCGGAGCTAAACTGCTGGGATCAAACGTAATGTTGGTCCCAGTCCCGGAAATGCCGGTCGGTTGGCTATGCCAGTTGACCGTATGGCGCATAGGATTTTACCCCCTAGCGGTTGTTAAGATTATGTCTTTATATCCGAATGATGCGCTGTCCTGCAAGAAAAAAGAGGAATAAAGGCAAGAACCACGGATAGTGCGGGGACGCAGAGCGGAAGGGACGGCAGTGACGAAAGGGAGTGCGAGCCTTTCCTCTTTTCTCCTCTGTCCTTGGCGTCTTGGCGGTTAAGTCCTATCCCTTCTTGTGCTTCTTGTGCCTCTTTGTGGCTAACTCTCCCGTCAGCGCTGGCAGGCAACGACCCTCAATCCCGTTCCAACGACTCCAGGCGCAAAGTAACCCGCCCGTGTCCCGCCCGTTGTGTAGAGGCTTCGATTTTGCACGCGCAAAGCGTCCAAGGCGGACGTTGTCCGGCGGCGGCATTCAACAAGGCGCCGACTGCTTCCAAATCCACTTCGCCGTATTGCATTTCCATCTGACGCGCCTGCCAGCCGTCCGGCAATGCCCGGACGCCGCGATCCAGCACTTCCGGACGCGCGTCAGGCGTACACTCAATCGCCAGCCGCGTCAATGGCGCCGGGCGCACGGGATGCGGCAACTCACGCAAAACAGCCAGCCGGCTATGCGCCGCCTGCTGCGCCGCTTCCACCGCGCGTAATTGTTCCCAGACCACCGTCTGCTTCCGCATCGCTTCCGCCCATTTTGGAGCCATGACGGCATTATGGGCGGTCCATAACAGCCCGGCGGCCAAAACCACAACCGCGGCCAACCAAACCCAAATATTCACATTGTGCAATATCTTTTGCATTTTCGTGGCTAATCCTATTCTTCCTTTTGG
This sequence comes from Kiritimatiellia bacterium, assembly GCA_050944835.1. Taxonomy (GTDB): domain Bacteria; phylum Verrucomicrobiota; class Kiritimatiellia; order JAAZAB01; family JAAZAB01; genus JAXGPF01. The sequence continues at coordinate 44,217 of JBMNRV010000006.1, forward strand.
CGCAATCTATCCAACATGTCCGGCGGATCGGGCTGATCAGTCTGATCAGTCCGATCAGTCTGATCAAGAAAATTCTAATGAACCCCTCTTGTGCTTCTTCTTCGTGGCTAAATCCTCCGCCCCTATGTCACGCCCCTTAAGGGTTGGTGTTGAGGGTGCGCTCTCTACCCAGGGCGTTGCCCTGGAATGCTTGCCCGCAATGGCGGGGGTATGTCGCGCCCCTTCGGGGCTCCCCTCCGCCATCTGCGCCCATCTGCGGTTATCTGCGGTTTATTTTCCCATCTGTTCTCTCTTGTGTGGCTAATCTTCCGGCGGATCGGGCTGATCAGTCCGATCAGTCCGATCAGTCTGATCAGAAGAATTTTAATATCCCCTCTTGTGCTTCTTGTGCCTCTTTGTGGCTAAATCCTCCGCCACCTTGGCGGTTCATCGTTCACTCGCGCCATTGGCCGTTGATCACGCAGACGGCGCGGCCATCCTCCAGCGCTGGTTGAGTTTCAGTTGTCGTGTCATATCCCAAGCCGCGCAGCCGATGCGCCAAGGCCTCAAACCGGCTCCAATCCGTTGCCGTACATCTGAGTGTGAACTGGCGGTCATCCGCCTCCAAAACCTGATACGCGATGCCATCGGCCGCACCGGCTTCCATTAATTGTCCGATACGCCGATGCAAATCCGCGGATAGCGCGGCATTTAATCCCATTGTTGCTTGCTGTTCGCTTTCCCAGGCGCGGCGCGCCTCTTCCACTTCCCGCCCGTATGGAATCCGCGCATCCGGCGCCAACTGCGCCGCCAAGGCGGCCGTCGCATCGCGCATGGATTGCAGACGGTATGCCGCAGAAGTCTGCCAGATAAAATTGCCTGCCAGCAGCAGGCATCCCGCCGCCGCCGCTATGTAAGCCGCCCGGCGCGTTGCGCGCCGCCGCCAGCCTTGCACTGCCGGGTGCAGCAATGGGCCCGCGCGCAAGTTGCACCGCCACGCTCCGGATGTCAACGCCCTGCCCGCCAAGGCGCGCGCCAATATTCCCTCCGCACCCGCCGGACGTGACAACCGTCCCGGCCAACGCTCAGGCAACTTCCGCGCTAATTCATCCGCCAACCGCACCGGTGCGCCGGCGCCGGCATACAGCACCCAGTGCAATTGCCGGTCGTGATTAGCCTGCGCATATAAAATCCGCTCTAACCGGCTGAACAGGGTTTCCAAGCGTTCACTTTCCGCGCCGGCAGCCGCTTCCCAGGGCAGAGTATGCGCCTGATGAAAATCCTCGCCGTAGCCGGTAGCAACCGTCAAGTGATTCGCTTGCAGATACACCAGCGCCCGCATTTCATCGGGCAATGTTGGAGTTTCCAGCAGACTCTGTGTCCATAACGCCAGACCGGCATGATCCAGAAAAACCGGGTCCCACCCCGCGGCGCGGTAACGCTCCAACTGCGCTTCCACAACTTTTGCGCGCGCCGCCACTGCCAGCGCCTGTAACTTGCCATCGGCAGTGCGCCGCGCCGCCGTAAACCCGTACTGGCAATCCTCAAGCGCAAATGGTAATTGCGCATCCAATAGCGCCGGTAAAACCCGGCGGGTTTTCGTCCAAGCCTCGAATGGGGCGTCCAGCCAAACGGTCAAACTATCACTTACCGCCAGACAGCCGGCCACCGGCAGGCGCGTATTCTCCGCCGCGGCGGATGCTGCCGAGAGAGTTTCATAATGCAGTTGGCCGCGCCAATCCCGGTGCGCTTTCACGCAGACCGGGCCGTCTGGCCCAAGTTCCACCCCCAGACATTCCCGCATTGGCATAGCTGGCGCACGGCAGAATTCATCATTCAAACCGCGTGATACCTTTGTCCCCTTTTTTTGCATCTTTGTGGCTAATTCCTCCGCCCCTATGTCACGCCCCTATAAGGGCTGGTGTTGAGGGTGCGCCCTCTACCCAGGGCGTTGCCCTGGGCTAGGTATGTCGCGCCCCTTCGGGGCTCCCCTCCGCCATCTGCGCCCATCTGCGTTCATCTGCGGCTGCATTCTCTCATTTTCTTGGCGTTGGCGGTTAATCTTTTTCCCCTTTGTGTCTTTGTGGGATAATAAAGCGATTTTCTACGGGATGCTAGCGAAATCTATTGGCACACCCATCGGCGCACCCTCCATTGCGCCTGCGCCGACGGATCGCGTTCCACCAGCGCCCAGACGCGCGCGACGCCATCAGTCTGCTCAGCCTGCGCTTCTACGGCAAAATACAAGCTACGCACATCCAAGTAGCCCTCACAATCCCGGATGGCATCGTAATAGGTGAAATTTTTCAAATTCTGGAATGGCTGAACATCGCGCCGACGGATGAGCGCCGCCGCCGCAAAAGCGCGGGTTTGCCCCAAGACACCCTGCAAAACCGGTTCCGGCGCGGTATTGACATTCACAGGCGTACAACCAGCATCGGATTTTGGCAGCACGCTGAATAATTCCGCCAAGCGTTCCGGCGCCACCTCCGGCGTCAGCGCCGCCAGATCCGCGGCGCTCTGCAAAACCGCGCCGGTCAACCCCGCAGGATGACTGACAAACCAATCCCGCCAGCGCTTGGCAACGGCTACCGGCGCCGGACATTGCGCGCCGGATAATAACTCCGCGGCAACCGCTTCCAGCGGGCGGGCGCTATCCGTGGGCGGCGCCGCCGCGCCCAGATTGTTGACATTGAATAAACTCGCGGCATCGCTGACTTGGACAAACAAGCGTGTGCCATCCGGCAGGGTTTCGCGCCGGGGCGCCGCCCAGGCGGCATTGGTATGAATAATGGTTACAGTAGCGGTTTCTTCCGCCAGCATTTGCAATGACTGCCAGGCAGCGTCACACGCCATGACACGCAGGCGCGCCTGTGTGCCGGCCCGCTGTTCCCGCGCCAACCGGCTGCGCGCCGCTATCTGAGCCTGCAAGGTCAAGGCTGCCAGCAGAGCCAGCAACATCAAAGTCACCGGTAAAACCATACCGGCATCAGAGGGCGCCCAGCGTTTCTGTTCTGTCGGCTTTTGCATTGTGGCTAAATTCCTTGGCGCAATCTATCCAAGATGTCCGGTGGATCGGTCCGATCAGACCGATCAGACCGATCAGTCTGATCAGGAAAATTCCAATGAACCCTCTTTGTGGCTAAACCCTCCGCGTCTATGTCACGCCCTTTCAGGGCTGTTTTCATGTTTTTCCGTTAATCCCAGGGCGTTGCCCTGGAATGCTTGCCCGCAATGGCGGGGATATGTCACGCCCTTTCAGGGCATTACTTCCACTCCTACATCCGTGTCAATCCGTGTGAATCCGTGGTTCTTGCCCTTCGGTTCTCCTCTCTCATCTGCGTCAGTCTGCGCAATCTGCGGTTTAGCCTCCTCGTATCTCTGCATGATTCTCATCAGTGTCCATCAGTCTGCATCCGTGGTTCACTTTGTCGTTTCCTGAATTTCAAATGCCGTTTTAGTTTGCGCAAATAAGATTGACCACCGCCAAACGTTTTGCTAATCAGAGACACTACTATTAATTGCATATTTACTATGAAAACGAATTATATTGGCACAATTTATCAAAGTCAAACTTCGCTTGTGCTCGGCCTGTTGATCTGTGGCCTGACGGCAGCGCTGCCGCAGCCGGTGGGCGCCGGCGCGCCCCGCCCGCCATCTGATGCGCCGGATGCCAACTCGTCACCCGCCGTCAACGCGGCGAACACCCAGTCGGCCACAGCGGCAACGGAAAACACCTCCCAAGCTGTAGCGCCGGTTGACGCCGATACGCGTAACGTGCCCGGCAATACCGCAACTGATGAACGCCTGCGGATATATTTACAGGCCGATGAATCCAAGTCCATGGCTGAATGGCTGAAACAGCAGAATTTGCTTGAGGACGCCACTGATATTTTCCGGGAAGCGCTGGGATTATACAGAAACCTGGCGGAACAATATCCCGGATGGCAGACCGAACTGGTGAATTTCCGGATTAGGTATTGCGAAAAGGAATTAGCCGATCTCTCCACAACGCCGTCCAGCGCCCCGCCTGCCGGACTGCCGGCACAGTTCGCCCGCGAGTCTTCACCGGCGCTGGGCGCGGCACGGAATATTGCACGACTACGGCGCGCCGCACAATTGGAAAAGGTTTCCGACTTGCCGGCGGCGCTGGCGCTTTATCAGGAAATCCTGGATGAAACGCCGCAACATCCCGGCGCATTGCAAGGCGCCGCGCGCATCTACCTGCGCATGCGTCGGATTGAGCCGGCCCGCACCGCCCTGCGCCAGGCGGCGCAGCTGCCGGCCAACGACGATACCACCTTGCTGCTGCAAGCGCTGCTGTATTGCCATGATGGCGACTTCCATGCCGCGCGCCAGGTGGCGGAAAAACTGCTAAAACGCAACCCCTACAATGCCGACGCACATATGGTAATGGGCGCATTTCTGGCCGATACCGGCCGGTTGGCAGAAGCGGAAGAAGCGATGAAACGCGCCATCACTCTCAACCCCAAGTTGGGCGACGCTTACTACAATCTCGCCCAGATCAGCCTGCGCCGGCAACCAATTGATTTGGAAAAAACCAGACACCATTATCAAAATGCCATTAAGTATGGAGCAGACCGCGATCCCGCGCTGGAAGCATTGCTGAATTAAACTTATAAACTATGACTGCGAACTATTTCAAAGGTGTTATATGGTCACTGACCAGCGCAATTCTCTGGAGTACTACATTCGTCTGTACCCGCTATCTGTTGGCTGGCAACCGAACCGACCCCCTGACACTCTCAACCATCCGTTGTATGCTAGGCGGGCTGATCTTGCTGGGCATCGGCTTGCTGCGGCCGGGTATGCTTAAACTGCGCCTGCGACCGGCTGATCTAGCGCGCCTGGCCGGGCTGGCGCTCTGTGGCCTATCCGGTATGACCGTCCTGTTGTTTTACGGTCTGCAACATACGACGGCCATTAATAGCTCCATGCTGATGCAGTTGAGCCCGATATTAATAATGATTATGGGGCTCGGCATCGGCGAGCGTATCACCTGGCACAACCTGGCGGCCATGCTGCTCAGTCTGTTCGGCACCATGTTGACCGTAGGCTTCATTACACAAGCCGGCCTGAATATGTCCATGTCCGGTGCACGGGGCAACCTCCTGGTACTGGGCAGCGCCACCTGTTGGGCGCTTTATGCCGTCCTCAGCAAGTCCACAGTACAACGACTGGGCGGATTTACCGCCACCACCTGGGTTATGCTGCTCGGCGCAGCGGAACTGATGGCGCTGCGGTTGGCGCTGCCGGCGGAATTCAATCCGCCGGTTGATGTCGGCTCTTGGGCAGTTATCATTTACATGGCGATTTTCCCTACCGCCTTGGCATTTTACGCATGGTACGAGGCCTTACGTCTGATTGATCTGACAATCCTGAACATCATGCAGTATCTGACGCCGGTCTTCACAATCCTGCTGGCTTGGTGGTTGCTGGGTGAGCGCCTGACTTGGCTGCAAGGGCTGGGCATCGTAATAGTGTTGTCCGGCGTCGCCATGCTGCGCCCGGCATCGGCTAAGAAGTAGAGGGAAAAAGGCCAGAACCACGGAACGGCACTGCTATGCATTCATTTTCGGAAATCATCGAACACGCGCTTATGATCACCGGGTTCGTAGGCGTGATAATGTTGATAATCGAGTATGTTAACGTCGTCACCACCGGCCGTTGGCTGGAAAGCATCCGTGGCCACCGTTGGGGACAGTACTTAGCGGCAGCTATCTTGGGTGTCATGCCGGGCTGCTTGGGTTCTTTCGTCGTGGTCGCCATGTACACCCACCGCACACTGTCCCTGGGCGCCCTGATGACGACCATGATCGCAACGGCGGGGGATGCGTCCTTTTTGATGTTCGCAATGATCCCCCGGACCGCCTTTATCCTGCACGGCATACTGTTTGCTCTGGGAATCGTTTTTGGCATCCTGACGGATGCGCTGCTGGGAAACCGCCTGACCAACCGGATGCTCTGTCCTGTTGATTTCACAATCCACAATGACGTGCACGATGCCTGCCTGCCGCACGGGCAATTTTTTAAACAATGGCAGCATTGTTCAGCAACGCGCGGAACCCTGACCATCTCACTCGGCCTGTTCCTGGCCGCGATACTGCTCGGCCGAATCGGGCCGTCGGAATGGAATTGGGTCAGGTGGTCGTTGGCCGCCGTATCCGCTGCGGCTTTATTTGTTGTCGCCACAGTTTCTGATCATTTTCTGGAAGAGCATTTGTGGAAACACGTCGTGCGCAGCCATGTGCCCCGTATTTTCATGTGGACACTGGGAGCCATGCTTTTGCTGAGCCTGGCTGAGGGATACTGGAATCTTGGGTCCGTTATCGAAAAAAACCGCTGGATTGCGATGGGCGCCGCTAGCTTAGCGGGCATAATCCCCGACTCCGGGCCACATCTGATATTCATCACCATGTTCGCCGAAGGAATGGCGCCTTTCAGTCTGCTCTTGGCCAACTCTATTGTACAGGATGGACACGGCATGCTGCCGCTGCTCGCCCATTCCCGACGCGCTTTTATATTTGTGAAACTGATCAAACTCGCCATTGGACTGATGATCGGCGCATTGTTTATGTGGCGCGGATATTAGTCCGGACGCAGGGTCGGCTTCCGCCGGCAGCATCTTCAGGGCGCATATCTGGCGCCGCTGAGCTTAAACAGGATCAAATTCACCATCGGTTGCGGCAGATACAACCGGGTACGTTCCTTGGTACGATTTTCTTTATCCACCAAGCCACCTTCCAGAACGTGTGTCTGTTGCCTGGCTGCCGCCGCATGGTCATCATCGGATGGAGGTTTCATGAGAAAGGTCATGTTCTTCCAAAACACCTTAGTGGTGGATGAGGATTTGGTACGGTTCTGAATCATGTCAAATAAACTGTATTCACGAGCGCCACTCCCAAACCATTCCTGCTGACCGGTATCTTTCGGCGGATTTTCCTCCACCAATTGCACCGCTACAACTTGGTTGCAGGTATCCACAACCAGCAGAAGCCGATTGAATATTTCCTCAAAAACCCCGCTATAGCTGTAATAGAAAAAACTGTTTTCCGGAAAGCCGGGCGTCGAAATGCTGCGCTTGGATGAGCCCCCTTTATCCAGGAACAGAGCCTGTACCGCGTCTTCCAACGGCATCAGATAGGTAACTTGTTTGTAGATCGTCAATGACGGATATGCACGGGGATCAACTTTCGGCTCGCCCAGAGTACCCAAGAGGGCCCGTATGTCATCGGCGCTCTTGGCGCCGGAAGCCGCCCCATGATGCCAGCTTGGCGAAAGCGCCAAGGCGCCGTCGAATCCGGCGCGCGCGCCGGATTCCTTCTCTCCCCGGGCAATACGGGCAATGATCGTGGTCACCTCCATGCGATTAGTGGCGTCGGGATGCGCTTGCAAAGCGTCTTCTAATATACGCACTGACGCCTTGAGGTCGCCGAGCTCACCGGCTTTCCGCGCTTTTTCTACAGCCTGCACCAGAGCGATGGAATCGTCATGCTGTTTCCGCAAGGCAAGAACGGATTCGATGTTTTTCTTCTTTAAGCGCGCCAGCATCGTTTCGGCATCGGCCCGGTTAATCGCTTTGGAATTCTGCCTAAGCGCATCGCTGAGAAGGTCTATGGCTCGGCGAAGATCGTACCGGGATTCGGTCTCCGCTGTCGCGATAGCTTTAGATAACTCCTCAGTTTGATTGAAGCTGTTCTGCATTTGCTCCAGCAGCCGCGTGGCATCCATGCGGTTGGTGGCCGCCGGGTAACTTTCGAGAGCGTCTTCCAGCATTTTGATGGCCTGCGGCAGATCGCCCATCTGGCGCACCAAATGCATGACATTGACCAGTTCCATGGATGCCATGGCAGCCGCGCGTTCGGATTGCAATTTTTCCGCATAATCAATGCGCATCTGGCTTAACCGCGACTCAGCGTGGACGCGATTAAGCGCCTGTGGATTGTAATGCACAGTCTGTATCAACGTTTCCAAGGCCTGCCTCAGATTAGTCGCCGCCACCGCATCCAAGGTGTCCAGCACATTGGCAACCTTTATAGATTGTTCCATCCGCTGCATTAAATCTCGCGCTGCGGCGCGGTTGCGCGCCTGCGGATAATTGCTATAGGCGGCGCCAAGAGCCGCGATAGCCGCATGGTAATCAGTAGAGGCTGCTTCCCGCTCAATTACTTCGCCCAAGTTGCGGGAAGCGGTATTCACTTCCCACATATGTTTCAAATAAAATCCGATCAAGCCCGCAACCACCGCCGCTATCACAATGGATGTCAGCAATCTTAAAACATTGGGTAGCTTAGGCGGTTGCGCCCGCCGCGCCCGCCTAGGCACGGGCAGCGGTGGAGCCGGAGCAGGAGCACGTGATGCCGCACTGGTTATCATCGGCACAGCTTGGAAAAAACGCCCACATTTAACGCACTGGACCTCCTGATTCAGCATGCTATCCGGCAATAGCGCTTCATTGCTGCAATGGTCGCAAGCAGCACGAAAGTCCGGCTTCGGCACCGTTATCGGCTTGTGGCAATCAGGACACTCGATTGTGTGCCCGACACCCTGTTCATTCACGGCAAGGCTTTTATTGCACTCGCATTTGAAGTATATGTCCGCCATATCCCCCTCTTGTTTTTTGTGCCTTTGTGGCTAAATTCTCCGCCCCTATGTCACGCCCCTTAAGGGCTGGTGTTGAGGGTGCGCTTTCTACCCAGGGCGTTGCCCTGGTCTGGGTATGTCGCGCCCCTTCGGGGCTCCCCCCGCCATCTGCGCCCATCTGCGGTTATATTCTCCCATTTTCTTGGCGCTTTGGCGGTTCAACCCTATCTGTGTTCATCCGTGGTTCCATTCTTCATGCGCTTAAAAACTCGTAATGCATCAGGCTGAGGGCGTAAAGCGCGGCTGTCTCCACCCGCAGCACGGCGGCGCCAAAACTCACTGGGATGCCGCCGGCGGATGTCAAGAGCTCCATTTCCGCCGGCGCCAAGTCGCCTTCCGGTCCGATTACAATCATCAGCGCCGCGCCGGAAGCTGGCAGAGGCCGGGCCGCGGCGGCGGCCTGACGGAACGCCACCGCGTCAGGTGTCAATGCGCCGACGAAACAGCGGTGGCAGGTGTGGAGCTCAGCGACCAATCCGGGCAAGTCCATCGGCGGGCGCACTTCGGGAATCCAGTCAGCGCCGCATTGCCGCGCGGCCTCACGGGCGATTTTGCGCCAGCGATCGGTCTTAGCCTCCTGGCGCTCGGCATCACCGGCGGCCACCACGCGTTCCGTTAACAGCGGCCAGACGGCTGCGGCGCCCAGTTCCACTGCCTTCTGCACAATGGTATCCATCAAATTATGCTTAGGCAAAGCCTGCGCCAGTATGATCCGAGCGGGCGGCAGCGGTTGCGTTTCCACTGCCGCGAGGTCCATGCGAATGCGCGCCAGACCACCACGGTCAGCCGACACCAGACGCGCCGGAACGCGGCGTCCGCAACCATCAAACACTATCACTGGGTCGCCGGCCCTGGCGCGCAGCACCCGTAAAAGATGGCGTGATTCCTCCGGCGCCAGTAGTGTTTCACCGGCCGCCCAAGCATCCGCCGCCAGGAAACAACGCGGTGGTGGGTGACGGCTCATGACGCTCCCCCATCTGCGTAAATCTGCGCCCATCTGCGGTTAATTCTCCCCTTCCCCACCTTGGCGGTTTATCTCGCTCCTCCATCCGTGTCCATCAGTGTTCATCCGTGGTTTTTCCCTCCTCCTACCGTTTCGGCAGAGAGGATACAAACTCCCTGGCTTTCCTCTGAAATTGCCCAACTTCAGGATAATTACTTTCGCTGCAAGCATCCAAAAATTCCTTCAAGCGCTTTTTTTGAACGCTGGAAAGATTTTTTGGTATTTCCAGAAAAACACGGGCATGCAGATCGCCGCGGCCAGGCTCACCCAAAAGCGGCATGCCTTTGCCGCGCAACCGGAATACCCGGCCTGTTTCAGTGCCGGGACTGATCTTGAGTTTGGCCATTCCTTCCAAAGTCGGCACGGACACCTCACCGCCGGTCAACGCCACATCCAGCGGTATCGGCGCCTCGCAAAACAAGTCCGCACCCTGGCGCTGGAAAATATTATGCGGCCTCACATGCAACACCACGTACAAATCTCCCGGCGGCCCGCCCCGCATCCCGCCCTCGCCTTTCCCAGCCAACCGCAGTCGCGATCCGGTTTCCACACCCGCGGGAATTTTCAGAGATAATCGTCGGCGGGTTTTCTCTAAGCCGACACCGCCACATCGCGTGCAGGGATGGGTGATAATTTCACCTCTGCCGTTACAGGAAGGGCAATCCTGCTGCACACGGAAAAACCCGCTGGAAGCAACTACCACGCCGCTCCCGCGGCAATGGCGGCATACTTCTTTTTTGCGGCCTGGCTCGGAACCGGAGCCGTGGCAGACACTGCATTCTTCCATAACCGGCAACGTAATCTCCCGCTCAGCGCCAAAAGCCGCTTCGGAAAATCCAATTTCGAGATCAAACCGCAGATCGGCGCCGCGGACCGGGCGCGAGCCGGCGGGGCCGGAACGTTGGCTGCCTCCGGCGCGGCCGAAGAACCCATCGAACATACCGCTGCCGCCGAACAAGTCGCCAAAAATGTCCTGTAAATCGGAGACATGCGTGAAGTCGCGCGCGAAATCAAATCCGCCGGGCCCAAAGGTAGATTTCATACCTTCGTGGCCATACTGATCATACTGCCGGCGTTTTTGTTCATCATTTAACACTTCGTAGGCTTCGGAAATTTCCTTGAATTTCTCCTCAGCCTCCTTATTGCCTGCATTTTTGTCAGGGTGATACTTCATCGCCAAGCGGCGATAAGCTTTTTTAATTTCATCCGGCTTGGCATCTTTCTTAACGCCCAGCACATCATAATAATCCCGTTTCCCAGCCACGCGTTACTCCTCCCGATGTAGCACCAACAAAGTCATATCGTCGTATTGCGGCACATCCTTTACAAAACCCAACAGACCGGACCGCACGGACGCCACCATATCGGCGGCGGATGCGGATGCGCTCCGCAGCGCCGCCTGCTCAAGATTGGCTTCCCCCCATTCCTCCCGCCGCTCGTTGATGCCTTCCACAACGCCGTCGGTATAAGCCAACAGGGTATCTCCCGGCTGCAAAATAAATTTTACTTCCTGCAGACAGGTATTAAAAGTTTCAACATCCACCAACCCAACGGCAATGCCGGGCGCATTGATGATTTCCGCTCGCTCGGCGCCCGGCCGCACAAGCAAAGGACGCGTGTGTCCAGCCCGTGCCATTGTCATCGAGTAATCCCGCGTGTCCATGACAATATAAAGCATGCTGATGAACATATCCTCCTGAATATCTTCCGAAATCACCTTATTGACCGCCTGCAACACCTGCGCTGGGTGCAGACAGCCGGCGGCATTAGCTCGGAACACACTTCGGCAGATAGACATAAAAATCGCCCCGGCCACTCCTTTGCCGGAAACGTCAGCTATTACCATGCCGTAGTGATGCTCGTCAACCTGGACAAAATCATAATAATCCCCGCCGACTTCCCGCGCCGGCAAGCTGAAGGCGGCGCAATCCATACCGGTAATCGCCGGAATTTTGTCCGGGAGCAGATTCTTTTGGATTCTACGCGAAACCTGCAAGTCGGCATCCTGAACACGTTTCCTGTCTAACTCAGCATTAAACTTGGCAAAATATGCGGTGATGGACGCCTGGTCGGCCAATGCCTGTAATAGAGTCAGGTCGGACTGAATGAAAAAGGTATCGTCAACCCGGTTAACCAACGCCAAAACGCCCAGGACTGAGCGCTTGAACCGCATCGGCACCAGCAATAACGTGCGGACTTGCAGCATAGGATTTTCGAAGCGCGGGACACGCGCATCGCGCTCGGCATCGGAAATCAGCAACGGCAGATTATGCGCCGCAACCTTGCCGATCAGGCCCTCACCCATGGCCACGCGACGCTCCCTTACCAACGATTCCAGACTGCCGGCGTCAAGCACGGATGGCACAGACAACTCACCGTCGGTCTTCACTAACGGCGGAAACAAGCCCGAAATCGCCCGCACGCCCAACGTGTCTTCGCCCGGCTCCAGAAAATACACCGCGCCGGCGCGGGCCTTGGCAGCCTGCTGCGCGTAAAAGAGAATACGGCGCAGGAGGGTGTCAATCTGCGCGTCGGCGCTCTCGGTAAACACTTCGCTGACATCATGCACAAAATTGTAAATGACGTCTTTCTGGTTTAGCAAACTATTGCGCTCCATACTCAAACGGCGCAAGCGCCAAAGGCAAAACACAATCACAGCTATAACCAATAAGCAAGCCCAAAGAGGGATAATGAAACTCATAGCGTCAATCCTTGCCTTGAGCGTCCTGGCGCAGATAATCAATCACGTCCTTGAACTTCACAAGGTTCGCCGGATCGGCATTGATGAGCGAGTTGTGGGCTTCCAGCATATCCCGCATCGCCGTTTGCCGGTCCCGCGAAGTGTGCATCAGCGGATAGTACGCCGTTGTACGGCGCACTAATTCGCGCAACTCCTCCGGCGCCGCGCCGACTAAGGAACATTGCAGAATACAATCCACACCCAGAGTTTGCAGAATATCCAAATTTTTTTCATCGAGGTTTATCACAAACACGCCGACGCCGCCATGCTGTTTCAGGCGTATCGCCAAACCGGCCATCACTCCGATGAATGTACTGTCCATTGTTTCACAATGTTCCATATCCAGCGCCAACCGATTATAGCCATGCTGCATGGCGCTGGAGGCAAATTGTTTTAAGTCCGTGGCAATGGTGAATGTCGCCCGTCCGAAGACCCGTATAATCGCCGTCTCACCGGACAGGGCGGCATCCATGCGCGCCATATTATATTTCTGTAAATCGCTCATAAGGTTAAAGCCTTAAAACCGCAGTTGTGCAGGGAAGAACCGGATGGACACGGATGAATGAACCGCCAAGAACGCCAAGAAAGAAACCGCAGATTGACGCAGATTTTACAAGAGATACCGGCGGACTAGAATGCCATGCCGTGCTGTCCGCTATGCGGACATGGATCGGAGGACACCCGGATACTCGAATGAATTCGCGTATCAGGGTGTCAGCCGATCCGCCAGACCGGCAGATGCCGGTCAGCGCAGCATGCGTCCGTGGCGAATCCTCTTCTGACACCTTGGCGTCTTGGCGGTTAAGCCCTATCCCTTTGTGTTTCTTGTGCATCTTTGTGGCTAAATTTCCTCCGCGTTCATGCCGCCAGTGCGGCCCGCACCGCCAGTGTGAGCCTTTCCTCTTTTCTCCTCTACCCTTGGCGTCTTGGCGGTTAAGTCCTATCCCTTTGTGTCTTGTGCATCTTTGTGGCTAATTTCATCCTCCGGCGCAATTACCAACACAAATTCACCTTTCAGACGCCGCCCCGCAAAATGCTCCGCAAAGTGCGCCAGCAGCTCCTCCGGCGTCCCCCAGCGGCACTCCTCGTTCAGCTTAGTCAATTCACGCGCCGCGCATATCTGCCGCAACGGCATCAACTCCCGCAACTCTTCCAGCAGCGCCGCCAAGCGATAAGGCGACTCATATAACACCACCGGCAAACCCGTTGCCGACAGGACCTCCAAACGGCGGCGGCGCGCACCGGCCTTACGCGGCAAAAACCCTTCCATAGCATATCCGCCACCGCCGTATCCGCTCAACGCCAACGCCGTAGTCACGGCGGATGGGCCAGGTATTACCGTCAAATAAATGCCGGCTTCCCGACAGGCACGCGCCAAGCGCGCACCAGGATCGGAAACTCCCGGCATCCCCGCATTGGTCACCAAGGCGCAAATCTTCCCGGCTTGCACCTGGCTAATCACGAAATGGGCGCGTGAACTCTCATTAAATCTGTGGCAACTGACCAAGCGGCTGCGAATCTGGTAGTGAGTCAACAAATGCCGTGTATGCCTGGTATCCTCGGCGAGGACATAATCCGCGCCACGCAACGTATCCAACGCCCGCATACTGATGTCACCCAGATTACCGATCGGCGTGCCGACAATATACAAACCCGGCTGCATCGCCGGCCCCCTTTATTTCACTGCCACGCGCCCTATGCGCTGACCATGCAGAGTAGGAAATATACCCTTTACAGCACGGTTTGACAATATGTTTTTTGGTGGTGGTGACATGACGCTTTACGGCTATTCCTCGCGTCTTGGCGCGTTTATGGCGCGTTTTGATGCGTTTATGACGCGTTTGGCTCGTTTATGGCGCGTTTATGGCTCGTTTATGGCGCGTTTGGCGCGTTTATGACGCGATTGTGGCTCGTTTATGGCGCGTTTATGGCGCGTTTGGCGCGTTTATGGCGCGTTTTCAAGTGGGTGGTGGCAGGACAAAATGGCTGTCACGGCCTGCGCCTTTGCGGATAATCAGCCCCTCATTGGCAATGTCTGCCAGGATACGGCTGGCGGTTCTCGTGGAAATGTTGAATTGTTGCATGACGTCGCTGCGATTGATCCGGCCATGGGTCTGCAAGTGTGTCAGGACAAATTCCCGGTATTCTGCGGCTACAGATTTGGCCTTATCATCGCTGCGCTTTGCCCGTGCTTGATGGATATGTTTGGATGCCTTGGTGCCGAAAAAGATGCCGATGACTTCCAGCGTGATACTGCCAATTTCCTCTGGCATTTTATAATTGGGGTTGAACGTGTGGATGATAAAAAAGATCAGATAGAGCAGCGCCCAGAGATAAACAAAAACCGAGCCTTTGCGGGGCGGTTCCGGACGCCCAACCCAGCGCCGGATTTCCTTATCGGCGGCGTATGCCACCAGCAAGGCGATATATATCGGGGTGATGGAGTGGTGAACGTCCAGTTTGTCGCCCAGCCAGAAATCTGCAACCATGAGGGCCAGGCATGCGGATGTGTAGATACCCAGAAGCGGCGCCAAAATGGACATTTCGTTAAATCGGCGTTGCCTGGGCTCTGGCTGTGCTGAGGTATCAGAATCTTGCGTTGACGTTGTCATAGTTTTCACCTTTCCGGGAAAATACCATGTTGGAGCGCGTATGTCCAGACCAGTTTTTCAGGCAATGAGCGGGGAAGATTAACCGCCAAGACGCCAGGAAAACCAGGAAAGAAACAGACGAAGAATGAAACCGCAGATTGCGCAGATGGACGCAGATGACCGGAGGAGGGAGAGGGTGGAATGCGACATACAAGCTCGTGCGGTTTCGCACCTTCCGTCCCTGTTGTCCCTTCCGTCCCTGTTGTGTCCCTGTTGTCCCTTCCGTCCCTGCTGTCCCTTTCAGGGCAACGCCCTGGATTCCCCCACCCAGGCGTCTCCTTTGCGGTTAATCATCCCCTTGGTTTTTTATGGGATGATAGCGAATAGAAATCGCTGATAATCCCGCGAGTACCCAGAGAGCAACGGCAACAGACGATGCAATTCGCCATTGAATACAGTCGTGTTGAATTTCCAAAATAACAGCCCCAATGCAAAGAGCCGTCATAATGACCCAGAGCACACCGCCACCGCTTTTGCCCGGGAAATCCGTGACTAACCATGCAAGCGGTCCGAGAAACATTTTCCACCACGGGAGAGAAACAATCCCTTTATAATTATTTATAAGACCGATAATTAGTAAAACATCTATGAATAAGAAGGCAACGCACAGATAGATAAGTATAAATCGCATTGTTTGCTCCTAATGTTATAGAAACCGCCGCCAGTCGCACTCGCATTTTTTGGGAAAGTCCACTATTCACTTCCTGCTAATCAGTCCAATACTCACAGATCTTTTCGGAAACAAACCCTTTTGAATCGCTCTTCAGGCATCGTAACCAATAGTTCCTGTCTGGCAGGCCCTTAGTGTATCTCCATAATTCCCCTTCCCCGGCGCCTATTACTTGTCGCTCGATAGGCGGGCCAAGAATACGCTCCGCTTCTTCTGCGGTCATCCCTTGCCCCACAGACTGAAATGCTCGCTCCGTATATTGATCGGAAAATGCTGTAGTGTCCTCCATCCAGAAGGTCAAGAAGAGAGCGATGTCGCCAATAGAATGGAACCGATTGCATGGTTCTCCCGTCTTTCCCCATTAGTAGCGCGAGGGATCAATCAACTTGCGTCATAAACTCAAACAAAACCCATAACTTGAAGACGAGGAAACCGACAACCGGAATGAGTACTATTACACGGAACAGCCCATCGCCATTCCGGATGATCAAGAGAGTCACTATGGCAAGGATCAGGATAAACCCCAAAAGGGTTAACACCGTCGCAATGATATCGCTCGCGCGACACGAAAACACCACGGCACCGGCTTCTGCAAGAATGAGCATCAGAACAAGGAGGGCGATCATTCTTCGATATGGGGAGATCAACATCGGGCGACCTCCCGCTCTTAAACAAGTTGCCGCTCTTTTCAGCGAGGTGGTAACCGTAAGCTCCTGGCAATAACAGCCTAACGCTGACCCAATGCGCAAAGCCGGCCACATTGCCATCATTTGTCATAATAGTCTCCCAAAATTGTGAGCTTTCTCAGTGCGTCACTATCGCGCCAAACGCATAATCAGCATAATTTATACCCGCTGACTGTCTAAACGTCAAATCTGTTATTGGTTACTAAAAACTACGGCAGTTGGCAAGGTGCGGGGCCGCACGGGCAAACAAAGAGGAACCACGGATGAACACTGATGGTCTCACGGATGGAGGAGGGCGAGATAAACCGCCAAGACGCCAAGGTGGGGAAGAGGAGAATTAACCGCAGATTAGTGTGCCAGATGGGACTCAGAGGAGGAGAGGTCTCACACGGAGACGCGGAGAACACGGAGAGGAAAACCGCAGGTGCGAGCCGCACCGGCGAGCGGAGACGGTGGCGCGGCGTGTGCGTAAGCAGATGCCGTGTACAGAATCGGGGGAATAGTCTGCCAACAAGCTAATCGGAGATGACCATTGGGACAGATGCCTGTATCTCCTTGAGGTATGGAATCAGCAATTCGTATGCAAGGCCATGCCATTTCTCAACATGGGCCTCGCGAAGCCGGTTGTAACGGATACCTGAAACTATTTTTTATTCCACATTTTTTATTCCACACTTGACATTCCATCCCGTATTTCTCACACTGCCAACCATACAAACACTTGTTTATACTGACGCCGGTGGATGTATGTGTCTGCATCGGTTGAAAAGCGATTTCTTATCTGTTTCCTTTTGAACAGTCGGAAGCGACCTTTTAATGCAAACGAATCGGGAAAGTGTTGACCCACCGTTTGCCTGTATCTATCCTTATGCCAGATGTTGGTTCCAGACCACACAAGTATGACTTTGGGAGTTAGAGTGGATAAAGACTGTTGGCGTTCACAGAGCGCAATGGGAGAGCTAATGCGATGAACATGTCACACTTATACAACGCGCTCCGGCGCATGGGATTTGGGGCGAACTTTGCGCTGACGCGAAGTGCGTTTGGCGACGGAGTTTGATACTCAGAAGAGAGAGAAAGAAATAGAATGAAGTCGCAGCTGACAGTCGAATTACTTGTCAAAGAGGCGAAGGACTTTGCCCGGTGCGAATCGCGGCACCGTGAACGTAGTCTATTCGGTGTGACAGATGGCAAGGCCGTCGGCACCTACTTAGAGCACAAGTTCCAAGACCGTCTTCAAAAGGAGTACTCGTACGTCAAGGGATCGTCGGCCAAGGGGATCGACTTCCCGAAGCTCGGGTTGATATCAAGGTCACGAACATTAGACAACCTCAATCGTCATGTCCGTTCAAGTCTGCCCGCCAGAAGGTTTATGGACTGGGATACTCCCTGCTTGTGTTCGTTTACACCAAGAAGGACGACAGGAAGAGTCGCACCGCCACCCTCGACATCAACCATGTTGTTTTTGTGGAAGCCAGCCGGACAGCTGACTTTCAGACCACCACAGGAATCCTCAAGATTCTTGACAACTCAGGGAATGTTGACGACATCGTCGCCTTCATGACGGAACGGTTTCTGCCCCTTGACGACATTCAAGCTCGGCAATTGGCAGAGGAGATTCTGAAGAAGCGACCAGAGGTCGGATACCTTACCATTTCCAACGCACTGCAGTGGAGGCTTCAGTATAGTCGAGTGATTGAACAAGCGGGCAAGGTAACAGGTATCAACAAGGTTATCTGATGAACGATACGCACAAAGCCGAATTCGGCGATTTTCAGACGCCGCTCGACCTTGCGAGGGAGATTAGTGAGTTCCTTCGTGTTACCGGTAAGACCGCAGATGTAATTGTGGAACCGACTTGCGGTAAAGGTAGTTTCATCTACGCCGCCATCGCCGCCTTCCCTAATGCAAAGGCGATCTACGGTTTTGACATCAATCCCGCATATATCCGCGACGCCGAGCAAGCGCTCGGATGTAATGTGATGAGGAAAGTCCATTTGGAATGCCGGAATTTTTTCCATGTGGAATGGGAAGAGTTTTTCGTGGACAAGAGGGGGCGCGTCCTTGTGATTGGCAATCCTCCATGGGTCACAAACTCGGCTCTTGGGGCGCTCGGAAGTAGCAATCTTCCTGAGAAAACGAATTTCCAAGGACACAGTGGCTTTGCCGCCAAAACCGGCAAGGCCAACTTCGACATTTCCGAGTGGATGTTGATTCGGCTATTAGAAGCCCTGCACCGCCGTGCAGGTTGTATGGCTATGCTCTGTAAAACCGCTACGGCACGAAAGTTGTTGCGGCATGCCTGGGTCAACTGTCTGAACATCGGACGCACGTCCCTTCATCTGATTGATGCGCAGAAGCACTTTCAGGCGTCGGTTGACGCCTGTCTACTCATTGTGCATACGGGTATTGTGGAGTACGCCACTACCGCCTCAGTCTATCCGGGGCTGTCGTTTGACAAACGAATGACGACCTTTGGCCTGGTTGGGAATGAGCTTGTGGCTGATGTAGACGAGTACCTACAATTACGCGATATAGACGGTATTCCCTACTATACATGGCGGTCGGGCGTAAAGCACGACGCGGCGGGTGTCATGGAGTTTAAGCAGGATAACGGATGTTTTATCAACGGACGGGGTGAGAAATGCCAATTGGAGGCCACGTACCTGTTTCCTCTCTTGAAGTCGTCGGACGTTGCCAACGGACGGACAACGCCAAACCGCTACGTCCTTGTTACGCAACGGAATCCGTCGGATGACACGGATACGATTCAGAAGAGAGCCCCTAAGACATGGGCTTACCTGACGGCACACGCGAACACGCTCGATAAAAGAGGTAGTATCATCTACAAGAAGCGTCCACGGTTTTCCGTTTTTGGTGTAGGCGACTACACATTTGCTCCTTGGAAGGTCGCTGTATCCGGCCTGTATAAGAACTGTCGGTTTGAGGTCATAGGGCAAAAAGACGGGAAGCCGATCGTGTTGGACGACACCTGCTACTTCATTCCATGTTCGTCGGAGGAAGAGGCGAGCTTCCTATGTGAACTTCTGAATTCAGACGTTTGCCAGCGGTTCCTCAGATCGCTTGTCTTTTTCGACGCCAAGCGGCCTGTCACGATTGATGTTTTAAACCGCATCAACCTGAAGAAGGTGGCGGAGCATGTGAACAGGAAATCGGAGGCATGCGGAGTTCTGATGACAGGGACAGAATTTGAGGACAGGCAGCTCTTATTGGTATTCGAGAAAGGGGCAGAGTGTCAAACCAAGGGGGCCAGCGCCTGTCGTGTTTCGCGCCGTCGCTGACTTCTGGAATTGTGTTGGATTGGTTGTAAGCGTCCAGTCCGGTCGAGCACTCCAACGGCTCTCCCTGCACAAATTCCTCATGCACAGGTTTAAGGCTCACGAGGCTGCCACCTCCCTCTCCATACGCAGCAAATACTATCGCCTTGAGCAAAACCACCGCGCCCAAAACAACTATACACGAATGTATTTTCACCGTGGGTAAATTCCTTCCATCAAGGCAATGACAAAGTATCATGTTCTTGCGTTGATCCCGAGGGCGTTGCGGTTAAGCCCTATCCCTTTGTGCATTGCATTTTTGTGGCTAATTTCTTTCCGTCTCAGCGTCTGTGTGACACCTCTGCCATCCTCTTCCCTCACCTTGGCGCCTTGGCGGTTAATCATCCCCTTGGTTTCCTATGGGATGCTACCGATAGAAAATCGCTGATAAACCAAAGAGAACCCAGTAAACAACAGCAACAGCCGATACAATTCGCCATAGAATGCAGTCGCGTCGAATTTCCAAGATAACAGCCCCAATGCAAAGAGCCGTATCAAGGATACGAGTCACATCTCTACCGATATCATCATAGAAATCCGTGACTAACCATGAAAGCGGCCCGAGAAACATTTTCCACCACGGGAGAGAAACAATCCCTTGATAATTGTTTATGAGACCGATAATTAGTAAAACATCTATGAATAAGAAGGCAACGCACAGATAGATAAGTATAAATCGCATTGTTTGCTCCTAATGTTATAGAAACCGCCGCCAGACGCATCACCGTGCATAATCATACCGGCTGGCGGTCGCAATGCTTCGCTACGCCTATTGCTCACCAAGAGCATGTTTCGCTTTCTTCGTTCCGCTCTTGTTTAAAATCGTCCTGAGTTTCTTCGCTTCTATGGCGGACCAAATCAGGCCACATTCCGCGCATGCTGTAAAACGACTTCCGGGAAGCTTCACATCAGCCTCGGTTATCACGGTGAAACGAATATCTCGCGGGCGAAAGTAGAGAGGGGGGCCAAATCCAAGCCAGTTGAACACCTTCCCGCTAAACACCTTCGGACTTCGACAGTTTGGGCAACATGTATCTTCAGTCATTAGCGTACCTTGGCGATTCATCCTTCCCCCCCTTCAACCCAAAGCCGAACGCGCGGCGGCGCGTCCGGCAGCTATAATATCTTCCGCCCGATGAAAATCCATAAAGCTCACATCATCCACTTGCGGACGAATCAGCAAATCCGGCGGATCCACACGCATCCGGGTTTCCGTGATCTGCGCTTCCATAATCCGGATAGAATTGCCCAAAACATCGAAAATGCCGGGCCCAGCCGATGCCTGAAACCGGCGCCCTACCCGTCCCAATGGGTTCCCTGACTTCAGTTGCTGCCGGATTTTTTTAATCATGGCCTTCATGGATTCATCGGGTTCCGGCGGCGGGGACGTCGCAGGCGGTGACGCGGGAGGCTTTGCAACCACTGGAGCGGTATGATGCGGAAAATGGGTCACATCCACTGCCACCACATAATCCGCGCCCATATCCCGCGCCACACTCACCGGTACGGGATTAACCAGCCCGCCATCCACTAAAATCATCCCCCCGCGCCGCACAGGTGTAAACATGCCGGGTATAGCAATGCTGGCGCGCACGGCCGTAACAACTTCGCCTGACGCAAAAACATGTTCACGGCCAGTCAATATATCCGTTGCTACAGCCCGAAACGGTACGGCAAGGTTTTCTATGCGTTCAAACTTAATTTGAGACCGGACAAATTCCTCGATCTTCCCGCCGTCTATTAGTCCGGAACGCGAAAAATTGATGTCAAGGAAATAGTAGATTATCTGCCGCCAGTCCAATTGACGCGCTACTTCGCCTAACGACTTCAGACGCCCGGCGGCAAAAACCGCACCCACCAACGCCCCAATACTCGTGCCAGCCACAAACCCGATTTCATAGCCAGCAGCCTGTAATTCCTCAATTACACCAATATGCGCCCAACCACGAGCCGCGCCACTACCCAATGCCAAACCTATCCGGCGCGGACGACGTTTCCGCCATAATTTGCGCATATGTCCCTCCATTGACATTTCACCCTTTATGCAATATATTGCCCACTCTTATTTCAATCAAGGTGAAAACATGGGCACGGGGAGAAGATATCGCATTTTATGACCTTATTTCTGTTAGCATTGGCGATATTGTTTGTAGGGGGAATCCTCTGCCTGACCGCTGTCGGACACCCGCGCCTGGCGCGCACCTTGGGGCCAAGCGTTACGGTGATTGGCTGCCTTTGCGGACTGACTCCAGTGCTGGCAGCGCTGGCAGGCATAGAGCTTGCCCCATGGTATCTCCCCTGGACTATTCCCGGTAGTGCAATTTCCGTTAACTTGGACGCCCTTTCCGCCATATTCGCATTGCCGATCCTCATCTTATGCCCATTGGCGGCCATTTACGGTACGGCTTACCTGAAACCCTTCGCCGCCCATAAGGATTTAGCGCCATCCTGGTGTTGCTTTAACCTGCTTGCCGGCAGCATGCTGCTGGTAGTTGCGGCGCGCAATGCCGTATTGTTTCTGCTGGCTTGGGAAATCATGTCGCTATCCTCGTTTTTCCTGGTGGTATTAGAAAATGAGCATGCCGAAGTCAGGCGCGCCGGATGGACTTATCTGGTGGCTACGCATCTGGGCACCGCCCTGTTGCTGCCTATGTTCGCTTTGCTCGGCCGCCATGGGAATACTCTGGACTTCAATGGTTTCACCGTCGTATCAACGGGATATGCCGCCACAATCTTCCTGTTGGCGCTGGTGGGATTCGGAACTAAGGCGGGATTGATCCCCGTGCATGTCTGGCTACCGGAAGCGCATCCCGCAGCGCCTTCGCATGTTTCCGCCGTAATGAGCGGAGTCATGATCAAAACCGGTATTTACGGGCTGTTGCGGACGCTTACTTTTCTCGGCCCACCGCCGCCCTGGTGGGGCTGGACATTGGTCGGAATCGGCTGCCTGTCCGGTATCCTAGGTGTGCTGCTGGCGCTGGCGCAGCACGACTTGAAACGCCTGCTGGCTTATTCCAGCGTGGAAAACATCGGCATTATTCTTTTAGGTATTGGCGGCGGCCTCTTAGGCATCAGCTATTCCAACCCCGGGCTGGCCTTTCTGGGATTCGCCGGTGGATTGCTCCACATAATCAACCATGCCTTCTTCAAGGGACTGTTATTTTTAAGCGCCGGATCGGTCCTGCACGCTACAGGCATCCGTGAAATGGACCGGCTGGGCGGGCTGCTCAAGGCCATGCCGGTTACGGGCGGGATGTTTTTCATCGGCGCGATAGCCATTTGCGCTTTGCCGCCACTGAACGGCTTTGCGAGTGAGTTCATGATTTATCTCGGCGCGCTGAATGCCTTGATACAACCCACATCCCTGCCGGCTCTGTGTATCGCCGGGGCAGTGTTGCTCGGTACGCTGGCGCTGATTGGCGGGTTGGCGGCGGCCTGTTTCACTAAGGCTTTCGGTCTGGTTTTTCTGGGCGAGCCACGCAGCCCGGATGTGCGCAATGCGTGCGAATCCAGCGCGGCGATGCGTATTCCCTTAGCCACTCTGGCAACACTGTGCATCCTGCTCGGCCTCTCCGTACCTTGGCTGCCGGTAATCTTTGTGCCGGCAATTTCCATTCTGAGTGGCGCCGCTGTCAGCCCGGCTTGGACCGCCGTCGGCCGAGCTTGGGTGGCCATCCCCTGCCTGGTACTGGGCGCGGCGCTGTTGGCCGGCATATTGTTTTTGGCACGCCAGCGGTTACGGCAACGCCGGCCGGACACACAGTCCGTCACATGGGATTGCGGTTATGCCGCGCCGACGCCCCGCATGCAATATACAGCCTCGTCTTTCTCCGACCCTATTGTACAACTTTTCAAGTCCCTGCTGCGCACCCGAACCCACGCGCAAACACCTACCGGGCTCTTCCCGAATGCGGCCTCCTGGTCTACAAAAACGCCGGACTTTTTTCATGAACGGGTATTCGCCTGGTTTTTCAAAATAACGGAGACCCTGCTGTCGCACAGCCGCCTGCTGCAACACGGCCGGCTTAATCTCTACATTTTGTATATAGTTTTGGCTTTGTTGGTCTTGTTCTTCTGGAAGTTATGAAATGCATGTATTTCCCACACATCTAGGCATGATACTCGCCGGCTTGATCTTGGCGCCGGTGTTGCCTGGTATCATCAACCGCACTAAGGCAGTGTGCGCCGGACGTCATGGCCCGCCTTTTTTGCAGCTGTATTACGATATTTTTAAGTTACTGCGCAAAAACGCGGTTTACAGCCGCACCACCACGTGGGTGTTCCGCGCCAACCCTCCGATCAGTCTGGCAGCCGTCATTGCTGTCTTAGCCTTGATCCCGATGGCACAGATAAAGGCGCCGGTGTCTTTCATGGGCGACTTCATCCTGTTGGCATACGCGCTGGGCTTGACGCGTTTCCTGACCATCTTGGCTGCGTTGGATACCGGCTCAAGTTTTGAAGGTATGGGCGCCAGCCGCGAGGCTCAATTCTCCGCCCTGGCGGAACCACCGCTGATCCTGGGACTAGGCGCGCTGGCGTATGCCACCGGCCAGTTTTCCATATCCGCAATTTTTGGAACGCTGTATGCCGCGCCGTTCGTCGGACTGCCGGAAATAATCCTGATTGTAGCAGCCTGGCTGATTGTTTTCCTGACCGAAAACTCGCGTATCCCGGTGGATGACCCCGCCACCCACCTTGAACTGACCATGATCCACGAAGCCATGATCTTGGACTATGCCGGACCGGACCTGGCCATGATCTTATATACATCTGCGCTGAAAATCTGGCTGTTAGGCGCACTGGTAGTTAACGTGGCGCTGGGCTTTGCCGATTTGCAAGGTGGCGTGGCGATAGCGGCATTTGCGGTTGGCATGGCGCTGCTGGCGGTGGTGGTCGGCCTGATCGAATCCTCCATGGCTCGCCTGAATATGGTGAAAGTGCCACGCCTGCTAGGTGTAGCGCTGGTATTGTCAGTGCTGGCTTTGGCCTTGATTGCGAGGACGGCGCTATGAAATCTTTTATTGAAATCATTCTGGTACTGTTGATTTTATCCACCTTCTCGCTGCTGAATTCCAGCCGGTTGGGCGCCAGTATCCGGCTGGTGGCATGGCAAGGCATCCTGGCTGGGCTGCTGCCGGTAGCTATTAGTGGACATGATGTTTCACTCCGCATCATAGCCACAGGGGCGGTGATGATTATCATGAAGGGCATGATTTTCCCACGCCTGCTGCTCCGTGCGCTTCGCGCTTCTGAAACCCGCCGGGAACAACAACCGTTGCTGGGAAACATGGCCTCCCTGATATTCGGCGTCTTCGCGCTGCTTGGCGCCTTCTGGCTGGATGCGCGCATAAGCTTGGCTGGTCAGGCGCTCTCATCTCTGGCTTTCCCGACAGCTATAGTGATGATGCTGACCGGCCTGTTTTTGATTGTGACACGCCGGATTGCCCTTAATCAAGTGATCGGCTTCCTGGTGTTGGAAAACGGGATTTACGTCTTGGGCTTAGTGGCGGTGGGTGATGTGCCGACGCTGATTGAATTGGGAGTATTGATGGACGTCTTTGTGGCGGTGTTCGTCATGGGCATCGCTATTTGCCATATTAACCGCGAATTCGACCACATGGATTCCGACCGGTTAACGTCTTTAAAAGGTTAAATTATGCCATATGAATGGATGCTGACGGATTTAATGCTGCTGCCGGTTTTACTGGCCGGTATCTGCATTTTATTGCGCTCGCCACGCGCCGTGGCGATCGCATGCGCCGTCGGCACGCCGGCCGCGGCCATACCGGTCGTAATGACCGCTGTGACGGCGCTGCGTCATGGCCCGCTGTCCAGCGGCGCCGGATGGTTTCGTCTGGATGCGCTCTCGGCCCTGCACATGCTGGTGATGGCTGGCGTTTTTGTCATAGCCGGCATTTGTGGATATGTTTATTTGCGAAACGAAGCCACCAGCGGACATCTGACACTTAAACTCGCTCGGCGTTACGGCAGCCTTTGGTTCGGATCGTTTGCGGCCATGTTGCTGGTTTTAATTTCCAATAATCTCGGACTGCTATGGGTCGGCATTGAAGCTTCCACCCTGCTGACGGCATTCCTGATTTGCATTCACTCTACCCCAGCCGCATTGGAAGCTATGTGGAAATACCTGCTGATGTGCTCCGTCGGCGTGGCTCTGGCTTTCACGGGCACCCTGCTGATAGCCGCTTCCGCGGGGCCGGCTGATCTGCAAGGCGCGGAAGTGATGCTCTGGACCAACCTACGCAGCGTGGCGGCGCAACTGCATCCGACATTGATCAAATCCGGGTTTATTTTCATTGTCGTCGGATACGGCGTCAAAGCCGGCTTGGCGCCTATGCACAACTGGCTGCCGGATGCTCACAGCCAAGCGCCGGGGCCGGTATCAGCGGTATTTTCCGGGTTCCTTTTGAACGCCGCGCTTTACGGCATCCTGCGTTGCCTTCCACTGGTGGAAACAGCCACTGGCAATGAGGGTTGGGGCAGCGGCATTTTGGTCATGTTCGGCCTGCTCTCCATTGCTGTCGCAGCGGCGTTGATCGTCTCCCAACAGGACATCAAGCGCCTGCTGGCTTATTCAAGCGTCGAACATATAGGCATCATGGTTCTGGGCTTCGGATTGGGCGGACTGGGCGCCATTGCCGCCTTGTTCCACATGTGTTGCCACTCGCTGGCAAAAACTTTGGCCTTCTGTTGCGCCGGACGCATAGGCCAGATTTATGGCACACACGAGATGCAACGCCTGAAACAACTGACACGCGCCTCCCCCTGGCTGGGCACGGGCCTCCTGGCAGCGCTGTTGACATTGATCGGGACGGCGCCACTGGCGTTGTTTATCAGTGAGCTTCTGATTCTGAAAACCGCGGTGGATCAGGGGCGCTTGGCAGCAGTGATCATCCTGTCGGCGGGATTGGCAGTCGTGTTTATTGTATTGCTGCGGCGCATGATTGCTATGGCCTGGGACACCAACACTGACCTGCCGCCGCGACAACGCACACATTGGACGGAAGCCCTGGTGGTCATCGCCGGCTTAGCGGTCTTACTGGCGCTAGGCGTTTATTGGCCGCCGCCTTTGGCGCGCATACTGACGGCCGCCGCTGCCATTCTGGAAGGAGTACCATGAACGATTTTCTCCTGCCAAACAATTCGGCTGTTCCGCTGGACCAGATTCCGGCGCTACAGATAGAGACGTTTCAGGCTCGGATTCTGGATGGCGTCAGCCACGCTGAGCACATTGCGGCTTTGTTTGTTGCTTCGGCCGATGATGAGCGCAGGCTGTTCGCGGTTATGGCCTGCCCTGACCGCGCCCGGCTATCTATCTTTAGCACACCTGTGAAACTTAGCTATCCCGCCCTCACGCCGACCTGCGCACAAGCTCAACTTTTTGAACGTGAAATTGCCGAACAGACCGGCATCCAACCCAAGGGACATCCTTGGCTGAAGCCAGTCCGTTTCCCGGGACGGGCGCCCACAGCGCCATCGGATACTTCAGATAACGACGCCACGTCTGAGCAAACGCGCCACGCCGCAATGCCGCAAAATTCACCCGGGCAATGCGGCATAATGAATTTCTTCCAAATCACCGGCGACGAAATCCATGAAGTGGCCGTCGGCCCCGTGCATGCCGGCATTATAGAGCCCGGCCATTTCCGGTTCCAGTGCCACGGTGAAACAGTGCACCATCTGGAAATTTCATTGGGCTATCAGCACCGCGGACTGGAAACAGCCTTGCTCGGCGGACCGGACCAGCGGACGCTGCATTACATGGAAACTCTGGCCGGCGACACCACTATCGGCCATGCTATGACTTACTGTCAACTACATGAAGCCATGACACAATGCCATATCCCGGCCCGCGCCCAGGCGCTCCGCGCTATTGCGCTGGAATTGGAGCGCATCGCTAATCACATCGGCGATCTCGGCGCCTTGGCAGGCGATATCGGATTTTTGCCTACTATGTCCTTCTGCGGCAGGATTCGCGGCGACATCCTGAACCTGACGGCCATCATGTGCGGAAACCGTTTTGGACGGCGGCTGATCGTGCCGGGGGGCACAGCCTATGACTTGGACAGCCAACAGGCCACACTCATCCGAGACCGGCTTAAAGCGGCCATGGCGGACGCCACGACGGCAGTTGATTTGCTTTGGGAAATGCCATCGGTGCTTGCCCGTTTCGAAAACACCGGCGGGCTGACACGCGCCGCGGCTATGGAACTCGGCTTGGTGGGCGTGGCGGCGCGCGCCTGCGGATTAGAAAGGGATGTCCGCCGCGATTTTCCATCCGGCGTTTACCAATCAATCCAGTTTCCCGTCGCCACATGGAAAACAGGCGATGTGTTTGCGCGCGCCTTCGTGCGCTGGCTGGAAGTCCAGCGCTCCGCTGAATTCATTCACGAACAACTGCAAAACCTGCCTGCCGCCGCCAGACGTATCTCATGCCAGGACAAACTGCCACCGTCGCATCTGGCCGTGGCATTGACGGAAGGTTGGCGCGGGGAAATCTGTCACGTGGCCCTCACCGGCGCGGATGGCCGCTTTACATCTTACAAAGTGGTTGACCCTTCTTTCCACAACTGGTTCGGGCTGGCGCAAGCCATGCGCGGCCAACAGATTTCCGATTTCCCGCTGTGCAATAAAAGCTTTAATCTGTCATATTGCGGGCACGATTTGTAAAGGAATTGAAAAATGAACAGCCTGTTGAACACTCGCCTGCGCCAAGGATACCACACCATCTCCTACCCGGCCGGACCGGCGCCGAAATTGCCGGAACGGTTCACCGGACGGCCTGCAATCCAAACCAATGCCTGCCGTGCGGATTGCCGGGTATGCGCTGAGGCCTGTCCCGTCGGCGCCATCCAACGCACAAATGGCGTAGTGCAGATTGATATGGGGCGTTGTATCTTCTGCGCCAAGTGCCGCGACGCCTGCCCGGCGCAAGCCATCTCTTTCACACCGGAACACCGCTTGGCGGCGAACCAACGCTCCGATCTGCTGGTCTCCGGCAACGCACCATTGTCCAGAAGCGTCGTCAACGATAAAATTCGCAAAATTTTCGGGCGCTCACTCAAGCTGCGCCAAGTCAGCGCCGGCGGCTGCAACGCCTGCGAGGCCGACACCAACGTGCTCAGCACCCTGGCGTGGGATTTGGGACGGTTCGGCATTCAATTCGTCGCCGGGCCGCGCCATGCGGACGGATTGCTGATTACCGGGCCGGTAACTCAAAATATGGCGCTGGCATTGCGCAAAACTTACGAAGCTGTATCGGCCCCAAAAATTGTCATCGTCGTCGGCGCCTGCGCCATTAGCGGCGGCCCGTATGCCGGACATCCGGAAGTCAACAACGGCGCGGAACCATTGCTGCCGGTGGACCTGTACATACCCGGCTGCCCACCACATCCACTGACAATATTGGATGGCCTGCTCTGGCTGCTGGGGCGGTTGCCGGATAAATAACCGAATGGTCACCAACAGATGGCCAGTGGACGTGGCAATTTAACGCATTGCCCATTGGGCGTCAGCTTGCCGGAATGCCGGTTGTAATCGAAGAAAACCACATTCCCAGAAAACTCATTGGCGGCGGCAAATTTTTCCTTCCCGGGCAAAAAATTAATGTCACGCGGGCTGCTGCCACCGGATAATGTCAAATCGCAAAGGGTTAACGCTCCTTCGGCCACGCGGTAACACGCAATGGAATCGAAACCGCGGTTCGACACAAGCAAATATTTTTCGTCTGCCGCAAGGCGTATGGCGGCCGCCTTGGTGGGATATTGCAAATGCGGCGGCACGGAAGTCACGCTCTGAAGCGAATCAAACCGCCCATCCGAATATGCCAGCGCAACGACACTGTTGCCCAGCTCGTTGAGCAAATAAGCGCGATCACCGGCCCGGTTAAAGACCAGATGCCGCGGCCCCGAGCCGGGCGGGGTCACCTTAAAGACACTGTAGGGTGTTGTGTCCAAACCACGCGCCGGATCAAACGGATAAAGCATGATAGCATCAAGCCCAAGATCAACTACGCAGAGATAGCGTCCATCAGGCGTAAACAATGTAAAGTGTGGGTGCGGCACGGTCTGGCGTTCGGGATGGGGGCCCTTGCCGGTATGGCGAATAATTTTTAGTCTTTCCGCAATACTGCCATCATCCGCCAATGCAAATTCAGCCAGAGAACTAGAGTGGTAATTGGCGCAATACAAGAACTTGCCGGATGGCGCGACTGTAAGATGACAGGATGCCGGGCCATCCGCCGGCATTTGATTGAGAAACACGAGCGAGCCGGATGGCTCTAATTTGAACGCTGCGCATCCGCCCGTGCCTTCAGCCACGGCGCAGGTAGCATAAAAAAATCGGCGGTCGCTTGAAAACGCCAGATAGCTGGCGTTGAGCAATGGTGTAAATTCACGCTGCTCCGGCACGCCATCAGCAGTTAACCCAAACCGGTAAATGCCACCGTCGGGATTTAACGACATAGCTGCAATGTAGAAATCTTTGGTTTGCATGGTGGGATGCTACACTAATGTTGGTGTTAAATCAACTGCAACTGCGCCCTGAAACTGCGGCAGTTGGCAAGTTTGTCGCAGATGCGCAGGGGGAAGCACCACGTATGAGCAGAAGAAACCGGATGCACACAGAACACCACGCCAAGCAAAATCACAAAAAAACTTGACTGACCCCTATTTTCCTGCGGGGACGCAGAGCGGAAGGGACAGTTGTGACAGCAGGGACGACAGGGAGTGCGAGGCCTCTGGCGGTGCGAAACCGCACTGGCGGTGCGGGGGCCGCACTGGCGGCGCGGGCCGCACAGGGGCGCTTGCCCGCAATGGCGGGTATATATCACGCCCCGCTGGGGCTAAAACTCTTCCCTGTTTCCTATCGGTGTCCATCCGTGTTCATCCGTGGTTCCCTCTC
Organism: Kiritimatiellia bacterium; assembly: GCA_050944835.1. Classification (GTDB taxonomy): domain Bacteria; phylum Verrucomicrobiota; class Kiritimatiellia; order JAAZAB01; family JAAZAB01; genus JAXGPF01. The sequence goes on from JBMNRV010000006.1 coordinate 74,868, forward strand.
CGCGTCTCTGCACCTCCGTGTAACATCTCTGTCCCCCCATCTTTGTGGCTGTGGAATGGCATTGCATTTATTCTTGATATTTACCCGCCCCCAAGCGTAAGATGTAGGCAAACTAATTTCTAAGCCTTGCCACGCCCTATGAATGACCAAAACAATATTTTACAGGAGCTGAATTTTGTCCCCGAATGGGCCCGCCAGCCCGCCGGTAATGCTGTGCAGATTAACGTCTCACGCGATGCCAGACAGCGCTCGGAACGCCGGGGTGAACCGCGCAAAGACGGCGCTCCGGCACGACGTCCGCGCCGCTCCGGCGCCGGACAAGGCCGCCCTGCTGATCCCACCCGCGCCGACACACCACGTCGGCGGATGCCGCGCCGGGATGATGCCGCAGCAGACGCTACCAGGCATGCCCTGCCCGCCGGGTACCGTATCAGTTTTATTCCCGAGCGCCGCGGGCTGAAACCGCTGGTCGCACAATTGGCCCGCACCCGCCGGGCCTGGCCGCTGAGCGATGTGGCCAAGATGTTTCTCAGCAAACCGGATTTCTATGCCGTCAAAATCGAAACCACACCACCACCGAAGGAAACGGAAGCGACGGACGATACACACGCGCCGGATTTATTCCAATGCGCCGAATGCCTGCAAATATTCCAAACGCGCAACGACATCGTAAACCATGCAATGCGCGCACACTTCGACCAGTTTTTCGACATGGAAGAACAACCGGGCGAGGCGCCGAAGGGCAATTTTTCCATCGTCGCACGCTGCGGACTCTCCGGCATTCTGTTGGGCCCGCCGAATTATCACCTTTACAACGAAAAAATACAGGAAGTGCACCGGCAACGTTTCCCGGATATGCCGATGGAAACTTATCGGCGGCATATCGTCAACGAAACCGACCCCGACAAACTGGAGCAATGGAAGCAGGAAGTGGCGCGGCGGACTATTTACCGAACCAAACGTGAAAAAGAACCGCAGACATTTAACCGGCTGGCGGAAGCAGAAGATTTTTTCCACACCACTTACTTGCCGCAACTGATCCGTGAAGGTCAGCGTTTTATCATACCTGGCACCGTCATGCCAGATATGGAAGACCAAGCGCTGCTGCGCGCCATCAGGCAAAATTGGCTTAGGGAAAACCGATCGCCGTTGCGCATCACGCTGGCAGTCCGCCCGGCTTTCAAACAGATGGGGCTGCATATTTTCCGCACACCGGACAAAACAGCTTATATAACCTCAATTAACCCGCGCCCGCTGGGCGACTCTCAAACTACGGATGAAATTGCGTTCATCTTGCAATTTGTAACCAGCCATCCATATTGTACCGCCGCAGAACTATTTGAAGCTTGGTTACAGACGGAAGGGAAACCTGCGGAACAATCTTCTACAGAAGAGCAGGAAGGCGCCGCGCCGTCCGCCATTGCCATGCCGCTGCATTGGTTGACGGATAAAGGGCATATTATTGAGTTTTTCGACGGCAAACTGCTCGTGCCGGGCACAGGTGACGCAGCCCCTGCCACACCGCCCAGCGAGGAGGCCGCGGACGCGACAACCGGCGCGGACAACGATGCCCAACCGCCGGATAGCGCCAGCATTCCATAGAAGCGCCAAAGTGGCGGAAAGGGATTAGCCAAAAATGTACAAAAGGCAAGAGAGGACAGAGGCGCCTAAAACGGCATTTGAAATTCAGGAAACGAGATAAAATATTGAAACCGCAGATTACGCAGATGGGCGCAGATTAGGAAGAACCACGGATTAACACTGATAGACACGGATTAGGGAAAGGATGATCCACAAATGCCGCGCTGTCCGCTATGCGGACATGGATCGGTGGACACCCGGATAGGCGAATGAATTCGCGTATCAGGGTGTCTGCCGATTCGCCAGACCGGCAGATGCTCCTAAAACTAGGCAGTTGGTAAGTTTGTCGCAGATGCGCGGCGCGAAGGATGAAGCTGTATAAACATACTGCGAGTCGCCAGAGCGGCTCGCTCATTCGCAACAAAGCAGATGCGGCAAAATCGCCAACCCCTTTACGGGTTTGAAATTCAGGAAACTTTCTTTCACCAAATGAGCGCTGTAACTCTAAGTCTTGACATTCTTATTCTTAACTCTTTATCTTGTTTCCTGAATTTCAAATGCCGTTTTTAGGATGCCGGTCAGCGCGACATGCGTTAGTAATCTGAAAATCTTGTGCTTTTTGTGCATCTTTGTGGCTAATCTCTTACGCTAAGACGCGGAGAAAGAAGTAAGATTTTCAGAATAATCTGTGTTCATCCGTGGTTCTTCTCTTAACGGCCTTTTAAATATTGGTATGATACTGATTCTACGAGGTATATATGGCTGATATTGAACTTACTTGTCCTAATTGCGCAAAAACCACCTCCGTATCGGAATACGCGGAGGGCCCGACGATCGCCTGTCCGAGCTGCGGAACGCCCATTCCGCTGCCAGGGACGCAAAAGCAATCGCGCTTGACGCTTCGCAAACGCGAACCTGCGCCGGTCAAGGAGCCACCCGCCCCACACAAGTCCGCTACTGATCCTACCATGGAAAACCGCAGACAATCCGCTTCTTTAAAGCGCGACATTAAGCGGGTGCGGCGCAACAAATTGTTTCTGGGCCTCAGTGGGCTGTTGTTTCTGGCGCTGGCAGCGGGACTGTTTCACCTGCGCTTCCGCGGCGGGTATGCGGAATGGGTGACCTTTGAAGAGTTCCAAAAATACGAGCTGATCGCCGCCGGCGCACTCTATGTGCTCATCATACTCTATGCCTTAAAAGACAACATGTTTGACGGGCTCTTATCGCTGGTTGTGCCGCTTTATCCCTTTTATTATCTTTTTGCGAAAGCCAGCGCCCCTTTCCTACGCGCTGTAACCGCCGCAGTACTATTGGTGTTCGGCAAGGACCTGCTTGCAAAAGTGCAGGTTTGGGCGAATACGCTGTTCGAGGTCATTAACCACTGGATTCGCAATGCATGACCCCTTTAATCCGCGCCACTATCAGTCGCGCCGCTCTGCGCCATAATCTACGCCTGATACGCCGCTTAAGCCGTCCGGCGCAAATCTGCGCGATGGTTAAAGCCAATGCCTACGGCCATAATGCCTTGCTGGTGACCCGCGCTCTGGCTGGAATGGCAGACACTTGGGGTGTTGCCACACTCAGTGAAGCTGTAGAACTACGCGAACACGGCTTGCGCGAGCCTATCCTGGTTTTTTGCCCCTTCGATGACTACTTTCCCAACGCACGCGCACGACGGGAGGCACTGGACGCCATTCTGGAACACCGCCTGCAACCGGTAGTAACCAACGCGTCAAGCCTGACGTTATTGGCGCGCCACGCACGCCGGCGGCAATCCGAATTGGCGGTGCATATCAAGGTGGATACCGGCATGGGCCGTAGCGGCTGCATGCCCGAAGAACTTCTACCCCTTCTGCGCCAAGCCGCCGACATCCCCGGCCTGCATGTTGTCGGCTTCTGCAGCCATTTCGCCGCTGCCGACACAGCCAACCTGACCAGCGCGCGGCAACAGTTACGCTTGTTCACACAATTGGCCACCAGCGCCGCCGCTGCCGGCCTGCGTCCGCCGCTCCTGCATCTGGCCAATAGCGCCGCGATTTTCAATCTGCCGGACGCACACTGGGATATGGTACGCCCCGGCATTGCCCTGTACGGCTACGCCGATAAGCATATACGCGGCTCCACTGCTTTGCGTCCGGTACTGGAAATGTATTCACCGGTAGTAATGACTAAGCGCCTGCCGCGCGGTCATGCCTGCGGCTATGGCGCCACCTTCACTGCCAACCGCCCAACGCGTATCGGCCTGGTTTACGTAGGCTATGCCGATGGGTATGACCGGCGTCTCTCCAATACCGGCGTAGTGGATTTTGATGGCCGCCGCGCCCCGGTGGTGGGCCGCGTCAGTATGGATGCTATTATCGTGGATATCACCGGTATCCAAGGCGTAGAGATCGGCAGCCAAGCGCGTATCATCAGCGCGCGCCGTTCCGATCCACATTCCGTAGAAGCGCTGGCGCGACAACTTGGCACTATCCCACATGAAATCACCTGTAGTCTGGGGGGGCGTGTCCAACAATCTCTAGTCGCTTGACTGCTGAACATTTTTCGCGTATCTTGATAAGCATCTTTTTAAGGAGGCATTAACGTGGCATTTCTTATCGGCATGTCCGAAGGCTTACGCGGACAAAAATTTGAAATCAAAACCGACCGCACCACCATCGGACGCGCGCTGACCAACGATATTGTTATCAATGACGCCGCCGCTTCCGCCCAGCATTGCTACATTTCCCGCCGCGGGGACCGTTACGTGTTGCACGATATGAATTCCACCAACGGCACCTGCTTAAATTTTGAGCGGATCAATGAAGCCGAATTGCACCCCAAGCAAGTAATTCAGATTGGCTCTTCCGAGCTGATGTTTGATGGTGATGCTACCTACAAAACCCCTCTGACCGCCGCCATACCGGCCAATGCCAACGTTGTTGCTGATGTAGCTCCGCCGAACGTCAACCCAAAATCATTTTCCAGCGTTTCACCGTTCGGCGCGCGCCGGCGCGACAACAAGAACGCTTGGATGGCCGTGATCGTTATTGTCGGCATCTTGGCTCTGGTGGCTATGGTTTATTTCGTAACTCAGATGCTGAAATAATTTTGGGACGCCACCCTGTCAGCCGCAACTACCGTTTTTAGGATTACGCCATGCCGTCCCCATGCATGTATTCCCGCGCGCGCCGCCAAGGCGCAACGCTGCTGGAATTATTGGCGGCTACCGCCATTGCCGCCTTGATTCTTTCGGTCTTGTTCGCCGTATATTTTGCCGTCATTCAAACTACAGGGCGCCAAGCCGACGGACGTGGATCAGCGGCGGCGGCAGAGGCGCTTGACATGCTGGCGCACGATTTCATGTGCGCCATGATCCCGGTCGGTATAACCAACCCACCACTGGAATTGACGGAGGCCACTAACGCTTTACCGGGAGCGCTCTGCCGTTTTTATACTGCGGAACCATTTTCAGCGGAACTCGGGCCGCAACATTATGCCGTGCGCGCAGTGCAGGTGCAATTGCTGCCCGGACCATCCTCCGACGCTTACATCCTGGAACGAATCACCCGCCCCCTGCCCGGCGCAGCGGACAGCGCCGGAGCCGTCCGCGAGACTTGGGCGCCCCTTTACGCCATGAATCTAACCGCCTATGACGGCGAAAGCTGGAGTAACCAGTGGGCCGGCAACGATTTGCCACAGGCCATCCGCCTGACCCTGCAATACGGCGCAGGGCCAAACCAGACATACATCATGACCGTTCCCATACCCGCCGGAATTCCCTTCGGGTTAACCAATGTGTCCAACACTACACCGGCGTCCCATGCACTTCATTAAAACAACACGCAAATATCTGCTGCCGCTGCTGGGTCTGGCAGCGATTTATATACTGGGTCTGAGCGTCCGGCGGGCAGTGTTGGAAACGCAATTTTCCCAATTCGGCGCGGACCCGCCATTTACTCTGGAAAGCGCACTGGAGTTTCGTTATGTGCGCATGCTGTACAACGGCGAAGCGTTGCCGGAGATTGACCGTAAAATTCAGGCGCCCGAGGGAATCAACGTGCGCGCTACTTATACTATCGCCGCCGAACACGTTTACGCCGCGCTGGCACACTATCTGCCCACGCAGCTTTCTCTGACCAACCGGGTGCGTTGGATTTCCGCCGGCTGGTTCTGCCTGGGCATACCATTTTTATGCCTATGGCTCTGGTGGTGGTGGCGGTCAGCCTGGGCGGCCGCCATCGGCGGCGCCTATTACGCCGTCGGGCTGGCAGCAGTCATGCGCTCCACGGGCCAGGAACTTTCCCATGAAAATTTTGCGCTGCCTCTGCTTCTGGCACATTTCGCGGTCTCTGCGCTGGCTGAGCGCTTGGCCTCGCCCTGGGCCCGCCGGACGGCAGCAGCCGCAGCGGCATTGCTGCTGGCCGTAGCCTTGTGCAGTTGGGACTTGATCCAATTTTACGTTATACTCTGGGCCGTAGCGCATTTTTGCCGGATGCTTGGCGGCCGCTACTTCGGCAACAGACACCGGACAGAACAATGGGGAATGATTGTGCTGGCGCTTTTGCTGGCGGGAATCATCAATCCCTACCTCCGCGCACATGCGTTCTGGCGGACGCCGGCCATGCTGTTGACAATCGGAATGTTGCCCGGCGTCTGGGCGCAGGTGCGCGGCAGAAGGCCGGCCTCGCGCGCCAACGCCTGGGCGCTTATGCTCCTGCCGCTGCTGCTGGCGGGACTGGGACTGGCGCTGGCGGCCGCTGAAAACAGCCCCTACTCCCACTTCGGCGAGCTGCTCTGGGCCAAGCTGCGTTTCCTTAACCAGAAACCGGCAGACCCGGCCCTTTTGACTTTCGCCCAACGCATACTCTGGGTGCCAGCTTTAAATTCTGTAAATTGGGGCTTGACAAAAATTTTATTTCCTGCAATCATTCCGGCAGTTTTAGGGGCTTTGGGTTTGATTGCCTTCACCAAGCGCCTCCGTTCTGATCCTGAAACCGTTCATTTGCTTTTTTATTTCATCGTTGCTGCTATTGCCTTCTGGCTGTTCATGCGTTTCCATGTTTTTGTGGCGGTGTTTGCCGCCGCCTTGCTGGGATGCCTTAGCAGCTGGTGCGCCAGACAGACCGGATGGCTGAAGGTGGCATTATTGACCCTGCTGATTGCAGGAGTCACGGCGGAGGCGGCACAAACGCTCGGTGGCGCCAGACGTTGGGGTGCAACGCCGGCTTATCAGCAACAGCAGCGGGAGTTGACCCGCTGGATGCGGGAAAACATCACGGAAGAAACGGTCTTAGCTAATTTTGGATTGAGCGCATGGCTGCTGGCAGACGGGGATTTCCCAGTGGCGCTGCACCCTAAATTCGAAAATGCCGTTATCCGCAGGAGAGTGCAGCAGTATGGCGAGTTGCTTTTCAAGGGAAGCGAGCGGGACTTGCGGAATTGGGCCGATAGCTTGGGAGTTCAGTATTATGTGTATGCGCTCGGCGAATTTTCCGACTGGCAGCCGGATTGTCAGATGCGTTACTTTGTCAACGCCTTGACCCCGCCGGACGACGCGCCGGCCCGCATGTTCGAGTATAACCATTTAGGAGGGCGATACTTCAAGTTTTTATGGGGCAACTCCAAATATCGAGTCTTCCGCATGATCACCGGCGCAGCGCAAAAACAGGCGGATGACCTGGCAGAACAAGCCATGAATAGTTTGAGAAAAGGCGATATAGCCGCGGCAGGCACGCTGGCACAGAGCGCACTGCTGCGCGACCCGCATCATACGAACGCAGCGCAAGTTCTTCTGCAATTGAGCGCTATGCGGAATGGACGCGCCGACAGCGCTTCGGCTGACAAACACCGAAATTAAGTTATGGAACTATGTATCACCGGCGGCATCGCCTGCGGCAAAACCACAGTTGGCGGATATTTTGCGCAACGGGGTTTTACCGTGCTGGATGCGGATGAAATCTGCCGCGACCTGATGCGCGCCGGACGGAACGTGTTCCGCGCCATCAGGGCAGAGTTCGGACCGGATGTCATTGGGCAGGACGGCGAAATTAACCGCGCGGCTTTAGGTCGGCTGGTATTTGAGGATGCGCATAAATTGGCGCGATTGAATGCCTTGACGCACCCGGCGGCGCGGGCGGAAATCAACCGACGACGGCGGACGCACATCGGTCCGTTGGCCGTGATTATCCCGCTGGTCTATGAAGCCAATTGGGCGGAGGATTGGCCAGTGATGATTTGTGTCGGCGCTCCGGCCGCGCTGCAAATGGAGCGCTTGCAGGCGCGGGGATTGACGCCAATCGAGGCACAGGCCCGGATGGCGGCGCAGTTGCCCGTGGCAGAGAAAATCCGCCGCGCTGATTATGTAATTTATAATTCCGGCCCACCACCGGTTTTGCAAGAACAGGTGGACTTGATCCTAAAACACTTGAATTTTTGAAAGCACCATTAGGAGTATAGTATGGACGAGAAAGAGCATAATTCCGAAAACTCACGCCCACGCCGAACGCACCGCACTCCGCGGCATCACACTAAACGCTTTTACCACTCCGGCGCGCGCGAACGCCAGCCGGACGACGAGCGTGAACATGCGACGACTGAATCCGGCGCCAATGCGGCGGCCACACCTCCTCCATCCGCCGGCAAAGCCAACAACCAGAATGGCGTCCCTCACAATGACAATGCCATGTCGCAGAACGATGTCAACGCCGGCGCCCCCAACGGTGGCGCCGTAGAAACGGCTGCGCCATCGGAACAACATCCTGCGCCGCAAGTGCTGAACTTATCTGAATTGCAGCAAAAAACGGTGCCGGAACTCCATGCGTTGGCCGATTTGTTTCGCCTGGTGGACCTCGGCGCTATGCGCAAACATGAGCTGATTTTCGAAATCCTTAAGGCCAATGCCCGCGCACGCGGCACCATCTTTGGCAAAGGAGTGCTGGAAATCCTGCCGGATAATTTCGGCTTCCTGCGTTCGCCTTATTACAACTACCTGCCATGTCCGGAAGACATCTACGTTTCACCTTCGCAAATCCGCCGCTTTGCATTGCGCACCGGCGATTTCGTCGAAGGCGAAATCCGCTCGCCCAAGGATAAGGAACGCTTTTTCGCCCTCCTGCGGGTGGACCGCATCAACGGCCAGGACCCAGAGAAATCGCGTAACAAGGTGCCTTTCGAAAACCTGACCCCGCTGTTCCCCAACCAGCGTTTCATTCTGGAACGCGAGCAAACGGAGATTTCCATGCGGGTTATGGATATCTTTACGCCTATCGGCATGGGCCAGCGCGGCCTGATCGTCGCGCCGCCACGCACCGGTAAAACTGTTCTGTTGCAGAAAATCGCCAACAGCATTTCTGCCAATCACCCGGAAGCCCATTTGATCGTCTTACTGATTGACGAGCGCCCGGAGGAAGTCACCGACATGGAACGCAACACTTCCGCACAAGTCCTGAGCTCCACCTTCGACGAACCGCCGGAGCGTCACATCCAAGTGGCGGAGATGGTGATCGAAATGGCCAAGCGCATGGTGGAATCCGGACAGCATGTAGTGATTCTGCTCGACAGCATCACCCGCCTGGCGCGCGCCTATAACACCATGGAACCACACAGCGGCAAGATTCTTTCCGGCGGCGTGGATTCCAATGCCCTGCACAAACCCAAACGCTTTTTCGGCGCCGCCCGCAATATCGAACATGGCGGTAGCCTGACCATCGTCGCCACTGCGCTGGTGGATACCGGCAGCCGCATGGATGAAGTGATCTTCGAGGAATTTAAGGGCACCGGCAATATGGAATTGGTGCTGGACCGCCACTTGGTGGATAAGCGAGTATTCCCGGCCATCAATGTGGATAAATCCGGCACACGCAAAGAGGAATTGCTGCTCCACCCGGACGAATTGAGTAAAATCTGGATTCTGCGCCGAGCCATCACCGGTGTCCAACCGGTGGAAGCGATGGAGCTGGTCATTAACCGCTTGAAAAAAACCAAAAGCAACGCGGAATTCCTGATGTCCCTGAATGAGTGATCCTGCAAACGCGCATCCACTGGCCTCGCCATAGAAAACTGCTAAAGGCGGAAAAGATTAACCGCCAAGAATACCAAGGAGTGGGAAAGTGGCGACAGAAGTCTCACACGGAGACGCGGAGGTGCGAGCCGCACTGGCGGTGCGAGCCGCACTGGCGGTGCGAGCCGCACTGGCGGTGCGAGCCGCACTGGCGGTGCGAGCCGCACTGGCGATGCGAGCCGCACTGGCAAGGACGGAAAGAAATTAGCCACAAAGATGCACACAATGCACAAAAAGCTACAGAAAAAGAGAAAGTTTGTTGGTCTGGAGTGGCATGTCGCGCTGTCCGCTATGCGGACATGGATCGGTGGACACCCGGATACACGAATTAATTCGCGTATCAGGGTGTCAGCCGATCCGCCAGACCGGCAGATGCTCCTAAAACTAGGCAGTTGGTAAGTTTGTCGCAGATGCGCGGCGCGAAGGATGAAGCTGTATAAACATACTGCGAGTCATTCGCAACAAAGCAGATGCGGCAAAATCGCCAACCCCTTTACGGGTTTGAAATTCAGGAAACTTTCTTTCACCAAATGAGCGCTGTAACTCTAAGTCTTGACATTCTTATTCTTAACTCTTTATCTTGTTTCCTGAATTTCAAATGCCGTTTTTAGGATGCCGGTCAGCGCGACATGCGTTCGTGTTATGAAAAATCTTGTGAATCTTTTGCATCTTTGTGGCCAATTATCCGGGATTTGCGTCAATCTGCGGTTTCTTTCTTGGCGTCTTGGCGGTTCAATCCTATCCGTGTCCATCCGTGTTTATCCGTGGTTCTTTCCCACGCGCATCTGCAACAAACTTGCCATCTGCCGAAGATAGGGTAATATTTTGCTTTGTCGCTTCCTGTTTTTATGCTAAAAGGGAAATTTAATTTATCAGGAGTTACCGAATGAAAGTCAGCGTCGAAAAACAAGGGCCCTGCCGCAAAATTATGACGGTAGAACTGCCGGTCGAAACTGTACGTGATGAATATAACAAAGTTTTAGAGCGTTCCGTTAAATTCGCACGCATACCCGGTTTCCGCAAAGGCCGCGCTCCGATCAATTTGGTGGAAAACCATTATGGACGGGAAATCCGGGAGGAAACACAGGAACGTCTGGTGGCGCGCACCTTCAGAGAAGCTTTGAAAAAAGTCAACGTTGACCCGGTTATGTTCCTCAACCTGGATGCAAACCTTCAAAAAGAACAGCCGCTCGTTTACCGCTTGACCATGGACGTGGCGCCGGAATTCAAGCTGCCGCGCTATAAAGGTATTCCGCTGAAACCCGAAAAGCTGGAAGTCACCGATGAAATGGTGGAAAATTCGCTGAAACAACTGTTGAAAGGTTTCTCCAAATACGAGGATGCGGATGATCGGGCAATCTGCGAAGGCGATTTGGTTATATTGGATTTCGATGCGACACTAGACGGCCGACCGCTGAATAAAGTTATCCCAGACACCGCCGGACTGGATCGCGGACGCAACATTATGCTCGTAGCCAATGAACAGGGTACATTTTTGCCGGGATTTGACAAACAATTGCTCGGCCTGAAGGTCGGCGACAAAAAAAGTTTTGAAATCACTTTCCCCGCCAAATTTACCCAAAAAGGTTTGGCCGACAAAATTGTAACGTACAATGTCAAAATAAATAAAGTACGGGTAAACCAACCGGCGCAAATGAATGATGAATTTTTTAAGAGGTTTGAAGTAACGGATGAAACACAATTACGCGCAAAAATCCGCGATGACCTGATGACCGAGATGCAAGCTCAGCATAAGGCGCGCCAGGAAGAAGAAATCATTCGTTATTTGCTGGCAAAAACCACGCTGGATTTACCGGAATCACTGGCACAGGAAGAAACCTTGCAGGTGTTTTATTCAATCGCCCGCCGGGCCATAATGCAGGGAATGACCCGTGAACAGGTTGCCGAGCGCCAGGAAGAATTCCGCGCAACCGCAGTCGCTACCGCCACCGACCGGATCAAGACCCGCTATATTCTCCACCGCATCGCCAATGAGGAACAGATCACGGTGACAGACGATGAAGTTGACAGCGAAATCAGCAAGCTTGCGCCGCGTTACCGGATGGATAAAGATCAATTGCGCAAACAGTTGTATGAAGAACAGCAAATAGACGCTTTGCGACATGATATTCTGTCGCGGAAAGTTGTGGAATTTCTACTGGCAAATGCCAAAATCGGCGAAGAAGGATTTTTAACCCGCCTGATGGGCGGTGGACGTAAACCGGCGGAAGAAAACGCATCGGATTGAAATTTACTGCTGTGAGGAGAATATACCCATGAATGAACGCGCTCAAGTGCTAGTGCCGATGGTGGTGGAACAGACCGGACGCGGCGAACGCGCCTATGATATTTACTCGCGTCTGCTTAAAGACCGCATCGTTTTTCTCGGCACCGCAATCACAGACGAGATCAGCAGCTTGGTGGTGGCGCAGTTGCTCTTCCTGCAAGCTGAAGACGCCGGAAAGGAAATCAGCTTCTACATTAATTCACCCGGCGGGTCGGTGACTGCCGGCATGGCGATTTATGATACCATGCAGTTTGTAAAATGCGACGTAGCCACTTACTGCGTGGGCCAGGCCGCTAGTTTCGGCGCAGTGCTGCTGGCCGCCGGCACACCGGGCAAACGTTTTGCCTTGCCCAATTCCCGGATCATGATGCACCAACCCTGGGGCGGCACACAGGGCACGGCCTCAGACATCAGCATACAAGCCCAGGAAATTCTGCGCCTGCGGGACATCATTAATGAAATTCTCGCCAAGCATACCGGCAAGTCCGCCGAAACTGTGGCACGGGACACCGATCGGGATTATTTCATGTCGGCGGAAGAAGCCAAGAAATACGGGCTGGTGGATGATGTAGTCACAAGCCGCCGCACACCAGAAACTAAGGCTGCCAAAAAAAGCTGACGTTGCCTCAACCGGACAATTTACAGGAAGCATTACATCATGACGCGCAAAAAAATACCTGTTTGCGGATTTTGCGGTCGGCCGCAGATGCAAGTCCGGCAACTGGTCATCGGACCGAACGTCAACATCTGCGACGACTGTATCAAACTCTGCGATTCCATGTTGAATCCGGTGACCAAGAAAAGCGATAAGCCGGAGCAATTCAAAATTCTGAAGCCCCAACAAATAAAGCGCTTCCTCGATGAATTCGTAGTTGGCCAAGAACAAGCTAAAAAAGTGCTGTCGGTCGCAGTTTACAATCATTACAAGCGCCTGACTAAGCCGGACGCCATCCCTGCGGATGACCCACTCGCAAAAGTGGAAATCCAGAAAAGCAACATCCTACTTCTGGGGCCCACCGGCAGCGGCAAAACCCTGCTTGCACAGACTTTGGCGCGTGTGCTCGATGTCCCATTCAGCATTGCCGATGCCACGCCCTTGACCGAGGCCGGCTACGTCGGCGAGGACGTCGAAAACATTCTGCTGCGCCTGATACAGGCTGCCGATATGGATGTCGCGCGGGCGGAAAAGGGAATTGTTTACATTGACGAAATTGACAAAATCGGGCGCCGGGCGGAAAACGTTTCCATCACTCGCGATGTTTCCGGCGAAGGCGTCCAACAGGCCCTCCTGAAAATCCTTGAGGGCACCATTGCCAACGTGCCGGCACATGGCGGCCGCAAACATCCGCAGGAACAATTCATTCGTATCAACACCGAAGGCATCCTGTTCATCTGCGGCGGCGCTTTTGTCGGCCTGGACGACATCGTGCGGCGGCGCGTCGGCGCGCGCGCCATGGGATTCGGCGCCTCTGAAAACGCGCTCACGGGCGACGCCGACAATATCATCCGGCACGTCGAGCCCGAAGATTTGATCAGCTACGGCATGATCCCGGAATTCGTCGGCCGTATTCCCGTGGTGGCGACACTGGACACCTTGAATGAGGACGATCTGATGCGGGTGCTGACAGAACCGCGCAACAGCATGGTTCGCCAGTATGAAAAGCTGATGGCGATGGAAAAAATCAAGCTTTCATTCACGCCGGAAGCGCTCCGTGAAATGGCGCGCATGGCGATCAAGAAAAAAACCGGCGCACGCGGGTTGCGCGCGATCTTCGAACAGATTATGCTCGACCTGATGTACGAAGCGCCATCGCGCACGAAGAAGGAATACCTTATCACCGACCGCGTCGTCACTGGCGCAGATTCTATTTTCGACGCGTCTGATCGCAAAAGCGCGTAACCGGCTGGCATCCCCCATCAGGCGTTATCAGTTCCCGATAACGTCCTTTAAATACTGCTTGTGCTCCCGAATGCCGCCGGTCTGGCGCTGTCCGGCGCCAAACGACTGACAGGCTGCCTGTGCCAACATAACAGCGCCAACCATAGCGGCTAAGCTGACGCACAGTGGAATAAGCGCGCCCCAAATATTTGCCCGCATCAGCAGGAACATCATTACGACGCCAACAACCAGCGCGGACACCGCCGTCACGACCCAGATTAAGGGACTGCCCGACATGTGGACCATCGCCACCGCCGTCGCGGCAATGGCTACCGCCCAAACAAGCAACACCACCAGCAAATAGCGCCAAAACTCCGTATTCCTTAACCGGAAAGCCCGGCCGACACCCCACAACGCCAGCGACCCAACCAAAACCGCTACAGCAAGAATCACCCAGCGCCCCAGCCCGGGAGCCGGCTCCCGCAGCAGCCAATCCAACACCGGCAGAATCTTATCAATATATTTTTGCATGAATCAGCCCTCCTTTGATTATCTTTATAAATCGAGCAACGGTCCAGTTGGACGGTTATGTTCATCCAACACCAACACCAAAGGCCGATGCCGCCTTGCTTCTTCAGCCGATACAGCGGCAAAAGCCATCACCACCAACCGATCACCGATGTTCCCCAACTGTGCCGCCGGCCCATTCAGGCAAACAATGCCGGAGTGGCGCGGGCCCGGCATGGCATAAGTTTCAAAGCGGTTAGTATTTGAGCGGTTAGATACCAGCAGTTTCTCATAAGGCAGGATTTTCACCGCTTCCATTAATTCCGGGTCCAAGGTAAGGCTGCCCTGGTAATCCGGCTCCACCGCCGTCACTGTCGCCATGTGCAATTTCGATTTCAACATGATCAGATCCATCTGCATCCTCCTTCGCCGCAGCCATATTTATACAACTTAGGCGGTGGAAATCCAAGCAAAGTTTCAATGAAAGCGAATAGGGACTGAAGGGACAAAAGGGACGGCAGGGTGCGAGACCGCACTGGCGGTGCGAGACCGCACTGGCGGTGCGAGACCGCACTGGCGGTGCGAGACCGCACTGGCAGGGTGCGAGACCGCACTGGCGGTGCGAGACCGCACTGGCGGTGCGAGACCGCACTGGCAGCCCTTTCACCCGGAGATTGACTCTGCTGCCAGTTTGGTTTACGATTCCATCGGCTTTGAACAATTGTGAGCCAACTACTGTTGTTCTATTAATTGCGTCACTTCATGGTTTGAAACATGCAAAATCCCATGATATTTGATTGTTGGACTTCCTACGGGATAGGTCCGGGGCAGGATGATCAGGAACGTCGGACTTTGGTTCATCTGTTGGAGGACCTTGATCATTTCGGCGTAGCCGGCGCGCTGGTGCGCCATGAGCAGGTTCTGCATTACGACCCGATGTTCTGCAACCGGAGATTATTGGCGGAACTGGCGCCGCATCGGAAGAAACTCTTCCCCTGCTGGTCGGCAATTCCGCATCAGTACGGAGATTTTCCGACGGCGGCCGAGTTTTTACGCGAGGCGGATGCCGGAGATGTGCGGGCATTTTGCATTCAGCCAAAATTGCACGGTGTGCCAACGGATGCCGGCGAGTGGCGGGAATTGGCGGATGCGTTGAACCGGCGGCAGGCGTTGATTTTGACGCCTTTGCCGGAATTTGGCGATGACTTCGATAAGGCGCGTAATTTCTGCCGTATTTTCAAAGATTGTCCGATCGTAATCACTGAAGCATCCTGGCCTCAATGGCGCTTAGTATATGCCCTGATGAATGCTTGTCCAAATACCTACTTGGAATTTCATCTGTTTCAGGCCAATCGCGCGGTGGAATTCTTTGCCAACCGCTTTGGTGTGGACCGCCTGTTGTTCGGGTCAGGCTTGGTCAGGCGTTCTGCCGGCGCAGCGCGCGGGTTCGTTGACTGGTCACTCCTGCCGGATGAGGCAGTCGCAAAATTTGCCGGCGCCAATTTGCGGCGGCTGCTGGGCGCCGGGCCGTCATCGGCGCCGGCGGTTCCGGAAGATGCCGACCTGATTGTCCGCGCAGCGCGCGCTGGGCAACCATTGCCGGTATTGACGCTGGACGCGCATACGCATGTATTGCACAAAGGCTTGCACAGCGCCGGCAGGCAATATGTCATGATGCAGGGCGATTGGCAGGGCATGCGCGAATTGACCCAACGGATGGGCATCACCCTGACCGCGCTGATGAGCTGGAATGGCACAGTCAACATGGATGTGGAATCCGGCAATGAATTAATTGCCGAATTGGTACAGGAGTATGGCACAGAAATCGTGGGTTTATCGAGTTGCAACCCGATCATCCAAGACGCCACCGCCATACGCAAAATGTGCGAGTGGATGCATCTGAAACTGGGATGCCGCGGTATGAAGCCATACTATACCAACGGTCTGTCTTACGCCGATGACCGTTATGCGCCATGGTGGAAGTTTTGTAACCAACACCGATTATACGGACTGCTGCATATCAGCGCTGACGCCGGCGGGTACACAGCGGTGACGGAGTTGGCACAGCGTTATCCCAAGGCGACGTTCCTGATTGCCCATGCCGCCGGTTCCTGGACGGCGGCGCGCGCGGCAGCCGAATTGATACAAAAACATAAAAATGTCATGGCGGAAATAACTTTAACGCCAGTGTGCAACGGCACAATTGAATACCTATGCCGAACGGCGGGCGCTGACCGGGTGTTATTCGGTACGGACGCGCCAATGCGCGATCCACGTCCGCAACTGGGCTGGTGTGTATATGCCCGGTTAAACGTGGAAGAGAAAAAACAGGTGCTGGGGGAAAATTTCCGGCGTATTCTGCGTAGGGGCAATCTCCCGGGACACACGCTGCCGGCTTGTTTGTCCGCATCATAAACTTAATTAACCGCAAGGAGTATGCGCCATGCTGACATCATCGCGATACAGGAATGTTTCAGGTTTAATAATATTCGCTTTAATATTACAACAGGGATGCGTCAACCTGGGAGAAAGGACAACCATGACTGAAAAATGCGCGAAAAACACTGTAGTAGTTATGGAAACATCTCACGGCATCATGGAAATTGAGCTGTTCGACGCACAAGCTCCGATATCTGTCAGTAACTTCCTGGCGTATGTGGATGAGGGTTTTTACGATGGCGTCATCTTCCATCGGGTTATCCCGGGCTTCATGATTCAAGGCGGCGGATTCAATGCCGACTTACAACAAAAAGCCACACGAGCGCCAATCAAAAATGAGGCGGCCAACGGATTGAAAAATGACCGCGGCACTCTGGCTATGGCTCGAACGATGGAAATTGACAGCGCTACCGCACAGTTTTTCATCAATGTGACGGACAACGCTTTCCTTAATCACGGCGTCCGTGATTACGGTTATGCCGTATTTGCCAAGGTAACGGCCGGCATGGAGGTGGCGGACAAGATCGCCGCAACTCCAACCACTGTCAAAAGAGGCATGAGCGACGTGCCGGCTAAGGATGTCATCATCAAATCCATGCGCCGAAAGTAACTCCGGGCGCCCGGTCAAGGCTACAACGCATTCCGGTATTTATTCAGCCACCGCGAAAGAGTGGTCTTGTCGGCAAAACCTAGTTCGGCGGCCATGCGCTTACCGGGCATCTTATCCGCCAGCAATATCTTGGCGCGTTCCAACCGGCAGGCGTCAATATACTGATGGACGGTCTGACCGGTGTTTTGTTTGAAGACTCGTGCGAAGTGGCCGGGACTGTACCCGGCCACTTCCGCCAACCCCGCCAGCGACGCATTGACACCACCGGTCTGCCGGATATGCCCACAAATTGCCTTGATTTTCTTGCGCAGCAGTTCATCCCGGTCAATGCTCTCCCCAGGCCGGCGCATGTATTCAATAATCAGACGCAACAAATCCGCAAAAAACGCTATCAGCAATAATTTGACATTCAGCGTCGCAGCCGGATCGCCGCCATCCGCTACCGTGCGCAACAAAGAAAGCCGGCGGCCCAGATCGCCGACATGGAAAAAGCTACGCTCACCATATACGCGATGAACCCGACCGCGTCGTACAATGACAAACTGCAGAAAAACATGCTCAGCAGCAATGAACCTTGCCCAGATGTGGCGCAGTCCATCATCCGAAGGATGGTAACGATTAACATGCGGCTGGTTAGGCGCAGTCATCACCATGACGCCTGGGCGGCAACGGAATGCCCGATCTTGTACCCCATGCCAAGACGACCCGCCGACCACTAACAACACTTCATGAAACGGATGGACATGCTGATGCCGACGCAGCCAAGCCAACGTGTCGGCGCTCGGTCGTCCAGAGGCCGACGGCAGGGCTTGGTATGGCGTTACCAGGCGCCATTGCCGCAAGTCAGACAACAACTCCAAAACAGCGGGAGTGAAAAAAGCGTCGGCATCCCGCCAAGTAAACAATTTGAGCGCTTTATCCATTGCCACTATTTGCGAACTACCACTCGCCAATCCCAACCCGGCACAGAGAGCGCCTAACCGCTAAAAACCCAGCGGGATGACGAAGAGTCGGTAGGCCTGGCCGGACAATCTGGCCATCCAGATTTTCCCGGAAATATTCCGCACAGCCGGGTCCATCAGGCCATCGCCATCGTAGTCACCCGGCGCCGGGAAATAACCCGGGCCGCCTAAGGGCCAAGGCGCAGTATAAGTATTGTAATTCAGACTGGAGAGTTTGACCTGCCAAATGCCCGAGGCGGGGAAATATACGCCAGGATCAGCAAAACCATCGCCATCAAAATCACCGGCTACAGGCCACGCGTCTGGCCCGCCAAGAAATGCCGCCCGTGTCTGTTGTGCATACTGCATTGTTGACAGGCAAACCCGCCAATCGCCCGACGCGCGGTTGTAAACACCAGGGTCCGCCAAGCCGTCGCCGTCAAAATCCGCTACTACACCGCTCCAGCCGTCTCCGCCAAAAGCAAACGGCAGCTTAATCGTGTAATAATTTCTGCTGGAAAGCATGGCGCGCCAAGTCCCGGTGGACTCTTGGTAAATCGCGGGATCAGCAACTCCATCGCCGTCAAAATCCGCTGCCACAGAAGCCTTGCCGCGACCGCCCAACCGGTTAAAATTATGAAGCTGCTTGTTGTAGCCGTATGCTGACGGCATAATGCTCCAGACGCCGTTCGCATCGCTGTAGAGCGCCGGGTCGGCCAGTCCATCACCATCGTAATCCGCGCTGACGCCGGAGGATATCCCACCGCGCCATCCAGTGGCATATATACTTAAGGCGCTGGTGGAGGCCCCATTTACAGACTGTAGCCAATAATAATACAGCTTGCCAACCGGCGCATTGGTATCAATGTAATTCAAACTCGCCGTTTGCGGCAGCAATAACGCCGCTTCACCGGGTCGGCTGGAAACGCCGCGCCAGATACGGTATCCTGTCGCCTCCGGAACGGCCTGCCAGGATACCTTCACTCCATCAACCGATGTCCCGGCGCCAGCCCTCACGACAGGCGGCGCTTCCAGCACATTGGTTTCCCAAAGCCAGGTGATACTGGAATCCTTATTAAGCACAAACGGGCGGGTATTGAGGCCGAACCCTACGGGAGGGACGCTGCCAGTGCCGGTCCAACCGATGCAAACATAGCGGTTAGTGCCGGCTTGCACCGGCGAATTGGTTACAGTACAGTTAATGACTGACCCATTGGTATAAACAGATTCTCCAACGGCCGGATGCGCTCCGCCATGCGCGGATTTTACAGTCAGCGTGTGCATGACTGGCGGAGTGAAAACTAAATAGCAAGCTTCACAGGCTACCCGAGCGGCATTATAGCGAAGGCGCATATAACCGTTTTCGCCCCAACCATTCCCCCAGCTATTGCGCAGAATCCAACACCCGCCACCGCCTTCAGGCGGATTATCATCCCAACCGACCAACGCAATAGCGTGATTCACTGGAGTATAATAACAGGGGTTCTCATAACAGCTAGTCGCATCGTCATCGTAAACTCCACCGGAATAGCTTGAGAAGTTGCTGGCGTCCACCGCGGCATCCACAACACCGTAAGTTATAATAGCCGTTTTAATGGCCTCAATATCACCACATGGCACACGGTGCCAGGAAGTAAATACCTCGCGCGGGCAACCCCAATAAGCACAACCACCTGGATCCGTTGGAGTATAGGGGAACGCCGACTCCAGACACACACCTTCCACAGTCAATGCCAACAGCTCGGCATAATCGTAATCCGCGCCACCACAACCGCCAAAATGAGAAGAATATTTTGGCAACCGACCGAGGCACCACACTATGAATGACTCGGAAAAATCTATACAATTTGCGTCATATCGCTTCATCGCCCAATTAAATGTTCCCTCTCCGGCAGCCGCAGAGGCAAAAGCATAGCAACTACCGCAGTGCCCTTGATCACGTACAGCGCCGATGTATGACTTGCCATCGCGATTTCGCCAGTCAAAGGATGACGGCAAGGCTGTCTTCCCATCCATCAGACGGTAAATTCTAAGACAATCCGCGTCATCCGCCTCCCGCCCAGCGCCGCTATGCCATTTGCCGGTTTCGTCTTGATCATCATACAACGGCAACCCTTTTTGACGCATCAGCTCCTCCAACGGTATGCCATGCGCGGTATTGGCGCGCGCGCCAACCGGGTAACAAACCGCATACTCGCGGATATATCCGCCCTCATCGGTACGCACACACTCAATCTCATAGCCATGCAAAGCGGCAAATGAATACTCCTGCCCGACTTTACCCTTGAAAAAGTCCCAGGCATCAAACTCCACCCCAGGCGCCACTACGGCCACACCCCGGGCGCCGTCATGCTCATTGACAATACGGTATTCATAACCCATACGCTCACAATAAGCGGCAGCCGGATTCGGGCGTCCACAAGCCAGCTGCGCGGTAACGCATATAACCAATAAAACCAGATATTTATGCATCATTATACCTTTTATTATCTTTTAATGAATTGACTGCCAAAAACATGACGTTGGTGGTATTTTTACCATGTAGCGCCTGATAAAACAAACTTTTTTTGTAGCGTCCGCAGGGGGAAAACTCCTTTCCCTCTCCGCGATCTCCGCATCTCCGCGTGTTCTGTTCCTTCCTGTGCCTCTTTGTGGCTAATCTTTCTTATCTGCGTCCATCTGCGTCAATCTGCGGTTTACTTTCTCCGCCCCTTTCCCTCTCTACCTCTGTCTCTTCTTGTGAATCTTGTGCCTCTTTGTGGCTAATCTTTCTTATCTCCGCATCTGTAGTTCCATTCTCTCATTTTCTTGGCGTCTTGGCGGTTTAATTCCATCCGTGTCCATCTGTGGTTCTTTCCGCCTATGTCACGCCCCTATAAGGGCTGGTTTTGAGGGGGTGTTCTGTACCCAGGGCGTTGCCCTGGTCTGTGTATGTCGCGCCCCTTCGGGGCTCCCCTCCGCCATCTGCGTCAATCTGCGGTTTACTTTCTCCGCCCCTTTCCCTCTCTACCTCTGTCTCTTCTTGTGAATCTTGTGCCTCTTTGTGGCTAATCTTTCTT